>JAEUHS010000132.1 GCA_016794035.1 Planctomycetota bacterium
GTCCCAGACTGCTTGATCGTGTGCCCGCGATACGACCCGTGGATGCTGAAGCTGAGCGCAGATCCAGAAAGGTCCCAGGAGAACTCGAATCCACCCTGCCCCACCGGCTTGGTTGCAACCACGACTTGCTTGGTCCGCGAATACTCAGACCACTTGCCTTCACCAAGGACCCACCACTTGGGGCCATAGTGGTACTTCAGCTTGACGAGCTTGCCGACCGCAACGTCCCGACACCACGGCAGCTCCAGGCTCGTGGCGTTCAACTGGTCCACCAGCGACCGCTCGGCCGCGAAAGCACGAGTCAGAGCCGCCCCAAGAGTGAACGAAGTAGTCATGCTTGGCCATCTCCCGAGTATGCCTGCGGTTTCATCGTTTGGGCAGCAGACAGTGGGAGCCCGCAACAACGACGCCCCGAAACGGCAGCCTATAGCGGACCGACTGCTCGATCAAGCTTCCGCCCGCCCAACAAGTCTTCGGCCAACGGACCCATTCCCGCTGACTCGCCGGACAGGCTAGCGCCCCTTCCCGCGCCGACAACCCCCGCCGCAAGTGCAGCTTCGCGCGGGCCATCCGTCGCCCTCGTCGGTGCCGCGCGTGGTCAGCTGGTCAGTCCATTTCCGGGTTTCGCGGTCTGACGAGGCGGTCTTGCTGCGTTGCGTCGGAGTCGGGCGGCAGCGGTGCGTGCGCGGTGGGGCCGAACGCAGCGTCTGCCCTTGGCGTCGACGGGGCCGCGCGTGCGTCGCGGCGTTCGGCTTCGACGAGGCCTTCGAGGGGGCTGCGCACACCCTGGGGGCCGCGGCCGAGCACGTGGGTGTAGATCATGGTGGTGCGTACGTCACGGTGGCCGAGCAGCTTCTGGATGGTGCGGATGTCGTAGCCGTCCTCGAGCAGGTGGGTGGCGAACGAGTGGCGCAGGGTGTGCGGGGTTGCGGGCTTCGACAGTCTGGCGAGGCGGACGGCGAGGTGCATGTCGCGCTGCACGACGGTCTCGTGCAGGTGGTGGCGTCGCACGTGGCCGGTCTCGGGGTGCGTGTAGGTGCGGGTGGCGGGGAACACCCACTGCCAGGGCCAGCTGCGGTCGGCGTTGGGGTACTTGCGGGCGAGGGCGTGCGGAAGTTCGACGTGGCCGGCGCCGCGGCGCAGGTCGGCTTCGTGTTGACGGTGCACGAACTGGAGATGGCGCTGCAGCGGTTCGTGCAGGGGTTGGGGTAGCAGGGTCTGGCGGTCGCGGTCGCCCTTGCCTTCGCGCACGGTCAGGGTGGCGCGGGCGAAGTCGAGATCTTTGACGCGCAGCTGCAGGCACTCGAGCAGGCGCAGGCCGGAGCCGTAGAGCAGGCTGCCGACGAGCCAGGTTGGCGGGGTCAGGTGCTGCAGCACGGCACGAACCTCGGCGCGGCTGAGAACGGTCGGCAGGCGCGGCGGGCGCTGGGCGCGCACGAGGCCGTCGAGCCAGGGCAGCTTCTGGTCGAGCACCTTGCCGTAGAGAAACAGCAGCGCGGAGAGGGCCTGGTTCTGGGTCGAGGCGGCGACCTTGCCCTCGTTGGCTAGGTGGGAGAGGAAACGCGCGACCTCGGGGGCGCCGAGTTCGTTCGGGTGCCGGAGGCCGGAGAAGTGCACGAAGCGTACGATCCAGTCGACGTAGGTCTGCTCGGTGCGGCGGCTGTAGTGCTCGGTGCGCAGGGTCCGGCGCACGAGGTCGAGCAGTCGAGGTGGGCTTTGCATGCGGGAAGGTGCACCGGGTGGCTCGGCGGTGGCAGGGAATCCGGGACCGGTGCGGCTGCGGTTGGTGTTCGCGCCATGCCCGCGGCGGCCGGCTGGTCGCTCGGCACCTGCGCGCGTATCGTGCTGCGATGCCCAGCTACCGGCCGCAAGCGAGCGACACGACCGTGGCGGTCGACCGGTTCGTCTTCGCAGGCCTGCGGCGCATGAGTCCGGCCGAGCGGCTCGAACTCGCGGCGGCCGCCAGCCGGTCGCTGGAGCAGTTGGCGGTCGCGGGGCTGCGGTCTCGCTTCCCCGCTGCCGCCGAAGAGGAACTGCGTCGCCGGGCTGGCGCGCTGCGCCTCGGGCCCGAGTTGACCTGGCGTGCGTTCGGGGCCGCGGCCGCGGCATGGGTCGATTGAGTCCTGCGGACCCGGTTGCGATCGCGGTCCAGGTCGCCGGCGTCCTGGAGCGGCTCGGCGTGCGCTACGTGCTCGGCGGTTCCCTGGCCAGCGCCGCGTTCGGTGAGCCGCGCGCGACCCTCGATGTCGACCGGCCGCGGATCTCGGCTCGGCACAGGTCGCCGCGTACGTCGCCGCCGTCGGCCACGAATTCTCCGTCGATGCCGATCGGGTCGCCGAGGAAGTCCGCCGCCGCGGCTCGTTCCAACTCGTGCACCGTGCGTCGATGATCCGGGTCGATGTGTTCGTGCCGGCGTGGCAGGGCTTCGATCGCTGGCAGTGGGAGCAACGGCGCCGCATCGAGCTCGGCGCCGGCGCCGCGCTCGACGTCACGAGTCCCGAGGCGATCGTGATCCAGAAGCTCGTCTGGTATCGCGCCGGCGGCGAGACGTCGGATCGACAGTGGCGCGACGTGCTGGGTGTGCTGAAGGGCCAGCGCGGCCACCTCGACCTGCAGGCGATGCGCGAACAGGCGGACGCGATGGGCGTCGCCGATCTGCTCACCCGGGTCTGCGGCGAGGCCGGGTTGGTCTGAAGGCGGTCGCTGCAGCGGTCGCCGCCGGATCCGGCGTGCATCCGCCCCGCGCTGTGTGCGAAGCTCAGCGGCGATGCCCGAACCCGTCGTCGCGCTGCGTGCCGTGCACAAGTCCGTGCGCGAAGGCGACACGGTGCGGCCGATCCTCGCCGGCGTCGACCTCGCGGTCGCGGCCGGCGAAGCGGTGGCGATCCTCGGCCGCAGCGGCTCGGGCAAGTCGACGCTGCTGAATCTCATCGCCGGCATCGACGAGGTGGACCGCGGCACGGTGCACACGGCGGGGCTCGACGTCACCGCGGCCGGCGAACGTGCGCGCGCGGTGCTGCGCGCGACCAGGGTCGGCTTCGTGTTCCAGGCGTTCCACCTGCTGCCGACGCTGACGGTGGCCGAGAACATCGCGCTGCCGCTCGAGCTGGCGAAGGTGCCGGCGGTGAGCATCGCGCCGCGCGTGGCCGAACTGCTGCAGCGCATCGGGCTCGCGGACCGCGCCGCGGCGTGGCCCGAGGTGCTGTCGGGCGGCGAACAGCAGCGCGTGGCGGTGGCGCGCGCGGTGGCGCCGCGGCCGGCGGTGCTGCTGTGCGACGAGCCGACCGGCAACCTCGACGACGCGGCCGCGGCGATGGTGCTCGAACTGCTGGCGAACGTGCGGCGCGAGGTCGGCTGCGCGCTGGTGCTGGTCACGCACAGCCGGCAGGCGGCGGCGTTCTGCGATCGCCGGCTGCGGCTCGAAGGCGGCGTGCTGCACGCGGAGCACGCCGAGGCCGCGCCGTGAGGCTGCTGCTGCGCCAGGGGCTGCGGCACCACGCGCGGCACCCGCTGCAGACGTTGCTGACGCTGCTCGGCATCGCCGCGGGCACGGCGCTGTTGTGCGCGATGCAGCTCGCGCAGCGCAGCGCCGAGCAGTCGTTCGACCTGGCGCTGGAGACGGTCGCCGGCAGCGCGACGCACGTCGTCACCGGCGGTCCCGCGGGGCTGCCGGTCGCCGGCTACGCGGCGTTGCGCGCGCGGCTCGGCGGCCGCTCGGTGGCGCCGTCGCTGCGCGCGGTGGTGCGCGTGACGGGTCGCGGCGAACGCATCGTGCTGCGCGCGTTCGGCATCGACCCGCTGGCCGACGCGGACCTGCGGCCGTGGGCGGGCGTCGCCGGCGATGCGCCCGAACCGGTGCCGGTCGGGCCGCTGCTGACGACGCCGGGCGGCTTCGTCGCGACGGCGGCGCTGCTGCAGCGGCTCGGCGTCGCCGCCGGGGACACGCTGCCGCTGTCGATCGGTGGGCGGCCGGTGGCGGCGCAGTGCCTCGGCGCGATCGCGCCGCCGCCGGTGGTGGCCGCAGGGCTCGCCGACGTGCTGCTGGTCGACATCGCCACGGCGCAGGAGTGGACCGGACGGCTCGACGCCGTCGACCGGCTCGACCTGCGGCTCGCCGCGGCGGCGGTTCCGGCGGCGCAGGCGGCGGTGCGCGACGTGTTCGGCGCGGGCGCGCGGTTCGAGGCCGCCGGCGCGCGCCGCGGCGGCCTCGCCCAGCTGGCGCGCGGCTTCCGCATCAACCTGACGGCGCTGAGCCTGCTGTCGCTGCTGGTCGGTGCGTTCCTGGTGCACGAGACGATGCGGCTGTCGGTGGTCGCGCGGCGGCCGCAGTTCGGCGTGCTGCGCGCGCTCGGCGCGTCGGGCCGCGGGCTCGGCGCCGCGGTCGCGACCGAGGCCGGCCTGCTCGGGCTGGTCGGCAGCGGGCTCGGCGCCGTGTTCGGCATCGCCGCCGCGCGGCTGCTGCTCGGCCCGTTGGTGCAGTCGCTGAACGACCACTACGCGACGTTCTCGCCGCACGGGCTGGCGGTCGATCCGTGGACGCTGGTCGGCGTCGCGGTGCTCGGCACCGTCGTCGCGCTGCTGGCGGGTCTCGGCCCGGCGCGCGCCGCGGCGCGGGTGTCGGCGCGCGAGGTGCTGGTGCCGGCGCGCAGCGGCGAACGCGCGCGCGTGCCGCCGCTGGTGCTGGTCGCGGTGCCGGCCGCGATCGGCGCGCTGCTGCTGGCGACGGTCGGCGACCGGCTGGTGCAGGCCTACCTCGGCGTGCTGCTGCTGCTGGTCGCCGCGGTGCTCGCGGTGCCGTCGGTGCTCGCCGTGCTGCTGGCGGTCGCGGCGCGGCTCACCGCGCGCCGCGGTCCGTTCGTGCGCTACGTCGTGCGCAGCACCGCCGCGGCGCGCGCGCACCTGTCGCTGCCGGTCGCGGCGATGGTGCTCGCGGTCGCGACCACGATCGGCATCGCCACGCTGGTCACGAGCTTCCGCGACAGCGTCGCCGGCTGGCTCGGCCAGGTGCTGCCCGGCGACGTCTACGTGTCGGTGCCCGGCGGCGTCGACGAGCGCGGCGCCGCGATCGACCCGGCGATCCTCGCGGCGCTGCGCCAGGTTCCCGAGGTAACCGGCGTGACGAGCTACCGGCGCACGTCGTTGCCGCTGCGCGGCGGCAGCGGCAGCGGCGAGATCGACCTGGTCGGCGTGCAGGCGACGCCGGCGTTCGTGGCGGCGTTCCCGCTGCTGCAGGGCGACGACGCGCGTGGCCGCGGCGCGCTGGCCGCCGACGACGCGGTCTGGGTGTCCGAGCCGCTGGCGTTCCGCTGGGGGCTGCGCCGCGGCGACACGCTGACCGTGACGACGCCGCGCGGCGACGTCGAGGTGCCGATCGCCGCGACCTACCGCGACTACAGCAACGAGCGCGGCGAAGTGCTGGTCGGCGCCGGGTGGTGCGCGCAGCACCTCGGCGTCGGCGTGACCGCGCTCGGCGTCGAGGTGGCGCCGGGCGCCGATCCGGTCGTCGTCGCGCAGGAGCTGCAGCGGCGCGCGGCGGCGGCCGCGGACCAGGCGGTCGCCGTGCAGGCGCAGCGCTCGCTGCGCACGTCGTCGCTGGCGGTGTTCGACCGCACCTTCGCGATCACCGGCGTGATGCGGCTGCTGGTGCTGGCGGTGGCGTTCTTCGGCATCTACGCGGCGTTCGCGGCGCTGCAGCTCGAACGCGGCGGCGAGGTCGGCCTGCTGCGCTGCCTCGGCGCGCGGCCGCTGCACATCGGCGGCGTCGTGATCGGCCAGACCGCACTGCTGGGCGTGGCGACCTGCACGATGGCGGTGCCGCTCGGCATGCTGCTCGGCCACGTGCTCGCAGACGTGATCAACCGCGTGTCGTTCGGCTGGACGCTGGTCACCGTCGCGGTGCCGCCGGCCGCCGTGCTGCAAGCGTGCCTGCTGGCGCTGGCCGCGGCGCTGCTGGCGGGCGTGCAGCCGGCGCGGCGCTTCGCGCGCATGCGGCCGGTCGACGCGCTGCGGGAGGCATGACCATGCGGCCTCGTCTCGCCTGGCTGGTTCTCGCCCTGCTCGCCGCCGCCTGCGGCGACGCCGCGCCGACGGCCGGACCCGCGCCGCTGGCGCTGCAGCAGGTGCTCGGTGGCGGCGGCGACCTCGCGGGCTTCGCGCGCGCGACCGAGCCACCCGAGCTGGTGTTCCCGCGCGACCACGGCGCGCACCCGGCGTTCCGCACCGAGTGGTGGTACGTGACCGGCAACCTCGACGCCGAGGGCGGCCGCCGCTTCGGCGTGCAGCTGGTGTTCTTCCGCCAGGCGCTGGCCGCGAACGTGCCCGAACGCGAGGCGTCGCTGGCCGCGCGCGACGTGATCCTCGCGCACGCGGCGGTCACCGACGTCGACGGCGGCACGTTCCACGCCGACGAACGCATGGCGCGCGCCGCCGCCGGGCTCGGTGAGGTCGACGGTGGCGGCGATGGCCCGTTCCGCATCGTCTGCGCCGACTGGTCGGCGACCGCGGCCGCTGACGGCGATGGCTTCCTGCCGCTGGCGTTGCGCGCCGCGTCGCGCACGTTCGCGTTCGACCTGCGCCTCGCGCCCGGGAAACCGCCGGTGCGGCAGGGCGTGCGTGGCCTGAGCCAGAAGAGCGACGAGCCGGGCAACGCATCGATCTACTACTCGCTGACGCGGCTGCCGATCGACGGCGTGATCACGGTCGGCGGCGAACGGCACGACGTGCGCGGCCTCGCATGGGTCGATCGCGAGTGGTCGACGGCGGCGCTCGGCGCGGGCCAGGTCGGCTGGGACTGGTTCTCGCTGCAGCTCGACGACGGCGCCGACCTGATGTGGTACCAGCTGCGCCGTGCCGACGGCACGGTCGATCGCTGGAGCCGCGGCAGCCTCGTCGGGGCGGACGGCACGGTCACACCGCTCCTGCCCGCGACCACGACGGCGACGCCGAGCGGCAGCTGGACCGCGGCCGACGGCCGCGCGCGCTACCCGGCGCGCTTTCGCCTCGTCGGCACCGCGCCGGCGTTCGACCTCGAGGTCACGCCGCTGCTGGCCGACCAGGAGCTGCAGGTGCTGGTGCGCTACTGGGAAGGCGCGGTCGCCGTGCGCGGCACGCGCGACGGCGCGCCGGTCACCGGGCGCGGCTACCTGGAGCTGACCGGCTACACGCTGCCGCCGTAGCCGCTTGACGGCCGTGCACGCGGCTCCGAGCATCCCGGTGCCATGCCCGCGTCCGATCCCAAGGCCTCGCTCGAGATCGAACAGGGCGACGCGCCGCCGCGGCTGCTGCTGCTCGGGGCCGCGACCGTCCGCATCGGGCGCGCCAAGGAGAACGAGATCCACGTCCCGGCGCCGCACGTCTCGAAGCAGCACGCCGAGATCCGGTTCGAGAACGGCGGCTTCCACGCGGTCGACGTCGGCAGCCGCGCGGGCGTGCTGGTCAACCGCGTGCGCGCCGCGGTGCGCCTGTTGGCCGACGGGGACGTGATCGAGCTCGGCGACGACTCGCCGGTGCGCATCACGTTCCGCGCGTCGCGCCCGGTCGGGGCGCGCGTCGAGGATGCGAAGGTGCTGACCAAGGTCTCCGGCGACTTCGAACGCGGCGGCATGGCCCGGCTCGCGCGCTTCTTCGAGTTCAGCCGCAAGCTCGGCGGCGGCTTCACGCTCGAGGAGGTGCTGCAGGACGTCGTCGACCTGGCGATGGAGGTGACCGACGCGGAGCGCGGCATGGTGATGCTGCGCCGCGACGACGGCAGCCTCGAGACCCGCGTCGCGCGCGCGCGCGGCGGGCGTTCGCTGCCGCAGGACGGCATGCGCGTCAGCGAGACGCTGGTGCGCCAGGCGATCGCCCACGGCGCGCCGCGCATCGTCGCCGACGTCGCCGACGCCGCCGACCTCGCGCAGCAGGAGAGCATCATGTCGCTGGAGCTGCGCTCGGCGGTGACGCTGCCGCTGGTGCGTTCGGTGGCGCCCGGCGCGACGGTCGACGGCGACCACGTGTTCGGCGTGCTCTACCTCGACAGCCGCAAGCGCCATGCGAAGTTCGACGGCTTCGACCTCGACCTGCTGAGCCGGCTGGCGCAGGACGCCTCGTCCGTGGTCGAGAACGCGCGCCTGCTGCGCGAGGCGGAGGACAAGCGCCGCATGGACCAGGAGATCGAGACCGCGCGCGAGGTGCAGGAGGCGCTGCTGCCGGAGTCGTTCCGTTCGACGCGCACGTTCGAGGTCGCCGGCCTGTGCATTCCCTGCCACGAACTCGGCGGCGACTACGTCGACCAGTTCGACCTCGGCAACGGCCGCCAGGCGCTGGTCATCGCCGACGTCTGCGGCAAGGGCATCGGCGCGTCGCTGCTCGCCGCGGCCCTGCAGGGCGCGCTCGCCGCCGAGATCTTCGCGGAACGGCCGCTCGGCGAGATCGTGCGGCGCGTCAACCGCGTGCACTGCCGCCTGGCGCCGACCGGCAAGTTCATCACCATGCTGCTCGCCGTGCTCGAGGCCGACGGCACGCTGCACTTCGTCAATGCGGGCCACTGCCCGCCGCTGCACGTGCACGCGCGCGGCGCCACGTTCCTGCCGGCCGCGGGCATGGCGCTCGGCCTCGACGAGGACGCGGACTACGAGGCGGGGCGCCTGCAGATGCAGCCGGGCGACGCCGTCGTGCTCTACACCGACGGCATCGTCGAGTGCGAGGGGCCGGGTCGCGAACTGTTCGGCGAGCAGCGGCTCGAGCAGGTGGTCGCGGGCGCGCGGGGCAGCGGCGCGGCGGTGCTGCTCGAGCGCGTGCGCGCGGCGGCCGACGCGTTCCGCGGCGACGTCGCGGTGTCCGACGACCTGACGCTGCTGGTGGTGCGGCGCGTGTGACGAAGCCAGGCAAGAAGAGCTGGCGTGACAAGCTGCACACGGCGAACGGCCTGCCCAGGGTCGAGCCGATGCCGGCGAACATGCGGCCGTACCAGGGCGAGGGCACGCTGGTGATCGCCGCGCCGCTCGAGGTCGACGCGCTGATGCGGCAGGTGAAGCAGGGCCAGCTGACGACGATCGACGCGATCCGCCGCGCGCTGGCGAAGCGGCACCGCGCGACGACCGCCTGTCCGATGACGACCGGCATGTTCGCCAACTTCGCCGCGCACGCGGCGGCCGACGAGGAGGCCGCGGGCAAGCTGCGCGTGACACCCTACTGGCGCACGCTGAAGACCGGCGGCGAGTTGAACCCGAAGTTCCCCGGCGGGCTCGCGGTGCTGCGCGCGCGGCTGGAGGCCGAAGGGCACACCGTGCAGGCGCGCGGCAAGCGCCTGTTCGTGGTCGACCACGAGTCCTGCCTCGCCGAGCTGGAGGCGCGCTGACCATGGCGGCCCGCAAGCAGGCGCCGCGCGTCGAGGTGCGCGTGGCGCTGCTGCGCGGCATCAACGTCGGCGGCAACAGGAGGGTGCCGATGGCGCAGCTGCGCGTACTGACGCAGCGGCTCGGCTGGGCCAACGTCGCCACCTGCCTCCAGAGCGGCAACGTCGTGTTCACGGCCAACGGCGACACCGCGACGGCCGAGCGGCAGCTGGAGGCGGCGATCGAGCTGCACTTCGGTTTCGCCGTGCCGGTGATCGTGCGCAGCGGTGCCGCCTGGCTGCGCGCGGCGGCGAGGTGTCCGTTCGCAGCGGCCGCCGTCGAGCGCCCCAACCTGGTGCACCTCGGCTTCAGCAAGCTGCGGCCGGCCGCCGGCGCGGCGAAGGCGCTGGCGCCGTACTGCAAGGCCGGCGAGCGCGTCGTGCTGCGCGGCGACGCGATCTGGGTCGACTACCAGGGCGGCGTCGCGCGCAGCAAGCTGACGCCGGCGGTGCTGGATCGCGCGATCGGCTCGACCGTGACGCTGCGCAACGTGAAGACCGTGCAGGCGATCGCCGAGCTGGTGCGCGCTGCGCCGAACTGATGGTCGCGAGAGGCGTCTCTGCAATCCGGTCAACGGCCGCCGTCGACGAGGCGCTCGTCCCCGGCGGCGACCGTGACCTCGCAGCGGGAGATCTCCCTGCCGAGGGAACGGAATGCCACCGTCCATGTGCCCGGCGGCACGTAGGCCTCGCCGGCGGCACCCTGCTGCAGGCTGTCCTTGCCGGCGATCTGTTGCCCCTGGCAGACGACGAACTCGTCGGCGCGGGCGTGACGCGGGCGCAGTCGCGCCGCCGGGCGCAGCTCGAGCGCCAGGTTGTCGGTCGCGCGGCCCGGCAGGACCTGCACCGCCGACGCCAGGGCCACGCGCCCGCTGCGATCGTGCGCGACCACGTCCCAGGTGCCGGTCGCGAGTCCGCGGCAGGTGAACGAGCCATCGAGGTCGCAGCGCGTGCCTAGCACCGCATCGCCGCCCCGTTCGTACACGGTGACCCACGCGTCGCTGCCGCTGAGCCTGCCGGACAGGCTGCCGCACACGGCGTGCAGATGCAGCTCGACCTGTTCGTCACCGGTGACCACGGTGACGGGGTCTGCGAGCCCGATGTCGCCCTCGAACGGATCGGTGCGCAGTTCGCATGCGCCAGCCGGCAGGTGTGCGAAGCGAAAGCGGCCCTGTGCGTCCGTCACGCTGCTGGTGACGAAGGTGTCGTCGACGTGGAGGTTGATGGTCACGGCCCGGCAGGGTGCGTCGTCCGCTGCCAACGCCCGGCCGGCGACGGTGAGTCCCACCTCGGCGAGCAGTTCGATCGCGACGCTGCGGCCCGGCGTCACCTCGACCGCGACCGCGTTCGGCCGGTGCGCGCCGTCGTAGGGGATGCCGACCTGCCAGGCTCCAGGCATCAGGCCGGCCAGCCGGAACGTGCCATCCTCGGCGCTGGTGGTGCGAAGTTCGTCCGGTGCCGGGTCGGGCACGCGCGGCGCCCGCTCACCATCGCGGACGTTGGCCTGCACCGAGACGCCGGACACCGGCTGGCCGGCGGCATCGAGCACGCGGCCGTGCACGCTGCCGGCGAGCGGCAGCACCAGCAGGCGCTGCTCGCTCTCGGCGTCGAGCACCCAGCATTGCGCCGCGGGGGCGGCGCGCCCGGCTGCGCAGCGCGCGGTGACGTCGAGCGGCAGACCACGCGGCAGGTCGCGAAACGTCAGCTGGCCGGCGGCATCCGTGGCGCCGCGCCAGCAGATCGCGTCGCCGCGCGATCGTGCGCCATGCGGCCACTGCACCTGCCAGGCATGCAGGCGCAGTTCGATCGTGACGTCGGCAACGGGTGCCGACGCGGTGTCGGTGGTGTGCACGTGCAGCACGGCCCCTTGCGGCAACGGCACCCGCAGCGCCGTCGCGCGGGTCGCGTGTCCGTCGGTCGGCACGACGCGGCCGGGGCTGCGCCCGGCGGCGCGGATCTCGAGGTAGGTCTGCTCGTCGGTGACGGTGGTCTGCACGAACCCCTCGGCATCGCTGCGCAGCAGCGTCTCTGCCGGCAGCGACGACACCGCCACGCCCGGCAGGGCACGCTCGTCCTCGGCGGCGACGAGCCGGCACCAGAAGGTGGTGTTCGCCTGCCGTGACAACACGACCACGACGTCGTTGTGCCGGTCCGCGAGCACCGTCTGCCAGCCGGCGCGGGGCACCAGCGGCTGCCCGGTGGGTGGATCGACGGCCACGAACGTGCGCGCCGCCGCGACGACGAACTCCGCGGTGCCGCTGCGGCCGGTGATCGCTTCCTGCGCGCCGGCCGCCACGCGACAACCCTCGAGCGCATCGCCGCGTTCGTCGCGCACGAACACCCGCAGGCTGCCGGTCGTCGGACCGGGTCCCGCGGGCTGGTCGGCGACCGCCCCCGCGGCGGGGTCCGGCGTCGCCAGGTCCGTGCGGTCCAAGTCCGGCCGCGGCACAGCGGCGGCCGGCAGCGGGGCCGACACCGCTGGCGGTTCGGCGGCCGGGCGTGGCCTCGTCGCCGGATCGTGTAGCCACACGAAGCAGATCAGCGCCCCCACGGCGAGCACGAACGCGAAGGCGGCGACATGGCGGCGACGCATGGCGGTGGCTTGGAGCCCGGCGACGTGCCCGGCGTCAGGTGTGCGGGTGACTTTCCAGGCCATGCCGATGCCAACGTCGCTGGATACACTCGCATCCATGATGCGGACCCTGCTCGCGTTCGTCGTCACCGCGTGCTGCGCGCCGCTGCTCGCCCAACTGGCGCCGAAGGTCGTCTCGTTGGACCCGCCGCACCAGGCCGAGGTCGACGCGAAGACCGCGACGCGGCTGGTGGTGGTGTTCGACCAGGCGATGGACCAGAACGGCTTCTCGTTCTGCGGCGGCGGCCCCGCGTTCCCGAAGGCCAAGGGGCGCCCGCAGTGGAAGGACGACAAGACCGTCGTGTTCGAGGTCGAGCTCGAGCCGGACCACCAGTACTCGCTGAGCCTGAACTGCCCGGCCGCCTCCAACTTCCGCAGCAGGAACGGCGTCGCGCTGGCGCCGGTGCCGTGGTCGTTCACGACGCTGCCGGTGAAGCTCCGCCCGGCGGCGCAGCAGAAGCGCCGCAACCAGCAGGCGCTGAAGACCCTGATGCAGACGCTGGCCGAGCGCTACTCGTACTACGACCTGCGCGTCGCCGACTGGAAGCAACTCGAGAAGGAGCACGGCAAGGCCGTGCTCGCGGCGAAGACCGACCGCGGCTTCGCGATGGCGGCCGCGAACATGCTGCAGCCGACCGCGGACCTGCACCTGTACTTCCGCATCGGCGAGCAGACGTTCGGCACCGGCTCGCGCGCGGTCGACCCGTTGTTCCGTCGCCAGCTGCTCGACCGGTACGTGCGCGTCGCTCCCGCCGGCCCGCAGGCGCTCGCCGGCCGCACCGCCGACGGCATCGGCTACCTGATGGTCGGCACCTGGACCAAGGAGGTCGATCCGGAGGTGATCGGCGGCGCGATCACCGAGCTCGCCGACACCAGGGCGATGATCGTCGACGCGCGGCCGAACTCCGGCGGCGACGAGACGCTGGCGCAGCAGGTCGCGGCCTGGTTCGTCACTGGCACCAGGACCTACGCCAAGAACCGCTTCCGCGAACGCGCGGGCCAGGACGGCTTCGGCCCGGTGATCGAGCGCGTGATCACCGGCCACGGCGCCAACCGCCACTACGACAAGCCGATCGCCGTGCTGACCAGTCGCTACGTGATGAGCAGCAACGAGTCGTTCGTGATGATGCTGCAGCAGGCCGACGACTGCGTTCTCGTCGGCCAGCCGACGTTCGGCAGCAGCGGCAACCCGAGACCGTTCGAACTCGGCAACGACGTCACCGTGTTCGTGCCGACGTGGCAGGATCTGCGGCTCGACGGGAGCGTGATCGAAGGCGAGGGCATCGCGCCCGACACGTTCGTGCCGTGTACGCCGAGCGATCTGGAGTCGCGCGACCCGATCCTCGAGCAGGCGCTCGAGCTGCTGCGCGCCAAGGTGAAGGGCGCGGCGAAGTAGGTCGGCGCCAACGGTGGCGCGCCGCGGCTCTCGTGGTGCCGATCGCGATGTCCACGTCGCTGTGTGCATGAGCCGTTCCCCGCGCGGACGAGCCGAACAGCAACGCACACGCGATGCGTGGTTCCTCCGCGAGGACTCGACCAACTGCTTCGATCACGCCGGCATCCCACTCGATCGAGCCGTCGCGCAGGTTCTCTCCCGGGGCCATCGGATGCACTGCAGGTCAGTGATCGCGACCGGCGGCTTCGTCGAAGGTGTCGGCGCGATCGCGCGCCTGCTGCTTCTCCGTCTCGAGGTCTTGGAGCAGTCGTTGGCGCGCCGCCATCGGCGCCAGCACCGGCGCGGCGAGGTCGGGGATCGGCGCCGGCCGTTCGGGTGCAGCGGTGGGCGGCGTGTGCCCGCAGCCGGCGAACAGCAGGACAGAGGCCACGGCCAGCAGGTTGCGCATGAACCGTGCATCGGCTGTCGGCCGAGCACGATCGTGCGAGTGGCGCGTGTCCGCCGGTGCCACCGGGGTCCTGACCCTGGTCAGGCCTGGACCTGCGACACCACGGCCTTCTTCTGGTCGACCGGGTTGCCGAACCGGTCGGTCGCCGGCGTCTCGACCGGCTCGTACATCATGTTGCGGCGCTGTGGCACGAAGCCGGCGTCCTTGATGTGGCGTTCGATCTCGGGGATCGAGGTCGGGTGCACGCAGCCGGCCGAACTGACGACGTTCTCTTCGAGCATCGCCGAGCCGAAGTCGTCGGCGCCCATCGCCAGGCCGACCTGGCAGGTCTTCATGCCCTGGGTGACGAAGCTCGACTGCACGTGCGGCACGTTCTGCAGGTAGAGCCGCGCCAGGCTCAGCGTGCGCAGGTACTCGGCGACGGTCGCCTTGCCGCCGCGCGTCGCGAGCAGCTGGGTGCCGAGCGGCGTGTGGTCGGGCTGGTAGGTCCACGGGATGAACGCCGTGAACACCGAGGTCTCGTCCTGCAGTTCGCGGATGCGCTGCATGTGCTCGATGCGCTCGGCGTCGGTCTCGACGTGGCCGAACATCATCGTCGCGGTGCCCTTGCCGCCGAGCAGCGCCCACTGGCGCATCACCTCGAGCCACTCGTCGGTGGTCGCCTTCTTCGGCGCGATGACCTTGCGCACGCGTTCGACCAGGATCTCGGCGCCGCCGCCGGGGATCGACTGCAGGCCGGCGGCCTTCAGCTCGGCGAGCACGTCGCGCACCGGCCGCTTCTCGAGCTTGCTCAGGTGCGTGATCTCCGGCGGGCTCATGCCGTGGATCCAGACCTGCGGATAGCGCGCCTTCAGGTCGCGGAACAGCTCGGCAAACCACGCGGTCTTCAGCCGCGGGTGGTGGCCGCCCTGCAGCAGCAGCTGGATGCCGCCCTTCGCGAGCAGGTCGTCGACCTTGCCGTAGATCACCTCGCGCGTCAGCACGTAGGCGTCGCTGGCATCCGGCGAACGGTAGAACGCGCAGAAGCCGCAGTCGGTGACGCAGACGTTGGTCGGGTTCAGGTTGCGGTCGACGATGTAGGTCACGCGCACCTTGCCGTCGGCGCCCGGCGGGTGGAGCCGCAGCCGCACGTCGTTGGCCAGCAAGCCGAGCGACGGCTGGTCGAGACCGCGGTAGAGCAGCAGCGCCTCGGCGGGCGTCAGGGCGCCGCCGGCGAGGGCCTTCTGGCTGGCGTCGCGGAGCTGCGTCGGGTCGGTGGGCACGGCGGTCTTCATGGTCGGGGGTGCAGAAGCTACGGCGACTGCGGCGGCGGCAAAAGGGAACGGCCGCCGGTGACGGCGAATTCCGAACGCGGGCACTCTCGTCGATCCCCGGCGACGCCGCTCGACGCCTGCCGCGGGGCCGATCGCCCTGCCCGAGGATCTCGCGCCGGCTGGCTCGGCGCGTGACTTCGCCGTGCGGGCGCGCGACCATGCGGCGATGGCGAGCCGCTACACGTTCCTCGTCGACACCTATGGGACCGAGATCCTGAAGGTGCTGTCGGTGTGGTCGATGGCGCCCGACGCCGACCTCGACGTACGCCCGCGCGCCGGCGACCGCCGTGGCCGCACGCTGCGCGAACACATGATCCACCAGTGCCAGAGCGAAAGCGGCTGGTTCGTCAAGATGCTCGGCATCACCGCGCCCGGCGACGTGCTGCCCGCCGACCTGTCGCGGCTCGCCTTCCTGCGCCACTACGCCGCCGCCGCGCAGCACCGGCACCGCGCGCTCGCCGCCATGGACGATGCGTGGTGGCAGCAGGACGTCGCGTTCTTCGAAGTGCAGCGGCCGCGCACCTGGGTGATGGTGCGCCGCATCGCCCACACGTCGCATCACCGCGGCCAGCAGACCGCGCTGCTGCGCGTGTTCGGCCGCGACCTGCACAGCAACTACGGCCCGAGCGCCGACACCGGCGGCCTGCCGAAGGACGATCCGGCGGTGGTCTATCCGTACGCGGACATCGCCGCGCTGCTGGCCGGCGAAGCGAACGGCGGCGCGAAGGCGCCGCTGCCGGCGCCGGTCGCGCGCGCGGTGACCGAGCGGCCGTCGGCGTGATTCGTGCGATCGATGCCGAGGTCGTCGCTAGACTGCGGCGGTGCAGAACGAGTTCGACTTCGCCCTCGCGCAGGACTTCGGCACCGCGCTGCTGCTCGGCGGCCTGCTCGGTATCGAGCGCGAGAAGCGCAACACGCGGTCCGGTTTCGGCCATGCGGGGCTGCGCAGCTTCATCCTGCTGTCGCAGGTCGGCGCGCTCGGTGGCTTCCTGAGCCAGGAGTTCGCCTCGCCGTGGATCCTCGCGGCGGCCTTGGTGGCGGCGACGGCGATGGTATTGGCCGGCTACTTCGTGACCGCGCGCCAGCATCCCGACAGCACCGGCCTGACCACCGAGCTGGCGGCGATCGTGACCTGCCTGCTCGGTGCGTTGGTCGTCACCGGTCACCGCGAACTCGGCATCGGCCTTGGGGTCGTGACCGCCGCCGTGCTCGCCTACAAGAAGCCGCTGCACGACATGGTGGGCCAGCTGGGCTGGGAGGACGTGCTCGCCGGGCTGCGGCTGTTGCTGGCGACGTTCATCGTGCTGCCGTTGCTGCCGAACGAGGCGGTCGATCCGTGGGGCGCGATCAACCCGTACAAGCTGTGGCTGCTGGTGCTGCTGATCTCAGGCCTGTCGCTGGTCGGCTACGTGGTGACGCGCTGGCTCGGCCCTGGACGCGGCATCGCCGTGACTGCGGCGGCCGGCGGCCTCGCCAGTTCGACCGCGGTGACGCTGACGTTCGTCAAGCAGAGCCACGAACCGCTCGTCGCACCGCGCCAGCTCGCCGGCGGCATCCTGCTGGCCTGGGCGGTGATGTTCGGCCGCGTCGTCGTCGCCGCTTCGGTGGTGGCGCCCGCCATGTTCGGCGCGCTGATCGTGCCGTTCGGCGCGATGCTGCTGACGAGCGCGGCGGGCGCCACCACGTGCCTGCTGCTCAACCGGCGTGCGGCGACGGCGGCCGGCGACGTCGAGATCAAGAACCCGTTCTCGCTGTGGGCCGCGAGCAAGTTCGCGCTGCTGTTCGCGGTCGTGCAGCTGCTGCTGGTGCTCGGCCAGCAGTCCCTGCCGCAGAGCGGCATCTACACGATCGCCGCGCTGGCCGGTCTGACCGACGTCGATGCGATCACGCTGTCGATGGCGCAGCAGGTGCGCGGCAGCGACGTCGATCTGCACGTGGCGGTGGTCGCGATCGTCATCGCGACGGTCGCGAACACGCTGGTCAAGGCCGGCATGGCGGTGTTCCTCGGCAAGGGACTCGGCCGGCCGGTGCTGCTCGGCACGGCCGCGATCCTGGCGGTCGGAGCGGTGGCGCTGCTGCTCGGGTGAGGTCGGGCCGCAGCCGCCTTCACGCCGCCAGCTTCGCCAGGTCCGCGATGCGGTTCATCAGCGCGTGCAGTTCGCGCAGCAGCGCGTGCCGGTTGGTGCGCAGCGCCGCGTCCTCGGCGTTGACCATCACCGTGTCGAAGAACGCGTCGACCGGCGCCTTCAGCGCCGCGCACTCGGTCAGCGCCGCCTGGTAGTCGCCGGCGTCGAACTTCGGCGTCGCCGACTTCGCGACGCGGCGCAGCGCGGCGAACAGGGCCTGTTCCTTGGCGTCCTGCAGCAGCCTCTCCTGCACGGCGCCGCCGGCCGCCGACTCGCTCTTCTTCAGGATGTTGCCGATGCGCTTGTTCGCCGCCGCCAGCGACGCGGCCTCCGGCAGCGCCGCGAAGGCGCGCACGGCTGCCAGCCGTTTCGGTACTTCGGCGAGCTGCTGCGGCCGCAGGCTCAGCACCGCATCGATCTCCTGCGCCGTGTAGCCCTGCTCCTTCAGCTGCGACGCCAGCCGGTCGAACACGAACTCGCTCAGCGCCGCCGTCGGGTCCTGGATCGACGCGCCGAACGCCGGCACCGCGAAACCGATCAGCTGGTCGAGCCGCAGCGGCAGTTCGCGTTCGACCAGCATGCGCACGACGCCGAGCGCGTGGCGCCGCAGCGCGAACGGGTCCTTGTCGCCGGTCGGCACCTGGCCGATGCCGAACAGGCCGACCAGCGTCTCGAGCTTGTCGGCGAGCGCGACCGCGATGCCGGTGAGGCTGCGCGGCAGCGCGTCGCCCTGGAAGCGCGGCTTGTAGTGGTCCTCGATCGCAAAGGCGATCTCCTGCGATTCGCCGTCGTTCTGCGCGTAGTAGCGGCCCATCGTGCCCTGCAGCTCGGGGAACTCGCCGACCATCTCGGTCAGCAGGTCGGCCTTCGCCAGCCGCGCCGTGTGCTCGGCGGCTTCTGCCAGGGCGGGCCCTTCGAGCACGTTGCCGATGCGGCGGGCGATCGCGCCGACGCGTTCGACGCGTTCGCCCTGCGTGCCGAGCCTGTTGTGGTAGACGACCTTGCCGAGTCCCGGCAGCCGCGACGCCAGCGTCTTCTTCCGGTCCTGGTCGAAGAAGAACTTCGCGTCGGCGAGCCGCGGCCGCACGACGCGTTCGTTGCCGGAGACCACCGCGCTCGCGTCGGCGGGGTGGATGTTGCTGACCAGCAGGAACCGGTTGGTCAACTTCCCGTGCGCGTCGAGCAGCGGGAAGTACTTCTGGTTCAGCTTCATGGTCAGGATCAGGCACTCCTGCGGCACCGCCAGGAACTCGGGCTCGAACTGGCACAGCAGCACGTTCGGCCGTTCGACCAGCGCGGTCACCTCGTCGAGCAGGGCCGGGTCGGCGATCGGCGTCAGGCCCTCGGCCTGCGCCTTCGCCTGCAGCTGGCGCTCGATGTCGGCGCGGCGCTCGGCGAACGAAGCGACGACCGCGCCGTCGTCGCGCAGCTGGGCCTCGTAGCCGTCGGCGTCGCGCAGCGTGAGCACCGGCGCCTTGCTCGCGAAGCGATGGCCCTGCGTCTCGCGCCCGCTCGTGAGCCCGAGCGCCGTGACCGGCACCACGTCCTTGCCGTGCAGCGCGACCAGCCGGTGCGCGGGCCGCACGAACTTCACGTTCGTCCAGCCGTCGGCCTGCTGGTAGGTCATCACCTTCGGGATCGGCAGCTGCTGCAGGGCCGTGTCGAGCGCCACCTGCAGGCCGGCGGCGAGCAACGCGCCCGGCACCACGCGCGGCAGGAACAGCGTCTCGTTCTTGCCGTCCTGCGCGCGCACCAGCTGCGGCACCACCGACACGTCGGCGCCGATCGAGGCGAGCTTCTTCTTCAGCACCTCGGTCGGTTGCCCGCCGGCGTCGAGCCCGATCTTGACCGGCACCAGCTTGACCTGCTCGGGCCGGTCCGCGGCGCGCGCCGCGACGTGCGTGACGTGCACCGCCAGCCGCCGCGGCGTCGCGAACGTCGTCGCCACCGCCCCGTCGCCGGCGAGCCCCTGCGTCTGCAGGCTCGCGAACAGCACTTCGCCGAAGGCCGAGCCGAGCTTCTGCAGCGACTTCGGCGGCAGTTCCTCGACGAACAGTTCGACCAGCAGGCTCGCGGTTCTCATGGTCATCAGGCGCTCTTCGGTGCGTTGGCCTCGGCCAGCTTCGCCAGCACCTCGTCGGCCCAGGCCTTCGGCGCCATCGGGAAACCCAGCCGCGCGCGGCTCTCGAGGTAGCTCTGCGCGACGGCGCGCGCGAGGTTGCGGATGCGGCCGATGTAGGCGGCGCGTTCGGTGACCGAGATCGCGCCGCGCGCGTCGAGCAGGTTGAACGTGTGGCCGGCCTTCAGCAGCTGCTCGTAGGCGGGCAGCGCGAGCTGTTGCGTCATCAGGTGCTGGCTCTGCCGCTCGTGCGCGGCGAACGCCGCCAGCAGGAACTCGACGTCGCTGTGCTCGAAGTTGTAGGCGCTCTGCTCGACCTCGTTCTGGTGGAACACGTCGCCGTAGGTGAGGCCCGGCGCGTACTCGAGGTCGAACACGTTCTCCTTGCCCTGCAGATACATGCACAGCCGTTCGAGGCCGTAGGTGATCTCGCCGGTGATCGGCCGGCAGTCGATGCCGCCGACCTGCTGGAAATAGGTGAACTGCGTCACCTCCATGCCATTGAGCCACACCTCCCAGCCGAGCCCCCAGCAGCCGAGCGTCGGGTTCTCCCAGTCGTCCTCGACGAAGCGCACGTCGTTCTGCGTCAGGTCGAAGCCGACCGCCTGCAGCGAACCCAGATACAGGTCGAGGATGTTCGCCGGCGACGGCTTCAGCACGACCTGGAACTGGTAGTAGTGCTGCAGGCGGTTGGGGTTCTGGCCGTAGCGGCCGTCCTTGGGCCGGCGGCTCGGCTGCACGTAGGCGGCCTGCCACGGCTCCGGACCGAGCGCGCGCAGGAACGTCGCCGTGTGGCTGGTGCCGGCGCCGACCTCCATGTCGTAGGGCTGCAGCAGCGCGCAGCCCTGCTTGTCCCAGTAGTCCTGGAGGCGGAGGATCAGCTGCTGGAACGTCGGCATCGGCGGCGGGCGATCCTACGGGCCGGCCGCCGGATTTTCCGGCGCACGTTCCGGCGTCGCGACGAGTAGCGGCATGCGATCCGAACCCGATGCCCTGACCCCCGAACAGGCGTTCGCCGCGTTCCGCCGCCGCGGCGACGGGCGCGCGCTCGCCGCCGCCTTCGACGCGACCGCGCCCGAACTGCTGCGCGTGGCGGCGTTCCTGGTGCCGCGCGACGACGTCGAGGACCTGTTGCACCAGACCTTCGGCACGGCGATGGCGCGTGGCAGTGCCTACGACGCCAGCCGGCCGCTGCTGCCCTGGCTGCTCGGCATCCTGGCCAACGAGGCGCGCACGCTGCGCCGCCGCGCGCGCATGCGCCGCCGCGATCGCGATGCGCGCTCGCCGGCGGCCGCACGCGATCCGGTGGCGGCCGCGAGCGATCGCGAGACCGCGGCGGCGTTCGCCGGCGCGCTGCAGGAACTCTCGCACGACGATGCCAGTCTGCTGCGGCAGCACCTGCTCGACGACCTCAGCTGCCGCGAGATCGCCGCGCGCGCGCACAAGCCCGCGGGCACCGTGCGCACGCAGGTCGCGCGGGCGATGGGCGAACTGCGGCGCCGGCTGCCGGTCGGCCTCGCGGTCGCACCGGGCTTCGGCGACGTCGGGCCGCGCGCGTTGGCGAACGTGCGGGCGCGGCTGCTCGCGGGATCGCCGGCGATCGCCGTGGCCGGCGGACTGTGGCTGCGCGCGCGCTGGTGGCTCGTCACGTTCTGCGCCACGGCCTCGGTCGCGGCGGTCGTGCTGTTCGCGCCGCGCACCGAGCCGGCGGCGACCGGGCCGGTCGTCGCCGACGTCGGCGGCCACGTCGTGCCGGCGCACGGCGACGGGTCGACGGCGGCGCCGCCGACGCCCGTGGTAGCGAGCACGCAGCGCGAGTCGATGCCCGCGGCGGCGCCGGCATGGCGGCTGCGCGGCACCGTGCGTGCGAACACGGGCGAGCCGCTGCCGCATGCCGTCGTGCGTTGCCAGCTGTTCGAGATGGGGCCGGTGGTCGCCGAGGCGCCGACCGATGCCGAGGGGCGCTACGAACTCGACCTCGCCTTCTGGCGCGATCGGCCGCCGCTCGATCGCAGCGGCAACCGCCTGGTCGCCGTCGCCGAGGCGCCGGGCCGCGACGCCGAGACGCATTTCGCGAGCCTGCCGTCGCTGCCGGTCGCCGGACCGCTGTTGCTGGCGCACGACTTCGAGCTGGCCCCGTACGTGACGCTGTGGGGCCGCGTCGTCGACCGGTTCGGGCAGCCGGTGCCGGCCCGACTCAATGCGTTCGGTGTGGGACCCGACGAGCCGCTGCACGCGTTTGCGAACGCCGACGACCAGGGCCATTTCCGGCTGGCGCTCCGCGAGGGTCTGCCGCGCGTGCGCATCGATGCGCGGCACGCGGTCGCCGGCCGCAGCCGCTTCGAGGTCGAGCTGCCGCCCGGCGGCGAACGCGATCTCGGCGACGTCGTGCTGGCGCCCGGCCATGCGATCCGCGGCCGCGTCGCGCTGCTGGACGGCACGCCGGTGCCGGACATCGAGGTCAACGTGCGCGGTGGCCTGCGGGTCGACGACGGCCTGCCGCAGGTCGGGCCGAACTACTGGTACTTCGAGACGCGCACCGACGACGAGGGGCGTTTCGCCGCCAACCGCTCGGTGCTCGATCGCTGGGAGGTCTACGTGACCGGTCCGCTGGGCATGCACGAGGACTTCGTCATCGGCCATGGCGGGCGGTGGCTGCCCGCCGAAGCGGACACCGTCGACCTGCGGCTCGACGGCGTGCGCGTCGACCTGTCCTGGTCGGACTCCGCCGGGCGGTCGTTGCTGCCGCGCGCGACGCAGGTGGTCGTGTTCGCGGCCGACGCCGGCGATGCCGCGGCGGCCGCCCGCGGCGGCGACGCAACCGCGCTGCAGCGGGCGCTGGCCGACGAGTGGACGCGCGCGCCGCATGTCGTCGTGCCGCGCGGCGCTTTCGTCTGGTTGCGCGCGGACGCGTCGGGCGGCTTCGGCGCCGACGAACTGGTGCAGATGCCGATGCAGAACGGCGCGTTCGCCGTCGACCTGCGGCTGGCCGAGACGCCGGCGACGTTGCTGACGGTGCGCGCACGCTTCGCCGACGGTGGTGTGCCGGCGGACTTCACCTGCTCGGTGCAGCCCCAGGCCGGCGCCAGCCTGCGCGCGTTCGAGGTGCTGCGCAGCGGCCCCGGCGAGGTGCACGGCACCTGCGCCGTCGGGCCGGTGCGCGTCGAGGTCGCGGCCTACCCGGAGACGTTCGACAAGGTCGTCGAGTCGCGCGTGCTGGTCACCGAGGCGGGGCGTGAGAACGAACTCGACATCGTGCTCGCGCGCCGCGGCCGCATCCGCTTCGTGCTGCGCGACGCCAGTGCCCCCGACCGCGTCACCGACGAGGGCATCGACGGCGAGGTGACGATCGGCACCGTGCGCGCGGGCCGCTTCTTCTGGCAGGGCGGCACGACCGAGTCCGCCTCGATCGACTACTGGGGCAGTCCGCCGCTCGGCCACCCGGTCGAGTCGATGGCGATGGTGCCGGTCGGTCGCACCGACGTGCGCTTCGAGTTCGAGGGCTACCAGCCGGTGACGCTCGCGTTCGACGTGACCGAGGCGGCGCCCGAAGTCGTGTCGGTCTGGCTGCAGCCGCGCTGATCGGGCCGCGGCGAACGTCCCGCCCCGGTGACGCGGCTCGCGGGTCGACTACTGTTCCAGGTGATGGTGACGCACCTGCATCCGTTCGCGGCCGCCGCGGTGGTCGCCGCCGCGCTGTTCACGCCGGGAGGCGCCGGTTCGATCAAGCCGCATCCGTCGGCGTACCGCATGGCCAACCTGGCGCAGTGGATCGTCGAGGGCCGGCTGCTCGGCGACGGCCGCATCGAGGTGGCGACCGAGTACCACGTGGCCCCGGGTGTCGGCACGACCCGGGTCTTCGCCGTGCCCTCGCTGGCGGCGATGCCGCGCGTGCCGTTCGATTGGAACGGCCGCACCCACGAGCCGATCCGCGTCGACACCGTGCTGCTGTTCCTGCAGGCGAACCCCGACGACGGCGCCTGGGAGCCGTTGCACCTGCTCGAGGGTCGCGCCCGCGGCGTCCTGTGGTTCGCCGGCGACGAGGTCTGGGGCTACGCCCAGCAGATCAACCCGGGACCCTACGAACTGACCCGCTGGCAGGACCGCGACGGCGACCAGTCCACGCCCGCCGATCCGCCCGGCGTGCGCCGCGAGATCGCCGCCGGTCTCGTGGCGCGGCAGCGCTGGCAGGCGACCCTGGCGATCGCCGATCCGGAGCGGCGCGCGGCGGCCGTCGCCGACTGGTTCTCGCCCCGCACGTCGCCGGACGGGGCCCGCTGGCAGGAGCGGGAATGGCCGGATCTGCAGGCCGCGGCGCAGGCGCTGGGCGAGCGCATGGTGGCGCCGCTCGCGAAGTTGATCGCGACCGACCCGGACGAGGGCGCAGTCGGCGCCGCCGTTCGCGTGCTGTGCGACCTGCAGACCGAGGCGCGCGACGCGGTGCCGGCGGCGATCGGGCGTCTGCGCGACCTGCGCGGCGCGCGCGCGTTCGACCTGCTGCGGTTGCTGCGCGCGGCGCAGGATCCGCGCGCGATCGACGTGCTGCGCGACCAGGTCGCGAGCGCGGCCCCGTTCGCGGCGGCCGAGGCGGGGCTCGCCCTGCACTGCTGCGGCGATGCCGAGGCGGCGGCGCGGCTGCGGGCGCGGCTGACCGCGGACAGCGACGGCACGCTCGCGGTCGCCGAGATCGCCGCCCTGCTCGATGCCCTGCACGACATCGATGCAGCCGCCGCCGAGGCGCTGGTGCGGACCCGGTTCGCGCAGCTCGACGCGCTGTGGACGCAGCGGAACTGGCTGCGGCGCCTCGCGCGCTGACCGGCGTCGGCCATGCGCCGCGACGGAAGTGGCCGCGGTGGGGTGCGCTCCCGATGGGGGGCGGGTTGATCGCGGTCGGGAGCGGGGTAAGGTCTCACGGCCTGCCCAGGCCCGGTGCCCCCGTCTCCCCCGGGTCGATTGCCCTCCCACGTTACGCCAGAGGTATCCGTGCGCATTCCGACCTCCCCTTTCCTCGCCGCTGTCGCCGCTGCGGCGGTGGTGTCTTCGTTGCCTGCCCAGTGGGTGACCTTCCAGGACCAGACCTCGACCCGCCTGGTGGCAGCCAACGCTCTCGGAGCCGGTGACACCCAGGAGAAGGACTACGCCTGGGCCGACTTCGACAAGGACGGCGACACCGACCTGTTCGTCGCCCGCAAGCAGCCGTTCACGACGCCGGGCAAGTACCCGAACGTGCTGTTGATGAACGAGAACGGCGTGCTCACCGATCGCACCGCGCTCTACGGCAGCAACGTCTCGCCGGCGCTCGCCCTCGAAGGCAGCCAGGGCATGCTCGACTCGACCAACGACCGCGACGTGGTCGCAGTCGACGTCAACGGCGACCTCTGGGTGGACCTCGTCACCTGCACGACGCTGTCGGACACGGTCGTCCAGTTCCTGCGCGTGCCGCGCGTCTACATCAACCTCGGCGACGGTGGCATCCCCGGCAACTGGCTCGGCTTCGCCTACGACGACAAGCTGCGCATCGACGACACCCCGTGGGGCGGTTTCCAGCGCTTCTGTTCGGTCGCGGCCGGTGACATCGATCACGACGGCGACATGGACCTGTACTTCGGCGACTACCAGCAGGGTGGTTCCCGGCCGGTCGACCTCAACGACCGCCTGCTGCTGAACAACGGCAGCGGCTACTTCACCGACGTCTCGTCGTCGCGCATGACCGTCGAGATGCTCGAGTCGTCGTTCGGCATGAAGGTCGCCATGGTCGACATGAACGGCGACGGCTGGGTCGACATCCTGAAGGACGACGCGCTCAACGCGCCGCAGGCGGTCTCGATCAGCTACAGCATGGGCGCCGCCAGCCCCGGCAACTACGGCATCTACCAGCTGGCCTACGGCAACGCCCCGTATCACTTCGCGGTCGGCGACCTGAACAACGACCTGCTGCCGGACATGATCTTCAGCGACGACGGCCAGGACCGTTACAAGCTGATGACCGGCGTGACGACGCCTCCGCCCGGCCAGGTGCCGCAGGCGGTGTTCGGCCCCGAGGTCGCGTTCTCCTACACCAGTGGCGGCGACGACGGGTTCGGCGGCAACAACCTGATCGTCGACCTCAACAACGACGGCTTCAACGACGCGATCATCTGCGACGTCGACGTCGACATCTCCGGCTGTGGTCGCCGCGCGCACATCTTCCGCAACCTCGGCAACACGCCGAACGTGACGCTGAAGGAAGAGCTGTCCGGTGGTCAGGTGTGCGGCATCCCGACCAGCATGCTGGTCGGTTCGTTCGACGCGGCGGTGTTCGACATCAACGGCGACGGCTGGAAGGACATCGTGCTCGGGCGGTGCTCCGGCACCACGGTCTGGATCAACCAGCCGCCGGTCGGCATGGCGTTCTCCTACCCCAGTGGTCTGCCCTCGCTGCTGTCGCCGGGCGCCATCCACTCGTTCACCGTGCAGGCGACCGGGATCGGTGGCGTCGTGCCGCAGGCCGGCACCGGCGTGCTGCACTACTCGGTCAACGGCGCGCCGTTCCAGACCAGCCCGCTGTGGGATCTGAGCCCCGGTCTCTACCTGGCCACCCTGCCGCAGATGCCCGGCTGCACCAGCGAGGTCGAGTTCTACGTGACCGTGCAGGGCACCGGTGCGGTGACCTACAAGGACCCGGCGACTGCGCCGACGTCGACCAACAGGGTCATCTCCGCGGTGGGCACGAACGTGCTCTACGAGAACAACATGGAAGGCGCGGTCACCGGTTGGAGCGTGGTCAACACCGCGCTGTCGACGGGCGCCTGGGAGGTCGCGGTGCCGAACGGCACCACCACGCTCGGCCAGTTCGCGGCGCCGCCCGAAGACGGTGAGGCGAGCGCGTCGAACACCAAGTGCTGGGTGACCCAGAACGGGGCTGCCGGTGGCGCCGCCGGTACCGCCGACGTCGATGGTGGGCCGACGGACCTGTTCTCGCCGACGATCGACATGGCCGGCACCGACGGCACGATCAGCTACCGTCGCTGGTTCTTCAGCGATGGCGCCGACGTGATGCAGGTGCATGTGTCGGGCGACGGCGTCAGCTGGGTGCCGGTCGAGACCGTGATCGGCAGCGGCAACAACCAGTGGACCACCGCATCGTTCCGCGTCAGCGATTTCATCGTGCCGACCAACGCGGTGCGGGTGCGCTTCCGCATCCAGGACGTGACCCCCGGCAACATCGTCGAGGGCGGCATCGACCTGTTCCGCGCCGAGGCATACGCCTGCACGCTGTGCCAGGAGGACATCGGTCCGTTGGGCCCGGGCACGGCGACGTTCTCGATCTGCGGCGGCGACCTGTCCAATGGCACGACGGCGACATTCTCGGTCGTGGGCGCGCCGTCCTCGGCGCCTGCGATCCTGCTCGGCAGCCTGTTCAACCTGGGTTCGCCGTTCGCCGGCGGCCTGTTGATCGATCCGGCGCCGCCGATCGGCATCGGCTTCGCGATGGATGCGAGCGGCAGCTTCGTGGTGCCCGGTTTCCCCGGTGGGCTCGGCAGTTTCGAGGTCTACGCCCAGGTCGTCTACCAGGATGCCGGCCAGACGCAGGGCTGGGGCTTCACGAACGGCCTGCTGATCCGGATGAAGCCGTGAGCCGATCCCGCCCGGCGAAACCGGGACTCTGACGCATCCGTGCGGCCTGGGCAACCAGGCCGCGTTCGTTCTGGTATCCTCCTGCCTCCGTCGCCTTCGACCGCTGCGCCGATCCTGCCCTCGGCCCGGCCTTCTCCCCTGCGTTCTCCAGACATGCGTTTGCTCTGCACCTCCGTCTTGTTCCTCACCATCGGTGCGCCCGTCGTCGTGGCGCAGACCCCGCAGCCGAAGATGGGCGCCCCGCTGGCCGGCCTCACGGCCACCGAACTGCAGCGCTTCGACGCCGGCCGGACGGACTTCACCCACACGTTCCAGGTGGGCGAGGGCCTCGGTCCGATCTTCAACCAGGCCAGCTGCGCCAGCTGCCACAACAATCCGATCGGCGGCCCGGGCAGCATCAAGGTGTTCCGGTTCGGCTTCTACGACGAGAAGGGCATCGGCTGGGATCCGCTGACGGGCCTCGGCGGATCGTTGCTGCAGCTCAACACCATCAACGTCGCCTACGCCGAGTCGATCCCGATGGCGGCCAACGTGACGGCGCAGCGCGTCACGCCGTCCATCCTCGGTGACGGGCTGATCGAGGCGATCGCCGACGCGGACATCCTCGTGCGCGAGACCACGCCGCCGAGCGCGAACGTCAGCGGCGTCGCCAACATGGTGGTGCCGCTGGAGACGCCCGGCGGCGCGGCGCGCGTCGGCCGCTTCGGCTGGAAGGCCGAAGTCGCGACGCTGCTGTCGTTCTCCGGCGATGCCGCGCTGAACGAGATCGGTTTCACCAACCGCCTGCTCGATACCGAGAGCGCGGCGAACGGCGTGCCGCCGGGCAGCTACGACACCGTGCCGGATCCCGAGGACGGTCCCGACGGCCAGGGCCTGCACTTCATCGACCGCATCACCCACTTCCAGCGCTACCTGGCTGCCCCGCCGCAGACGCCGCGTTCGGGCATGGCCGGCGAGACGGTCTTCAACTCGGTCGGCTGCGCCGACTGCCACGTGGCCTCGTTCACGACGCGCAACGACCCCGCGCTCGAGGCGGCGATCCGCAACCAGGTGATCCGGCCGTACTCGGACTTCCTGCTGCACGACATGGGCATCGCCGCCGACTTCATCGGCGACGGCATGGCGGGCGTGCAGGAACTGCGCACGCCGCCGCTGTGGGGTGTGCGCAGCCGCGACCCGCTGTGGCACGACGGCCGCGTCATCGGCGGTACCTTCGAGCAGCGCATCCTCGGCCCGACCGGCATCGTCGCGCTGCACGCCGCGTTCGGCAGCGAGGCCCGCACCTCGGCGCTCGCGCTGCAGGCGCTGCCGCTCGCCGACCAGCAGAAGGTCGTCGCGTTCCTCGACTCGCTGGGCCGCCGCGAGTTCGACAGCAACGGCGACAACGTGCTCGACCAGGTGGACCTGGCGGCGTTCCGGCTCGCGCGCAACGGCGGCCCCTACACCGCGGACAGCCCCGCGGCCGTGTTCGACTTCGACCAGGACGGCGACGTCGACACCGACGACCTGAACGTGTTCCGCACCGTCTACGAGGCCGACTGCAACAACAACGGCATCAACGACCTCGAGGACGTGCTGAGCGGCGCGTTCGCCGACTCGAACGGCAACCTGATCCCGGACGTCTGCGAGTTCTGCCAGCCCGACCTCGGCATGGCCGGCGGCGGCACGCTGGCGCTCTCGGTGTGCGGTGACAGCCTGACCGGCCCGGCATCGCTGGCGACGTTGGAGGTCATCGGGGCGGCGCCGAGCATGCCGGTCCTGTTGATCGGCGCGTTCACGTCCGCGCCGTACCAGATCGTGCCCGGTGAGTTCCTCGTGCCGGAGGAGGCCGCGGTGTTGTTCGTCATCATCGACAGCGCCGACGTCACTGGCCGGCTGCGGGCCCCGTTGTTCGCCTCCGGCACGATGCCGACCTACACCTTCGTGGTGCAGGCTGCGGCGTTCCCGGCCGGCAACCTCGACCTGTCGAACGCGCTGTCGCTGACGGTCACGCTGTGACCGACCGGCGCTGACCGGCGAGCCACCATGGCGTCCCGCTCCCGGGACGCCCGGGTGTCCAAGGCGCGCGCAGAGATCTCCATGACCGAACCCCGGCCCGCCGAGGACGTCTCCGGCCGCCTCGAGACCGCGATCGCGGCCGCCGAACAGGCGGGCCAGCGCCTGCTCGCGCTGCGCGACAGCGGTCGGTGGCCGGAGCCGGCGCGGCTCGGCGACGTCGCGGACCAGGCCGCGGATGCGTTCCTGCAGGGATTCCTGCGCGCCCGCCACCCCGACGACGCGGTGCTGTCCGAGGAGACCGAGGACGCGGCCGGACGGTTGTCCCGACGGTGCGTGTGGATCGTCGATCCGCTCGACGGCACCAGGGAGTACCGCGCCGGCCGTGAGGACTGGGCGGTGCACGTCGGCCTCGCCATCGACGGGCAGGCCGTGCTCGGCGCCGTCGCGCTGCCGGCGATGCAGGCCCTGCTCGCCGGCATCTGCCTGCCCGGACATACGCGGCTCGACGTGCGCGGCAGCCGCAAGCTGGGGCCCGATCGCGACACCGGTGGGTGGCCGTTGCGCCTCGCGGTCAGCCGCAGCCACACCCCGGCGTGGATCGAGCGTTTCGCCGGCGCGCTCGGCAGGACCGAGCTGGTGCCATCGGGCAGCGTCGGCTGCAAGGTCTCGCTGCTGCTGTTCGGGCTGGCCGATGTCTACGTGCACAAGCCCGGCCTGAAGGAATGGGACACCTGCGCGCCCGAGGCCGTGGCCCGTGCCGCCGGCTGGGCGGTGTGCCGCTTCGACGGCGGCGCGCAGCGCTACAACCGGCCCGACCCGCGCAACGACGAGGTCGTCGTCTGTCGGCCGCAGCTGCGGGATCGCGTGCTGGCGGCGCTGGCGGCGCACGCGCCGACGGACCGCTGAGCGCGCCGGCGCGGCCGCGATCAGTACGCGTCCGCCTGGCGGTAGGCCTCGATCACCGCCAGCTCGCCGTCGCGGTCGCCGCGGCTGTTGCCGTGCTCCATGCCGAGCAGCCCCGCGTAGCCCTTGCCGTGCAGGTGGCCGAACACGTTCTTGAAGTGGACCTCGCCGGTGCCGGGCTCGTTGCGACCCGGGTTGTCGCCGATCTGGAAGTAGGCGATCTCGTCGAAGGCGCGGTCGAGGTTGGGGATCAGGTTCCCCTCGCTGACCTGCTGGTGGTACAGGTCGTCGAGCAGCTTGCAGCTCGGGTGGGCGACGGCGCGGCAGATCTGGTAGCCCTGCGCGATCTTGGTCAGCAACAGCGTCGGGTGGTCGCGGAAGTTCAGCGCCTCGAGCACCATGATCAGGCCCGACTCGGCACACACGTCGGCGCAGCGCTTCAGCAGGTCGACGACGTTGGCGGTCTGGAAGCCCGGCTCCTGGCGCGGATCGACCGTGCCCGGCACGACCGTGCACCACTTCGCGCGCACGCGTTTGCCGACCTCGACCGCCGCCTTCAGGTCGGCGAGCACGCGATCGCGGTGCTCGGCCTTGCCCGAGGCGAAGGTCGGTGCGCGGAAGTCGGCGTGCGCGACGAACACGCCCATCTCGATGCCGAGCTGCTCCATCTTGGCGGCGATGCGTTCCTGCTCCGCGACCGGCCGACCGGCCATGCCGTTGTCCTCCCAGGCGCGGAAGCCCTGGTCGAACGCGAACTGCAGCTGGTCGAGCAGATCCGGCGCGTGGTGCTGGAACATGCCGAAGTGCGGCGCGTACCGCAGCCGGAACGGTCCGCGCGGCGGGTTCTGCGGGCGCGGTGCGACGGTGGGGGCGGCGGCGGCGGCGGTCGCAGCGGCGGCGACGGCCGAGGTGGTGAGGAAGCGGCGGCGGTCCATGTGCGGACTGTAGCGGCGAGCTCGACGTCCGGCCTTGACTACGGTGCCGGCCGTGCTTCCCTCGGGGGCCCCGATCCCCCGCCGAACAAGGCCGATGTCTCACTCCACGCGTCGCTCGTTCCTGCAGCAGACGGCCACGGCCGCCGCGGCCGCACCCCTGATGTCGCTGCGCCTGCATGCGGGTGGCTCCGACGAACTGAAGCTCGGCCTGATCGGCTGCGGCGGCCGCGGCACCGGCGCCGCATCGCAGGCCCTCCACACCGACGGTCCGGTGCGGCTGGTGGCGATGGCGGATGCGTTCGCCGATCGCCTGCAGGACAGCCTGGGCGAGTTGACCGGGGACGCTGCGATCGCCGCGCGGGTCGACGTGCCCGAGGCGCGGCGCTTCGTCGGCTTCGACGGCTGGCAGCACCTGCTGGCCAGCGACGTCGACGTCGTGCTGCTGGCCACGCCGCCGCACTTCCGGCCGGCCATGTTCGAGGCCGCGATCCGGGCCGGCAAGCACGTGTTCCTGGAGAAGCCGGTGGCCGTCGACGGTCCCGGTGTGCGGCAGGTACTGGCGGCGGCCGAACTGGCACAGCAGAAGCGGCTGGCGGTGGTCAGCGGCTTGCAGCGCCACCACCAGTCCTCGTACGTCGAGGCGATGCAGCGCATCCACCGCGGCGACCTCGGCCGGATCCGGTTCGCGCGCTGCGCGTGGAACATGGGCGGCCTGTGGATGCACCCGCGCCAGCCGGCGTGGAGCGACATGGAGTGGCAGCTGCGCAACTGGCTGTACTTCACCTGGCTCAGCGGTGACCACATCGTCGAGCAGCACGTGCACAACCTCGACGTCGTCAACTGGGCGCTGCAGGGGCACCCGCTGCGGGCCCGCGGCATGGGGGGCCGCCAGGTGCGCACCGATCCGGCCTACGGGCACATCTTCGATCACCACGCGGTCCAGTACGAATACCCCGATGGGGTCTGGCTGTTCTCGGAGTGCCGCCAGATCGACGGCTGCCTGAACGACGTTTCCGAGCATCTCTACGGCGTCGACGGCGAGGCGCACCTGGGCGGTCGGGCGCAGATCACCGGCAAGCACCCGTGGGCCTTCGAAGGTCGCGACAACGACGCCTACCAGGCCGAGCACGACGATCTGTTCGCCAGCATCCGCTCCGGCGAGGTCCGGAACGAGGGCCGCTACGTCGCCGAGAGCACCCTGACGGCGATCATGGGCCGCATGGCCACCTACAGCGGCCGCCAGGTCACCTGGGAGGAAGTCCTGCGGTCCGAGGAGCGGCTCGGGCCGTCGACCTGTGCGTTCGGCCCGCTGGCCGTCGACCCGGTGCCGATGCCGGGGCAGCAGGGCAGGCGGTAGGCGCCCCGGGCTGCGCCGCGGCGCATGCCCGCCGTCGCCGGCCCGGCGGCACAACCGCACAGCCGACCCTTCATCCGCCCCGGCGCGCCGGCTATCGTGCTCGCCCCCATGACCGAGCCCGGAAAGGTGCTCGCCACGTTCCACGTGAACGGCGAGCCGCACGAGGTGGCGTTCCCGCCGCACAAGACCCTGCTGGAAGTGCTGCGCGAGGAGCTGAACCTCACCGGCACCAAACACGGCTGCGAACTCGGCGAATGTGGCACCTGCACCGTGCAGGTCGACGGCGTGCCGATCCTGAGCTGCCTGATGCTGGCGGTCGATGCGGTGGGCAGGCCGGTGCAGACCGTCGAGGGGCTCGCCGACGGCCCGCAGCTGACCGAGCTGCAGCACGCCCTCGCCGACCTCGGCGCCGCTCAGTGCGGCTACTGCACGCCCGGCATCCTGATGACGGCCGAGGCGCTGCTGCGCGACAACGACCGCCCGACGCGCGAGCAGATCAGGCAGTGCCTCGCCGGCAACCTGTGCCGCTGCACCGGCTACCTGAAGATCTTCGAGGCGGTCGAACTGGCGGCGGCGCGCTGCCGCGGTGAGCAGGCGGAGCCGAGCAAGGAGTCGATCCATGGTTCTTGACGATCCGACGACTCGCCCGGCGCCTCGGTCGCGGGCGCGCACCGACGCGCCGTGGCAGCACGACGTCGAGCAGGACGATCTCGAGCACATCGGCAAGCCGATCCGCAAGGTCGACGCGCGCAGCAAGGTCAGCGGTCTGACCAGGTTCGCCGACGACCTGACGCTGCCGCGCATGCTGCACATGAAGCTGCTGCGCAGCACCGTGGCGCACGCGGAGATCGTGCACATCGACACCAGGCAGGCCGCGGCGCTGCCCGGTGTGAAGGGTGTGCTCACGGGCAAGGACCTGCCGATCCCGTTCGGCATCCTGCCGGTCAGCCAGGACGAACACGCGCTGTGCCCGGACCGCGTGCGCTTCGTCGGCGACCCGGTGGTCGCGATCGCCGCGACCGAAGAGGAGACCGCCTGGAACGCGTGCCGCCTGGTCGAGGTCGAGTACCGCGAGCTGCGCACGATCGGCGGCATCCACGAGGCCGCCGCCAACGACGAGCCGCGCCTGCACGACTACGGCGTGCGCGGCAACATCCATCGGCTCGAGAACCTCGAGTTCGGCGACCTCGCGGACGGCTTCGCCAAGGCCGACCACGTGCGGCAGGACACGTTCTTCTTCGAGGGCAACACGCACCTGCCGATGGAGCAGCACGCGACGCTCGCGCACTTCGACAAGGACGGCAAGCTGACCGTCTGGTCGTCGACGCAGACGCCGCACTACCTGCACAAGGCGCTGGCGCGCACCCTGCACCCGCTGCCGGCCCACCACATCCGCGTGATCGCCTGCCCGAACGGTGGCGGCTTCGGCGGCAAGAGCGACCCGTTCAACCACGAGATCGCCGCCGCGAAGATGTCGATGCTGACCGGTCGGCCGGTCAAGATCGCGCTGACGCGCGAAGAGGTGTTCTGGTGCCACCGCGGGCGGCACCCGGTGCTGATGCGCGCCAAGGTGGGAGTGTCGAAGACCGGCCGCATCACCGCGCTCGACTTCCACAGCTACCTCGACGGTGGCGCCTACGGCAGCTATGGCACCGCGAGCACGTTCTACACCGGCGCGCTGCAGACCGTGACCTACGCGGTCGACAACTACCACTTCCGCGGCGCGCGCTTCTTCACCAACAAGGCGCCGTGCGGGCCCAAGCGCGGCCACGGCACGCCGCAGCCGCGCTTCGCGCTCGAGGTGCAGCTCGACAAGATCGCCTGCGACCTCGGTCTCGACCCGGCCAGGATCCGGCTCGACAACCTGGCGCCGCGCGACTCGCTGACGGCGAACTTCCTGCGCATCGGCTCGATGGGTCTCGGCACCTGCATCGAGAAGGTCGTCGCAGGCTCCGGCTGGAACACGCGTCGCGGCAAGCTCGGCAGGCAGAAGAACGGCAGGTACCGCGGCCTCGGGCTCGCGTGCAGCAGCTATCTCAGCGGCGCCGGCCTGCCGATCTACTGGAACGGCATGCCGCACTCGGGCGTGCAGCTCAAGCTCGACCGCTCGGGCCTCGTGACCGCGTTCTGCGGCAGCACCGACATCGGCCAGGGCAGCGACAGCGTGCTCGGCTGGATCATCGGCGAGGTGCTCGGCATCGACCCGCTCGGCATCAAGGTGGTCACCGCCGACACCGACCTGACGCCGGTCGACCTCGGTTCGTACAGCTCGCGCGTGACGGTGATGACCGGCAACGCGGCGATGCAGGCCGCCGAGCGCGCGCGCGACATCGTCGCCGACGGCGTCGCCGCCAAGCTCGGCGTGCCGGCGGGACGGCTGGTGTTCGCCGCCGAACGCGTGTTCGACAGCGAGGACCCGGCGAAGGGCATGACCTGGCAGGAGGCCGTCTGCGCCGCCGAGGCGAAGTCCGGCACCATCGGCACGGTCGGCAGCTACTCGCCGCCGCCGTCGGCCGCGAAGTTCCGCGGCGGCGGCGTCGGTCCGAGCCCGAGCTACAGCTACTCCGCCGCGGTCGTCGAGGTCGAGGTCGACGCCGAGACCGGCATCTACACGGTGCCGAAGGTCTGGATGGCGCACGACATCGGCCGCGCGCTCAACGCCGCGGTCGCCATGGGCCAGATCGAAGGCTCGGTCTACATGGGCCTCGGCGAAGCGATGATGGAGGAGATGGCCTACCGCGATCGCACGCACAAAGGCAACCGCATCTTCGTGCACAAGATCCCGTCGCTGCTCGAGTACAAGAGCCCGACGACGCTCGAGATGCCCGAGGTCGTCACCTACGTCGTCGAGGACCCGGACCGGAACGGCCCGTTCGGCGCCAAGGAGGTCGGCCAGGGCCCGCTGCTGCCGATGATGCCGGCGGTCGCCAACGCGATCTTCGACGCGGTCGGCGTGCGCGTCGACGAGGTGCCGGTGTCGTTCGAGAAGGTGTTCGCGGCGCTGCAGGCCAAGCAGGCCGGCAAGGAACCGCGCTTCGGTCCGGCCAACGACGCGACCGGCGTGCCCGCGGTCGACTTCGGCGAGTCGCTGAAGATCAAGACGCCGTGGCAGGGTGGCGACGGCACCGCCTGGAACGAACCCAAGCGCGAGAAGAAGGCGGCCAAGTAGGCGGCGAGGAACGACGATGCTGCGACTCCCCACGTTCACCTACCACCGGCCGAAGACCGCCGCCGAGGCCGTTCGCCTCGCGAGCGAACACGGCAAGGAGGCGATGTACGTCGCCGGCGGCACCGACCTGTATCCGAACATGAAGCGTCGCCATCAGGTGCCGACGCAGGTGATCTCGCTGCAGGACGTGCCCGGTCTGCACGACGTCGAGGTGCACGGCAGCGGCGGCGTGCGCATCGGCGCGATGGTCAGGCTGACCAAGCTCGAGCATCATGCGCACCTGAAGCAGCACTACCCCGGCTTCGCGCACGCCGTGCGCGAGATCAGCACGCCGCTGCTGCGCAACATGGGCCCGATCGGCGGCAACCTGCTGCTCGACACGCGCTGCACCTACTACGACCAGAGCCACGAGTGGCGCGAGTCGATCGACTTCTGCATGAAGAAGGACGGCGCGATCTGCTGGGTCGCCCCGGGCAGCCCGCGCTGTTGGGCCGTGCAGAGCAGCGACACCGTGCCGGTGCTGTGTGCGATGGAGGCCGAGGTCGAACTGGTCGGCGCCGACGGCACGCGCCGCATCAAGTGCGACGAGCTGTACCGCGACGACGGCATCGTCTATCTGACGAAGCGGCCCGAGGAGTTGCTGACGAAGGTCTTCCTGCCGCCACCGGGCGCGTGGAAGGCCAGCTACCTGAAGCTGCGCCGCCGCGACACCTACGACTTCCCGATCCTCGGCGTCGGCGCGTGCCTGTGGCTCGACGGCGACGGCGTGGTCACCAAGGCCAACGTGCGACTCGGCGGCGCCGGTTCGTACGCGATCCCCGCGACCGAGACCGAGAAGCTGCTGGTCGGCAACCAGCTGACCGACGAACGGATCGCCGCCGCCGGCAGCGCCGCGATGAAGCCGGCGCGCACGATGGACAACACCGATCTCGACGTCTACTGGCGCCGGAAGGTCGCGCCGGTCTACGTCGCGCGGGCCCTGGCTGCCTGTCGCTGACGCGCCGCCGCTACCTGCCGCCCGCGGCGACCTTCGCCGCGTACTCCTTGCGCGCCCCGTCCAGCGCCGCGGTCATCTCCGCGTCGTCGGCGACCAGCGCGAGCGCCTGCTGCTGCAGCTCCAGCGCCCGCGCGAACTCGCCCCGCCAGGCGTGCACGCGCGCCAGGGTGTCGAGGATGTTGGGGTTCCCGCTGCGCGTGAACTCGACGGCCTTGCTGGCGGCCCGCATCGCCAGGTCCAGGTTGCGTTCGGCGCGCTCGGCCGCCGGGTCGACGATCAACCATGCGACGTCGTTCAGGGTCGCCGCGTCCTTGCCGGCGATCGCGCGCGCCACCATGCGCTCGCCGATCGGCCACGCGTCCTTGGCGCCCTGGCCCTCGAGCAGCAGCGAGAACAGGCCCGGCTCGACCTGGTCGGTCAGGAACGGGAACTCCGCGAGCAGGGTCTTCGCCTCCTCGAGCGCGGTCGCGGGCTTGACCTGAGCGGCGAGGAAGATGCGGGTCAGCCGCTTCTCGATGGCGGTCACCTTGCCGGCCAGCGCGGCGGGGTCGTAGGCGCCGGCGAGCACGTCGGGCAGGATCGTGTCGAGCCACTGCGGGTGACCGATCCACGCGATCGTGCCCTGCTTGTCGACCACGAAGCAGCACGGGATGCCTTCCTGCTCGGCCGCGTCGAACCATGCCACGTGCGTCTTGCGCTCGTCGTCCCAGGCGACCGTGTAGGCCATCGTGTCGCCCTTGGCGGCCACCATCGCCTCGACGTCGGCCAGCGAGTTGGACTCGTCTTCGCTGGTGACGCCGATCACGGTCAGCTGCGCCGCGTGCCGCTTCTGCACCTCGCTGAGGTGCGGCATGCCGGCGATGCACGGGCCACACCAGGTCGCCCAGAACTCGACCACGTAGACGCGGTCCTTGGCGAACGCCGCCACCGGGTCGCCCTTGACCCACTTGGCGACATGCAGGGCCGGTGCCGGCTTGCCGGCGACGAGTTCCTGGGCGGGGAGGGGAGCGAACAGCGTGCTGGCGAGCAGCGAGAGGGTCACGGAACGGTGGTGCATGGTCTCCTTGGCGTCGCGCGAACTGTAGCGATCGCGCGGCGCGGCCCGCCAGCGCCGAGCGGCACGATCGCGACGGCTCAGCCGGGCGGTACGCCCGGGCGTGCCCCGTGCTCGCGCGGCCAGGTGACCAGGCACAGACCGAGCGCGGCCACCGGCACGATCTGCTGCATCGTGCGGGCCGCGGCCGTGGACAGATGCCACTGCAGGTCCGAGTAGGTGCCGACGAACACCAGCATGTAGCCGAGCACGGTGCCGGCGACGGCGCCGCACAGCATCGCCGACGGTTGCAGGCCCTGCCGCCCGTGCATGCACAGCCGAACGGTCATCGCGGCGACGAACGCGAGCGGCAGCAGCCGGTGCAGCGCCGGATCGACCAGCATGCGGCCGTAGTACTCGGCGACCGCGGGTCCGTGGGTCGCGGCGTTGTCCAGCATGCGGCCGAACAACCCGCTGCCGTCGCCGACGTTCGGATCGAACAGGTCGTTGCGCAGGTCGAACCGGCGGTTGAACACCTGCTGCAGCGCCAGCGCCGCGACCGGCAGCAGCAGCCACGCGAGCTCGGCGCGCGGGATGCGCCCCGGCGCGGTCGCGCGACGGCGGTCGACGAGCCATCCGACGCCGAACGGCAGCGCGACCGCCAGCGCCAGCAAGGCACCCTCGTTCTTGCTGGCCAGCATGGCGGCGACGGCGAGGCAGGCGAGGCGCCACCAGACCCGCGCGCCGGTCTCGCGCAGCCGCAGCAGCGCTTCGACCGCGGCGAGCGTCGCGAACGACACCAGCACGTCGGCGCCGGCGGTGCGCGCGCTGCTGCCGAACAGGGTGCCGGCGAACGCGATCAGCGCCAGCGCCGACACCAACGGGTGCGCGCGGCGCGTCATGGCAGCCGACAGCAGCGCCAGCAGCGCGACCGCGAAGAACTGGATCGGCAGCCGGTTCTCGAAGTGCAACACGCGGCCGACGCTGGCGAACGACAGCACCTGCACCAGCGGATCGAGCAGCGGGTAGTCGGGATGCGAGACGAACGCGGCGAACGCCAGTGGTGAGTCCAGGCTGCGTGCGCCGTAGAGGACCTTCGCCTTCGCGGCCCAGATCTGCGCCTCGTCGCTGATGCGGATCGGGTCGACGTTCGCGTGCAGGCAGTCGTGCAGCAGCACGACGATCAGCACGGCAGCGGGCAGCCAGTCCCAGACCGTCGACGGCGGCACGGGTGCGGCGGTGGCACGTCGCCCGGCCGCGCGGCGCAGCAGCCAGATCCCGACCGTGACCGCCGCGACCGGCAACAGCACGCCGGGCACGCCACGGGCGACCAGGGCCCACAGCAGCGTCGCGTGGGCCAGCACGTAGTGGCCGGCGAGGTAGGCGAAGGCCCACGACACCCGTCGCCCGTGATCGGGCCGCAGGCCGAGCGTGCGCACGATGCCGAGGCCGAACACGGCGGGCGCCACGACGGCGCAGACCGCGACCCAGGCGTAGCTCGCTAGGCCTTCTGGAATCGCCATAGCTGGAAGCGGGCTGCCTGGTGGGTGCAGGTCCAGCCGGCGCGGCCGGTCGGGACGGGATCGCCTTCGAAGACGAACAGCAGGGCATCGTCGGCGTCCTGGACGCCTGCTTCGATCACGGCGATCGGCTCGGCCACGCTGAGGAACAGCAGGTCCGGGTACAGCAGGCCCGACAGCTGCACGAACAGGCCGTTGCGCGCGGCCAGCCGTGCGAACGTGTCGCGGAAGTCCTGCTCGTCCTTCGCCGTACGCCGCAGTCCCTCGAGCGAGCCCTGCACCTGCTGGTTCAGCAGCACCGTGCCGGACGCGACGACCGTGCGCAGTTCGGAGAACAGGGCCGCGTCCTCACCCAGCACCTGGCGCAGGCGGGTCTCGGTGTCGGCCGTGAACAGCAGGTGCCACCCTTCGGAGGCGGCGACGACACGCTGTGCGCTGCCGGTCGTCACGACGATGGCCTGCCATGCGAGCAATGCGCACGTGAGCAATCGAAGGAGCGAGCGCATGGACGAGGCTGCCGCGGCGAGCGCGGGCTCGAGCCCCCGCGCGCTGCGAAGGCTACGGGCCGTGGCGGCGGCAGGCAACCGTGGCACCGGCGCGCGCCGCGCCGCGAAGCGACGCCGCGGGTCGGGGTCGCCGAACGGAAACCGCCCGTCGCGCACCGGAGTGCGCGGCGGGCGGCGGCTGCCGGCGAACCGGCGTTGCGATCACTTGATCTGGTGCACGATGCGCACGCCGAGATCGTCGTCCTCGCCGTGGCAGACCGAGCAGGCCTCGAAGCCGCTCAGGCTGGTGTTGGCGTCCATGTGTGCCGTCTGCGCGGCCGAGTCGTGGCACGACGCGCAGGCGACGAACCAGCTGCGCGTCGGCACCGCCTGCTGCGGGTGCAGGCGCGTGGCGGGCAGCGTCCAGGCGGTGTTGGCGCCGTGGCACTTCGAGCAGTCCTGCACGCCGCCCGGCATGCCGGGGAACACACCGTTGTGCAGCTGGTGCACGATGCGGCGGAACTCGACCGGCGTGCCGAACGGGTTGCCGTTGGTCGGGTTCTCGTAGCGCTGCGTGTTCTCGGCGCCGGCCGTGCCGTGGCACTGCAGGCACGCCTCGACGCTGCGCCGGCTGCCGCCGTGGAACTGCAGGTTCTCGTGGCAGCCGTAGCAGGCGTTGGGATCGATGCGCACGACGTCCTGGACACTGGTGGCGCCGCCGAACAGCAGCTTGGCGACCGTCGAATCCGCGCCCTCGGTGTAGTTCGTCGTTTCGCCGTAGCGGTTCACCATGAGCGAACGCGCGCCGTGCATGTCGAAGGTGTAGGTGCCCTCGAGCAGTGGCAGCCCGGTCCAATCGCCCCAGTTCTGCCCGTTGGCAGGCGAATCGTTGAGCGCGCCCGGATAGGCGGACGGCACGACGAAGTCGGTCGAGTAGGTGCAGAGCAGCACGCCGTCGACGAAGCCGGCGAGCTTCGTGAAGATGCCCGTCGTGGCGTCCAGCGTGTAGCTGTTGGTCGACACCGTGGCGGTCGTCACGACCTCGACGGTCGCGTTGATCGCATGCGCGACGGTGACGTTCGGCTTGTAGTTCTGCCGGAACTGCGAGCTGAACCAGAGCCGGTCGCCGTCGACCCACTGGATGCGGAAGTACTCGCGCAGGCCGGCATTGGCGCCGTCGACGACGATGTAGTTGTCCTTCACGAACATCGGGCCGGTGCCCGGCGTCACGTCGATGTAGTTCTGCGTGACCGGGGCCGTGGCCGCCAGGTTCGAGCTGTTGCCGGTGCCGGTGATGCGCAGCAACGAGGTCGTGGCGTTGGTGACGTTCCAGTGCGGTGCGCGCATCGTCGCGAACGTCGTCCCGGCCGACGCGTCGATTCGTTCGTGCCAGACGATCTCCGGCATGTTGAACGTGTAGGGACCGTTGCCCTGGAACCAGGTCTGGCCGAGGCGCTGGTAGTTGACGATCTGCGGGTTGCTCGTCGGGCCGCTGAGGATGACCTCGATGCGGCTCAGGCTGTTGGCGGCGATCGCCGCGCCGCTGTTGTCCTTCGCGGTGAAGGTGATCTGGACCTTCTCACCGGGCTCGAAGCGGCCGTTGTTGTTGCCACCGACGTCCGTGATCGAGGTGAACTCGAACTTCAGACCCTGCGCGATGTCGGGGTCGACCAGCGGATGGCGGTGCGCATCCACCACGTCGAGCGGCGTGCCGCTGACGCGGTGGCATTCCTTGCAGGTGGCGTTGTCGCGCTGGATCGGCATCGTCTGGCCGTTCGCCGTGTAGAGATGCTCCGGCACCCAGTCGTCGTGGCACGACGAGCAGGCGGCGATCGACGGCTGCGAGTAGATCAGGTCGCCCTGCTTGGGCGGCAGCAGCGGGCCGCTGCCGTCCGGGTCGCCGTGGCACTTGTCGCACTCGACCGGCATGCCGCGCATGGTGTTCTCCAGGCTCTGGCGGCGCGCACCCTCCGTCGACGGCGGGATGTTGAGCGCCGCGTAGCCCTGGTCGCGCGGCATCGGCGTGTAGAAGCTGGGCCACGCCGGGAAGGCGATGTGCGAGAAGTCGATGACCGAGTTGCCGTAGCCGACCAGGCGATACTCCTTCGGCGTCGCGTTGTAGTTGCGCGAACCATCGGGGTTCGTGGTCACGCCGAGCACGGAGGGAAGGTGCTGGCCGGCGTGGATCTTGTGGATCATCACCTTGAAGTCGATCGCGGCGCCAGGCGTGCCACCGGCCGCGGTGGCGACGTTCTTGTCTTCGGCGCCGCTGGTGTGGCACAGCAGGCAGTTGGTGATCTTGTCGCGGTTGTCGCCGTGGGCGCGCAGCTCGGTGTGGCACTGGTTGCAGTTGGCCAGGGTCACGACCTCGCGCGGCTCGGGCGTCAAGGCGTCGCCCAGCAGGAAGTCCATCGAGGCGTTGCCCGGGTCACGGTAGGTGACGTCGCGCACCGTGTAGTCCTTGCGCAGCTCGATGCCGACCGTGTAGGTGCCCGACAGCAGGCCCTGGCCGGTCAGTTCGCCCTCCGTGAGCGCGCCGGTGTCGTTCAGCGGCGCCAGGTAGGTCGCCGGGATCGGCTTCGAGAACGTGTAGGTGTAGGCGCCGAGCCCGGTCTTCTTCGCGTTCGCGATCACGTCGGCCTGCGAGTCGATCACGCGCTGGTAGTTGAACGTGGGGCCCGAGACCATGATCGCCCCGCGGGTCACGTTGGCGAGTTCGAGCGGCTTGCCGGCGCCGGTCTTGACGGTGAAGTCGACGGTCAGCTGGTCGCCGACGCGGGCGCGGCCGTTGGTGCCGCTGCCGCGCACCGACTGGATCTCGACGACGACGCCGGGCAGCGTGTCGTTGGCGCCGACGACCGGGTCCGACGCGACGCCGAACTCGGCCGGGCGGTTCTTGCTGTTGCACCCGGTGAGGGCCAGGAGTGCGCCGAGGCAGACGGCGCTCCAAGCACTGCGGGAGGAGAGGGTTTCGACGGGGGGATGGTGCGACATGATCTGCTCCGCGGGTGAATCCACGCGTGACGTGGGAGTGACATGAAGCATGCCCCGGCCCGGATGGCGTGGGGATGGGTCGATGGGTGGCCTTGGTGGGGTTCTGGTGCGTAGTCGGGCAGCGCGGATACGGCGCTGCGTGCCGGCTTTGCCGCCACGTCCGCCCGCGCGCCGGGCCGAGCGCATGGCGCACGACCGTTCTTGCCCCGCGGGGAGCGCCGGCGATCATCTCCGCATGGTCGAAATCGGTCGTCTTGCGCCGTCGTTCTCACTGCCCGATCAGGACGGTCGAGCCGTCCGTCTCGCCGATCTGCGCGGCCGCTGGGTCGTGCTCTACTTCTATCCGAAGGACGACACCCCCGGCTGCACGGTGGAGGCGTGCGAGTTCACCGCGGCGCTGCCCGAGTTCCGTCACCTCGATGCCGTCGTGCTCGGCTGCAGCGCGGACGGCGCGGCGGCGCACACCAGGTTCATCGCCAAGCATCGCCTCGGCATCACGCTGCTGACCGACGCCGACCGCGCCGTGATGAAGGCGTATCGCGCCTTCGGCAAGAAGATGATGTACGGCAAGCAGGTCGAGGGCGTGATCCGTTCGACGGTGTTGATCGCGCCGGACGGCAAGATCGCGCACCACTGGGCCGCGGTGCGCGCGGCCGGCCACGCCGAGCAGGTGCGCGCGAAGATCGCGGAACTGACCGGCGCTGCGGCGCCCGTGGTCCGCGCGGCGAAGCGTGCGAAGCCGGCCGCGAAGAAGCCGGCGAAGAAGCCGGCGCCGAAAGCGGCGAGAAGGATCGAAACGGCCGGCAAGCCCGCGGGCGACAGGTCCGCGAGCCGGACTCGCAAGCCCGCGCGTCGTTCGAGCTGAACTCGCGCATCCGCGCAGCGGATCGGCGCGAACGTCGCGCACCGGACGTCGTGTCCGGCGTCCGCCGCCGCTGCCGCCCGGTCCGCCGATGCAGTGTGCGGCGGATGGTCCCCATCCGTCGACCCCACGCAACCGATCCGGGCATGAACTCCGTACCCATCCTGCCGTCCTGTCTCGCGGGCCTGCTCGTCCTGGGCGCCTGCTCCAGCAACAACCGCGACACGAACCCCGCTGCCAGCCAGCCGACCGTGGCCGCGTCGCTGTCGGGCCTCGGTCTCAACACGCTCGCCGCCGCCGTGGCTGCGGCCGGGCTCGACGACGACCTCGCCGGTCCAGGCCCGTTCACGCTGTTCGCCCCCAGCGACGCCGCGTTCGCCGCCCTGCCGCCGGGACAGCTCGACAGCCTGCTGCAGCCGCAGAACCGCCAGCTGCTGGTGGACGTGCTGCTCTACCACGTGGTCTCCGGCAGCGTCGATGCCGCGACGGCCGCGACCTTGACCGATGCCGCGACCCTGGGCGGCGTCGACCTGTTGATCGACGGCGTCGGCGGTGATCTCTACGTCAACGACGCCCGTGTCACCGACGCGGACAAGCTCGCCCGCAACGGCATCGTGCACGTCGTCGATCGTGTCCTGCTGCCGCCGAAGCCGATCGTGCAGACGCTCGTCGACCGCGGATTCGACACGCTGGTTGCGGCCGTCGGCGCGGCCAATCTCGCCGGCGCGCTCTCGGGCAGCGCTCCGCTCACGGTGCTGGCACCCACGAACGCCGCGTTCGCCGCGCTCGGTCAGTCGACGCTGGACGACCTGCTGCTGCCGGCCAACCAGGCCCAGCTCGCCAGGATCCTGACCTACCACGTCGTGCCGGGCGCGGTCACCGCGGGGACGGCGCTCGATGTCGAGCTGGCGGCCTCGCTGCAGGGGCAACAGGTGCTGTTCGCCTCGGCGTCCGGTTCGGCGCGGGTCAACGGCGCGACGATCCAGGTCTTCAACATTCCGTGCACGAACGGCGTGATCCACGTGCTCGACGCCGTGCTCGCGGTGCCGGAGCCGATCGCCACGGTGGCGAGCGACGGGGGCTTCTCGACGCTGGTCGCGGCGCTGACGGCGACCAATCTCGCGCCGACCTTCGCCGATCCGGCGGCGGGGCCCTTCACCGTCTTCGCACCGACCGATGCGGCGTTCGCGGCGCTGCCGCCGGGCCTGCTGAATCAGTTGCTGCAGCCGGTCAACCTGCCGGTGCTGACCCAGATCCTGCAGTACCACGTGCTCAGCGGTGCCTCGACGGAGCGCGACGTCAAGTTGGCCGCGGGTGCGGGTCTGACCACCCTGCAGGGGGCTGCGGTCAGCGTCGCCCACGGCGCGGCAGGCCTGAACCTCGACGGGCTGCCGGTGCTCGCGGCGGACGTTCTGGCCGCCAACGGCATCGTGCATGCCATCGACGGCGTGCTGGTGCCGTCGGGCGTGCTGTCGCAGCTGCAGTAGGAGCGGGCAACGCGGCTGCAGACGCGCTAGTGTCAGCAGCGCGATGTCCGAGGCCCGCAAGGCGATCTCCTCCGCGAAGAACCCCGTCGTCCGGCAGTTCCGCGATGCGGCTGCCGGCGCGTCGGAGGGTCTGATGCTGGCCGAAGGCCCGCGCCTCGTCGGCGAGGCGCTCGACGCGGGCCTGCAGGTGGTCGCCGCCGCCGTCTCGCCGCGCTGCGACGACGCGGCGTTGCGCGACCGCCTGTCGCAGGCGACGCCCGACTTCGTCGAGGTCGCGCCGGACGTGATGGCGCGCATGAGTGCCCTCGAGACACCACCCGGCGTCGCGGTGCTGCTGCGCCGGCCCGAGGTCGGCGAGACACAGCTGCTGGGGCGCGAGACGGTGCCGCTGGTCGTCGTCGCGGCGGGCGTGCGCGACCCCGGCAACCTCGGTTCGCTGCTGCGCGCCGCGGAGGCCGCAGGAGCATCCGGCTGCATCACGCTGCGCGGCGGCGCCGATCCGTTCCGCGACAAGGCCGTGCGCGGGTCGATGGGATCGGTGTTCCGGTTGCCGGTGCTGCACGGGCTCGACGGCGCCGCCGTGATCGACTTCGCCCGTCGCCACCGCCTGCAGATCGTCGTCGCCGACGGTGGCGGTGAACGTCCCTACACGGACGTCGACTTCCGCCGGCCGCTGCTGCTGGTGGTCGGCGCCGAGGCCGCGGGCGTGCCACCCGACCTGCTGCAGGCGGCACAGGCGCGCGCCAGCATCCCTCTGCGTGCGCCGGTGGAGAGCCTCAACGTCGCCGTCGCCGCCGGCGTGCTGTTGTTCGAGGCGCAGCGGCAGCGGCAGCGGCGATGAGGTGCCCGGCGTGAGTCTGTTCGGCGAGTTGCCCGAAGAACACGCGGACCGGGCGCCGTCCGCCAAGGGACCACCGCCGCCGCTGGCCGAACGCATGCGGCCGCGCACGTTGGCGGAGTTCCTCGGCCAGGAGACGATCGTCGGCAAGGGGCGCAGCCTGCGCCTCGCGATCGAGCAGGGCAAGGCGGGTTCGCTGCTGCTGTGGGGCCCGCCGGGCGTCGGCAAGACGACGCTGGCGCTGCTGATCGCGCGGCAGGCAGCGCTGCACTTCGAACCGTTCTCGGCGGTGCTGGCCGGCGTCGCGCAGGTACGCGAAGCGGTCGCCGAGGCCAAGGCGCGGCGGCAGCGCGACGGTCGCGGCACGCTGCTGTTCGTCGACGAGATCCACCGCTTCAACAAGGCGCAGCAGGACGCGTTCCTGCCGCACGTCGAGAGGGGCGACCTGGTGCTCGTCGGCGCCACGACCGAGAACCCGTCGTTCGCGGTCAACGGCGCGCTGCTGTCGCGCTGCCGCGTGGTGCCGCTGCAGCCGCTGCCGCCGGCCGCGGTCGCGCAGCTGGTGCGGGCGGCGCTGGTCGATCGCGAGCGCGGCCTCGGCGTGCGCGAGCTGACGATCGAAGCCGCGGCGGTCGACCGCGTGGTCGCGCTCGCCGGAGGCGACGCGAGGCGCGCCCTGGGCTGCATCGAGGCCTGCGCGGCGACCTGCGTCGACCGGGACGTGATCACGCCGCCGATGGTCGTCGAGGCGTTCCAGCACCGCGCGCTGCTGCACGACAAGGCCGGCGACCAGCACTTCGATCTGCTGTCGGCGCTGCACAAGAGCCTGCGCAATTCGGACGTGCAGGCCGCGGTCTACTGGCTCGCTCGCGCGCTGGAGGCGGGCGCCGATCCGGTCCAGGCGGCGCGGCGTCTGGTCGCGATGGCCGCCGAGGACGTCGGTCTGGCCGATCCGATGGCGCTGCAGGTCGCGGTCGCGTCGCTGCAGGCGGCGCAGTTCCTGGGCCTGCCGGAGGCGCGTCTGCCGCTGGCCGAGGCCGTGGTCTACCTCGCCGCCGCGCCGAAGAGCAACGCGGTCTACCGCGCGATCGACGCGGCGATGGCGCTCGCGCGCGACGGCACGCAGCACCCGGTGCCGCTGCACCTGCGCAACGCCGCGACCGGCCTCGCGCGCGACCTCGGCCACGGCACCGGCTACGTCCACGCCCACGACACCGAGGCCGGCGTCGCGCGCATGCCGTGCCTGCCGCCCGAACTGCAGGCGGCGCGGTTCTTCGTCCCCGGCGACCGCGGCTTCGAGCGCAAGGTCGCCGAGCGCATGGCCGAGAACGACCGGCTGCGGCGCGGCGATGGCTGAGCGGGCCGTGCTGTTCGGCGTCGCCGGCTGGTCGTATCCCGACTGGAAGGACGTGGTCTATCCGCGCAACTGCAAGGACACGCTGCGGGCCGTGGCCCAGCGCGTCGACCTGATCGAGATCAACAACACGTTCTACCGGCCGCCGGCGGCCAAGAACTGTCGCTCGTGGGTCGAGCGCACGGAGGACCTCGGCACGCACTTCACGGCCAAGCTGCCGCACGAGTTCACGCACGAGCGGCACTTCGACCGCGCGCTGGTGGCCGAAGTGCGCGACGGCTTCGCCCCGCTGCGCGAGTCCGGCCGCCTGCTCGGCCTGCTGGCCCAGTTCAACCACGAGTTCCCGTTCACATCAGGTGCCGTCGAGCACGTCGCGGCGCTCGCCGCGGCCTTCGGCGGCGACACGCAGCTGTTCGTCGAGTTGCGGCACCGCACCTGGAACGAACAGCCCGCGCTCGACGCGCTGCAGGGTCTCGGCGTCGGCGTGCTCGAACTCGACTATCCCGGCATGGCCTCCGGCTTCGCCCGTGACGTCACCGGCGTGCACGGGCAGGCGGACATCGCCTACTTCCGGCTGCACGGCCGGAATCGCGCGTGGTTCCGCAAGGGCGCCGGGCGCGACGAGGTCTACGACTGGCACTACTCGGCGGACGAGGTCGAGCAGATCGGCCGGCGACTGCGTCGCATCGAGGTGGGGGCGACGAAGGCGATCGTGGTCGCCAACAACCACTTCCACGGCAAGGCGATGCAGGTGATCGAGGATCTGCTCGCGTGGTACCGGGCGCACAGCGTCTGATTCAGCGCCCCATCTGTGTGACCACGTCGGCCACCAGTCCGCGCAGCTTCGCCGGGGACAGGTCGAAGTCCACGCCGGCGGTGGCGAACAGTTCGGGCAGCGGCCGGGTGCCACCGAGCGCCAGCGCGGCGCGGTAGGCGGCGATGGCCGCGCGGCGATCGCGTCGGTAGTTGCGCCAGACCTGCAGCGCGGAGACCTGGGCGATGCCGTACTCGATGTAGTAGAGCGGGTGGCTGAACAGATGCGTCTGGGCGATCCACTGCATCGCCAGCGCGTCGTCGAGGCCCCGCCAGTCGACGTCGCCGCCGAATCGGCGCCGGATGTCCAGCCAGGCCGTGCGCCGCTCTTCGCGCGAGTGCTTCGGCCGGTCGTAGACCCACAGCTGCAGCGCGTCGATCGAGGCGATCCAGGTCAGGGTCCGCAGCAGCGTCTCCAGGTGCCTGCGATAGACGCGCTGGGCGTCGTCGGCGGGGTAGACCGCGCCGAGGTGTTCGAGTCCGAGCAGTTCCATCGACATGCTCGCGGTCTCGGCGATCTCGATCGGGTAGTCGCGGAAGGCCAGCAGGTCGTGGTGGCGGCACAGCAGGCTGTGGAACGCGTGGCCGCACTCGTGCAGCAGCGTCTGCACGTCGTGGTGCACACCGACGCCGTTGGCGAAGATGAACGGCACACGGTCGTCTTCGAGCTGGTACTGGTAGCCGCCGGGAGCCTTGCCCTTCCGGCTCATCAGGTCGAGCAGGTCGCGCCGTACGAGTTCGTCGAGTTCGCTGGCGAACCGGGGGTCGACCTCGGCCAGGATCCGCCGGCACAGGGCGATCCACTCGTCCTGGGTGGCGAAGGGGCGCAGCGGCGGCCGGCCCTCCGGATCCACCTCGAGGTCCCACGGCCGCAGTCGCTCGAGTCCGAGGCGCCGGGCGCGATCGGCGTCGAGGCGCCGCACGATCGGCACGACGCATTCGGCGATGGCGTCGTGGAAGCGGCGACAGGTCGTCGGGGAGTAGTCGTAGCGACCGAGCTCCTCGAAGCGATACGGCGTGTAGGTCGTGAAGTCCGCGTTGCGCGCCATCTCGGTGCGCAGTCCGACCAGCCGGTCGTAGATGTCCTCGAGTTCGTTCCAGTGGACCCGACGCGCGGCGAGGCCGGCGCGGAACGCGCGCTCGCGCTGGTCGCGGTCCTGGCTCTCGTAGTAGGGGCCGAGTTGCTGCAAGGTCAGCGAGCGTCCCTCGAACTCGACCGACATGCCGCCGACGATCGCCTGCTGCTGGGTCTGCAGCTCGGCCTCCTGCCGCTGCAGGTCCGTGTTCTCGGGGCGGAACAGGCGGCTCTGCGTGCGGCGGCGACGCAGCAGCACTTCGTAGCGCGCGGGATCGAGTGCGGTGAGCGCCGGGCTCGCCAGCAGCTTCTTGTCGAGGGCGTCGCTGCGGACCTTGACCTCGGGCATCACCTTCTGCTCCATCTCGAGGTAGGCGCGCTTGGCCTCCATGTCGTCGGTGTTGCGCGTCATGCGCACGTAGCGCCGGGCCACCTCGGCGCCGATCCGGCTCGACAGTTCGCTCTCGTCGCGCAACCAGCGCTCGATCGCCGCCGCGTCCGGCAGGGCACGGTGGGTCAGATCGTCGAACAGGGGCGCGAGCTGGTCGAGGCGGCCGGCATCGACGGTCGACGGCACGAAGGCCCAATGAGGCGGCGCGAACTGGGAGGACGGCGGCACGTTTCGGTCAGCCGGTGTAGGGCGGTGCGGGCGGGAGGCAGTCCAGGCTAGAGAGCTTTCGTGGTGTCCGGAAGCAACTTCTGCGGGCCGGGATGCGCTGTTTCGCTGCCGCGACAGCGCGGCGCCCCTGTGCTGTGCACGGAGGACGTTCCGCGGTCTCGCGCACGACCCACCGACCTGTCGACCCGGGCACGATCGTTGCCTTGCCGCGCGACTCGGCCCACCAGCCCCGAACACCATGCGCCATCCACGAGCCCTCCTGCTTCTCTCGCTCGCCATCGCCCTGGCCTCGTGCCACCGCGGCAATTCCCGCGCGAGCCTGCGCAACGAGTCGCCGCGCTTGGTCTCGATCCTGGTCGAGGTCTACGACCCGAACACGAATCTCGTCTGGGAGAACGTCTCGGTGCGGGTCGTGGAGGCGGATCAGGAGTGGTCGCGGTGCACGTGCGTCAGCCCCTACGTCGACTGGTACCTGACCGACAGCTCCGGCCGCGTTCTGCTCGACGAGTATCTGCTGGCGGACGCCGACGTGGGTTTCCAGGAGGACGGCAGCGGTCGGGCGGTGTTGGGCCCGCGGCGGGACGAGGACGAGGCGACCGTCGTGCTCGAGATCGATGCGCTCGGTTTCGTGCCGGTGATCGTGGAGGTGCCGTTGGCCTGGGACCAGCCGGACGTGTTCGTCGAGGTGCCGTTCGACTGAGCGATCGCGGCGCGGCTCCGCCGCAGATCGCGTGAACGCGCGCCCGCGACCGGGCAAACTCCCGGCGTGAGCCGCGACGCATCCTTCGATCCCGCCCTGCACCGCTCCCGTCGCCAGCGCATTCTCGATGCGCTGGGCGATGGTCTCCTGCTGCTGCCGACCGCCGCGGAGTCGGTGCGCAACGGCGACGTGTTGCACGAGTATCGCCCGGGCAGCGACTTCCACTTCCTGACCGGGTTCCCCGAGCCCGAGGCCCTGCTGCTGGCCTTCCGCACCGGCAAGGCGAGGCACCACAGCGTGCTGTTCGTGCGACCGCGCGACGTCGAGCGCGAGATCTGGGATGGCCGCCGGCACGGTGTCGTCGGTGCGCGGCGTCGCTTCGGCGTCGACGAGGCGTTCGCGTTCGGTGAACTCTGGCGTGAACTGCCACGCTTCCTGGCCGCGCATCGGCGCGTGTTCCATCGCCTCGGAGTGGATCCGGCGTTCGACCGGCGCCTGTTCGACCTGTTCGGCGCGCAGGCTCGGCGCGATCGTCGGCGCGCACCGCCGGCGCACCCGGTGCTCGAGGATCCGCTGCCCACGATCGCCGCGGCGCGGCTGGTCAAGGACGCCGCCGAGATCACCTCGCTGCGGGCGGCGGCCGAGATCACCGTCGCCGGCCACCGGGCGGCGATGGCGGCGGCGCGGACCGGCATGCATGAGTTCGAGGTCCAGGCGGTGCTGGAGGCCGAGTTCCGCCGCCGCGGCAGCCCGCGCAACGGCTATCCGTCGATCGTCGCCAGCGGGGCCAATGCCTGCGTGCTGCACTACCACGACAACGACCGGCGCATGCGGGCCGGCGACCTGTTGTTGATCGACGCGGGCGCGGAGATCCACGGCAGCACGGCCGACGTGACGCGCACGTTCCCGGTGTCCGGGAGGTTCACCGCGGCGCAGGCCGCCGTCTACCGCGTCGTGCTCCGTGCCCAGCTCGCGGGCATCGCGGCCTGCAGGGTCGGCGCCGCCTGGGATGCCGCGCACAAGGCGTGCGTGCGCTCGTTGACACGGGGTCTGGTCGAACTGCGCGTGCTGCGCGGTGGCGTCGGCCACCTGGTTCGCGCCAGCCGCTACAAGCCGTGGTACATGCACGGCACCAGCCATTGGTTGGGACGCGACGTGCACGACGTGGGGGCCTACCAGAGCGAGGCCGGTGCCCCACAGCGGCTGCGGGCCGGCATGGTGCTGACCGTCGAGCCGGGTCTCTACTTCGCTCGCAACGACCGGCGCGTACCGCGTGCGTTGCGCGGCATCGGCATCCGCATCGAGGACGACGTGCTGGTGGCGCGCGGCAAGCCGCAGGTGCTGACGGCGTCGGCGCCGAAGACCATCGCCGAGATCGAGTCCGCCTGCGCCGGAGTCTGATGGCGCGCCGCGGGTGTTGCCGCCGGTGTCACATACCGGTGCCGCTGACGACGACACGCACCGTGTGCGCGATCAGCTTGAGGTCGAGCCACAGCGACCAGTTGTCGATGTAGTAGAGGTCCATCTCGACCCAGCGCTTGAACGAGACCTTGTTGCGGCCCCAGACCTGCCAGACGCAGGTCAGGCCGGGCTTGACCGAGATGCGGCGGCGCTGCCACCAGGTGTACTTGTCGACTTCGGTCGGGATCGGTGGTCGCGGGCCCACCAGGCTCATGTCGCCGATCAGGACGTTGAGCAGCTGCGGCAGTTCGTCGAGGCTGAACTTGCGCAGGACCCGTCCCACCGACGTGATGCGCGGGTCCTTGGGGATCTTGAACGCAGGCCCGTCCTGGGTGCTCTCCGCGCGCAGCTTCTCCTGCTGGGCGTGCGCGCCCGCGAACATGGTGCGGAACTTCAGGCAATGGAAGGTCTCGCCGTTCTTGCCGACGCGGATCTGGCGGAAGAACACCGGACCCTTGCTGGTCAGCTTGACGAGGATGCCACAGGCGACCAGCACCGGCAGCAGGGCCAACAGGCCGGCCGTCGCTCCCACCACGTCGATCGCCCGCTTGGCCAGCTGCGACAACGACTGGTTGGGCGGCGTGCTCATCGACAGGCCGGGCCGCCGGTCGGTCCAGGCCAGGCCGACGCGCAGATGCTCGAGGTCGAGGAACGAAGGGAAGTACTGCACGCCGAGCCCCACCTCGTCGCAGTTGCGGAACACGCGGTGCACGTCGCCCGTGACGGCGCGATCCGAAGGGCTCACGAGGGCGAGATCGACGCGGTGGTCGCGCAGCAGCGACTGCAGGCTCTCGGTCGAACTGGCGAGGCGAGGCAGGTGCGACATCTCGGCCGCTTCCTCACCCGGGAACGGCACGAAGCCGAGGATCTCCATCGTCTCCCGCGCGTCGTCGCCGACGCTCAGGGACCGGGCGCTGGCGCAGGCGCCGACGACCAGAGTCCGTGGCCGGGAGTTGGCGAGTCCGAGCGTGGTCGCGGAGAGGATCAGGCGATAGCCGGCCAGCAGCACCAGGCCGACGACGAGCACCAGCCAGACGTTGAGGTGCAGGTGCTGGAACAGGGACACCGACAGCAGGCCGCCGACCCCCCAGGTGGTCGCCCAGGTCTCGGCGACGCGCCGCAGGGCGAGGCGCCGATTGCGCCGGAGAGGAACCAGGTCGAGGCCGAGGCGGCTGGCGACCAGCTGCCAGATGCCGGCGAACAGCGCGACGTGGACCGTCGCTTGGATCAGGCCCTGCTGAGGTGGCGCCGCGGTGTCGGTGCGCCAGATTCCACCGAGGGAGAGCGCCGCGAGGATGCAGGCGAAATCGAGCAGGAAGCCGACCAACCGGAAGAGGTTGGAGCGAGACATGGTGCGGAGCGAGTGGGTGAGAGTGCGAGCGTGACGAGAAGCCGTGTTCTAGTCGGTGTGGACGCCGTCGGCTACACAGGCTGGGACATCCGGAACCGGTGCCGATGGGGTTACATCGGAGAAAGCCCCTTCGCGTGGCAAACGACACGAGGTTTTCGCGGTTTTTTCGCGGATGCGCCCGTGCCACCGCGGCCCTGTTCCCCGGCGGTGCCGTCGCGGTCGCGCGCCACGGTGCGACCCGGCCTCTCGCCGCTGAGCTGCGGCGCGTAGCCGCGTCAGCTCCAGCATGGGCGGGCGCAGCCGCTACCCCGCACGTTCCCTAGTAGCGGATCTGGCGCAACTGGTCCTCGGCGCGCGCCCCCGGGACCAGGGTCAGCGACGACGTCAGCGCCAGCGTCATGTACCACTCCGTCGTCATCTGTTCGAAGTAGCTGACGCCGAGGAAGTTCATGCAGTGCATGAACAAGGCGGTGCCGAGCGCCCACGACGCCAGCTTGTACTTGGTGCTGCCCTGCGGCAGGCGCAGGCTGCGGGAGACGCCGACGAAGGCGAGCCAGATCGCCAGGCAGAACAGGCTGACCCGCCAGATGCCGCCGGAGATTCCCTCGGCGACGAACTGGTTGGTGACGTCGTGCAGCCCGGGCCCCCAGTGGCCGGTTCGTTCGGTGCCGAACAGCCACCACTCCCGGAAGAAGGCGAAGAACTTGTCCACCAGGTGGTAGCGATGCCATCCGGTCGACCCGCCGACGAGGTCGACACGCGACAGCAGGTGCCAGACCGGCATGTCCATCAGGTAGAAGTGCAGGATCAGCAGCCAGCCGAACGCGAGCCACCGCAGCCAGCGCAAGGCGCCGCGGATCGGGTAGAGGCTGGCGGCGAAGACGCCGAACAGGATGGCCATGATCGGCGTGCTGGAGGCGCTGAGCCGCACGATCACACAGGCGACGATCGTCGCCGTGATCGCGAACACCCAGCTGCCCTTCAGCGTGCGGGCGAAGTAGAAGGGAATCAGGCAGGCCCAGAAGCACCCGGCGAGGATCGAGTGCGCGAACGCGCCCTGGCAGCGCATCCGGCCGCCCCGCTCCTCGGTCATCAGCGGCACGCCGCCCATCACCGAGAACATGTTCCGCGAGGTCTGGTTCTCGATGACGAAGAACACCAGCACCACGAAGCCGCTGGCCATGAACACCGTCGCGATCTGGATCAGGTCGCGGTAGTCGCGGACCAGCTGACGGAAGAAGAAGTAGAGCATCATCGCGTCGACCGCCGCGCCGAGCCGATTGATGAACACCGGGACCGTCATGCCGAGCAGGGTGCCGGCCACGACGCAGACGAAGGCCCAGACGACCATCACGCGGTCGAGATGGTTCCACACGATCGGCTTCAGGTCGCCGCGCAGGAACAGCCGTGTCCAGGCCACGCACATCAGCACCCGCATGAACGTGAAGTCGATCGATGCGACGACCAGCCGCTGACCGGCCGGGATGAAGCAGAGCATCAGGATCACCGGCAGGCAGGTCCAGCGACGCGGTACCAGCAGCACCAGCACGGCCATCAACCCGAGGGCGGCGACGCCGACCGGGTGGATCATCGTGTTGTTGCCGAAGTCCGAGCCCGCTTGCGCGGGGACGTCGTCCTGGAAGAGGGCCAGCACGGAGATCATTTCGTCCTTCGTTCGCCCGCGACTCGATCCATGCCTCGGATCGACGGGTTCGTCTCGGGGCGCGTCTGCTGCGGCATCCGGTCGACGATCGCGCGGCGAGGCCCGAGCGTCCAGTGGCAGCCCGGAGTCTGCGCCGCGAGAGCCGCGTTCGGGCGGCCGGCGAGCCGTGCTGTCGGCGGCGGGGCCGCAGACACTGGTTTCCGACGCGCCGCCTTCCTACCCTCCTCGCCGTGACCTCGTCCGACACTGCCGTTCGACCCGCGCGTGGGTCCCGCCGCCGGGCCCGCGCGGTATTCAGCGCCTGTCTGGCGTTCCTGGTGGCCGCCTGCTCGTCGGCGCCGCCGTTCGACGCGA
>JAEUHS010000082.1 GCA_016794035.1 Planctomycetota bacterium
CGAGAATCGGTGTTCGCGAAGAAGGGCGGCTCGGCGCTGCGCGAGGTGTTCGAGCGCGGCTTCACCGACTACCACTACCAGGCGCTGCTGTGGAAGCGCGACCCGGCGCAGATGCGCGGCGCGATCCTCGCCGAGGACAAGTCCTGCGAGAAGCTGCTGGCGACGCTGAAGGACGACGAGGTCGTGCGCCTGTTCTACGACACCGGCGGCCACGACCTGGAAGCGATCGTACGCACGTTCGAGCAGTGCAAGCAGGACAAGCACCGGCCGACGCTGGTGATCGCGCACACGGTCAAGGGCCGCGGGCTCGAGTGCGTCGCCGCCAACGGCAACCACTCGGCGATGCCCGAAGAGGACGAGGTGGTGCGCATCCTGAAGGCCGAGGGCCTGACGCTCGAGCGGCCGTTCCAGCGGCTGCCCGAAGACAGCGACGAAGGGCGCTTCCTGGCCCAGCGCGGCCAGACGATGCGGCTGGCGATCGAGGCGCTCGAAGCGCTCGGTGACGCCAACCGCCAACGCGTGCAGGCGCAGATCGACGCGCAGGGCGGCATGCCGTCGAGCCTCGACATCAACCTGAAGCTCGCGCCGACCACGCACACGCAGTGGATGTGGGGCCAGCTCGCGGCCAAGCTGGTGCGCATCGGCGTCTACGACGAACTGGCGAAGGTCGGCAAGGAAGGCAAGGCCGGCAAGGCGCCGACCAAGACCGAGCAGCGCTGGAACCCGGTCGCCGACCTGATGATGACGATGGCGCCCGACGTCGGCACGTCGACCAACATCAACCCGGCGATGGACGAGAAGATCTTCGGGCCGAAGCACGACGAGAACTGGGAGGTCAAGCTCGACCTGCACGAGCGCCTGCGCCCCGAGCTGGCGCCGACCGACGAGGCCTGGACGCGCCACATCCGCTTCGAGATCGCCGAGGCCAACTGCATGTCGGCGGTCGGCAGCTTCGGCAAGATGGGAGCCGTCGCCGGCATCCCGTTCCTGCCGCTGATGACCGTCTACGACTTCTTCATCAAGCGGGCGCTCGACCAGCTCTACTACAACCTCTACTGGGACAGCTCGTTCGTGCTGGTCGGGACGCCGAGCGGCGTGACGCTGGCGCCGGAGGGTGCCCAGCACAGCTGGAAGAGCGACATCCAGATCCCGAACCTGATCACCTGGGAGCCGGCGTTCGCGATCGAGATGGAGTGGATCCTGTGCGACGCGATCGCGCGCCACTTCCGCGGCGACACCAAGGGCCGCAGCGGCGTGCTGATCCGCGCCGTCACGCGTGCGCTGCACCAGAACCTGCTGCTCGACTGGCAGCGGCGGCAGGCACGCTGGAAACGCGAACTGCCGCACGGCGCCGGGCTCGGCCTGACCGCGCAGGACGGCGGCCTGCAGGAGCGCGAGGTGCCGCACGCCAAGGACGACGAGATCCTGGCCACGCTGCGCGAGCACACGCTGGCCGGCGGCTACCGGCTGATCGACTGGCGCGGCTACCGCGCCTACCAGCCCGGCGAGAACGTCGTCGAGATGTTCGTGATGGGCGCCCTGGTGCCCGAGGCCGTGCAGGCTGCCGAGCTGCTGCTCGACCGCGGCGTCTACGCCAACGTCACCGTCGTCACGTCGCCGGACCTGCTGTGCGGCGAGTTGGCGAAGCAGACCGACTACCGGCACCTGATACAGACGCTGGGCGTCGACGGCCGCCTGCACCTGCGGCCGGCCGGCGGCTCGGACGGCTCGCCACTGGGCGCCGGCGACGCGATCGACCTCGCCGGCCGGCGTGTGCCGGTCGTGTCCGTGCACGACGGCGAGATCGGCCTGCTCGACAACCTCGGCTCCGTGCTCGGCGTGCCGCAGGTCGCGAAGGCGATCGTCAAGTTCAGCAAGTCCGGCACGCCGGCGCAGATCTACCGCTACCACGGCATCCACGCCGAGGGCATCGCCGACGCGTGTGGCCAGGCGCTGTCCCAGACCGCGCTCGAACGCGTGCAGCTGCACCCGGCCGCCGTCGAACGGCTGCGCGGCCAGCCGGACGCGGCGCGCGGCGACTGGCGCGAACTGTGGCCCAACCCGGTGTGAGGGCCCGATGACCGCCTATCCGCCGTTCGCACCGCGCCGAGCCAGCGTGTTGCCGGCCGTCGTCTCCGGCGTCGCCTTCGTGCTGGCCTTCTACCTGCTGCTGGATCGCAGCGGCCTGTTCACGCGCGGGCCGGACGTCAACCCGCGCCCGGTGGCACCGCGCGGCGACCTGATGGAGATCGAGAAGACCACGACGTCGATCTTCGAACGCCTCGCCCCGTCGGTCGTGCATATCACCACCGAAGCGCTGGCGCGCACCGTCTACGGCGACGTGCGCCGCTACCCGGAGGGCACCGGCACGGGGTTCCTCTGGGACGACTCCGGCACCGTGGTGACGAACTACCACGTCGTCAAGACCGTCGTCGAGGCCGGCAGCCAGCTCAAGGTCGCCCTCGGCGAGGAACTCTTCGACGGCGCCGTGGTCGGCACCAGTCCGCGCCACGACATCGCCGTGCTGCGCATCGTCGCACCGCCGCACAACCTCGCGGCGATCCCGATCGGCACGTCCGCCGACCTCAAGGTCGGCCAGTACGTGCTGGCGATCGGCAACCCGTTCGGCTTCGACCGCAGCCTCAGCACCGGCACGATCAGCGCGCTGAACCGCAGCATCGGTACCGAGCAGTCGCAGCAGATGGACGGCCTGATCCAGACCGATGCGGCGATCAACCCCGGCAACTCCGGCGGCCCGCTGCTGGATTCGGCCGGCCGCCTGATCGGCATGAACACGGCGATCTACAGCCCGAGCGGCTCCAGCGCCGGCATCGGCTTCGCGGTGCCGGTCGACATCATCAACGAAGTGGTGCCATCGCTGCTCGATGGCACGGCGGCGCAACGGCACCTCGGCGTCACGGTCGGCCAGACCGTGCGCGTGGACCGCAGCTCCGGCTTCTCGGTCGGCGTACCGGTGCTCGGTCTCGAGCCCGGCGCCGGCGCCGAGGCCGCCGGCATCCAGCCCTTCCAGGTGAGCAACAACCGCATCACCACCTGGGGCGACATCATCGTCGCGATCGACGGCACGCCGGTGCGCAACCAGGACGAGCTGCGCCGCATGCTGCGCGGCCGCAAGCGCGGCGAGACGGTGTCGGTCAAGCTCGTACGTGGTGAACCGGACACGACCAAGGTCGTCGACGTGCCGGTGGCGCTGAAGTAGCGGCAGGCGGCCGAGCCGATCAGCCGCCCAGCGCCCGCAGCCGCGCTTCGACGACCTGCTCCGCGGGCACGAACTTCGGCAGCCTCACGTGCTTCGCCGTCGCGGCGTCGATCGCGGCCGCCGGCGCCAGTCCGATCAGTTCGCTCTCGACGACCTCGACGCCCCGGGCCCGCGCCAGTTCGGCGACCTTGTCGAACACGGTGCGGATCGACGTGGTCTCGAAGTCGAGCAGGTTCATCGACACCTGCGCCAGCTGCCTGTCGTCGAGGAAGAAGCCCATGCCCTGCACGCCCTTGAAGCCGCCGTCCTTCTCGCGCACCGCCTTGGCGATGTCCTTCGCGATCTGCACGTCGGTGGTCTGCAGGTTGACGTTGTAGGCGATCAGGAACCGCCGCGCGCCGACCGCGACGCCGCCGGCGCTCTCGTGCATGCGCGCCGGCCCGAAGTCCGGCGCGAACTCGGGGTCCTGGCCGACCAGCTTCTGCAGGCCTTCGAACTCCTTGTTGCGGAAGTCGCCGAGCTTGCGCCGCGACTCGCGCGTGCAGGCCTCCGCGTACAGGAACACCGGCAGCTCCAGCTCCTTGCCGATGCGCGCGCCGACCGCGCGCGCGGTCGCCACCGCGTCCTGCATAGTCGCGCCCGCGAGCGGCACGAACGGGCACACGTCCATCGCCCCCATGCGCTTGTGCTCACCCTTGTGGCGCCGCAGGTCGATGCGCTGCTTCGCCTCGCGCGCGCCGCGGAACGCCGCCTCGGCGATCGCCGGCGCCGGCCCCGCCAACGTCACCACCGCACGATGGTGGCTGCCGTCCAGCTCGGCACCGAGGCACTTCACGCCCGCGACCGCCGTCATCGCCGCGACCAGCGCGTCGACGACCGCACGGTCCTTGCCTTCGGAGAAATTGGGAACGAACTCGAGCAACGGTGTCACCGACGTGGCGTACCCGCTGGCGATTCGGGTTTCCAGCCTGCGCGCCCGCCGCCGCGTTCCGCCCCGCGGGCAGGTCAGGGGCGCTCGGCGAACCAGTCGGGGTCGCGTTCGGTGACGTTGGCGACGATCGGCACGCCGTCCTTGACCGTCATCGCCACCGGATTGCCGCCGAAGGCGTAGCCGATCGCCTGCCAGCTCGGGATGTCGAGCACGCACAGGTCGGCGCGCTTGCCGGGATGCAGCGTGCCGACCTCGGCGTCGAGCTGCAGCGAGAACGCCGGGTTGATCGTCGCCGCGGTGATCACCTCCTCGGCGGTCATCTTCAGCTGCGTGCAGGCGATCGTCTGGATCAGCGTCATCGACTGCGTGTAGCACGAGCCCGGGTTGAAGTCGGTCGCCAGCGCCACCGCGCAGCCGGCGTCGATCATGCGCCGCGCCGGCGCGTAGTGCGGCTTGCCGAGGAAGAAGATCGTGCCGGGCAGCAGCACGCCGACCGTGTCGCTGGCCGCGAGACGTTCGATGCCGAGATCGGAGATCCGACCGAGGTGGTCCGCCGACGCGGCGCCGAGCGCGACGGCCAGCTCCGCGCCACCCATCGGCTGGATCTCGTCGGCGTGCACGCGCAACCGCAGGCCGGCCGCCTTCGCCGCCGCCAGCACCCGCTGCGACTGCGCCCGATCGAACACGCCTGGCTCGGCGAACACGTCGCAGTAGTCCGCCAGCGGCGCCAGCTGCGGGATCATCTGCTCGCACAGCAGCCGCACGTAGCCGTCGCGATCGGCGCGGAACTCGGGCGGAAACTCGTGCGCGCCGAGGAACGTGCGCTTCGTCGTCAGCGGTGCGCGAGCGGCGGCGGCCTGCAGCGCGCGCAGGCTCTTCTCCTCGTCCGCCAGGGACAGGCCGTAGCCGCTCTTGCACTCGATCGTCGTCGTGCCGTGGGCCGCGAAGCCCCACAGATGCCGTTCGACGGCATCGGTCAGGTCTGCGAGCGAAGCCGCGCGCACGGCGCGCATCGAGCTGAGGATGCCGCCGCCCGCCTGCGCGATCGCCATGTAGTCGGCGCCCGCACAGCGCATGTGGAACTCCTGCTCGCGCGTCGCCGCGAACGCCGGATGCGTGTGGCAGTCGACGAAGCCCGGCAGCACGACGAAGCCGGACAGGTCCAGTTCGGCCTGGGCGCGGTACTCGCCGCGCAGCTGGTGCGTTGGTCCGGTCGCGACGACCCGCCCCCCACGCACCGCTACGGCGCCGTCCTCGACGACACCGAGCCGCCGCATCGCCTCGCCGCGGCGCGGGCCCGTGGCCGGCCCCTCGGTCAGGGTCACGAGTTGCCGGCAGTGCACGAACAGGCGATCGACGGTTGCGACCATGCCGCCAGGATCGGCGCCGCCAGCGGCAATGCAAGCCGCAGACGCCTTCCCCGCCGCGCTCCCGGCGCCGGCGCAGGGAATCAGACCGGCGGCGGCACGCCGTCGCGCAACCAGGCACCGAGCCGGTCGAGGATCCGCTTGCGAGCCCGGAACACGACCATCTTCAGCGCCTCGGGGCGGATGCGCAGCACCTTCGCCAGTTCCGCGTAGCGCAGGCCACGCACCTCGACCATCTCGAGCACGAAGCGTTCGCGGTCACTGAGCAGGCGGAACGAGACCAGATAGGCCTGGAGCAGCAGCGCATAGGCGCTGACGGTCGCCGCACATTCCTCGTGGTCCTGGGCCTGCAGACTCGGTTCGCGCATCCACTCGTCGGCGCACTCCTGCAGCAGTTCCGACGTGATCGTGATGGCCGCGGGCCCGCGCCGCGATTGCCGCGCGTGCCGGCGGATCGCGTTGTCGACGATCGTCGACGACCAGGCGGCGAACGCACCGGGTCGCGCGGCGCGGAAGCGGTCGGGATAGCGGTAGATGTTGACGAACGCGTCCTGGAGGATCTCCTGGGCATCGCACGACGAGCCGGTGGCGCGCAGGCGGGAGCGCACGCGGCCGAGCAACGGCGGCGTGGCCCACTGCACGAGACAGTCGAAGACGTCGCGATCCCCGGTACAGCGGAACAGGTCCATCAGGGCCGTCGCGAGGGCCGCGTCGCGCTGCGCCCGGTCGGCTGCCGCAGCTCCCGGCACCGAGTCGAGCGAACGGGCGAAGCACCCGAGCAGCGTGATCGCGCGGTCGCGCAGCTGCGTGCGGCCATCGGGCGCGTCGAGGGTGGCGGAGGGCGAGGGGGAGCCGGTCATGCCGGGCGTGCCGATGCGAAGGTCGGGCCAAGCGGCAAGGAATCCGGGACGGATCGACCGAGATATCGACAACCAACTGCAAACAATGGTGTTACATCCGTCGAGGCGAGCCTCGTCTCAGACTGGACCGCGACTGGGTGAAAAGCACGTCGCGCGGCCTTGAGCGCGGAGCCGTGCGGAGCCGAACACGGGATTGGTCCAGGCCTGTGTCCACACCCGTCGTCCTCACCAGTTCGGAGAACCCGCTCGGCAACCTGCCGTCGCTGCTGGCGATCCGTGACCTGCGCCGCCGGCTCGGTCGCGAGTTGCGCGGCCGGTCGGTGAGTCAGGACGAGGTCGTGCGCATCCTGCAGTTCGATCCGCTGGCGGTCGTGCGGGGCCTGCGCGCGGCGTCGGCACCGATCTTCGGGCCGGCGGTCAGCGGCTGGAGCGTGCGCAGCATGGCGAGCCGGCTCGGACCGGCGCTGTCGCGCCGCCTGTTGAAGACGCCGACGTTCGGCGTCGCCGGCACGACGGCGCTGCGCCGCCTGTGGTTGCACGCGATCGCGACCGCCCTGGCCGCGCAGGATCTGGCGACCCAGACCGGCCTGGTCGACCCCGAGGAGGCGTACCTGCTCGGCCTGCTGCACGACCTGCCGATGTGGTTGGCGCTGGTCGACGAGCAGAGCCCGAAGTCGTCGCGCACGATCACGCCGGCGGAGTGGATCGCGCACTGGCAGCTGCCGGCGAACCTCGTGGCGCTGTTCGAGGCGCGCAGCGCGCCGCCGGGACACGCTTCGGTGGAACGGCCGACCGACGCCACCGCGCTGGTGTTCGCCGCCGAGTTGCTCGCGGAGCTGGCCGACTTCGGCCACCCGGACGACGACCTCGAGCCCGACGCCGCCGGCGCGGTGCTGGCCGCCGCCGACAAGAGCGACCTCGTCGCGGCGCAGAAGCTGCGCCGCCAGGTCGAGGGTTCGCTGCGCGCCTTCGGCCTCGACCCGACCCTGCCGGACGTCGATCCCGACGAGGACCACGAGCCGCGGCTGCACGCGGGACGCCAGCACGGCGAACTGCACGACGTCGTGCTGAGCGTGCTCGGCTGCACGCGCTCGGAGTCGTACCGCGGCATCGTCACCGCGTTGACCGCGGCCGGTGTTCGCTACGGCGGCTACGATCGCGCCCTGTTCGTGCGGTGGGACCAGACCAGCGCCCGCGTGCTGGTGCGCAGCAAGGCCGATTCGAGCGCCCGCAGGCTGGTGACGACGATGCTGGTGCCGACGCCGAGCGAGGTGGCGGCGATGCGTCAGGCGCTGCTCGAGGAACGCCCGATCCGCATCGGTGCGGAGCTGGGGCAGGGCGAGGGCATCCTGGCGGCGCTGTCGACCGACGAACTGCTGGCCGTGCCGCTGAACCGGGCCTTCGAGACGCCGGGCTTCCTGCTGCTCGACCGCTCGCTGTCGGCGATGCCGATCCTGCCGGAGCGCGACGTGTCGATGGCGTTGACCCTGGGCATGACCGGGTCGCTGCTGATCGAGAACCTGCTGCTGCGCCGGCGCCGCCAGCGCGCGCAGAAGTTCGCGCTGACGGACTCGCTGACGCGCCTGTTCAACCGCCGCATGGGCCTCGTCACCCTCGACCAGGAACTGGCGCGCTGCGCCCGTTCGGAGCAGTCGATGACGGTGCTGATGTGCGACCTGGACCACTTCAAGCAGCTCAACGACTCGCACGGCCACCTGCAGGGCGACCTCGCCCTGCGCGCGACCGCCGAGGTGCTGCGGCAGACCCTGCGCCGCTCCGACACGATCTGCCGCTACGGCGGCGAGGAGTTCCTGGTCGTGCTGCCGGACACCACGGCCGACGAGGCGACGGTGCTCGCGACCCGCCTGTTCACCGCCGTGCAGACGCGCGGGGAGGAGTTGGGGCTGCCGGTCACGATCTCGATCGGCCTGACCAACTACCGCACCGGCGATTCGGTGGAGTCGATCCTGCAGCGCGCCGACCACGCCCTCTACGCCAGCAAGGACTACGGCCGCAACCGCTTCTCGGTCGACGTCGAAGGCCCGGACGAAGTCGTGGCCGGCGTGCGCTGACCCATCACAAGGTGTTGTCGGGCTCCCACCTGCACGATCCGGCCGGCCGGAATCGCGCTCCAGCCGCGAAACCGGTCCCGGCGCCACCGGCGAGGCCGTATGCTCGCGGCCACGTGTCCGCAGAGAGCTCCCACTCCCCCCTGTCCAACGCCGACGGCAGTTCCCCCCCGGAAGACCCCCTACCAGGTGGTCCGCACCCGGACCGGCAGTTCGGCTGGCGCTTCGCGCCCGCGATCCTGCTGCTGCCGGCCGACGTGCCGGCCGCGACGGCCGCCGCGACGGTGTCGCCGGTGTATCTGGGCCTCGGCCTGGTCGCAGCCACCCTGGCCGGGCTCGGCACGCTGGCCGCGGCCTGCCTGGTCGGCTACTCGCCGGCGCGGCTGTCCCAGCTGCTCGAGGAGGAACAGCGCAGCGACCGCGAGCAGCGCAACGACGAGATCGCCCGGCGCGACATCGAGTATCTGGTCGTCGCGACGGTCTACTCGGCGACCGGCTGGACCGTGGGCCTGTGGTCGCTGCTCTACGCCACCGACGACGCCGCGCGACCCTGGGTGCTGGGCGTCTTCCTGGCGCTGATGCTGCTGTTCGCGGGCAGCCTGCCGGCGGCGATCGCGCAGGAACGCGCCGAGCGCACCGTGCTGTCGCTGCTGCCGTTCGTGCGCGGCGGCTGGTATCTGCTGCGCTGGCCGCTGGTCGTGCCGCTGCTGACCGTCACGCGACTGCTGATGCAGCTGTTCCGTCTCGGCCGGTCGAAGAAGAACGACCCCGGCGAGGTCCAGCGCCAGGTGATGGCCGCGGTCGCCGACTCGGTGACCGAGGACTCGCTGGCGCAGGAGGAACGCACCTGGATCGGCAACATCGTCGGCCTGAAGGACCTGCAGGTCTCGACCGTGATGACGCCGCGGCCGGACATCGTCGCGTTCGACGTCACCCTGGCGGTGCGGGACGCGGTGCTGCAGGCACTCGAGCAGGGCTTCTCCCGCTACCCGGTCTACCGCGAACGGCTCGACGAGGTCGTCGGCATCTTCTACGTCAAGGACGCGCTGAAGCTGCTGAAGGACGACGCCGAGACGACGACCAGCGACACGCTCGCCTCGATCATGCGCGAGCCGCTGTTCGTGCCGGAGACCATGGGCGCAGCGCAGCTGCTGCGCCGTTTCCAGGCCGGCAACCAGCACATGGCGATCGTGCTCGACGAATACGGCACCACCGCGGGCCTCGCCACCGTCGAGGACCTGATCGAGGAGATCGTCGGTGACATCAGCGACGAGTACGACAGCCCGCACCAGGACGCTCCCGAGGAGGAGCAGATCCAGATCGTCGAGGCCGGTCGCGTACTCGAGATCCCGGCGCGCGCGACCGTCGCCGAGATCAACCAGCTGCTCGGCACCGACCTGCCCGAAGACGGCGACTGGGAGACCGTCGCGGGTCTGGTGATCGCCCACTGCAACCACATCCCGACGATCGGCGAGACCGTGGTGGTCGACGGGGTCGAGTTCCGCGTGCTGCTCGCCGACGAACGCCGCCTGCTGCGCCTGCGCGCCACCGCGGTCGTGCCGGAGCCGGCCGAGGACAGCCGTTGACCGCGGCGCCGGGCGCGCCGGCGGCCCGGAGCGCCGGGCCGGCGCGTGCCGCCACCACCGCCGCGGTGGTCCTGCGCCGCAGCGACTTCCGCGAATCGAGCCGCATCGTCACCTGTCTGACGCGCGATCAGGGCCGGGTGACCGCGCTGGCCAAGGGCGCCCATCGTCCCGACTCACCGTTCCTGGGCCGCATCGACTTCCTCAACGAACTGCAGGCGACGTTCGGCGCGGACCGCGGCGGGCTGCGGCTGTTCGTGCGCGCCGACCTGGTGCGCGAGCGGCGCGGCCTGCGCGCCCGCCGCCGCTACCTGGCCGCCAGCCATCTGGCACAGCTGTGCGAGTTCGCGATGCCGGACCAGCGACCGGAACCGGCCGTGTTCGATCTGTTGACCGGCGGCCTGGCGCTGCTCGAACGCTGCCCCGACGCGGCCCTCGGCCACGTCGTGCTCGGGCTCGAGCTGCGCCATCTCGAACTGCTCGGGGCCCTGCCGGACCTCGAGCGCTGCGCGCACTGCGGTGTGGCCCTCGCGACGGCGGCGTTCCGCAACACCGGCGACGCGGGCCTGGTCTGCCGCCAGCACGCCGAACTGCCGCGGCTGGCCGTCGGCGCCCAGGTGCTCGAGCTGCTGCGCACGTTGCGGTCGACGCCGGGACGCCTGTGGCCGCAACTGGCGCCGGCGATCGCGGCGCGCATCGCCGCACCGCTGCCGGCCCTGTGGCTCGCCGCGGCGACCGAGCAGCACTCGCGCTGGCGGGCGCTGTTCTTCGATCGCGACTGAGCCGGGACGAGAGGGTCGGGCGCTGCGACGCAGTCGCCCACGCGACCGACCCTCGCGTGGAAGCCGTCGGGTGGCAGCGCCGGGCCGCCTGGCAGCGAGCCATCGGGCGCCGGAAATGTCTCGCGGCGGCACGCCCCGCCGCCGAACATCGCCGGCGATGCGTCGCCGCTGCCGACCGAAGCCCCTGCTGCCTGCCGTGCTGCTGCTCGCCGCGTGCGCGTCGACGCCGCCGGTCGATCCCGATCCGGAGCGCCTGCTCGGCACCGCCGAGGCGCTGGTGACCGCGCGCGACTACGACCAGGCGCTGGCGCAGCTGGACCTGCTGTCCGACACGATCTGCCCCAAGCGCCTGCGCGATCGGCGCGACCTGGCGCGGGCCGGGGCGCACCTCGGCCTGGGCCAGTACTGGGACGCGTTCCTGGCGCTCGAACAGTTCTCCGACCTGTATCCGCACAGCGAGCTGCGGCCGGCGGTCGTCGAGATGCTGTGGGACATCGGTCGCACGCTGGCGACCTCCGACCGCGGCTTCTGGATCTTCTGGTCGGATCGGCGCGGCGGCCGCACCGTGCTCGAGCATCTGATCACCCGCCACCCGGACACGCAGCGCCTGGCCGATGCGCTGCGCCTGCTCGGCGACATGGCCTACGAGGACGGCAACTACGAGCTGGCGCAGGAACGCTTCCGGGACCTGATGCGGCGCCGCCCCGAGAGCGAGTGGGTCAAGTACGCCGGCTTCCGGTTCGCGATGAGCATCGTCGACAGCCTGCAGGGCCCGGACTACGACCTCGACAAGATGAACCTCGCGGTGCGCGAGCTGTCGGACTTCCTGGCGACCGCCCCCGAGAACCCCGAACTGGTCACCAAGGCCGGTGCGGCGCTGGAGAAGCTGCGCGAGTGGCGCGCCGAACGCCACCTCAGCATCGCCGGGTTCTACCGCCGCGTCGGCAACGTCGCCGGCCAGCGCTACCACCTGGACATCGCCAGCCGCAGCGAGTTCGAGGGCACGGCGGCCCATGCCGCGGCCGTCGAACAACGGGCCGAACTCGACCGCGCCACGGCGCCGGGAGCCACGCCGTGACGCGCCCCGGCGCGGTCGTCTGGGCGCTGCTGCTGACCGGCGGCTGCGGGTATTCGTTCGGTTCGGGCCTGCCCGAACAGGGCGTGCGCAGCGTCGCGCTGGCGGTCGTCGGCAACGAGACGTGGCGCCAGCGCCTCGAGGTCGAACTCGGCAGCGCGCTCGCGCGCGAACTGCCGGTGTCGACCGACCTGGTGCTGGCCGATCGCCGGCGCGCGGATGCGATCCTGCAGGTCGTGTTCACCGACGCGCGCGAGCGCACGCTGGTGGCGGGCAGCCGCAGCGACCCGGTCCGCGAAGGCGCGCTCGAGGCAGCCGTGCGCGTGCGGCTGGTGCGCCGCGACGGCACGGTGCTGCTCGAGCGGCGGCTGCTGGACCGCACCGAGTTCCGCGATCCGATCGGCGAGGACCTCGGCACGGCCCGCGTCGAACTCGCCGAGGACCTGGCGCGCAAGATCGCGCTGGCGCTGGAGAGCGACCTGCCACGCTGAGCCGGTGCGCGCGGGTCACTTCGGCTCGTCGCCGTCCTTGCCCTCGTGCTCCTTGCCGTCGCTGTCCTTGGCGTCGCCGTCCTTGCCGTCGGCGTCCTTGGCCTTCTCCTTGCCCTTGACCGGCTCCGGCTTGGTGACCTGGATCCAGCTGCGCACGATCGTCGGCGGCTCCGCCATCGGGCTGCCGCGCTCGTTGCCCGCGGCCTCGAGCGCCTTCAGCACCTCCATGCCCTGCGCGACCTCGCCCCAGATCGTGTGCTTGCCGTCGAGGTGCGGCGTCGGCACGAACGTGAGGAAGAACTGCGAGCCGTCGGTCTTCGGCTGGCCGGTGTTGGCCGTGCTGAGGATGCCGGGCTTGTCGTGCTTGCGCGTGCCGAAGAACTCGCCGTCGATCGTGTAGCCGGGGCCGCCGCTGCCGGTGCCCAGCGGGCAGCCGCCCTGCGCCATGAACCCCTTGATGATGCGGTGGAACTTCAGGCCGTCGTAGTAGCCGAGCCGGGCGAGGTAGATGCCGTTGGTGACGTGCATCGGCGCCGTGTCGGGGAACATCTTGACGACGACCAGCCCCTTCGAGGTCTCGATGTGCCAGAAGTACTCGCTCTTGGCGTCGAACGGCACCAGCGCCGGCTCGACCAGGTGGGTGCGCCAGTCGGGCCGTGACGTGTCGACCTTGTTGCGGGCGATGAACTTGTCGATGGCGAGGATCGCCGGATCCTTGGCCATGACCAGGTCCTTCTTCGCCTTGTCGACGGGCTTCTGCTTGTCGCCCTTGTCCTGCGCGGGCAGGGCCGCGACGAGACAGAGGATCGTGGGACAGATCGTGCGCAGTAGTTGGCTCATCGGACCCAGCATACCTGCCACCCGCCGGGCGACGAAAACGCCGTCTGCCCCCTGGCGCCGATCGGCGCCGGGCAGGGGTCAGGCTCCCGGCGCCGACAGCCCGCTCGACGCCGACGCCGATGGGTCGTTCAGGGTCGCCGACAGCCGATCGCTCGGCGGCAAGCCGAACTGCAGCCAATGCAGGATGCGGGCGATGCGGTGGTAGTACTGGTGGTGCTGCATCACCTCGGCGTGACCGCCGGCGGCGACGCGGGCGCGGTCGACATCGCGGTGCAGCCACTCGTCGATCTTCGCCAGCGCCTCGTCCTCGTCGCGGTACCAGACCAGGTGTTCTCCGTCGGTGAACACGTCTTCGAGCCGCGGCACGTAGTGCGTCAGGTGGAAGGCGCCGCAGGCGAGCGTCAGGAACGTGCGATTGCTGAAGTAGTAGAGGTCGTCGTTGACCTCGTTGACGCCGAGCACGATGCGCGACGTCGCGCAGACCTTCGCGTAGCCGCGGTTGCCGATCGGGCCGTGCACGCGCAGGCCGCCGTGCAGGTGGCTCCAGCGATCCCAGTGCCGGCCGAAGACGTCGGTGCGATACCGCCGGCTCACCTCGGCCAGGAACGACGCCCGTTGCCCGCGCCGTCCCGGGCCACCGACGAACGCGACGTCACGCACGGGCGGCTGCGGCCCAGCCGGGTGATGGAAGCGCGGCGAGAAGCCGCTCATCAGGAACGCCATGTTGTCCAGGCCGCGCTCCTGCAGCCAGGCGAAGCGCGCCGGGTTGCTCATGCAGACCAGGTCGGCGAGCGCGAAGTAGTCGACGATCGAGCCGTCGAGCGCCTCGAGCGCCTCCTCACACCAGATCACCAACCGGGCCTCGCGCCGGAACTCGGCGGCCAGCAGCGGCGGCAGATCGCGGAAGAAGACGAACACGACATCCGGCCGGAAACGGCGGAACTCCGCCCGGGCGAGCCGGATGGCGGCGGCGGCGCCGAACCAGCGCCGCCAGGTCACCAGGTTGCGCCAACGCACCTCGACGCCGTGCTCGCGCAGCCCGTCGACCAGGGCCCCCGAGCAGCGCGTGCGCGACATGTTCTTGCCGAAGAACAGCACCCGGCGCGCGGGGCCGAGGCGCGACCGGGGCGACTCGCCGCGCGCGGCCTCGACCGGGTCGGGACGCTCGAGATCGACGTCGCGGCCGATCGCGGGCCCGCCGAGGTCGTCGGCGGCACGGGTGCCGATCAACTGCTCAGGATGTTCGGCCGCCATGTTCCTCCCTGCCTCCTCCGGAGCTGCCGGCCCATCACCCGATGCGCAGCGGCGCGGTGCCCGATCACGCCGGGCCCGATCCACTGCTGGCCGATCCCGCGTTGGCCAATCCCTCGCTGGCCGATCACTCGATGGTGCGGGCATGACGTTCGTATGCCGCGATGGCATCCCGCACGCCCGCTTCGATCTGTTCCTCGCTGCACGCGCGCGGAGCATACAACCCGCCACCGCCGCCGAACCACCACCACTTCTGCAAGTACGCCCGGAAAACAGGCGGCTGGCCGTCGAGCACCTGCAACGCGCGCTGCCCGAGCCAGGCGCGGCGCAGCTCCCGACCGCCCAACCGCCAGGTCCCGTCGCCGAGTTCGCCACGTGTTCGGTGCAGCACGCCGCGCAACCCCGGGCGACGCGTGAACTCGGTGCTCTCGGCGAGGCAGCGACGGATGCGTCCGCGCAGGAAGCGGGCACGCGCGACTTCGGCGGCGGCCCAGGCCCGCTCGGCTTCGGCCTCGTCGCGCAACAGCCCGCTGCCCAACAGCGCGGCGGCCGCGTCGCCGCGCGACAGGCCGGCGCGGTCCTGCAGCAGGCGCACCGCCGCCGCGACGCGCCGCGCGGTGCCCGCGCGCCGGCCGGTGCGCGACGCCGACTGCAGGTCGAGCACGGCGAGGCGGCCATCGATCAGGCGCAGGAAGTTGCCGCTGTGCAGATCGCGGTGCACGATCCCGGCCGCGAGCAGCCGCCGCGCCAGCACGGCCTCCTCCTGCAGGCGGCCGTCGAGCGCGCCGCCTTCGTGCCGGTGCTCGAGCGCGCGCAGCACCAGCATCGATCGGTACGGCAACCCCCACCGGCGGGCGCTGCGCACGGCGACCACCGGCGGGCAGACGATGCCGGCCGCGGCCGTCGCCGCCAGCAGCCTGGCCTCGTGTTCGGCCGGCAGCACCCGCAGCAGGTAGCGGAGCCGGTCCTTGCCGCGCGGGAACGTCATCACCTTGACGAACACCGGGCCCGACGGCAGCTGGCCGCGGTGCACGCTGCGCACCAGGCGGCCCTGTTGCAGCTCCAGATCGGCGGGCAACCGACCGCTGGCGACGAAGCTGCGCCACCAGCGATCGAGTTCCGCGGCGTCGGCGGCGTCGGTGCCGTTCACGTGGCGCCTCCGCGCGCGGCGAGCAGCGCCGCGTAGAGGTCGCGCGTGCGCTCGGCGGCACGAACGGGATCCAGGTCCCGGTTCGCCCGCTCGCGCGCGGCGGCCCCCATGCGCCGGCGGCGGCCGTCGTCCTGCAGCAGTGCCACCAGCGCCGCCGCCAGCGCCGCGGGGTCCTCGTCGCAGACGACGCCGGGCGCCTCGCCGGCGCGGCGCGCGCCCAGCAGCTCCGGCAGGATGCCGCGGCGGGTCGCCACCACCGGCAGGCCGTGCGCCATCGCGTCGCAGACCGCGCGACAGGTGCCGTCGCTGCCGGGCACCAGGAACAGGAACGCATCGAGCGAGCGCAGCGCCGCGTCGTAGGCGGCGCCCTTCTGGTAGCCGGGCAGGGCGACGTGCGCGCCGAGACCCAGCCGCCGGATCGGCTCGTCGACGAGTGCGCGCGTGTCCGTCTCGTTGCCCCGACCGAGCAGCACGAAGCGCGCCGCCGGCACCGCGTCGACGACCGCGCGCGCCGTCGCCCAGAGCAGATCGAAGCGGCGGTGCGGCTGGATGCGCGCGGTGATGCCGACCAGCCGGTGGGCCGCGTCGAACCCCCACTGGGCGCGCTGGTCCGCGCCGTCGACCGCGCGCCGTTCGGTCACCGGCTCCTGCCACAGCACACGATCCGCCGGCACTGCGAACGCACGCACGACGCCGTCGCACGCCGCCCGCGTCGGCGCCAGCACACCGTGCGTGCGCCGGAACGCGTAGCGCTCGCGCCAGCCGCGCGACGGCGGCTCGGGGTCGTAGAGCGTGCGCACCACCACCGGTGGCTGCGGCAGCCGGCGGCACGCCAGCGCCGCCAGCAGGTGGTCGGCGGCCTGGTGGCAGTGCACGACGTCGAAGCGATCGCGGCGCAGGATCGTGCGCAGCGCCGCGATGTCGCGCAGCAGCGACGGCACGTGGAAGTGCTTGCGCAGCTCGAGTCCGGTGACGACCGGCAGCCGCCATCGCCACAGCTCCTCGGCGACCCGGTGTTCGCCGCCGCGGTGCACGTACCCCGCCTGCGCGAACGTGACGTCGAGGCCGAGCGCCCGCAGGCGCGCGGCCGCACGGATCGCCGGATCGGCGGGGCCGGTCCACTTGTAGTTCGCGAACAGGTGCAGCACGCGCATCGTCCCGCCGCTCACGACGTGCCTCCGCGCGGCAGTCGCCACAGGCGCCAGTACTTCTTCCAGTCGGTGTAGGCGGCCATCGCCGCGATCACGAGGCCGCGCCAGCCGTCGAGGAAGCCCAGCTTGAGCACCAGGCTCTTCACGAACACGGCCGGTGGCCGCACCAGCAGGTCGAACGGACGCGTGCGCCGGCCCTCGGCCGACATCGCCTGCGCGGCGATGCGCGTGAACGAGTCGATCGTGCGCAGGTGATGCGCGAAGTCGCGATAGCTCAGATGCTCGATGCTCTCGCCGAGCGGTTCGCAGGTCGCACCGGCATCGAGTTCGACGCGGTCGTGGGGATTGCGGCCGCCCCATCGCGCGCGCCGGCGATCGAACAGGCGCACCTTGCGATCGGGCACGAACAGGCCGTGTCGCGGCACCGCACCGAGGTAGTGGTTGCGCCGCGGCATCTCGTAGGCGTCGGCGCACAGCCCGTCCAGCCGCAGCCGCTGCAGCCGCTGCTGCAGCTCCGGACTGCAGCGCTCGTCGGCGTCCAGGCAGAGCACGTGGTCGAAGCGGGCCTGCTCGACCGCGAACTGTTTCTGCTGCCGATGGCCCGGGAACGGCACGTTCTCGATCACGCGCGCGCCGAGGTCGGCGGCGATCGTGCGGGTTCCGTCGGTGCTGCCGCTGTCGACCACGACGACCTCGTCGCAGAACGCGAGCGAGCGCAGACAGTCGGCGATGCGATCCGCCTCCTGGTGGCAGATCACGCAGGCGCTGATCGGCGTCGGGCGCCGGTCAGCCGCCATGCGCGCCCTCCGCCGCGGCGGCAGGGTCGTCGCCGTTCATGCGCGCCTGGATCCGTTCGAGCGCGTCCTGGATCTCCATCAGCCGCCGGCCCCAGTCCTGGATGCGTCCGTCCTGCTCGACGGCGCCGGCCGCGGCGCGCATCACGCGATGCCGTTCCTCGGGCGGGATGCCGAGGCGCTCGTGCAGCAGATACTGGTTGCTGTAGCCGAGCACCTGATTCCAGCGCAGCAGCTCGAGCACCTGGCCGAGCAGCTCGCAGAGCTGCAGTTCGGCCTCGGTCAGCCCCATCGAACGGGCCTTCTGTTTGCGCTTGCGGTTCGAGGTCACGGGAGAGCGCCGGCGGGCGGGCGGGACGCGAGCGGGAACCGCTCCGGGCCACCGGCGCGGCCGTTGGCGAGGTTCCGGCTCACGCCTTGGCGAGATTGGCGCCGGCGAAGTCCCAGTTGACCAGGTGCTCCAGGAACGTCTTGATGTAGTCGGGGCGGCGGTTCTGGAAGTCGAGGTAGTACGCGTGCTCCCAGACGTCCATCGTCAGCAGCGGCGTGACACCGGCCTGCGTGATCGGCGTCTCGGCGTTCGGCGTCTTGGTGACCTCGAGCTTGCCGCCCTTCAGCACCAGCCACGCCCAGCCGCTGCCGAACTGCGTGGCACCGGCCTGGCTGAACAGCTCGACGAACTTCTCGTGGCTGCCGAAGTCGGTCGCGATCTTCTGCGCGATCGCGCCGGTCGGCTTGCCGCCGCCCTTCGGCTTCATCGACTGCCAGTAGAACGTGTGGTTCCAGACCTGGGCGGCGTTGTTGAAGATGCCGGCCTTGTCGGCCTTGCCGGCGGTCGCCTTGACGATGTCGACCACCGACTTGCCGGCGAACTCGGTGCCTTCGATCAGCTTGTTGCCGTTCGTCACGTAGGCCTGGTGATGCTTGCCGTGGTGGATCGACAGGGTCTGGCTGTTGATGTGGGGCGAGAGTGCGTCGAGCGCGTACGGCAGGGGTGGAAGTTCTAGGGCCATGATGGTCTCCGGGTCGGGCGCCGCGCGGGAACGCGCGGTCGCCGAACGTGGACCGCCTACGATACGGAACCGGCGCGGCGCCGCACGCCGAAACCGCACGGGACCGCGGTCGGGAACCGGCCGGATCGCTACCCTGCAGCGCATGAGCGAAGCACCCGGCGAAACCCCTGCGGCGAGCCTGCCCGGCTGGCGACGACTGCTGGCGACGATCGCCCGCCTGCGCGCACCGGAGGGCTGCCCGTGGGATCGTGCCCAGACCACCGCGACCATGGCGCCGCACCTGGTCGAGGAGGCGTTCGAGGCCGCGGATGCCCTGCGGCGTGGCGACGACGAGGACGCTCGCGAAGAGCTCGGCGACGTGCTGGTCAACGTGGCGATGATCAGCCGGATCGCGCACGAACGCGGCGCCTTCGACGTCGACGCCGTCGCCGCCGCCGCGGCGGCGAAACTGGTGCGGCGTCACCCGCACGTGTTCGGCGACCAGCAGGTCGACGGCGCCGAGCAGGCATATCGCAACTGGGAGCGGGCGAAGCGCAGCGAACAGGTGGACGGCACGCGGGGCGTGCTGGCCGGCGTGCCGGTGGCGCTGCCGGCGCTGCTGCGCGCGTTCCGCATCGGCGAGAAGGCCGCGCGCGCCGGCTTCGACTGGCCCGACCGCGACGGCCCGCGCGGCAAGGTCGACGAGGAGGTCGCCGAGCTGGACGCCGCGATCGCAGTCGGCGACGCGGCCGCGATCGCCGGGGAACTCGGGGACGTCCTGTTCAGCCTGTGCAACCTCGCGCGCCACCTGGGCATCAACCCCGAGGTCGCCCTCGCCGCGACGACCGACAAGTTCCAGCGCCGCTTCGCGGCCGTCGAGGCGGAGTTCGGCCACGAGCTGGCCGGGCGGTCGCTGGCGGAGCTCGACGCGGCATGGAACCGCGCCAAGGCGCGCGAGCAGGGCGGATGACGCGCAACCGCGGCGCCGGCGGCGGCCGTCGCGTTCCCGACGCCGCGTCGGGAACCCGCGGCGGACCACCGACATCCGGCCCGGCCGACGGCCGGGACCGGCTCCGCGATGAACGCCCCAACCAACTGTCTGGAAACGACTAAGGAAATAGCAAGCGGGCGCGACCCGCGCGCGGCACGCGGCGTGCATCCAGGGGCGCAGGTGGAAAGAAACGACTGGGCATGGGCCCAGTGGCAGGGATGGGCCTCGGTGTGGGGTGGTGCCTCGCCGAGGCCCCTTTTTTGTACGCCGCGAAGGGCCACCACTGCTGGACGCGGCGCCCGGCTCAGCGCGGCCACGCGAACTCTGCCGGCCGCAGCCCCCCGTCGGCGGTGGCGATCAGGAACAGCGCCCCCAGCTCCCCCCCGGGCGGCTCGTCGAGCTGCTGCAAGCGCGGCAGCAGCGGCGCCGCGCCCTCGTCGCCGAGCACGAGGAACGCCGTGCCGAGCGCGTCGGCAACGGCGGCGCTGCGCGCGAGCACGGACACGCTGACGACGCGGTGCGGCGCGTTCCGGCCGGTGCGCGGGTCGAACACGTGATGCACGAACGTGCCGTCGCTGACGAAGCCGTTGCGGTAGTCGCCGCTGGTGCACAGCGCGCGGTCGCGCAGCGCCAGGCTGCGGATCGGCTGCTCGTCGCCGACCGCATCGGACGCTGGGTCGACGACTCCGGCCAGCCACGGCACGCCCGGCGCCTTCTCGCCGTGCGCAAGCACTTCGCCGGTGATCTCGAGGAAGAACGCGTGCACGCCGAGCGCGTGCAGGCGCACCGCGATCGCATCGGCGGCCGCCCCGGCGACGAGCCCGTCGAGATCGAGCTGCACGTCGGGGCGCTGCTTGCGGACCGCGCCGTCGCGCACCTCGACCCGGCGGAAGTCGACGCGCGCGGCCGCGGCCGCCAGCGCGGCGGCGTCGAGGTGGTGCGCCGGGTCCTGCTTCGCCGCGCGGTAGAGGTCCGACAACGGCTTCACGGTCGGATCGAACGCCCCGTCGGTGGCGGCCGCGATCCGCAGCGCCAGTTGCAGGACACCCGCGAACCGCGGGGTTACCGCGAACGGCTCGGTGCTGGCGTGGCGGTTGCAGCGCGCGATCTCGGAGTCGTCGCGCCACTGGCTGAAGGCGAGGTCGCATGCGTCCAGCTCCGCCTGCACGACCGCGCGCACGCGATCCGGCGCCACCGACCGCACGAACTTGGCCTCCCAGGTCGACCCCATCGTGCGACCGCCGATGCGCTCGATCGGCGGTTCGCCGGCGCATGCTGCGGCGACCGCGCAGGCGAGCCCGGCCAGCGCCGCGACCGGCAGCCGGGCAGTGGTCACGGTCGCAACCACAGCAGGTCGAGCCGCTCGTCGCCGCTCAGCTTCGCCTCGGGACACGGCTCCTGCCCGGCGGGCGTGACGAGGTGGGCCCGGTATCCGGCGCCGCGCAGCAGGTCCAGGCAGGCGGCCGGATCGAGCCCGCCGCGGCGCATGTACTTCGGCGCATACTCGATCAGCAGCGCCGGGCCGGCCGCCAGCAGCCGCGGCGCACCGCGCAACGCGAGTTCCTCGTAGCCCTCGATGTCGATCTTGACGAACCCGACCCGTTCCGGCGCGATGTGCTGTTCGGCGAGGAAGTCGTCGAGGCGCACCGCGCGCACCTCGACCGGCGTCGCGCGGTTGATCGCCAGCAGCGAGTGCCGCCCCATGTTCTTCTCCGGGTAGGTGTAGAGCAGCTTGCTCTGGTTCGCCTCGGCCACCGCCACGCCGTGCACGGTCACGCCACGGCAGCCGTTGCGGCGCACGTTCTCGCGCAGCAGTTCGAGGTTGCGCGCCTCCGGCTCGAACGCGTGCACCTGCGCGCCGGGGAAGCGCCGGCCGAGCAGCATCGAGTACCAGCCGAGGTTGGCGCCGATGTCGAGCGCCACCGCATCGGCGGGCATCGACAGGCGCTGCAGCACGAACGCCGTCAGGTCCGGTTCGTAGACGCCGCGCTTGTAGAGATGGCGGCCGACCAGGTCGCGGCTGAACGCGCGGACCTCGAGCCCGAGCGCGTCGACGATGGCCGTCAGCTTGCGCCGACGCAGCAGATGCGTCCGCACGAACCAGCTGGCGCTGCGCAGGACAGAGCGATGATCCTCGGGAACGGGCAGCATGGCCTGGGCGCAGGATAGGCACCGCTGGGGCACGCGGCCATGCCCGGCGCGCTTCTCGGCGGGGACGGCTCCCGCGACGCGACGCCGATGGACATCCGCCGGGGCAGGTTGCTGCGTTCGGCGCGGCTCGCGATGCTGGTGCTCGCTCGCGCCGGCAGCTCCGCCGGCCGGCGAACGATCGGCTCACCACATGAAACACCTCGCGGCGTGCGCTCTGGCCGTTCTCTGCCTGCCCGCGTGCAGCGGCATGCCGCTGGCGGTCGCGCCCGTCGACCCGGCGACCGCGCCGGCGTTGACGCGCACCGAGTATCCGGGCGCAAGCCCCGGATTCGATGCCCGCAGCGACGATCCGACGTGGAACGGCGGCGACCAGGTGCTGTACGCACTGCGTCTGCGCAAGGGTGACGAGGTCCGGCGCTGGCTGCTGCGACTGGACGTGGTGCTCGGCGAGAGCCTGATCGCGCGCGTCGAGGACAGCAGCGAGCAGAAGATCGAGCTGTGGGAGAACCAGACCTGGACCTACCGCACCACCGAACACGGCGAGAGCCGGGAGCACCGGGTCACCTCCAAGATGCTGCCGGTCGGAGTCGTCGTCAGTGACGCGAACGGGCACGAGCTGACGAAGTCGCTGGTCAAGCTGCCGGCCCACCTGCTCGGACACGGTCTGCTGCCGGCGATCGACTGCGCCCTCGCCGGTGCGGCCGCCGACGGCGACGGCGCCGACCGGACCGACATCCGACCGGTCGTCGAAGCGATCCTGGGCACCATGTCGCTGCTGAACGTCGTGCAGGAGGACGACGCACTGGCGCAGTACTTCTGGCAGGTCGTCGAGAAGCCGAGCCTGTGGTCCGTCGTCACCGGCCTCGGCGTCCAGGCGACGATGACCATGCCGTTCGAACAGAGCCTGCCGGCGACGCGGCTGCCCGCCGACCTGCCCCCGGTCGACCGCGCCTACGTCGTGCCGCTGCGGATCGACGTCAACGGCAGCCCCGCCCTGCTCGCCGACGTCGTCGCCGTCGATGCCCGGCGCCCCTACGCGCTCTGCGGCGGCATGGTCGCCGCCGTCGCCCGCCACCCCTCGAACCCCGACGTCACCTTCGAACTGCAACTGCTCGCCGCACGCCTGGGCAAGGAACCCCCGGAGGCCGAGAGAGCTGATGGCTCGAGTGTGCATTCTGCGGCGACGCTGCAGCGGCAGCCCTGATCGCCCCCCCTCAGCACCTGGCACGAGCGATCCACGAGTCCAGCCAGGAGTTCTCGGTCGCGCTGCGATCCACCCCGCTGCCTGACGGCGCCTGCACCCGGCCCACGGGCCTGCCAGCAGGTTCTTCCAGGCGACGCGGCAGCGACACCCAGGCGGAGCTGCACCCGACGGGCTCCTTCGGTGAAACCACGCGGGCACGGCAGGAAATCCGTCGGAAATCGCACTCCTCCGATCCACGTCAGAGCGGCAACGCCGAGCGCGCACACTCAAGACATCAGCTCTGCAGGCGCGCCTCCCCGCATGGGCGTAGCCGCCAGTTGGCGTCCTCGCCCCGTCGTCGCTTCGGCAGCCCATGCGGACAACCGAGGTTCGAGGACTACGCCGGCCCAGCGGCGCGCAGCGCCGCTAGCCGCCGATTCCCCGCGGTTGCGCCGTACGTCCCGCGCGCCGCAGGCGCGCCCCCCGCATGGGCGTAGCCGCCAGTTGGCGTCCTCGCCCCGTCGTCGCTTCGGCAGCCGATGCGGACAACCGAGGTTCGAGGACTTCGCCGGCGCAGCGGCGCGCAGCGCCGCTAGCCGCCGAAGTCGTCGAACCGGATCATGTCCTTCTCGACGCCGAGATCGCCGAGCATCTTCTGCACGGCGCTGTTCATCATCGGCGGACCACACAGGTAGAACTCGATCTCGTCGACGTTCGGATGGTCCTTCAGGTAGTTGTCGAACACGACCTGGTGGATGAAGCCCTTGTAGCCGGTCCAGTTGTCCTCGGGCTGCGGCTCCGACAGCGCCACGTGGTACTCGAAGTTCGGGAAGTCCTTCTCGATGGCCTCGAAGTCCTCGGTGTAGAACATCTCGCGCTTGCTGCGCGCGCCGTACCAGTAGCTGACCTTACGCTTGGTCTTCTCGGTGTGGAACAGGTGGAAGATGTGGCTGCGCAGCGGCGCCATGCCGGCACCACCGCCGATGTAGAGCATCTCGCGGTCGGTCTGGTTGATGTGGAACTCGCCGTACGGGCCCGAGATCGTGATCTTGTCGCCCTGCTTCAGCGAGAACACGTAGCTCGAGCAGATGCCCGGTGGCAGGTTCATCTGCCGCGGCGGCGGCGTGGCGATGCGGATGTTGAGCATCACCATGTTGCCCTCGGCCGGGTGGTTCGCCATCGAGTAGGCGCGGAACACCGGCGTCGGGTTGTCGGCGACCAGGTCCCACAGCTTGAACTTGTCCCAGTCGCCGCGGAACTGCTCCTCGATCTCGAAGTCGCTGAACTTCAGCCCGTGGTACTCCGGAACGTCGATCTGGATGTAGCCCCCCGACTCGAACTGGATGATCTCGCCCGGCGGCAGGTCGACGATCAACTCCTTGATGAACGTCGCCACGTTCTTGTTGGAGCGCACCGTGCACTCCCACTTGCGGATGCCGAACACCTCGTCCGGCACCTTGACCTTCATCGGGCCGCGCACCTTGACCTGGCACGACAGGCGCCAGTGGTCCTTGGCCTCGGCGCGGCTGATGTGCGTCAGCTCGGACGGCAGGATCTCGCCGCCGCCCTCGAAGACCTGGCACTTGCACATCGCGCACGAGCCTTTGCCGCCGCACGCCGATGGCAGGAAGATCTGCTGGTTGCTGAGCGCCAGCAGCAGGTTGCTGCCGACGTCGACTTCCGGCGACTTCTCCGGGTCGTCGTTGATCAGCAGCTTGACCTTGCCCTTCTGGACGAGCTTCATCTCGCAGAACATCAGCACCAGCACCAGGAGTACGATGACTCCGGTGAGGGCGATCACGCCGGTGAGGATCGTGGTCAACATGGCAGTCGGTGCGGGGATCAGCGCGGGGTCTCGACCTGGCCGGGCGTCGACGCGGCCGGCTCCGTCGGCTGCGGCACGAACGACTGGATGCCGCTGAACGTCATGAACGCCATCGCGACCAGGCCGGTGGTGATGAAGGTGATGCCGAGCCCCTTGAGCGGACCCGGGATGTGGCACGGGCGCAGCTTCCAGCGGATCGCCGCCATGCTGACGATCGCGAGCGCCCAGCCCATGCCGGAACTGGCGCCGTAGACGACCGACTGCGTGAAGGTGTACTCCTTCTGCACCATGAACAGCGAGCCGCCGAGGATCGCGCAATTGACCGCGATCAGCGGCAGGAAGATGCCAAGCGCCGCGTAGAGCTTGGGACTGAACTTGTCGACCGCCATCTCGACGACCTGCACGACCGCAGCGATGCTGGCGATGAAGGTCAGGAACTGCAGGTAGCCGAGGTCGCTGTCCGGCATGCCGGCCCAGTGCAACGCACCTGGCGCGAGGATGAAGTGCTGGAACGCCCAGTTCATCGGCACGGTCAGCACCTGCACGAAGATCACCGCGATGCCGAGGCCGATCGCCGAGTCGACGCGCTTGCTGACCGCGAGGTAGCTGCACATGCCCAGGAAGTAGGCCAGCAGGATGTTCTCGCTGAAGATCGCCTTCAGCGCGAGATCGACCAGGGAGCCGATCGAGTTGGGTTCGAGGATGGCAATCATGGCTGCTCCTACTTCTCCACGTAGCCCGAGATCGAGCGCTGCACCCAGACGATGATGCCGAGCAGCAGGAACGCGCCAGGCGCCAGCACCATCATGCCGTTGTTGACGTAGCCGGCGTCGTAGAGCGCCTGCGGCACGATCTGGTGACCGAGCAGCTTGCCGGAGCCGAAGATCTCGCGCACGGTGCCGACGACGATCAGGATCCAGGCGTAGCCGAGGCCGTTGCCGATGCCGTCGAGCGCGCTGCGCCACGGCGGGTTGCCCATCGCATAGGCCTCGAGGCGACCCATCACGATGCAGTTGGTGATGATGAGCCCCACGAACACCGACAGCTGCTTGCTGAGGTCGTACATGTAGGCGCGCAGGATCTGGTCGAACACGATCACCACGCCCGACACGACCATCAGCTGCACGATGATGCGGATCTTGTTGGGGATGAACTTGCGCAGCAGCGAGATCATCACGTTCGACAGCGTGGTGACCAGCAGCACGCCGATGCCCATCACGATCGACTTGTCGAGGCGCGTGGTCACGGCGAGCGAACTGCAGATGCCCAGCACCTGGAAGGCGATCGGGTTGTTGTCCCAGAGCGGATCCTTGATGGCCTTCCGCTCTTCCGCGCCGAACAGCACCGCCTTCGGTGCCTGCAGGGGAGTCGTCGTCGAAGTCATTGGTTCAGCCCTTCTTGGACCAGATCTTGGTGAGCAGGGGCATGTAGCCCTGGAGATCGTGCTTCAGGAACGTCGTGATGCCGTTGCTGGTGATCGTCGCGCCGGACAGGCCGTCGACCATGTGTTCCTTCTCGCGCGGGATCGACGGGTCGACGTGGCCCTTCTTGACCGTGATCGACACCAGCTTGCCGGCGTCGTCGACGATCGACTTGCCGGCCCATCTCGCGGTCCACTCCGGGTTCTCACACTCGCCGCCCAGGCCCGGCGTCTCGCCGTGCTTGTAGAAGGTCAGACCGCGCACGTGCTGGCCGTCGGCCTCGAGCGCCAGGAAGCCGTAGAGGATCGACCACAGGCCGGGCCCGCTGATCGGGAACACCCAGGAGTCCTCCTTGCCGCCGCCGTCCTTGGTGACCGCGATGAGCCGGTATGGCTTCCGCTCGACGTCGCGCATCTTCTTGAACGCGTCGGGCGTGATCTTGCCGGTCGCGCCGGTGGCGATCTCGAGTACGCGCTCGTCGACGCGATCGCGATAGAGCTGCTCCAGTTCGGCGCGCGGCTTCTGCTCGTCGGGCTTCAACAGCCCGGCGGCAATCATCACGTTCTTCTGCCGGTCGAACTCTTCGGCCTTGGCCTGGGTCTCCTTCAGCGCGCCGGCCGTCAGCGACAGCGCCGAACTGATGATGACGCAGAGTCCGACGGCGAACGCCAGCACGTAGCCGTTGCTGCTGGTGTTCATCGGGCCAGCCTCCGCTTGATGTTGCTGCCGACGACGAAGTGGTCGATCGTCGGCGCGAACGCGTTGAGCAGCAGGATCGACAGCATGGTTCCTTCCGGATAGGCCGGGTTGATCGTGCGGACGAGGATCGTCACCACCCCGATCAGCGCGCCGTAGATCCATTTGCCGCGGTTGGTCTCGGGCGACGACACCGGGTCGGTGGCCATGTAGACGATGCCGAACAGGAAGCCGCCGGCGATCAGGTGTTCGTAGGCCTGCAGCGTGACCGGACCGCCGTAGCTGGCCGGCAGCAGCGCGTGCATCGCCAGCGAGGCGCCGAGCAGACCGAGCACGCCGGCCAGCATCACGCGCCACGAGCCGACGCCCGTGAACACCAGCCAGAACGCGCCGAGCAGCACACACAGCTTGCTCATCTCGCCGGCGCTGCCGGGGATGTTGCCGAAGAACAGATCGGCGTGGCTGAAGTGCTGCGCCAGGGTGGCGCTGGCGTCGGTCACCGTCTGCGGCTTGACGATCGCCAGCGCGGTCGGCGACGAGTAGCCGTCGATCAGGTGCGAGGCGTTGTTGCCCGACACCCACACGGAGTCGCCCGACAGCTGCGCCGGGAACGCGAAGAACAGGAACGCGCGGCACAGCATCGCCGGGTTGAAGATGTTCATGCCGGTGCCGCCGAACACCTCCTTGCCGAGCACGACCGCGAAGGCGACGCCGCAGGCGAGCTGCCACAGCGGGATCGACGTCGGCACGATCAGCGCGATCAGCATGCCGGAGACCAGGTAGCCCTCCGACACCTCTTCCTTGCGCACGATCGAGAACACCATCTCGATGCCGAGGCCGACGCCGTAGCTGACGATCAGGATCGGCAGCATGCGCTGCAGGCCGTAGACGATGTTGTCCATCGCCGTCGGCGCCGCGACGGTCGGCACGAACAGCGACTGCAGCCAGCCGCCGACGTAGCCGTCGGCCGTCATCTTGCCGGCCTGCACCATCTGCGCCACCGCGTGGAAGTGCTGCGCGCCGGTGTTCCAGATCGCCCACAGCAGGCACGGCAGCATCGCGACGATGACCGTGTTCATGACCCGCTTCAGGTCGACGTAGTCACGCACGTGCGTGCCGGTGCGGTCGGCGCGGTGTTCCGGCGCGAACAGGAACGTCTCGAGCGCGTCGAACGCCGGCCACAGCTTGTGGAAGCGGCTGTCCTTGCCGTGGTAGAGCGTCTTCTGCTTCTCGATCAGGTTGCGTAGGAACTGCACGGATCAGCCCTCCTTCTCGTAGAGGTCGAGGCCTTGTCGCACGATCTTGCCGACGTCGATCTTGCAGGGGTCGACGAACGTGCACAGCGCGACGTCCTCCTCGGTCACCTCGAGCAGGCCCAGCTTGACCGCCTCCTCGATGTCGTTGGCCTGGATCGCCCGCACCAGGTAGGCCGGGTAGATGTCGAGCGCGGTCACGCGCTCCCAGGCGCCGATGTTGACGATCGGTCGATGGCCGCCGTTGAGGCGCGCGTCGACGACGTATTCCTGCTTCGGCAACAGCCAGCTCAGCACGCTGCGCGAGAAGCTCAGCTTGCCGAACTGCGGCAGCGCCCAGCCGAACAGGTCACGTGCGCCGGTGCCTTCGGGGATCACCGTGATGCCGGCGCAGTAGTAGCCGAGGTGGCCGTCGGCGGCGATCGCGCGGCCGTGCAGCACGTTGCCGTCGATCACCCGCACGTCGCCCTGGATCGGCTTGCCGCCGGTCACGGTCGCGACCGTCGCCCCCTGGCGCACGCGGTAGTAGCCGCGCGTCGTCGCGGCGCTGCCGGCGACGTTGATCACCGTCTGCGCCGGGTACTTGCCGGTGCGCGCCCACTCGCCGAGGCGCGCCAGGTCCTGCACGCGCAGCGTGTAGGCGATCTCGCCGGGCTTCAGCGGCCGGATCCGGCTGATGTGGGTGCCGACCAGGCCGGCGGGATGCGGCCCGCTGAAGTCGTGCACCTCGACACCCTTGAGATCGCGCAGGTCGCTCTGGTGGTCGCCGGCGGCGCGCAGCGCGAGGCAGACCTTGCCGCCGCTGGCGAGCAGCTTCTGCAGCAGGTCGACGCCGGCCTGCAGGTCGGCCTTCCGGCCCTGCACGGCAAACGCCGGATCGGCCGCCAGCGGCGCGCTGTCCATGCCGTTGACGAAGATCGCCACCGGCGGCGTGTCGCCGCGCACGATCTTGCCGACCGGACGCTGGCGGAACAGCGGCCACAGGCCGGCGCCCTTGATCGCCTTCACGATCGCGGCGCGGTCGCCGGTCGGCTTCGCCAGCCCGGCGAAGGTCTCCTTGCCGCCACCCGCGGCCGCGTTCTCGATCACGACGCGCAGCAGGAAGCGCCGTTCGCCGAACTCGACCTTGGCCACGCGGCCCGACGCCGGCGCGCACCACACCAGATCGCGGTCGAGCTTGTCGAGGAACAGCGGCTGGCCGGTGGTCACGGGGTCGCCTTCCTTGACCAGCGCCTTCGGCTTGATGCCGGGGAACTCCGCCGTCTCGACGGCGACCCGCGCCGGCTCGGAGGCGGTCTGCAGCTTCGGCTCGGCCGCGCCGGCTAGGCGGAGGTCGAAGCCCCTGGTGATCTTGTGGGTCGTCATCCGATCGAAGACCTGACTAACGGGACGGTGTCATGGCGGACAGGGCGCAGCCGCTCCAGCGATGCTCACTGGGAACGGCACGGACCGGCCCGATCGGCGCCCGCATCGCCGGCCGGCTTGCCGCAGCGTGCGCACGAGCCGTCCGGGCTCATCCCGCCGCAGGAGCCCGCGAGCCGGCGCCCGGAGATCGCGAACACCACGATCGCCAGCACGGGCAGCGAGAACACCACGATGGGAAGGAGGACTGTCACCGATCGACCGGAACAGAGGGTCGAAAGAAGCTAGCGACTGCGGCCGCGGATTCGAGGGGCGCGGGCGGAATCGCGCGGAGCGCCGTCACGATTCGGCGCGACGCCGGACGACCAGGTCGGTCAACCCCTGCAGGGTGTTGCAATTTCGCAGCGAGATGTCCGCGTCGCCGAGACGCACGTCGAACCGGCGCTCCAGGAACTCGACGACCTCGAGCACGCCCGCCGAGTCGACGATGCCGGACGTCACCAGCGGCGTCTCGTCCTCGAGCCCCTGCTCGCGACCGTCCCGGAACCACGTGGCGACGAAGGTGCGGATCTCGGCGAGCATCGCCGCGCGGGTCGTGAGCGGTTCGGCGGACATCGCTTGGGCCGGGGATCATGCCAGGGCGCGCGCGGCGCTCAAAGCCGCGGCGGGGGTCTTCGCTCGAAACGGCGCCGCGGAGGCGGCATCGTGCCCCCGTGCGCCTGCGCCCGACCAACCTCGTCGCCCTGCTGGCCCTGCCGGCGTTCCCACCGGCGCTGGCGCCGTTCGTGGCCGGACTGCACTGGACCATCGACCTGCTGGCGTGCTTTGCGGTGCAGGCGATGGGCGCGCTGCTGCTGGCGGCCGCGGTCCTGTTCGCCGCGCGGCGCTGGCGCCTGGCGCTCCTCTGCCTCGCCGGCGGCCTGCTCGCCGCGGCGGCCGTGGTGCCCGACTGGTGCACCGGCCCCGCCGCGCCCGCCGCCGGGCCGACGCTGCGCCTCCTGAGCCTCAACCTGCTGCGCGGCAACGAGGCGAACGCGGCCGCGGCGGTGGCCACCGTGCGCGCCAGCGAGGCCGACGTCGTCTTCTGCTCCGAGGCGACGCCGGGCTGGCTCGCAGGCCTGCAGCCACTGCTCGCCGACGACCCTCACCACCACCGCGCCGCCGATCCGGGCTACTACGGCACGCTGCTGCTCTCGCGCCTGCCGCTGGTGGACGCGAGGAGCCTGCCGCTCGGCGTCGACTGGGCGCCGGCGGTACGCGCCGTGGTGCGCGCGCCGGCCGGCGACGTCGGCCTGCTCGCCGTGCACACGCCGCGGCCCGGCGGCAGGGAGCGCGGCCGCAACCGCGACCTCGCGCTGGCGGCGATCCCGGCGGCCCTGCGCGGCCTGCCGCCGCAGCGGGTCGTGTTCGGCGACTTCAACATCACGCCGTGGAACCACGCCTTCGGCCGCCTGGTCGCCGACGCCGAACTCGAACCCGCCAGCGCGCGCGCGTTCCGGGCGACCTGGCCCGCGGCGCTGCCGTGGCCGCTGCGCGTGCCGATCGACCACGTGCTGCTCGGCGGCGGCATGCAGCTGGTGCGGTGCACGGTCGGCGCCTCGTTCGGCAGCGACCACCTGCCGCTGGCCGCCGAGCTGCGCTGGCCGGCCCGGTGACGCGGCTGCGGACTACTGCGTACTGCCCGGCGCGCCGGTCCGGGCGATGCTGCACGCATGCCCCGGATCGACTTCGTCCGCCTGCGGCGGCCGCTGCAGGTGCTCGCCGGGCTGCTGGTCATGGGCCTGCTGCTCGCCTGGCTGCTCGGCGCCTTCCATGGCCGGGTGCCGCCCGGCGCACCGCAACGGCCGACGGCCGCCGCCCCCGACGGCGAGCGCTTCGTCGTGGCCGCGGTCGCCACGCCGCGCACCGAGACCGCGATCGGCACCGTGCGCGCCGTCGCCGAGACGCTGGTCGCCTCGCGCATCCTCGGCCGCGTCAGGACCCTGGCGATCACGCGCGCGGGCCAGCCCGTGCAGCAGGGCGACCTGCTGGTCGAGCTGGACGCCGACGATCTGCGCGCCAGCGCCGACCAGGCGCGTGCGGTGCTGCGCGTCGCCGAGACGCGGCGCGACAAGGCGCAGCTCGACTTCGAGCGCAGCCGCGAACTGGTGCAGCAGGGCATCGCCGCGCCGGACCGCCTCGACACCGACCGGGCGGCCTACGACGCCGCCGAGGCCGAGGTCGAGCGCGCGCGGCAGAACGTCGCCGGCGCCGAGACCGCGCTCGGATTCGCGACCATCCGCGCGCCGATCACCGGCATCGTCGTCGACAAGCAGGTGCAGCCGGGCGACGTCGTGCAGCCGGGCCAGCCGATCTGCACGCTGTACGACCCGTCCCGCCTGCAGCTGGTCGCCGTCGTGCGCGAGGACCTCGCCGGCCGGCTGCGCGTCGGTCAGTCGGTCTCGGTGACGATCGATGCGCTCGGCGAGCCGTGCGCCGGCACCGTCAGCGAGATCGTGCCGACCGCCGAGAGCCGCAGCCGTTCGTTCGAGGTCAAGGTCACCGGCCCGTGCCACCCGGGCGTCGTCACCGGCATGTTCGGCCGCCTGCAGGTGCCGCTCGACACGGTCGACGAGCTGCGCGTGCCGCAGCGCGCGGTGCAGTCGATCGGCCAGCTCGACTTCGTGCGCGCGGTCGTCGACGGCCGCCCGGTGCGGCGCTACGTGCGCACCGGGCGCCGGCGCGACGCCGACGTCGAGATCCTCAGCGGCCTCGTCGCCGGCGAAGTGGTGCTGGTGCCGGCGACCCCGCGGTGACCCGATGCACAAGCCCCACGGCGTCATCTATCGCATCGTCGAAGTCTTCCTGACCGGCAACCTCGCGCCGCTGCTGCTGATCCTGTCGATCGCGGCCGGCGCCGTCGCGCTGCTGGTGACGCCGCGCGAAGAGGATCCGCAGATCGTCGTGCCGGTGGCCGAGGTGATCGTCGACGCGCCCGGCGCCTCGGCGCTCGAGGTCGAGCGGCAGATCACGATCCCGATCGAACGGGTCGTGCGCGGCATCAGCGGCGTCGAATACGTCTATTCGATGAGCCGCCGCGGCCAGGCCGTGGTGACGGCGCGCTTCTTCGTCGGCGAGAACCGCGAGGACAGCCTGGTCAAGCTGCACACCACGCTGCAGCAGCACGCCGCGACGCTGCCGCCGCAGGTGCGGTCGTGGCACGTCGACACGGTGTCGATCGACGACGTGCCGATCCTCGTGGCCGTGCTGCACAGCCGCACGCTCGACGACCACGGGCTGCGGCGCATCGCCGAGGAACTGCTGGCGCGCCTGCAGCAGGTCGAGGACAGCGGGCCGGCGACGATCCACGGCGGGCGGCCGCGGCTCCTGTCGGTGCGCGTCGATCCGGTGGCGCTCGCCGGTCGCAGCCTGCCGTTCGCCGCGGTCGAGCAAGCCCTGGCGGCGGCGACCACCGCGGCGACCGCGGGCAGCAGCCCGCAGGACGACCGCATGATCACCGTCGAGGCCAGCGCGATCGCCCCCGATGCGCACGCGCTCGGCGAACTGGTGATCGGCACCTTCGCCGGCCAGCCCGTGCACCTCGGCGAGGTCGCCGAAGTGCGCGACGGACCCGCCGAACCCGACGCCTACGTGCTGCTGTTCGGCGGCGCGGCGCACGCTGCGGCCGCGGCCGGCCCCGACCACGCGGTGACGATCGCGGTCGCCAAGCGCCGCGGCGCCAACGCCGTGACCGTCGCCGAGCAGCTGCACGCGCGGCTCGACGAGCTGCGGGCCGACGTGCTGCCCGACGACGTCTCCTGCACGGTGACGCGCGACTCCGGCCGGACCGCCGACGGCAAGGTCGAGGAGCTGCTCGAAGGCCTCTGGGTCGCGATCGCGATCGTCGTCGTGCTGATCACGATGATGCTCGGCTGGCGCGAGGCGGTCGTCGTCGCGCTGGCGGTGCCGATCACGTTCGGGCTGACGCTGCTGATCAACCACCTGACCGGCTACAGCATCAACCGCGTGACGCTGTTCGCGCTGATCCTGTCGCTCGGCCTCGTGGTCGACGACCCGATCGTCGACGTCGAGAACATCCACCGCCACCTGCAGCGCAAGGACCGCCCGCCGCTGCAGGCCGTGCTCGACGCGGTCGACGAGGTGCGGCCGCCGGTGATCACCGCGACCCTGGCGGTGATCCTCAGCTTCCTGCCGCTGTTCTTCATCACCGGCATGATGGGCCCGTACATGCGGCCGATGGCGCTGAACGTGCCGGTCGCGATGCTGATGAGCATGGTGGTCGCGTTCACGCTGACGCCGTGGATGTCGCACCTGCTGCTGCGCCGGACGGCGGCGAAGGGCGCCGCGCACGCCGAGGCGGCCGACGGCGACCCGCTGGTGCGGCGGGTCTACGGCGCGATCATGCGGCCGCTGCTGCGCTCGCGCGGCGTGCGGCTGGCGGCGTTCGGCGGCACCGCGGTGCTGTTCGCCGGCGCGCTGTGGCTCGGCGCCTCGCGCGCGGTGCCGTTGAAGATGCTGCCGTTCGACAACAAGACCGAGCTGCAGGTGCTGGTCGACCTCGACGAGGGCGCGACCGTCGAGCGCACGGCCGCGGTCGTGCAGGACCTCGCCGAACGCGTGCGCGGCCTGCCCGAGGTCACCGAGGTCACGGCCTACGCCGGCACGCCGTCGCCGATCGACTTCAACGGCATGGTGCGCAAGTACTACCTGCGCCGCGCCCCCGAGCTCGGCGAGCTGCGCATCGGCCTGTTGCCGAAGCACGACCGGCGCCACCAGAGCCACGAGATCGCGCTGCGCGTGCGCGAACTGCTGCTGCCGGCGGCGAGCGCGGCCGGCGCCGTGCTGAAGGTCGTCGAGCTGCCGCCGGGCCCGCCGGTGCTGGCCACGCTGGTCGCCGAGGTGCGCGGCCCCGCCGACGCGTCGCCGCCGGAACTCGACGCCGCCGCGCGCACGCTGGCGGCGCGCCTCGGCCGCGAGCCCGGCGTCGTCGACGTCGACACCAGCGCCGAGGCGACCCCCGACGAACTGCGCTACCGGCTCGACTACGAGAAGGCCGCGCTGCACGGCATCGACGCGGCGCAGACCGCCGCGACCCTGCGCACCGCGGTCGGCGGCACGATGGCCGCGTTCCTGCACGAACCGCGCGAACTGAACGCGCCGCCGGTCGAGGTGCGCCTGCCGCTGTGGCAGCGCGCCGACGCGGGCGCGCTCGGCGAACTGCGCGTGCCGGGCAGCGACGGCTCGCTGGTCGCGCTGGCCGAGCTGGGCACGTTCGACGTCGTGCCCCGCCAGGGCACGATCCACCGCAAGAACCTCGAACGCGTCGCCTACGTGATGGCCGAGGCCGCCGGCCGGCCGCCGGCCGAGATCGTGCTCGACGTGCAGGCCGACCAGCACCCGGCCGCGGCGTCCGTGGCCGCCGCACCGCGCCCGCTCGCCGCGCGCAACATGCTGCGCAACGGCGGCGGCGATCCGTGGTCGCTGCCCGCCGACTACCGCATCGACTGGCGCGGCGAAGGCGAGTGGAAGATCACGCTCGACGCGTTCCGCGACCTCGGCATCGCCTTCTTCGCCGCGTGCCTGGGCATCTACATCCTGCTGGTGCACGAGACCAGGAGCTACCTGCTGCCGCTGGTGCTGATGCTGTCGATCCCGTTCACGATCCTCGGCATCCTGCCGGGCTTCTGGCTGCTGAACCTGCTGCTCGACACGCCGGTGGCCGGCGTCGGCAACCCGGTGTTCTTCACCGCGACCGCGATGATCGGCATGATCGCGCTCGCCGGCATCGCGGTGCGCAACTCGATCATCCTGATCGACTTCGTGCAGGGCGCCGAACGCCGCGGCGCCGCGCGCGAGGAGGCGATCCTGCAGAGCGGCGCCGTGCGGCTGCGGCCGATCGTGCTGACCGCCGGCGCCGCGATCCTGGCGTCGATCCCGATCACGCTCGATCCGATCTTCAGCGGGCTGGCGTGGGCGCTGATCTTCGGGCTCGTGGTGTCGAGCGCGTTCACGCTGGTGCTGGTGCCGGTCGCCTACAGCCTGCTGCTGGGGCAGCAGACGGCGAAGGCGGACTGAACTCGCTCGCGCCGCCGGGCAGGGAATGGCGGGAGTGCATGGGAATCGGACCCACCGGGCCCCTCTCGAGGAGGGACCCCACAGGTTTTGAAGACCAGGCCGAACACCAGCTCGGATGCACTCCCGCGGGCGATGCGACCGCGGGGTCCGCATCGGGGCGCGGAGCGTCGGCGACCACCGCAGAAGGGTCAAGCGCCGGCGACGAAAGAACCGCGGCGCCCTGCCCCGTCCAGATCGCCCACGCGCGGCGTGCGCGATCCGGACACGGGTCGCTAGGCTGGAGCGCGGCATGCCGCTTGAGCGGACCCGTCGGCTGCATCCTGCAGCCGATCCCGGAGACAACCCGATGCGACACCTGCTGCGAATCCTCCCGTTCGTTCCCTGCCTCGGTCTGGCCGCCTGCAGCGGCGGCTCGGGCGGCGGTGCCGGCAACAGCGCCCCGAACACGACCGGCGCCGTGCTGGTCGTCGTCGACACCGCGACCGGCAGCGACGCCATGGTGCAGTTCCAGGTCGACGCGGCCGTGCTCGAGCATGCCGACGGCTCGACGACGCCGAACCTGCTGGCCAATCCGCACCTGGTGACGCTGGCCGATCCGACCGGTGAGGCGGACGGGCTGGTGCTGCGCGATGCGCCGTCCGGCGATTACACGACGCTGCATCTGCTGCTGGTGCCGTCCAGTGGCGCCGCACTGCAGCCGAACGGAGCGATCCTGGCGGCGAACAGCGTCGTCGACCTGGCGGTGCCGATCACGGACGGCCTGCAGCACACGAGCCTCGGCACGAGCTGGCTCGTGATCGGCCACAACGGCGCGCCGCCGCCGGTCGGTTCGACGGCGACCTGGGTGCCGCAGATGAGCGCGCGCGCCGACGGCAGCGCCATCGACCTCGGCGGGCTCGACGTCGCGTTCGTGCAGTCGCCGCAGGTCACGGCACGCAGCCGTGTGCTCGACGACTCGCTGGTCCGCATCGAGTTCGCCGCCGGCTGCGCGTTCGCCAGCGACGACGGGGTGCAGCACGCCGGCCGCGACGACTTCCTGCGCAGCCTCGGCGACGACCAGCTGCGCGTGCGGGCCGAACTGCGGCGCGACGGGCGCTGCATCGCCAGCGAGGTGCACCGCAGCGGCCGCAACGACAACCCGCGGCTGATCGGCCGCGTCACCGCGCTCGAGCCGGCGACGACGGCGTTCGTCATGGACGTGCAGGCGCAGAACGGGCGCGGCGGCTGGACGTTGTTGCCGACGCGCGAGACGGTGCGCGTCGACGCGAGCCAGGCCCAGCTGCGCCGGCCCAACGGCGGCACGATCGCGTTCGCCGATCTGCAGGTGGGCAATCTCGTCAAGGTGCAGTGGACCAGCCGCAGCACACCGACGGGCGAACTGCCGCTGCTGGTCGCGCGTGAGGTCGAGGTGACCGGCAGCGCCATGGCCATGCACCCCGAATGGCAAGGCCGGGTGCAGTCGGTCGACACCGTCGCGAACACCCTCGTCGTCGTGCCGCGCAACAACGACCCGATCTTCGTGCAGGGGGTCTCGGTCGCCTCGGTGACCTTGGCGGTGGCGGCGACGACGACGCTGGAACGTCGGGCGCGGCAGGGCGGCGGTCGCACGGCGATCACGCTCGACGACATCGTGCCCGGCTCGGACCGGATCTGGTGGCGCGGCAGCGTGACCGGCCCGACGACGATCGACGCCACCTGGATCCGCGTGCGCGAGGAATGAACGGCGCGGACGAGGACCTGCCGCACGTGCCGGGTCCTCGGCTGACCTTCGTCGCGGCGTACTCCGGCGGCGAGGGTCGCACGCTGCGCGTGCGCTGCCGCGAGCGCGGCGACCTGGTGCTGAAGATCCTGCCGCCCGGCATCGAGCCGGCGGAAGCGTCGCTGCTGCTGGCGCTGCGACATCCGGCGATCCCGGCCGTGCGCGAGGTCGGCCGGCTGCCCGACGGGCGCGCGTTCGTGCTGCGCGACCACGCGGCCGGCGCACCGCTGCGGCGCCTGCCGTCGGATCCGGCCGACCTGCTCGACGTGCTGCAGCAGCTGCTCGAGGTGCTGTCGTTCGTGCACCTGCGCTCGGTGCTGCACCTCGACCTGAAGCCGGCGAACCTGCTGCGCGACGGCGCTGGCCGCGTGCACCTGCTCGACTTCGGCCTCGGTGCCCGGCGCGGCGCGCGCGGCAGCGGCGGCACGCCGTTCTTCGTCGCACCCGAACTGCTGCTCGGCTCGCTGCCCGACGCGCGCGCCGACCTGTTCTCGGTCGGCGCCATGGTCGCGCAGGCGCTGTGGCCCGGCAGCGGTCCGCCGCTGGGCCGCTTCGTCGCGATGTTCCCCGGCGCCGACTTCTTCACCGCCGGCGGCCTCGCGGCCGGCGACCTGCCGGCACCGTTCGATCGCTTCGTGTCGCGCAGCGTGTCGCGGCGGCCCAACCGCCGCTTCCCCGATGCGCAGGCCGCGCTCGAGTTCCTCTGCGGCAGCAGCGGCCGGCCGTCGCCGGAACTGCTGGCCCCGGATCCGGTGCAGCTGTTCGCCGCGGAGCTGGCGACGGTCGGCGCCGGCGACCAGGATCTCGTGCTGACCGGCGCCGACGCCGCCGACCGCCGCGCGCTGGCGCTGCATCTCGCCGCGACGTCGCCCGGTGTGCGGTCGATCGGCGAGACCGGCGACGAGGTGCACGTGCGCCGCGGCAACGAGGCGGTGACGCATCTGCACCTGCCGCCGCTCGATGCCGCGCGCCTGCGCGCGCACGTCGAAGCGACCCTCGGCCTCGAGGGTGCCGCCGCGGCCGGCGCCGCCGCGTGGCTCGCCCGACACGCCGGATCCAGCGGCGCCGCCGTGCACGCCACCCTGCAGGCACTGGTGCGCACCGGCGAACTGGTGCCGTCGGGCAGCCGCTGGACCTGGCCGGCGGCGCGCAGCGGCCGACTCGGTCGCACGCCGGCCGCGGCCGGCGCGCCGGCCGACGCCACACCCGACGATGTGCGCGCCGCCGCCCAGGGCGGCCAGCGCGAACGCGCGATCGCGCTGTGGCAGCAGGCGTCGGCCGCCGACCCGGCGCACGAACCGGCGTTGCGCCGCGCGCTCGCCGAGGGTCTGCTCGACGGCGGCGAACCGGCCAGGGCGCTGCCGTTCTGCAGCGGCCTGCCGGTGCTGCGCGCGCAGGCGCTGCTGGACACCGGACGCGTCGCCGCCGCCGCCCGCGAACTGGCGGCGGCGCCGGCGGCGGCGCAGGATCCGCGCCACCGGCGGGTCGCCGCGCAGCTGGCGATCGCCACGGGCCGGCTCGACGCCGCGCGCGACCTGCTGCAGCGCGACGACGCCTCCGCGCTCGAGCGCCTGACGCTCGCAGCCGCGTTCGAGCAGGCCGGCCTGCTCGACGCCAGCGAACGGCTGCTGCAGGACGCCCAGCCGCAGTTCGCCGCCCAGCCGTTCGCCGGCGCCAGCGCGCACACGGTGCGCGGTCACGTGCAGCGGCAGCGCGGCGACCTCAGCGCGGCGCGCCGCAGCTTCGAGATGGCGTCGGAACTGCTGTACGGGCTCGGCCACGTGCGCCACGCGGCCACCGCGCAGCTGAACCTCGGCGTGATCCAGAAGGACCTCGGCGAGCACGAGGCCGCGATCCGTCACCTGCGCGAGGCGCGTACGATGTTCGAGCACGTCGGCGACCCGGCCGGTGCGGCGCGTGCCGGAGCCAGCCTCGGCATCGCGGCGCTCCAGCGCGGCGACGCCGCCACCGCCGTGCCGTGGCTGCGGGACGGCGCCGAGGCGTTGCGGCAGCTCGGCGATGCCGCGGCCGGCCGGCTGGCGCTGGCGATGCTCGCGCGCGCCCACGCCGAACTCGGCGAGGCCGATGCCGCGCAGCAACTGCTGGCGCGCTTCGACGGCGACGTGCCGCCGCGCATCCACCAGGAACTCGAACACGCGCGCGCCCTGCTGCTGCGCCCGACGACGACGACCGACTCCCCCGAGCGAACCATGGCCGAACCCCGCGCCGACGACCGCCGCACGCTGTTCCGCACCTTCCTCGCCGTCAACCGCCAGCTCGCGCAGGAGACCGACCTCGACAAGGCGATGCGACACCTGCTCGACGCCGCCGTGACGCTGACCGGCGGCCGCCTCGGCTACCTGCTGATCGCGCACCAGGACGGCATGCGGCGCGAGATCCAGAGCGGCGACCCGGGCCAGCAGGCGCTCGCGTTCAGCCGTTCGCTGGCGCACCGCGCGATGGAGTTGCAGCGCACACTGACCGGCGCCGACGGCCTCGCCGACCGCGACCTGCAGGACATGCCGTCGATCCGCAACCTGCAGGTGCGGTCCGCGATCTGCGCGCCGTTCCGTTCCGCCGGCGGTGTCACCGGCGCGCTCTACGTCGAGCATGGCAGCCGCGCCGACGTGTTCGACGACCGCGACAAGGAGGCGCTCGAGGTGCTCGCGGACCAGGCCGCGATCGCCGTCGATCGCATGCGCCGCGAAGAGGCGCTCGCGCAGGAGCTGTCGGCGAGCAAGCGCGAGCTGGCGATCGTCCACCGCACGATCCGCCGCGACCGCAGCCAGCTGCTCGGCGACAGCACGCCGATGCGCGAGCTGCGCGCGCAGATCGGCAGGCTGGCGCCGCTCGAGCTGCCGGTGCTGATCCTCGGCGAGACCGGCACCGGCAAGGAGCTCGTGGCGCGCGCGCTGCACGAGCAGAGCCCGCGGCACCGCGGCCCGTTCGTCGCCGAGAACTGCTCGGCGATGCCGCCCGAGCTGATGGACCGCGAGCTGTTCGGCCACGTGCAGGGTGCGTTCACCGGCGCCGACCGCGATCGGCCCGGGGTGCTGGAACTCGCGAACGGCGGCACGCTGTTGCTCGACGAGGTCGGCGACATGCCGCCGGAGCTGCAGGCGAAGCTGCTGCGCGCGCTGCAGGAGCAGTCGATCCGCCGCGTCGGCGGCAGCGAGACCCTGCAGCTCGACCTGCGGATCGTCGCGGCGACGCACAAGGACCTGCGCCAGATGGTCGAGGCCGGCACGTTCCGCCAGGACCTGTTCTTCCGGCTCGCCGCGGTGGAACTGCGGGTGCCGCCCCTGCGCGAGCGCGGCGCCGACGTCGTGCTGCTGGCCGAGCACTTCCTGCAACGGCACGCGCAGTCGCGCGGCCGCACGCTGCGCCTGTCGCCGGTGGCCAAGGCCGCGCTCGCCGACTACGGCTGGCCCGGCAACGTGCGCGAACTCGACCACCTGATCGCGCGTGCGGCGCTGCTGTGCGACCGCGAGGAGATCCTCGACCTGCAGCTGCCGCGGGCGGCGGCCACGGCCACGGCCGCGCCGGTCGCCGCCGAGGACGTCGTCACGCTGAAGGAGGCCGAGCGCCGCGCGATGATCGCCGCGCTGCAGGCGTGCGGCGGCGACAAGGCCAAGACCGCGCGCGCGCTCGGCATCTCGCGCACCGCGCTCTACGACAAGATCAAGCGCCACGGGCTCGACGAGTGAGGCGGGCCGGGCGGCCCGGTGTGGGCGTTCGCGTCCCGTGCGCCCCGCGTCGACATTCCAGACACGGAAACGACGCCGCGGGCGTGGCATGCGCGTTGCCTTCCGCCGTGAGTTCTCGATCCAACCAAAGGAGACTCACATGCGTTCGCCTGCCATCGTCACGCTCTGCCTGCTCACCACGTCGTTCGCCACCGCCCAGACCGCGACCCTGCGCGGCAAGGTCGAAGACGTGCCGGGCACGCAGAACCAGTTCTTCCTCGACGGCACCCGCCTGCCGCTGGTCAGCACCGCGCTGAACCTGAACACCTGGCTCGGCCAGCAGGCCGAGATGCAGGTCGTCGACGTCGGCACCGCGGCGGCGCCGGTACTGCGCGTCGATGCGGCGGTGCCGATCGGCAAGATCCTGGACCTGGGCAACCTGCGCCTGGGCCAGACCAGCACCTTCGAGGTCGCGGCGCCGACCGGGTCGTTCACGTTCCTGTTCGTCGACTTCACCGACAACGGTGGCTTCCTGCCGATCCAGGGCGCCGGCTGCTACCTGCTGGGCGCCGCTCCGGCGCTGCTGGCGCAGGGCTTCACGACCGCGCCCAACCGGTTCCAGATCCAGTTCACGATGCCGACCGATCAGACGCTGCTCGGCTTCGAGATCAGCGGCCAGGCGATCTTCGGCACCGTCGCCGGCGGCTGGCAGCTCAGCAACGCGGACAGCAAGGTCGTGCAGCCCTGAGCTTCCTGGCGGCGCACCCGTGCGGGATGCGGACACCGACCGCCGGCAGGCGTCCGGCGTCCGCACACCGACCGCCGCACGTGGTTCGCGGCACGCCGGTTGTCGCCGGCGGCCCGACCCCTCGGCGCCACCGGGCGCGAGGGGCATTGTCGGGCTGACCCGTCACGCCTTACCCTCTCGACCTGCCATGCACCTTCCGTCCCTGCTCTGCGCGGCGCTCGGCGCCCTGTCGCTGCCCGCGCAGTCGATCACCTTCGCCGAAGGCACGCCGACGTCGCTGACGATCGTCCGCGTCGCCGAGGTGGCACCGAACGGCGGCGACACGATCGTGCTGCAGGGCGTCGAACTGCTGGACCTCGAGCTGACCGGCCGCACGCTGGCGCAGGCCGCGGACCCGAGCCGCACGCGGCGCGTCGTGCTGCAGGGCATCGCCCGCGGCGAGCTGCCCGGTGGCGCCCGCCTGTTCCGCTACCGCCGCGCCGGCGGCACCTTCTGGGGCTTCCTGCACATCGCTGCCGACGGCATGCCGCGCGTCGTGTTCGAGGCCGCGGGCACGGGCCCGGGCCAGGTCGGCGATCCGTTCTTCGATCGCATCGGCGTCGCCGGCGACGGCCGTCACGCCGCGATCGCACTCGCGACGGGCGGCATGTATGTCGTGCGCCTCGACGGCGGCGTGTTCCCGAGCACCGGGCGGGCCGACCGACTGGCGGTGCCCACCACCGACCTCGTCGTCGACACCTCGGTGCTGGTCGGGCCGACCTTCGTCTACTTCCAGAGCACGCCGCCGGATCGGGTGTGGCGCTGCGCGCTGGCCGACGGCGCCGTCCCGCAGGACGTGTCGGCGCCGGTGCAGGCGAACGCGCGGCTCAAGGACCAGATGGCCATGTCGCGCGACGGCACGCGACTGGTGTTCCTCTACGGCCCGCAGAACCAGCAGCGCCTGTGGACCTGCGGCACGACCGGTGGCTCGAGCGTGCTGCCGCCACCGGCAGGCAAGTACGAGGAGCCGGGCTACCTGCCCGAGAGTCCCGGCGAACCGGCGATGCTGCTCAACGACGATGGCTCGCGCCTGTTCTTCATCGACGCAGACCTGCGCGACGAGCTCTACCTGCAGGACACGGCGGGCCTCCTGCCGCCGTTGCAGATCACGGCCGACCCGATCTTCCAGCCGTACATCGGCGCCCACATCCTGCCGCGTTTCGCCCTCGACAAGCTGACGATCGCGATCGGCGATCCGGGTCAGATGGACTGGTTCCAGGCGAGGCTCGGCGCCGGCGGCGGCACCGTCACCAACCTGACCGGCACCGGCGCGCCGCAGGCGCCGTTCCCGGCGGGCACGATCGATCCGGTGCGAGCGCTCGACGGCGGCGGCTTCCTGCTGGTCAGCGAACAACAGGGCCCGACCCTGACGCTGCGCCGCGTCGATCCGGCTTCCGGCGCACAGACGATCGTGCACCAGGGCCTGAGCGAAGCGCCGCGCGTCGGCAGCGCGCTGGCCGGCACGGCCGACATCCTCGTGCGCACCGCGACCGGCGACAGCCTGTATCGCGGCACCGACGGTGCGCTGATGGGCACGCTGCCGACCGACCTGCTGCTGACCCCGCCGGCGCAGGGCCCGCACTTCGGTGGCTCGTGGCTGCACATCGCCAGCGGCTGGGGCCTCAGCGCCTACTACCTGCCCGACGGCACCGCGGGCTTCGGCCAGATCGACTTCGGCGTCACCCAGATCGTGCTGACCGCCGGCGGCGGCGCGGTCGAGGTCGGCAACCCCGTGCGCTACCTGGCCCCCGGGGTCTACACGGTGCTGAACCGCCCCACCGTCGCCCAGCGCCTCTGCCTGTCCGGCGTCAGCAACTGAGCGCCGCCGGGGCGCAACCGGGCGGCGGGCCTTTCCCACGTGCCGGCCCGCGAACGGGTTGGCCGGAGCCGGATCGCTCGCTAACGTGTTCGCCCCATGCAAGTCTCCGCGAACGAACTGCGTCCCGGCACCCTGGTCTCCTACGAGGGACGCATGTGCACCGTCGTCTGGTGGAACATCCTGCGCAACGACCGCCGCGCGTTCGTGCAGATGCGCATCAAGGACCTCGAGAACGGCCGCATGCAGGAGCTGAAGGAGCACACCGACAGCAAGTGGGAGGTGCTCGACAAGGAGGAGAAGGACCTGGCGCACTCGTACCGCGACGGCCTGGTCGAGGTGTTCTTCAGCGAGGCCGGCGAGGAGGTGCGCTGCCCGGTCGCCGCCGCCGAGGACGCGCTGAAGTGGCCGTCCGAGGCCTACAAGGGCTTCTTCGTCAACGGCCAGCTGGTCGCGGTCTTCCCGCCGAAGCACTCGATCCTGACCATCACCGAGACCTCGCCGCCGATCCGCGGTGGCGGCAGCGGCAACAAGGAAGCCACGCTCGAGAACGGCATGAAGGCCAAGGTCAACCTGCTGTGCGACGTCGGCGACAAGGTGCGCATCGACACGGAGACCGGCGAGTTCAAGGAACGCATCGCGAAGTGATGCCGACAGCGGGTCCGCCGACGACCTGCGCCGCCGCCAACCTCGCGTCCGCCACGCGGCCGAACGTCTCGGCCGACGCCGCCCACGGGGCGCGCGCGGACGCCGACGGCGGATCGTCGCCGAGCGAACGACGCGACGCACTGGCGCTGGTTCGCGACCATTGGGCCGGCTGCGAGCTGCGGGTCCTGCGTCGCCATGCCGGCGCGGCAGCCCGGGCAGGAGCGCGCCGCGCGCGCGACCGATGCCCGGGTTCAGCCCTCGCCGGCGCGGCCTTCGCGCTGCAGCCACGCGTCGCGTTCGAGCGCGAACAACGCGGTGCCCGCGGCGCCAGCGTCGGTCGCGCGCACGAACTGCATGCCGAGGCGCTGCAGCACGCGCGCCGAGGCGCGGTTCGGCAGATCGGTCGCCGCCGTGATCTCGTCGAAGCCGAGCCGCCGGAACACGAAGTCGCAGACCGCGGTCGTCACCTCGGTCGCCAGGCCGCCGCCCCAGTGCGCCGGCAGCAGGCCGTAGAGCAGCTGCAGCTCGGGCGGATGAAAGAACTCGCGGAAGCCGACGAAGCCGATCACGTCGGCGTCGTCGTCGAGCCGCACCGACCACAGCCCGGCGCTGCCGCGCGCGAAGCGTTCCTGGCTCTGCTCGATCTCGTTCAGCACCCACGCCGGTGACACGACGACGTCGTCGAGCAGGTAGCCCCGCACCTTGGGCTCGCGGAACAGGTCCAGCAGCTGCCCGGCGTCGTCGTCGGCGAACGGAGTCAGCAGGGTGCGCTGCGTGCGCAGTTCGAGGCCAGCGTGGTGCATGGTGGGCGGGAGGGTAGCGCATGCGATCCCCGGCGTGGCTACGGACTTGGGCCCGCTCCGCCGCGATCGGGCCCAGGGGATCGCTACGCTGCGCGCGTGTCCGTGACCACCGCTGCACCTGCCCGCACCAGTCCGACGCGACGCCGGCGCCTGCTGCGGCTCGCCGCGCTCGCCTGCGTCGGCTGGTGGCTGGTCGGGTTCGCCGCCGCGTGGCAGGCGACGCTGCCGCATCCGGGCGAGATCGCGGCGCTGCAACAGCTCGGCGGCCGAGCGATCGAGCCGGTGGCGACGACCGCGCGCGACGGCGTGACCGTGCGCGGCTGGCTGGTCGACGGCAGCGATGGCACGCGCTGCGTCGTGCTCGCGGCCGGCATCCGCGGCAGCCGGCTGGCGATGCTGACGCGCGCCGAGTGATACGGCGCGGCTAGAAGATGCCGACCGTCAGCTGCAGCGCGTTGGTGCTGGTGACCTCGAGCAGGTTCAGCTGCGCGTCGGCGACGATCACGACCATCTGGTGGTAGAAGCTGACGCCGACGATCGGCGGCGTGTTCGGCACGAAGATCTGCGACTGCACGGTGCCGGTGGCCGTGAACAGCGTCTCGGTGCCGTCGGGCGTCACGTGCAAGTTGCACCCGGGCAGCGCGGCGGCGAAGAAGCTGTCGAGCGGGAACGGCGGCAGCACCGGCGACAGGCCCCAGACGGCGACCGCGTAGGTCACCGGCGGCAGGCCGGTGGCGGTGGCGCGGAAGGTGCCGTCGGCCCACGGCAGAGCGGTCGCAGTCAGCGTGTTGCTGCCGCCCGAACTCGCGCAGCCCGGCGCGAACGTCGTCGCCAGCGCCGGGCACGGCGGCGCCAGGCGGGCCAGGTTGCCCACCGAGAGTCCACCGGCAGTGACGAACTCACCACCGACCAGGAGGTCGCCGTTCGGCAGTGGCGTGCACGCGTAGAGCACGAGACCCTGGACGTCGAGGCTGGACCACGTGCCTTGGTAGTTCGCGTCGCTGCTCAAACGCCCGAGGTTCGAGCTGATGTAGGTCGACACCGGGAACGGCAGCGAGAACGTCCACTGCGCGCCGCCCGCGACCAAGTCGCCGTCGGGCAGGACTGCGAGCGCGAGGACATCACTGGTGGGCCGATAGCCGAACTGCGCGCCGACCGGTGACCAGGCACTGCCGTCCCAGCGGGCGATGTAGGGGGCGCTGACACCACCCGCCACAGTGAAGTGGCCGCCGACGATCACGTTGCCGTTCGGCGTGACCACCACGCCAAACACCGCGCCGTCGACGCCACTGCCCAGGGCCGACCACGCGCTGCCGTTCCAACGCGCGACACGATTGCAGGTGAGGCCATCGGCGGTCGTGAAGTTGCCACCGGCAAGCAGGTCACCGTTGCCCGCCAGCGCGAGCGCATTGACCTGCGCGGTCATGCCAGTCCCCAAGGGCGCCCAAGCCGTGCCGTTCCAACGGGCGATGCGATTGGCGGTGATTCCACCGGCCGTCGTGAACGCGCCGGCAGCGACCAGGTCGCCGTTCGGCAGCACCCGCAGCGCGTTGACCGAACCGTTGGTACCGAGCCCGAGCGACGACCACGCGCTGCCGTTCCACCGCGCGATGTTGCCGACCTGCACGCCGCCGGCCGTCGTGAAGTCGCCGCCAGCCACGATGTCGCCGTTCGCCATCGTCGCCAACGCGAAGACACCGAGACCGCCGCTGACGCCGCTGCCGAGTGGCTGCCACGAGTTCGCGCTGCCGCGCGCGATGCCGTTCATGCCGACGCCAGAGATCTTGGCGAACCGGCCGCCGATCACCACGTCGTTGCCCACCGCGCAGTGCGCGTACACGGTGTCGTCGATGCCCCTGCCGCGCACCGGGATCCAACCGTTCACAGCGTCGTACGTCTTCACCGCGGTGTCACCCTGCGCCAGGGCGAGCACGTACTTCCCCGCGTAGTAGGCGAGGGTCCACACGGTCACCGGGCTCCAGGCATCGGTGACGAACCCCAGGTTGGTCCACGCCGACCCGGTCCAACGCATCACCTTGTTCGTCGCGTCGTCGGTTGCCGCAGTCAACTCGAAGGTGTTGATGCCGGTCCCGACCACAAGCAGCTTCTGGCACCGCGTGCCGCCGAGACCGGCCCCCATCGCTCCCCACGTGTTGGTGGACCCCGAGAAGCGGGCCACGTGCTGCGCCGCGGTCGTGAAGGCACCGCCGATCGTGAAGCTCGTGAACAAGCCGCCGGCGAACAGATAGGACGCCGGGTAGGTCTGGCCGATGCGGGTCGCCAGCGTGGTGACCGTGTCGTTGAACGCCGCGTCGGCGACCCAAGCCGAGCCGTTCCAGACCGCGTAGTTGGAGATCGGAACGCCACCCGCCGCCGTCATGCTGCCGCCTATGTGCAGCGAGCCGTTCCAAACCGCGAGCGCGTAGACGGAGCCCGTGACGCCGGTGCCGAAGGCGGCCCAGGTCGTCCCGTTCCATCGCGCGACGCTGTTGCAGAGCACGCCATCGACATGGCTGAAGAAGCCAGCCGCGATCAGTTCGCCGTTGTAGACCGCGAGCGATCGCACCCATCCGCCGGCTTGACCGAAGGGCCCGACCGGCTGCCACGAGCTGCCGTTCCAGCTGACGAGGAAGGTCCCGTTGCCGCTCCCCGCGGCGATGAGCTGACCGTTCCATACCGTGAGCGCGGTCACCGACTGGCCCGGCGGATCGCCGAGGGGCACCCATTCCGACCCGTCGAAGGTGGCGACCTCGGTCGCCATCGTCGACCCGACCTGGAAGGTCCCGCCGACGACCAGCCGCACCGGCAACGGCCCCGCCCCATCGGGGTCCCAGCTCGTCGTCGCGCCGACGATGCCACGCACGTGCGGCAGCGGATCACCCGGCTGCCACTGCGGGGCACACTGGGCTGGCAATCCAGCGGGGAGGCAGGCGACGACGGCCAGGGCCAGGAACCACGGACGCAGGGGAATCGTGCTCATCGGAATCACCGGTCGCCGCACGGTGGCGGCGTGCCACGTCGCGGGAACGAACGGTGCAATGCGCGACCCGCGCCGGCGTGACGGGCGATTCCCGCCGGCTCGCCGCGCGGCGCCGACCCGCCGCGGGATCGGCGCCGGCGACGGATTGGCGCGCGCGTCGGCCACCATGCGCCGCGACCCGTGGCGCGGCGCCGGGTAACGCTTGACCGCCCCCCGACCGCGGTCACGATCACGACCTCCCGCCCTCAGGAACCCGACGGAGACCGATGACGCCCCCCACCACGACGCCACTGAAGTACCTCGACCAGGCCCTCGGCGTGCTGCGCAACCTCGGCCTGATCAAGTCCGAACCCCAGACCGCACCGATCGTCGCGCTGATCGACCGCATCGCCCACCTCGAGCCCGACCAGGCCGCGGCGATCGCGCGCACGCTGTCGCAGGCGTCGCTGTTCAACGAGGTCGTGCGCGAGCAGATCACGGCGATGCAGATCGGCGAACGCTACCGCGGCATCACCGGCGCCTTCGATTCGATCCGCGACGACGCCAAGCGCATGGTCGACCAGATGGCCGACAGCAAGATCGACACGTTCGAGCGGCTCGGCAACGTCTGGATGAAGGTCACGCGCGGCGACATCCCGTCGCGCTTCGCCAAGATCAAGACCACCTACCTCGCGGTCGCCAAGGACACCCGGGACCAGATCCAGCGCGAGCAGACGATCCTCGAGGCCTACCGCGACTTCCGCACCGCGCTGAAAGAAGCCCAGGTGCTCGGCTTCGGGCTGCTGCAGCGCGCCGAGGCGGCGCTGGCCAAGAAGCAGGCGGCGCTGCGGGGCGCGGCCGCGGCGCTGGAGCAGTATCAGGGCAAGGACCAGGCCGAGAAGGCGAAGTTCGAGCTCGCGCGCGACCTCGCGCTGCAGGCGCTGCAGGACGAGGACAAGCGCTACCAGATCGCCAAGGACCTCGCCGAGAACCTGTCGATCGCCTACAGCACGACCGAGGTGGTGATGGCGCGCATCGCGCAGATCACCGACGCCAAGGAGCGCGTCTACTCGCAGTCGGTGACGTTCTTCGGCACCAACGAGACCGTGTTCACGGCGCTGTCGGCGTCGTTCACCGGCCTGACCGGCCTGCACGAGAGCACGCAGACGCTCGAGGCGATGAAGCAGGGCATCAACAAGAGCCTGGAGACGCTCGGCGAGGTCGGCACCGAGATCCAGGAGGCCGCGCTGAAGGCCGGCTACGGGCCGACGATCAAGGCCGAGTCGGTGGCCAAGCTCGTCGACGCGGTGGTCAGCTACCAGGAACGCTCCTACCAGATCATCGACGAGATGCGCGAACTCAGCACGCGCAACGAGGCCGAGCTGGTGGCGGCGACCGAAGCGGGCAAGCGGCGCATGGTCGCGCTGCAGGACCGCGTGGCCAAGCTGCCCGCACCGAAGTGAGCGAGGTCGCGAGCGAGACCGCCGGCGCGCCCGTGGCCCTCGACCGGGTCATGCTGGCGATGGACGTCGTCGACACGCTGCGCCACCAGCGGGCGCAGGTCGACGCCGAACTCGACGACGATCGGCGGCAGCAGGAGTTCGTCGCCCGCGTGCAGGCGATCTACCGCTCGCAGGGCATCGACGTCGACGAAGCGGTGATCCGCGACGGCGTGCGGGCACTGGCCGAGAACCGCTTCGTCTACACGCCGCCCGAGCGTTCGTGGTCGGTGCGGCTGGCCGAGGTCTACGTCGAGCGCGGCACGTGGAGCAAGCGCGCGGCGATCGTGCTGCTGGTCGTCGCCGCGGTCTGGACCGCGTTCGCGGTGCCGCGACACTACCACCACCGCGGCCTCGTCGACGGCTTCGCGCGGCGGACCGAGCAGCTGGTCGCGACGGCCGAGGCGCGCGCCCGGGCCGCCGACGAGCTGCTGGCCGACTGGGAACGCGCGCACGGCGACGGCGACTCGGTCGCGGTCGCCCGGCTGCTGGCCGACGCGTCGGCGGCGATCGCGCGCGGCCAGGAACGCGTCGAGGCGGTGCAGCACGAGCTGTCGCCGCTGCCCGACGCCGAGGCGTATCCGGCGGCGCGCACGGTCTGGGACGAACGGCTCGCCGGCTTCGGCAGCACGCTCGACGCCGCCACCGCGGACCTCGGCACGGCCCGCAGCCTGCTGGCGACGGTCGCGCAGCTGCGTTCGCTGCAGACGCGCGCGGACATCGGCATGCAGCGGCTCGCCGGCCTCGAACTGTCGGCCCGCGAACGGGCGCTGGTCGACGCGCTGCAGCGCGACGTGCGCGCGGCGATCGACGGCGGCGACGACACCGCCGGGCAGCTCGCGCTCGAGCAGCTCGACCTGCGCATCGGCGAGATCCTGGCAGCGCGCCAACGGCAGGCCGACACGCGGGCCGAGTTCGCGAGCCTGCGCACGGCGCTCGACGGCGTCGACGTCGAGGCGGCCGCCAAGGCCGAGCTGCAGCAGCTGCACACGGCGGTCGAGCAGGCGATCGCCGCCGACGACTGGCAACGCGCCGGCCAGCAGGTCGCGCGCCTGCGGGCGCTCGTGACCGAACTCGACCAGACCTACGAGCTGCGCATCGTCTCGCGCGCCGACGACCGCAGCGGCGTCTGGCGCTACGAGGGCAACGACCGCAGCCGGCGCAACTACTACATCGTCGTCGAGGCGATCGGCCCGGACGGCAGGGCGCTGGCGCTGCCGATCACCAGCGAGGAGGACCAGACCACGCGCAGCGTGCGGCGTTTCGCGATCCGCGTGCCCGAGAGCGTCTACGAGCGCGTCAAGGCCGACAAGCTCGACAACGGCCTGATCGACGACGTCGTCTTCGGCCAGAAGCGCCGCGGCGCGCGCGAGCCGGAGTATCGCTTCCCCGTGGCCGGCGGCCGCATCACGCAGTGGTGACCATGCAGAACGGACCCGACGTCGCCCGCGAGATCGCCCGCCAGCTCACCGCCGCCGAGCAGGACGTGCTGCGCCTCGGCCAGCAGCTGCAGGGCATGCGGGCCGAACTCGAGCAGCTGCGCGCCGAAGAGACGCGTCGCATCGCCGAGCTGGCCAAGGTGCGCCTCGGCGAGCTCGACGCCGACCGCATCACCAGCGGCCTCGACGCCGCCGACCGCGAGGCCCTGGCCCGGCTCGAGGCGCGCGACCGGGAACGCGCGCGGCTGCAGACGGCGATCGACGCCGGGGCCCGCGCGCTGGCCGGCCTGATGCAGGAGCGCACGACCCGCGTGCAGGCACGCGATGCCGCGGGCAGGGCGCGCGACGAGCGCATCGCGGCGACGATGCAGCGGCTGGCCGAGGTCGAGGCGTGGCAGGTGCAGCGCGAGCACGTCGCGTTCTGCACCAGCCAGGCCCAGAACGCCGACGACAAGGCGAAGCAGGCCGAGACCGACCGCGATCGCAAGCGCAAGCCCTACGAGGCCGACAAGCTGTTCCGCTACCTGTGGCGGCGCCGCTACCGGTTCCCGGACTACCGCGCGCTGCCGCTGTTCCGCACGCTCGACGGCTGGGTCGCGCGCCTGTGCGGCTACGACACCGCGCACCGCGACTACGGCATGCTGCTGGCGATCCCCGAGCGGCTGCGCGCCCACGCCACGGGCCTCGCGGCGACCGCCGCGGCCGCGGCCGAGCAGCTGACCGCGCTCGAGACCGAGGCGATGCGCGCCGACGGCGTGCCGCAGCTCGACGACGCCCTGCAACAGGCGCAACGACGGCTCGAGGACAACGAGGCGCAGCTCGCCGCCGCCGAGCGCGACCAGGAGAGCCGGTTCGCGCAGCGGGCCGCGCTCGACGCCGGCGCCGATGCGAACAGCAAGCAGGCCATGCAGGTGATCGACGCCCAGCTGGCCAGTGAAGACGTCGTCACGCTGCGCGCCGACGCGGAACGCACGGCGACCACCGCCGACGACGAACTGGTGCGGCGGATCGCCGAGCTGCGGCAGCGCGCCGAGCGACTGACCGGCGAGCTCGCTGCCGTCGACGCCCGGCATCGGGAGGCCCAGCTCGCGCGCGGCCGGGTGCAGGAGCTGTCGAGCCGCTTCCGCCGCGAAGGTTACGACGCCGGCGACTCGCTGTTCGACGGGCTCGACGTGGCCTGGCTGCTCGGGCGACTGCTGTCGGGCGCGTTGCGCGGCAACGACGCCTGGTCGACGGTGCGCCAGCGGCAGCGCTGGCGGCCGTCGCCGTCGCGCGGCGTGTTCGGCGGCAGCAGCGGCGGCGGCATCCGGATCGGCGGCATCAAGATCGGCGGCGGTGGCTTCGGCGGCTTCGGCGGCGGCGGCGGCTTCCGCGGCGGCGGTGGCTTCGGCGGCGGCGGCGGCTTCCGCACCGGCGGCGGGTTCTAGCCGGCGACACCGACAAGCCGCACTCGCGCCGGCGCACCTGCCGCGGCAGGATGCGCGACCATGTCGCTCGCGGCCATGCTGTTGTCGTGCCTCGTGGCGTTCGCGCTCGCCCACCGCTTCTACGGTCGGCTGCTGGCGCGCTGGTTCGGGCTCGACGCCAGGACCGTGACGCCGGCGCACGCGTGCCGCGACGGCGAGGACTTCGTGCCGACGCCGCGCTTCTACCTGCTGTCGCAGCACTTCTCGGCGATCTCGGCGGCGGGGCCGATCGCGGGGCCGATCTTCGCGGCGATCTGGTTCGGCTGGGAACCGGCGTTCTGGTGGATCGTGCTCGGCTGCATCTTCATCGGCGCGATGCACGACTTCGGCGCCTTGGTCGCGTCGGTGCGCCATGGCGCCGGCTCGGTCGCGCAGGTGCTGCGCCGGCACCTGAATCCGCGCAGCTACGCGGCGTTCACGGTCTACATCTGGCTGGCGCTGATCTACGTGATCATCGCCTTCACCGACGTCACCGCGCGCGCGTTCGTCGAGGCGGTCGACGTGGTCGTGCCGGGCATCGACACGAACATCCGCATCGACGGCGCCGGCGTCGCGTCGAGCTCGATGCTCTACCTCGCGCTCAGCCTGCTGATGGGCGTCGTGGTGAAGTTCCTGCGGCCGCCGCTGTGGCTGACGACGCTGGTGTTCGTGCCGGCGGTCGGCGTGGCGATCTGGCTCGGACCGATGCTGCCGATCGACTGGCGGCTCGACGGCGCGGTGCCGTCGCTGGGCTGGGCGTGGGCGATCCTGGTCTACTGCGGCATCGCCTCGGTGCTGCCGCTGTGGCTGCTGCTGCAGCCGCGCGGCTACCTCGGCGGGTTCTTCCTCTACCTGACGCTCGGCGGCGGCCTGCTCGGCCTGCTGTGGTCGAACCCGACGATCGCATGGCCGGCGAGCCACGGCTTCACCGGCACGAACGGGCAGCCGCTGGTGCCGTTCCTGTTCATCACCATCGCCTGCGGCGCCTGCAGCGGCTTCCACGGCCTGGTCTGTTCGGGCACGACCAGCAAGCAGATCGACAAGGAGCCCGACGCGCACCTGGTCGGCTACGGCGGCATGCTGCTCGAAGGCGTCGTCGCGCTGCTGGCGCTGGCCTGCGTGATGATGCTGAAGCCCGGTTCCGAACTCGCCGGCAAGGGGCCCGACAAGATCTTCGGCGTCGGCATCGGCTCGTTCCTGCACCAGCTCGGCGTGCCGCTGCAGTTCGCGGTGACGTTCGGCATGCTCGCGTTCGCGACGTTCGTCTACGACACGCTGGACGTCTGCACGCGGCTCGCGCGCTACCTGTTCTGCGAGTTCACCGGCTGGCGCACGCGCACGGCCGGCGTCGTCGGCACCGTGGTGTCGCTGGTGCTGCCGGCGTGGTTCGTCGCGCAGACGGTGACCAATGCCAGGGGCCAGGTCGTGCCCGCCTACCTGGTGATCTGGCCGCTGTTCGGTTCGACCAACCAGCTGCTGGCCGGACTGACGCTGGTCGGCCTGTCGCTGTGGCTCGCGCACACCGACAGGAACGTCTGGCTGCGGCTCGCGGTCGGCGTGCCGATGGTGTTCATGATGGGCATGACGATCGGCGCGCTGGTGCTGCAGATCGCCGGTGCCACCGATCCCATGCTGGCCGTCGTCGCCGCCGTGCTGCTGCTGCTCGCGCTGTGGATCACCGCCGAGGCCGCCTGGGCGCTGCTGCGGCGCCGGCCGCTTGCCGCTCCGGTGACGCAGGGCTAGCGTCGCCGGCATGGCCCGCGGCGAACGCACGGCGACGACACGGCGCGGGCGCCGCCTGCTGTTGCTGGCGATCGGCCTCGCGGCGGGCCTGGTGCTGGCCGAGACCGGCGTGCGCGTGGTGCGCGCGTTCGGCGACCCGGGCCGGCTCGAGGCGTCGCAGCTGCTCGCCGGATCGCCGACCGACGTGCCGCCGGGCACCGAGGCGAACCTGTCGCAGATCGTGCGCGCGGCGAAGAACCCGGCGATCGTCTACGAGCTGCGGCCCGACCTCGACGTGACCTTCCACGGCGTGCGCGTGCAGACCAACGCCGACGGCTTCCGCGGGCCAGCGCGCGCGCGGGCGAAACCCGCGCACGGCTACCGCATCGTCGGCCTCGGCGACTCGGTGCTGTTCGGCTGGGGCGTGCCGTTCGCGGCGTGTGGCCTCAGCGTGCTCGAACAGCGCCTGCAGGTCGCGCTGCCCGACCGCGTCGTCGAGGCGATCGACACCGGCGTGCCCGGCTACAACACGGCGATGGAGGCGGAGGTGCTGCGCGACAAGGGCCTGCCGTTCGCGCCCGACCTGGTGCTCGTCGACTTCGTCGGCAACGACTTCGACCTGCCGGACTTCCTCTGGGACCAGCCGGACTACTGGAGCCTGCGCCGCAGCTTCCTGCTGGACCTGGCGCGCCGCGTGCTCTGGCGCCGGCACGCGCAGCTCGAGGGGCCGTTCGTCTGGCGGCCGGCCGACGCCGACGGCCGCGATCCGTCGGCGCGCGATCGCGTGCCGGCGGCGTACCGGCACCTGGTCGGCCCCGAGGCGTTCCGCCGCGCGCTGCAGGCGATCGTCGCGATGGGCCGCGAGCACGGGTTCCGGGTGCTGGTCACCGGCCACCACCTGCTGCTGCCGGAGGCGGCGGCGATCTGCGCCGAACTCGGCGTACCCGTCGCGACGCCGGTGGAACGCACGCAGCGCTGGCTGTACGACCACGGCTTCGCCGACCTGACGCGGTCGCCGCTGACGCTCGGCGACGGCGACCCCCATCCATCGCCGCTGCTGCACCAATGGTGGGCCGAGGCCGTGCACGATCGCCTGCGCGAGCTCGGCTGGCTGCCGCCATGACCACCCCCCTGCCCATGCGCCTGCTGCTCTGCCTCACGTTCGCCGCCCTCGCCGCCACGCTGCTGCCCGCGCAGCAGGCGAGCGCCGAACGGTTCCCCAACGGCCCGTCGCGCGATCCGACGTTCTTCCCGCTCGGCGTCTGGCTGCAGTCGCCCCACAACGCGACGCGCTACCGCGACATCGGCGTCAACCTCTACGTCGGCCTCTACGAGGGACCGACCAGGTCGCAGCTGGAAGCCCTCGCTGCGGCCGGCATGCCGGTGATCTGCGCGCAGAACGAGGTCGGCCTCGCGCACGCGGGCGCGACGATCGTCGGCTGGCTGCAGCCCGACGAGCCCGACAATGCGCAGGGCCGCCGCCCGTTCGGCTACAGCCCGCCGATCCTGCCGTCGGTGATCGCCGCCGACTACGAACGCATGCACCGCGCCGACCCGACGCGACCGGTGCTGCTGAACGTCGGCCAGGGTGCGGCCTGGGACGCCTGGCACGGCCGCGGCGAACGCACCGACCACCCCGAGGACTACGCCGAGTACGTCAAGGGCTGCGACATCGTGTCGTTCGACATCTACCCGGTCACCCACACGCATCGCGACGTGCAGGGCAAGCTCGAGTTCGTCGCCCGTGGCGTGCAGCGGCTGCTCGCCGCCGGCCGCGGCAAGAAGCCGGTCTGGGCCTGCATCGAGACCTCGCACATCGACAACGGCAAGGCGCGGCCGAGCGCGGCCCAGGTGCGGAGCGAGGTGTGGATCGCGATCTGCAGCGGCGCCTCGGGCATCGTCTACTTCGCGCACGAGTTCGCGCCCGAGTTCGTCGAGGCCGGGCTGCTCGCGCACGACGACATCGCCGCCGCGGTGCGCGAGCTGAACGCCGAGGTGCTCGCGCAGGCGCCGGTGCTGAACACCGAGCCGCTCGCCGACGCGGTCAAGGTGACCAGCAGGCCGAAGGTCGAACTCGCGCTGCGCGCCCATCGCGTCGGCGACACGCTGCACCTGTTCGTCGCCTCGCTGTCGGCCGACGCGACGCAGGCGCGCTTCCAGGTGCGCGGGCAGCGCAAGGGTGTGGTGCACGGCGCCGGCGCCGACCAACGCGCGCTCGCCGACGGCGTGTTCCACGACGAGATCCCCGGCTACGGCCACCGCCACTACCGCATCGAACCGTGAGCGCCGCGGCGCGCGGCGACTACCAGAACCCCAGCTGCTGGCCGACGAAGTAGACGCTGCCGGCCGTCACGAGCGTCAGCAACAGGCACCCCGTGCCCTCCTGGCGCGCGAAGTGCCGCCGCGCCCAGCGCCGCCCGGGACCCGGCACCGAGTCGTAGCCCTGCGCGCGCAGCGGCCGGCTGCTCGGACCCTTGGTCAGCGGATCCGGCAGGTGCTCGAACGGGTTGTCGACCATGGTCGGACTCGGCGCCACACGGGTGGCCGCCGCGCGGGCGCGATGGTCGCATCCCGTCGCGGCCAATCATGCCAGGATGCGGCCGCCCGGTCCTGCGATCGCTGCTCGGCGCGCTGCCCGTCCGGGTCGCCGCTGCCGGCGGGCGCGCTGCGGCCACGTTCCGTCCGTCGAGTCACCGCGGCCGGGCGTGCACCATCACCGACGCGCCGCGACCACAAGCGCTCTCGAGCACGGAGAACGGTGTGCACAGCAGGGTCGTCGCCAGATAGGCGAAGTCCTTGCAGGCAGCGACCAGGCCGCGCGCGCCGCCGCTGCGTGCCCGGTGCGCCGGCGGATACAGGCCCGGGACGAGACTGTTGGCCAACAACGTGGGGTTGTCGCGCAGAGAGTGATGGTTCCGGGCCAGGATCTCGAAGCCGGCGTCGTTCAGGACCCGAATCAGGGTGCGATCGGAGTAGTCGACGAGGTGCCTCGGCACATCCAGGCCGGACCAGTGGCGACCGAGCAGCCGGGCCTGCCAGCTGCGGATGTTCGGCACCTGCAGCACGATCTCGCCACCCGGTGCCAGCAGGTCCCGCATGGCAGCGAGGATCGTCTGCGCCGCGCGTACGTGCTCGAGGAAATGAAACGCCGTCACCAGAGTGAACGAGCCCGGGCGCAACGGGCAATCCGTCGCGATGCCACGCACGGCGCGCAGGCCACGCGCCCGCACCGCACGCAGCGCGGGCAGCGACACGTCCATGCCACAGCTGTCCGCTTCACCGAGCGCCGCGAGGAACGAGCCGTCGCCGCAGCCGACGTCGAGCACCGTCGGGGTCATGCCTCGGGCCCTTTGGGCAGCGAGGGCCCGGCGCACGAAGCGCACGTGGTCGCGCAGCACCAGGCGACGGTAGGCCTCCAGCAGACCGCTCGGAGCCGTCGGGCGACCACCTTCGGCGGGCCCCAACCAGTAGTCGTCCGGGTAGTAGCCCGCCTGCTGTTCCAGCGTTGGCACCGGCTCGATGAACACCGTGCCGCAGCCATCGCAGGCCTGCAGATCGAAGCGTTCGTCCGTGGTCCGGAACAGGTGGTCCCCCAGCTGGGCCCATCGCATGCGCGTGTTCGGGGAACTGCAGACGGGGCATGCCACCATCGTCCGCACGATACAACACGGCCTGCTGCGCGGCCCCCTCCGCGCGTATCGTGTCGCCGCCGCCCGCCGCCGCCTCTGCCATGCCCCCCGCTTCCACCCGCCCACGCGCCAGCGCCATCGTCGTGAACTGGAACGGTGGTGAGCTGCTCGACGAGTGCCTCGCCTCGTTGACGACCCAGACAGTGCCCGACCTCGAGATCGTCCTGGTCGACAACAACAGCACCGACGGCAGCTTCGACCGCGCCAGGCAGCGCTACGGCGACCGGCTCGTCTGCATCGCCAATGCCCGCAACGAAGGGTTCGCCCGCGGCAACAACCAGGGCTTCGCCATCGCGCGCGGCGAGTGGCTGGTGCTGCTGAATCCCGACGCAACCGCCGCACCCGATGCAATCGCCGAGCTGCTGGGGTTTGCCGCCGACCGCGCAGAAGTCGGCATGCTGGCCTGCCGCGTGCACCGTCACAGCGATCCCAACTTCTTCGATTCCGCTGGGCTGCTGATCTATCCGGATGGCGTCAGTCGACCGCGCGGCTGGCAGGAGAAGGACCTCGGTCAGTACGACCGTCCCGATCAGGTGCTGGCCCCGCATGGCTGCGCGGCCGCCTACCGCAAGTCGATGCTCGACGAGCTCGGCGGCTTCGACGAGGCGTACTTCTGCTACCTCGAAGACCTCGATCTGGGCATGCGCGGTCAGCTCGCGGGCTGGACCTGCTGGTACGTGCCGACGGCGCGCGTGCTGCACCACAAGTCGGCGGCGGCGGGCAACTACTCGAAGTTCAAGGCCTACCACGTCGAACGCAACCGGGTCTGGAACGCAGTCAAGCTGCTGCCGCGCTTCATCCTGGTGATGAGCCCGTTGTTCACGCTGAACCGCTACATGATGCAAGGGTACGCGGCGGCGACCCACAGCGGTCTGTCGAGCGACTTCGTCAAGGAGTATTCCTGGCTGCAGCTGTCCGTCCTGCTGTTGCGCGCCTACGCCGCGGCCCTGTGGCGGCTGCCGGTGGTGCTGCTGCAACGGCGGCGGCTCACCAGGCAGCGCCGCATCACCACGCGGCAGTGGTACGACCTGATCAGCCGCTACAAGCTCGACGCGATCGAGTTGGCGCTCAAGTACTGACGCCGCCGGACGCTCTCCCGCGCGTCGTCAGCGCACGTCGAAGACCCGAAAACCATCGCCGCTGGCACGCCGCGTGAACACGTCGGGACGTGCCTCGGCCCAGGCCAGCTCGGGGGGCGCCGGCATGGCCACGAACAACACCTCGGCACCGCGGCGCCGCAACCGCCCGATCCACTCGTCGACCGTCGTGGGTGGTTCGTGCGGGACGCCCGGCTGGTAGGTGCCGAGCGCGCCGGACTGCGTCGCCGGCACGTGGAGGACTTCGTTCTGCAAGCGGCTGCCGAGCAACGGGTAGACCATCCAGTTGTGGCCCCAGCTCGCCCAGCCGGCGACGAAGGCGATGCGCAGCGGCCGTTCCGGGTCGTCGACCTCGGACCAGCCTCGGGACACCGCGCCAGCGCCAGCCTCCTTTCCCAGCAGCGCCACGACGACCCAGGCGACGGTCTCGTCCCGGGCCGTCGGGTGCAGGTCGAAGCCATGCGCGTAGGTGTCGTGGCGCGTCTCACTGCGGCAGTGCGTCAGCCATGGCAGACCGACGAACCACGCGCTGGCGCCAGCCACCACGAGCCACGCACGCCTTGGCTGCAACACGACGGCCACCGCGGCAAGCGTGCCCAGCCCGAGGACGACCCACGCGACGGCCTGGTCCCGGGCGAGGGTGGCGAGATTGGCGGCGGCGATGTCGAGCGCGAGCGCCCCGACACCCATCAGCAGCACGAACCGCTGCATGCGCGGGCCGGTCCGGGCCAGCGTCGCCATGCCGACGAGCAGCAGCCCGAACGGCACCAGCAGGAACCGCTGGGTACCGTCGCTCCAGTGTTCGCGCAGCGGCCGCATCGCCTCGCCGGCGAACAACCAGAGGTCGGCGGCAATCGCCGCGGCCAGCGCGACGAAGGCTGCACGCCGCGGTCCGGCGAGGCCGCACAGGACGGCCAGCGATCCCAACACGGCGACCAGCACCGCTGGCGGGCCGAGGGTGATCGGCGCGAACCCCGGCTGGAAGGTGATCAGCTTCGTCCAGTAGCTCGTGTCCCCGGCAGGCAGCACCGGCACGTTCGCCTGGAACGTCGACCCGGAGAACAGCACGGTGCCACCGAGCACGACCTGGAACGGGTAGACCGGATTGCCGGTCTCGATCCAGTTGCGAACATACCACGGCACGCTGACGGCGACCGCAGCCAACGCGCCGCCGCCAACCCCTCGCAGCACGCGGCCACGACAGCGCACGAGCAGCCACAGCGCCACCAGGACCGCGATGGCGGCAGGGAGCAAGGCGAGGAGCTTCGTGCCTGCGGCGAGGCCGAACGCGGCACCGGTCAGCACGCCGTCGACGGCCGACTTCGTGCGCAGAAAGCGCACGGCGAACAGCCATCCGGCGAGGACCTCGGCCGCCATCGGCAGGTCGACGTACTGAGTGGTGACGTAGGCGAAGGCCGGCGGCGCCAACATCCACAAGGCCGCCGCCACGCCGGCGCCGCGCCGCGGCGCGCCCAGCTCGGTTGCGAGACCGTGGATCGCGGCACCGCCGAGCAGCAGGTATGGCAGGCCGAACAGATTGACGAGCAGGTCGCCGTGGAACGGCAACAGCAGGAAGGCACCGAACAGCTCGCCGTTGGCCGGGAAGCGGCTGTAGTCGCCGAAGGCATCCGGTGCCGACCACTGCCAATAGCCGCCGTGCTGGACCCACATCGCCGGGATCGTCAGGTGGTAGGTCAGCGAGTCCCAGGCGAGTGGCGGCAGCACCAGCGCGCGCGCGACCTGGACCAGCAGCAGCGTTCCCACCACTGCCACCAACAGAGCGGCACCGCCGCCGAGGCGCAGGCGCCCGGTGGACACCGTCGCCTTGCCGGTCCAACGCCGGCACGCGCCCGCGACACAGAGGCTCACGCCAGCGAACACCAGGGCATGGAAGCACTGGCAGAACAACAGCACGAGCGAGACGACGACGAGCAGCCACGTCGCGACCAGGCCAGCACCCACCAGGCGGACCGCGCGCGGTGCCTCGGCCAACGGCCGACGCACGAGCGCCGCACCGCTGTAGGCCAGGGCGCCCGCCATGAGCGGCAGCAGCACGGCGCCGGACAGCGTCGCTGCCAGTTCCGTCGGTGCTGTCATGGTCCTGCCACGGCGCCTGGGCCCCGCAACCTCGGCATGCTGCCCGGGAGTCGTTGCAGCGGCGCGCACGAGGCCATCGCGCCATCGTGGCGCAGCCACCACGCCAAGCGAAGCGCAATCATCGACCGCGCCCCGCCCGCAGCTCGCGCACGAACGTCGCCAGGGCCGCGCCGGCGACCGCGTTGCCGCGCACGTTCCAGTGCGTGTCGCGCAGCAGGTAGAGATGGCGGTCGCCGTCGGCGAGCGGCGGCACCGCGCGCAGGATCGGCAGCAGGTCGAGGCACGGGATGCCTTCGTCGCGGCAGAACGCGACCAGCCGGTCGCGCAGCATCCAGCGCTCGCCGACCGGACGATCGGCGGGCCACGCGGCGACGATGCGCTGCCAGAGACCGTCCTCGACCATGAACTCGTCGGGGATCAGCACGTAGCCGAACGGCCGGTCCTGGCACAGCGCGTGCATGCGCCGCAGTTCGGCGAGCATGGCCGGCAGGCTCGGGTGCGTCGGGTCGCAGGCGTTGACCGCGCGATCGGTCTCGAGCGCCAGGTAGGCCGCCGCGGTGAACGAGCCCGGTTCGCGCATCGGGTCGTGCAGCCAGACCTGCGCGGCCGCGAGGTCGCCGAGCTGCTTCAGGCCGACGTCCTCACCGGTGCCGCGCAGGTGACGCCAGACGCGGCGCGGCACTTCGAGCAGCAGCACGTTGCCGCGGTCGAACCAGCTGCCAAGCAGTTGATCGACACCGTCCCACGGCGGCGTCTCCGGCAGGTCGTTGCCGAGGAACAGGCTGACGATCGCGGCATCGGCCCGCAGCGGCAGCACGATGCGCTCGATCAGGTTGCGGTACTCGGGTGGTCCGAGCGCCGGCCAGCCGACGTTCCAGATCGTGGACACGCCGGGTTCGTGTTCGGCGACGGTCGTGTAGTGCAACGCGTGCGGCACGACACCGGCGCTGAACGAATCGCCGACCACCGCGACGACCGGTCCGCGCGTCGGCGACGGCGCGGCGAACGGCTCGTCACAGCAGCCGTGGGCGTTGATCGGGAAGTCGTAGTGGCGTTCGCCGGGCGCGAACGCGTGCACGCGCAGCCGCTCGGCCGAGTGCGCGGTGCGCGATGCCCACAGCGGTCCCGGCGTCAGCCAGGCCAGCGTGCGCAGCGACCCTTCCGCGACCGCCAGCAGCGTCGCGACGGCCAACAGGAGCAGCCCCGGTCGACCGGGGCGCCGCGGCGCGCGCGGCCCGAGCCAGACCGCCGCGGCCGCCACCGCCCCCCAAGCGATGCCGACGCAGGCGACGCGGTGGCTGACGTAGCCGCCGGCGACGATCGCATAGGCGAGCCACAGTCCCACCGCCGCCACGAACGCGACGCGCAGCACCGGCCCCGGCGGCGGTGCCGCGCGCCCGAGACGGCGCCACGCCAGCGGCTGCAACAGCAGGGCGATCACGGCGCTGGCCAGCACCACCCCATCGAGCCAGGTCGTCAGCCAGTGGTACTTCTCCCACGCGCCCCAGGTGCCGAGCAGCGCGACCAGCGTCGCCGCCAGCAGGCACACCGCGGTCGGCAGGCGGCGCGTCGTGGACATGCGGCGTAGTGGACACCGCGCGCGGCACCCGGTGCAAGCGCTGCCGCCACCAGCGCACCAGCACCCCAGCCGCCGGCGGCTCGCGATCGGCCTGCACCCGACCGAACCTGCCGGTCGCAACCCCGGCTGCCATGGGTTCTGCGGCCGGACCGTCGCCTCGAGGCTCCTCAGCCACGGCCGCGCGCCGTGCGACGGGAGCACACCGGGCTCGCTGGCGCGCGGGCGACGCCGAGGCAGCCGGCTCGGGTCACGACAGAACTGATGACTTGGGTGCAGCTCCCGGGTTTTGCTGCCACCGTTGCGCCGATCGCGCCACCCATGCCCTGCCGAAGCCCCGTTGGGCGCGGCAGGAGAGCACGTTGGCATTCATCCCACCTCGGTGTCCCAACCTGGTTTGCG
>JAEUHS010000007.1 GCA_016794035.1 Planctomycetota bacterium
TCACTTGGACCGCTCGGACTCGCGCACGTCGGGAGCATCGGCGCCGTAGAAGCGATCGCGCAACTCCTTGGCGATCGCGTGCCGCTCGTCGGGGGTCATGGCCCACTGCTGCCGACGGTCCCACTGCTCGGCTTCGGCGAACGAGTGCGCCTTGTTGGCTTCGCGTTCCATGCGTTTCGGATCGTAGCGTCGAGCAGGGACTTTGGCGCGGGTCATCGCAAGGCCGCCGTGGTGTGCTCGCCGGCGCGCAGTGTGATCTCCGCGGCACGGCCGAGCGAACGTTCGGTCGGTGTCCCATCACGTTCGGAGCGCCAGAACTCGACCAGGTCGACGCGATAGGCGCCGGGCAGCAGCAACTTCGCCACGATGTCGTCGGCATAGAACTCGGCGGCGACTTCGTTGGCGGAGCCCGCCGGGCGCGCGACGGCGCGCACCCCGACGCCTTCGCGACTCGGCTCCGGCCAGCCGCCGGTCATCACGACGCTCAGCCGAGCCGGCACCGGCACGCGCAGCACCGCTTCGGGCATGCGCGTGTCGTGTCGCACCGAGAACGTGCGGCCGCCGAGGCGGCAGGTGAACGTGACCAGGTCCGCAGGCAAGTTCGGCCAGCGCACGCAGCCATTGCCGAGCACGTCGAAGACATCGTGCAGGCCACCGCCATCGAGCTTCGCCTGGATCGGCAGCGACGAGCCGCGTTCGTCGAGCACCCGCACCGTCACCGGCGACGCGTCGTCCAGCTTCAAGTTCAACCCGATGTCGCGAACCAGGGCCATGTTCGACAACTGCTGGGCGACGTAGCCGTTCGCACGGACCGTGATGTCCGTCGCGTCGCGCGTGAAACCCCGCATCTCGTACTCGCCCCGTGAATCCGTCGACGCCTTCAGGCCATGCGCCAGCCGGAGCACAGCACCGACGATCGGCCGGTCGGCGCGGTCACGGATGCGGCCGTGTAGCCGGAACGACACGCCTTGCACACGCACGACGACTTCGGTGTGTTCACCGAAGGCGGGTGTGACGACTTCCTGGCGGGCGACCTCGGTGAGGCCTGCGTCGTAGCCGACGACCTCGCAGCGTTGACCTGGCTCGAGCGAATGCAGCGTGATCGTGCCACCGACATCGAGATCGAGAGAGCACTTGTAGTTGCGCCAACGACGCAGATCGCCCGACGTCTCGGGCTGGCCGCTGCCACCTACCGACACGCCCGTCAGCACGCGGTCGATGTCGGTGGCGACACGGTTGCCGGCGAAGAAGCTCAGGTCGCTGTGCATGCTGCCACGCACGCGCGCGGGAGCCTTGTCGAGCCCGACGAACCGCAGCGTCAGCGAGTTGTCGTCCAGAAGTTCGTAGACCAACGGGTCCTGTTCGGAGCCGGCGGCGTAGCGCATGGCCTGGCAGAAGCTGATGCGATGGCCGGGCGCGCCGATCAGCACCTCGGTGCCGTCCTTGGCTGCGAACGTGCCGCGCCCGTCGCGACCCGTCGGCTCGCTGAGACCTTGCGTCTGCACGCGCGCCCCGGCGACCGGTTGGCCCGCGATGTCCACGGCCAGGAAGTGCAGTCTGCGGGCCCGCGGCAGTCGCACCAGGAACTCGTCGTCGTGCGCCAGTTCCCGGCGGTTCCACGTCTGTTCGACGGTGCCATCGCTGCCGTTCGCGCTCACGTTCGCCTCCACGCGGACGAGGGCTGCGCGATTCGCCGGCGTGCACCAGCGCGGATAGGCACTGTCGGTGCCTGGACAGAAGCCACAGATGCAGACGCCATCGCGGTCGCCCGCGACGGCGACGCCCACGCTGTCGGTGTCGTCGTCGAAGCGTCCGTAGAACGTCGCATCCGCGTTCGCCACCGGCGTGCCATCGTCGGCCCAGACGACGCGGACCGTCACGTGCGGTAGCAGAGTGGTGGCGACGCGCAGATCGCGTACACCCGCACGCACTGCGAGCCCGTCGTGCCCTTCCCGCGTGCCACCTGACTCGGGCAACAACCAGAGCGGTTGCGGCAGTGCGATCGAACCGCGCCATCCCTTCGGCAGGCCGACGAACTGGAAGTACCCCCGCCCGTCACAGCGCACGGAAGTCGCGCGCCACCCGAGCTGCCGCCGCAGTGCCGACGGCAGCACATCGGCGAACTCACCGCAATTCAGCCACAGCCGCCAGCCTTCACCCTCACGACCGTCCACCAGCAGCCGACCGCCGCACGATTCACCGTCCGGCATCACGATGCGATGCTGGCCGCCACATCGCGGCAGCGCCGCGTGATGCGGGTAACGACCCTCGGCGACCACCAGCACGCCGCCAGCACCCGACATCGCGGCGAAGGTGCAGCGACCCGTCGCATCGGTCGGCTGTTCGAGCACGACCGCGGCGCCGATGGTCCAGCAGTGCACCGTCGCGCGATCGATGGCTTTGCCACGTTCGTCGACTACGAGCACGGAACAGTCCGGCTCCGGCAGCGGGAAGGTCGGTGCACCCATGCGCACTTGGCGCGGCGCGGGCGCGGCATCGACATCGACAGCGGCATCGCTGGCAACTGGCGTCATCGCCGCCGCCGCAACCGCGGTCACCGCCGCCGGCGGCACGTCCGTGCGCGGCCAGAACCAATAGACACCGACGGCCAACACGGCCGCGGTCGCGAGAGCGAGCTTGTTCATGGCGAGCACCGTCAGCAGGAGCCATGGACTTCCCACCGGCAGCAGCCCGACCACCGCGAACGCGCGCACCCACTGCGCGCGGTCGCCGAAGTCGCCGTCCAACCGTTCGCGCAGCATCTCGAGTCCGCGCGAAAGCCGCTTGCGCACCACTTCGCTCGACACGCCCAGCCGCTGCGCGATCGCACGCGGCGGCAGTTCGTCGAAGAAGCGCAGCGTCACGGTCGTGCGGTACGGCTCCGGCAACGCCAGCACGGCGTCGGTCAGGCGGCGGTGCAGCTGCAACCGTTCGGACGTGTGCTGCTCCGCTTCGTTGGCCGGCGGCGGTGCGGCGTCCCCTTCGTGCCGGGCACGAACGTGCTGCGCGCGCCTGGCCTTGCCGGCCAGCCGCCGCGTCACCGCCGCCAGCCAGCCGCGCAGGTGCTCGGGCGGGTGCGGCTGCCGCAGCGCCACCAGCATCACGTCCTGCGCGACGTCGTGCGCGAGATCTCTGCGGCGCACCAGCGCCTGCGCCAGCCGCCGCACCATGCCGGTCTCGGCGAGCAGGGCTTCGGGTTCGATCGGGGAAGGAAGGTCCACGCAGGGTCAGTGCTTCGACCCCGCCGATCGTGACCGGAAACCCGCGCCGCCCCAACCCCGGCCGCGCCGCAGAGGATGTCGGTGTGGACGACAGCGAGCGGCCGCGCGAGAACGTGGCGCACCGTGCGACGCGCATCCGGGAAGTTCTGCTGGTGTGTGCGCGGCAGGTGCCGGCAACGCGTCCTGGGTCTACCCTTGCAGCTCTGCCCACCGCTCGGCGGCGATCCCTCCCCCCAACCCGGCCTGCATCCATGCTCTCGTTCTCAACCACCCTCGGCACCCTGGTCCTGACGATGGCCACCGCCGTCGCCCAGACGCTGGTGATCCCCGCCGCCGCCACCAACGCCGAGATCGGCTCGACGCCGAACGTCTGGCCCAACAACGTCGTGCGCGTGCAGTGCATCTACGACTCGTCGCACTTCACGTCGCAACTCGCGGTGCCGGCGCCGATCTCGATCGACCGGCTGGAGTTCCGGCTCGCCAACGCCGCCACGACCAATATCGTGATCTACGGCAGCGTGCACGCCTACCTGTCGTATTCGGCCGTCGACTACCTGACGCCGAGCACGACGTTCGCGAACAATCGCACGGTACCGATGCCGACCACGCCGAATCGCATGGGTTCGGTGACGACGCTCGCGGTGCCGGGCTCGTCGCCGAACGGCTACTTCGTCGACATGCCGCTGCAGACACCGTTCGTCTACGACCCGACCTTGGGGCAGGATCTGCTGCTCGAGCTGGTGATCTGGTCGTACGCGACCCCGAACGTCGGCAACCAGACCAGCTCGGCATCGAACGTCGTCAGCCACCGGTGCAACTCGATCCGCGCGTTCGGTTCGACGTCGGCGCTGACCGGCACGCAGTCGGCGTTCCCGCCGGTGGTGCGCATCGGCTACACGCCGGTCGCCAACGCGGCCTACAGCACGCCGATCGGCCAGGGCTGCTACCAGCTCGAACGCTCGTTCTACGAGCTGTTCCCGGGCGCGGCGAACGACCTCAGCGGGCAGACCGTGACGATGTTCCCCAACGCCACCGGCGGCTACGACGTGACGACCGGAGCCGGCGGGGCCGTGCTGCCGCCGACCGGCGCCGGCCTCGCGCTCGGTGACGACGTGGTCTCGCCGGCGATCGTGCTGCCGTTCACGTTCGACTACCCGGGCGGCAGCACCAACACGATCTACGTCGACTCGAACGGCAGCATCCTGCTCGGCGCGACCGGCCCGACGACGAACGGCGGCACACCCGGCGACCTGCTGAACGCGCCGACGCCGCGCATCGCCGCGGCGATGATGGACCTGCTGCCCGACGGCGCGACCAACGTCGCCAACGTGTTCGCCGAGAGCGCCCCGGGCAACCCGGGCGTGTTCCTGATCACCTGGAACGGCGTGCCCTGCTTCGGCGCCGGAACGCCATCGACGTTCCAGATCGCCCTGGTCGACAACGGCACGTCCGATCTGGTCGAGATCGGCTACCAGACGCTGGTCAACGACTCGACCAGCGACAACGGCCGCTGCATCACCGGGTTCTCGCTCGGCAACGGCGCCCTCGACGGCGGCAGCATCGACCTGACCGCGGGGCCGTTCTCGACGACCGTGGACACGCTGCCGATGCGCGCGACCGCGCTGACGCGGCCGTTCACCAATGCGAACTGGAACCTGCGGCTCACCGACATCCCGGCGACCGGGACGATCGGCGTCGCGGTCTTCGGCGTCGCCGACCCTGGCATCGACGACCTGTTCTTCGTCGGGCTGCCGGGCTGCGGCCTGCGGTCGACGCTCGATCTGCAGCTGCCGTTCTCGCCGACCGGGCCGACGCACGACTACGGCATCTTCCTGCCCGCCGACCCGACGCTGAACGGCCTGCTGCTGTTCTCGACGGCGGCGGTGTTCACCAATCCGCCGCAGAACTCGTTCGGCGCCGTCACCGCGAACGGCGTGCAGGGCAATCTGGGTCTGTTCTAGCGGTTCGCTCCGCGCAGCCGCTGCTGCAGCTCGACGCCGGCCCGGAACGCCGGCTCGTCCCACTGGTCGCCCTGCGCGTCGCCGCGCACGGCTTCGAGCCTCGGCAGCGCTTCCGCGAGGAACGACTTCGCCGCGCCGGTGTTGCCGTCGGCCGCCTCCAGCTCGGCGAGGTGCAGCTTGGCGAAGCCCCAGGGCAGCACGTACCACGGGTCTGGCGGATCGCGCGCGATGTCCGGATCCAGGGTCTTGACCACCATGCGGTACGACAGCCCGGCGTTGTCGCGATAGCCGTCGACGGCATCGGGATCGGCATCCTCGCGTGCGCGCGCCACCCGCCAGGCGAGCAGCATGCAGTCGGCCGCGCGCAGGCGCGTCAGCCAGGTGTTGCGCAGGTCGAGGATGCGCTGCGCCGCCGCGGCCGCAGCCGCGTGGTCGCCGTTCGCCGCCGCCAGACGGGCTTGCAGTCGTTCGACCTCGACCATCAGCTTGTTGTGATCCGGATGCGCCTCGACGCACTCGCGAGCCGCCGCCAGCCCGGCCTCGACAGCCGCCGGATCACCGGCCGCCAGCCGCATGCGAGCGATGCCGAGCACCGCCTCGAGGTACAGGTTGAGACCCACGTCGTCGCCGATCGTCTCCCACGCCGGCAGGTTGTCGGCGACCGCCGCCCACCGTCGCGCCGCGTCCTCGGCGCCGCGCGACTCCTCGATCGCTGCCAGCGTCGCCAGCAACTGCCACCGCGGTGGGCGATCGGTGACGACACTCGCGGGAATGCGCGTCTCGACCTCGATCGCCCGCTCGATGCATGCGGCAGCTTCCGCGAGGTCCCGCAGGCGAAACCGGTCGCGCAGCACGTAGGCGAACCGGCACAGGTTGCTGCAGAGGAACGAGAACGACGCGGAATCGTCGGGAAACTGCTGCGCCAGCGATTCCGCGGCGTCGATCGAGCGTCGGAAGGCGGCCGAAGACTCGTCGAAGTTGCCGAGGTAGTTGTGCGTGAACCCGAGGTCGGCCTGCCGGAGCGCACGCAGCCGGTGGGCGAGGTTGCGCCGCGGCTGCGCCCGACACCACGCCTCGGCCGCCGCGGCCGCCGCCTCGAAGTCGGGCAACGTCGAGGCCCGCTCGCCGAGATTCCAGCGCACGGCGCCGAGCAGCTTGTGGAACTCGCTCTGCGCGCGCAACGGACGCGGTTCCGCACCCGCCATCAGCGGCGCGATCTGCTCGAGCTGCTCCTTGGCCGCTTCCATCTTGCGGGCGTCGACGAGGGCTCGCGCCAGATCGATGCCGGCGGCGAAGCAGTTGTCCCGGACCTCGGTCTCACGACCGGGCTCGACGCGCATCGACGCGTACAGGTCCTTCGCCCGGCGGTACATCTCGACCGCCTGTGCCCGCTGCTGCCCCGGCAGGGTGTGCGCAGCTTCCCGCAAGGCCGCCGCGTACGTCGACGTGTAGTGCGCAGGATCGGCCGCCGCGCACACGGCGAGATGCTCGACGGCCGTCGCCAGGGGTGGATGCGCTTCGGCGTCGTTGCCGGCCAGGGCGATCGCACGCCCGAGCTGTCGCAGGGAGCCGGCCAGCAGTCCGCGCCAACGCAGGTTCGCAGGCTCGGCGGCGAACAGGCGCTCGCCGATGCGCACCGCCTCGGTGGCGACGGCGCGCGCCTGGGTCGGTTCGCCCAGCAGCCAGTGCACCTCGGCGACGGACTGCAGCGCCTCACAGCTGTTGCCCTGCAGCTGCAGATCCGCGGGATCGCTCGCCCGCAGCTGCTCGGCGAAGTGCAGCGCCTCGGCGCTGAGCACCCTGCGCACGTCGTCACCCTGCGCAGTGCCGAACAGCGCCGGTTCGTTGGCGCGCCGCAGCAGCCGCGTGACGACGCCGCGCGCGTCGGCCTGGCTGGCAGCGACGGCGCTGCGCGCGTCGGCGGCTTCGGCCTCCTTGCTGGAGCCGTAGGCGAACGCCACCGCGAGGCCGGTCACGACGACCAGAGCGCTGAGGCCCATCGTCACCGGCGCGCGGTTGCGCCGCACGAACTTGCGCAGCCGGTAGCGCAGCGACGGCGGGCCCACCGACACGGTCTCGCCGCGCAGGTGCCGTTCGATGTCGGCGACCAGGTCGGCTACCGACGCGTAGCGGTCGTCGCGTTCGCGCGCGAGCGCCTTCAGCGTGATCCAGTCGAGGTCGCCGCGCAGGGTCGCCGCCAGCTGCCGCCGCTGCGCGACCGCGCTCGGCGCCGCGCGCTGCGTCGAGGTCGTCACGCGCGCACTGGGCCGCAGCGGATCGGTGTCGGTCGCCGCCGCGCCGTCCGTCCACGGCAGCGCACCGGTCAGCAGCTCGTAGAGCATGACGCCGAGCGCGAACACGTCGGCGCGCGCATCGACGTCGTCGACGCGGCCGGCCGCCTGCTCGGGGCTCATGTAGCCTGGCGTGCCGACCACGCGCCCGGCATCGGTGCGCGGCAGGTCGGGGCGCGGCGTGTCGCCGCCCGCGGTCGCGAACAGTGCCTTGGCGATGCCGAAGTCGATGATCTTCGGCAGCGGTCCGTCACCGCCATCGACGACCAGCACGTTCGCCGGCTTCAGATCGCGGTGCACGATGCCGCGCGCATGCGCGTGCGCCACGCCGCGACACACCTGCACGAACAGCCGCAGCCGTTCCGCGCACGACAGATCCCTGGCCTCGCAGTAGGCACGGATCGTCGCGCCCGGCACGTGTTCCATGACGAAGAACGGGCGGCCGTCCGGCAGCTCGCCGGCGTCGAACACCTGCGTGATCGACGGATGGCTCAGGGTCGCCAGCGCCTGGCGCTCGGCCGCGAACCGGCGCAGCGTGCGTTCGTCACCGGCGCCGGGCCGCAGCACCTTGATCGCGACGTCGCGCACGACCGGCCGTTCCTGCGCGCAGCGGTAGACCACGCCGAACGCACCTTCGCCGAGTTTCTGCACCACCCGGTGGCCGCCGATCTGCTCCGGATCGTCGCGCCGCACCCTCGCGAAGGTCGCGCCCAGCATCGCGTCGGCGCCGGCGAGGTCGTCCGCGAACCGTCGCAGCCCGGCCGCGTGCTGCGGATGTGCGGCGATCAGTCCGCCGAGAACGTCCTCGCGCTGTGCACCACTCACGCCGAGCAGACGCTCCGCCGCGGCGTCGGCGACGTCCGCGGGCAGTTCGTCGGGGGTCAGCGGATCGGGCGACACGGATCAGATGATCCCCGACCGGATCGGCGCCGCATAGGCCACCGGCCCGCCGCCCCGAGGTCCCCGCATCAGCGCACCTTCCCGTCGCGCACGTCGACCCCACGGCGGCCCAGTTCGCGCACCAGTTGCACCATCGCCCGCGCCAGCAGCTGCCGGGTCGCCTCTTCGCTGCGCGACATGATCTCGGCGATGATCCGGTGCGGCAGCTCGACCAGGCGCGCCAGCGTGATCACCTCGCGGTGCTCTTCGGACAACGCCGCCAGCGATGCGCGCAGCGCCGCCGTGGTCTCGTTGCCGATCGCGTCCTGGCTGGGCGTCAAGAGATGGGCGATCACGGCGAAGGAAGTGGCGGCGTCGGCGTCGACCTCGCGCGCGACGTCGCGCTTGTCGGCGTGCAGCCGGCGATGGCGCTCGCGGACCTTGTTGAGCGCCGCGGTGAACAACCAGCCGCGGAAGCGATCCTCGCCCTGGAAGTCGAACTGCGCGCGCGCCGACAGCAGTTCGCGGCACACGGACTGCACCACGTCGAGGCTGGACTCGCGCGCGCGCAGTTCGGCGCCGAGCCGCGCGTGCACGAAGGCGTGCAGCTGCGGCAGGTAGCGCTGCAGCAGACGGTCGAGCGCGTCCTGGTCGCCTTCGGTGGCGCGGTCGTAGAGGCGGGACTCGTCGTCGGACACGACGGAATCCTAGCTCTGCCTCGCGTCGACCGGCGCATTTCGCGTGCCGCCGCAGGGTCGGCCGGTCGCAACGGGCCGACCGGGTCCATCGGAAGCTGCCCACGGTCAGCTGCAGCGCGCTGGTGCTGCTGACCTCGAGCAGCCGGAACTGCGCGTCGACGACGACCGACACGATCTGGTGGTAGAACGTCACGCCGACCAGCGGCGGGCTGTCGGGCAGCGCCAACGGCGATGCCTCGCTGCCGGCCCAGGACCGGAACGGTGCGAAGCTGGAAGAGGGCTGTGAGGCGGGACCAGGCCACAGGCGGCGAACGGCAGTGCGCCGCGGGCCCAATGCCAGTCCCCGCGGCGCGTGACTCGGAATCCGCGATCGCCGACGGCTCCCCGCAGCCGTCCGGGATCGGGCCGCGCCTGATTCCCACCGGCGGGGCTGGTAAGACGGCAGGTGCATGGACCAGCGCTTCGAGTTCCGGCACGGCACCGACAGCCGCGTGCGCATCGGCCCGGGTGCCGAGGCCGAGCTGCCCGCGGCCGTGCACGCGCTCGGTGCCGCGGACGCGGTGGTGCTGCACGACCCCGCCGTGGCGGCGCTCGCCGAACGCCTCGCCGGGGCCGTCGGTGCGCGCGCGGTGCTGCCGGTGCCGTCCGGCGAGACGTGCAAGCAGCTGCCGGTGCTGGGCCGACTCACCAGCGAACTGATCGCCGTCGGGGCGTCGCGCGGCACCGCGCTGATCGCCGTCGGCGGCGGTTCGGTCAGCGACGCGGTCGGCTTCCTCGCGTCGATCTGGATGCGCGGCGTGCCGCTGGTGCTGTGCCCGACCACGACGCTGGCGCTGTGCGACGCGGCGCTCGGCGGCAAGAACGGCGTCGACCACGACGGCCTGAAGAACCTGCTCGGCACCGTGCGCCAGCCCGACCTCGTGTTCGGCGACCTCGACTGGCTCACCACGCTGCCCGACGCGCCGTTCCGCGAAGGCCTGGTCGAGGTCGTCAAGAAGGCCGCGGTGCTCGACCGCGCGCACTTCGCCGAACTCGAACGGCTGGCGCCGTATCTCTACGCGCGCCGGGCACCCGCCGTGCTCGCGGCGATCGAGATGGCGGTGGCGATGAAGATGGCGGTCGTGCAGGGCGACGAACACGAACAGGACCGGCGCCGCTGGCTCAACGCCGGCCACACGATCGGCCACGCGCTCGAGAGCCTCGCCGCCGGCGCGCTGCGCCACGGCCAATGCGTGGCGATGGGCCTGCTCGCCGAATGCCGCGCCGCCGCCGACGTCGTGCCGGCCGCGGTGACCGCGCGCCTCGGCGCGCTGCTGCAGGCGATCGGCGTCGCGGCGGCGGTGCCCGCGGCGTTCGCCGACCCGCGCGCCCTGTGGGAACTGGCGGGCAAGGACAAGAAGGTCCAGCGCGGCCGCGTGGTGATGGTCGTGCCCGCCGCGATCGGCGAGGGGCGGGTCGTCGAGCTGACGCCCGAACGGCTGGCGCACGCGTTCGGCTGAGCGGCCGCCACCGGCCGGAAAATCCTCGGCGCGGCAGCGTCACGGCCGGGCCGGCACGGTGCTCTCCGGCGGTTCCCCCCTTTTCCGACCCCCCCCCGACCATCGCCAAGGCCATGCTCGTTCTCCCCGCCCACCGGTGCCCCCGCCCATTCCGCCGCGCGCCGTCCCCGCCGTTCGCCACCGCACTGATCGGAGCCCTCGGGTGCCTCGCCGCCCCGGCGCACGCCCAGTGGACCGCCGTCGTGCTGCATCCACCGGCGGCCTACACCTCCGACTGCCTGCGCGGCCAGGACGGAACGCAGGTCGGCA
>JAEUHS010000019.1 GCA_016794035.1 Planctomycetota bacterium
CCTCGCGCGCCCGGCGCCTGGAACTGCCGCTCCGTTGCGGCAGCCCCTCGACGCCCCACCGCTACGCAGTTCGGCGAGTCGCCCGGACTGGTTGCGGCGTCGACGCTACGGGGGTGAAGACCGTACTCGAACCGTTCCGTATCAAGTGCGTCGAGCCGTTCCGCATCACGACCGAAGCGGAGCGTGTGCGGCTGCTCGACGAGGCGCACCACAACCTGTTCCGGCTGCGCGCCGAGGACGTGATGATCGACCTGCTGACCGACTCCGGCACCGGCGCGATGTCGGCGCAGCAGTGGGCGGCGATGATGACCGGCGACGAGAGCTACGCCGGCAGCAAGTCGTTCTACGAACTGCGGGACGTGGTGCAGGAGCTGACCGGCTACCGGCACGTGTTCCCGGTGCACCAGGGCCGCGCCGCCGAGCGCATCCTGTTCGGCGTCATGGTGATGCCGGGGCAGGCGGTGCCCAACAACGCGCACTTCGACACCACGCGCGCCAACGTCGAGTACCTGGGCGCCGCCGCGGTCGACTTCGTCGCGCCGCAGGCCGCCGACCTGCGCGACGCGGCGCCGTGGAAGGGCGACCTCGACGTCGGCAAGCTCGCGGCGTGGCTCGAAGCGCAGCCGCAGGGCAGCGTGCCGGTCGGCCTGTTGACGATCACCAACAACCGGGTCGGCGGCCAGCCGGTGTCGATGCAGAACCTGCGCGAGGTCAGCGCGCTGTATCGCCGCCACGGCATCCCGTTCTTCCTCGACGCGGCGCGCTTCGCCGAGAACGCGTGGTGGATCCACCGCCTCGACCCCGACTGGCGCGACGTGCCGCTGCCGAAGGTCGCGCGGGCGATGTTCGACCTCGCCGACGGCTGCATGGTCTCCGCCAAGAAGGACGGGTTGGTCAACATCGGCGGCCTCCTGTGCCTCAACGACGACGCACTGGCGGCGAAGGTGCAGAACCTGCTGATCCTGACCGAGGGCTTCCCGACCTACGGCGGCCTCGCCGGCCGCGATCTCGCGGCGCTGGCGCAGGGGCTGCGCGAGGTGCTCGACCCCGACTACCTGCACTACCGGGAGGCGAGCGCGCACTACCTCGGCGAACACCTCGACCGGCTCGGCGTGCCGGTGGTGCGGCCGTTCGGTCTGCACGCGGTCTACGTCGACGCGCGCGCGATGCTGCCGCAGATCGCGCCGCACCAGCTGCCGGGGCAGGCGCTCGCGTGCGAGCTGTACCGGCAGGGCGGCATCCGCACGGTCGAGATCGGCACGCTGATGTTCGGCCGCACCGACCCGGCGACCCGGCAGCCCGTCGTCGCCGACCACGACCTCGTGCGCCTGTGCCTGCCGCGGCGCGTCTACACGCAGAGCCACGCCGACTGGGTGGTGGAGTCGTTCGCCGAGGTGCACGCGAGGCGCGAGGCGCTGCGCGGACTGGCGATCGTCGAGGAGGCCCCGTTCCTGCGCGCGTTCACGGCGAAGCTGCGGCCGCTGCCGGTGGCGCATGCGGCGCTGGTGTGAGTGCGGCTACGATCGCGGTGTGAACGCGTCGGACTTCGTCGACCGCATGATGGGGCTGCACGCGCAGCTCGACGATCGCTTCTTCGCCCACCAGCAGGCGCTGCTCGACCGCGACTTCGCGCGCGCGGCCGCGGCGTTGGCCGACTACCGCGATCGGCTGTGGCGGCACATCCAGGACGAGGAATCGCAGGTGCTGCCGCGCTACGCGGCACTCGGCGGCGAGGTGGGCGACGCGCCGGTGCGGTTGTTCCTCGGCGAACACCGGAACCTGCGCACCTTCGTCGACGACTTCGACGTCCGCCTGGCGCGGCTGGTGCAGCAGCCGGACGACCGCCCGTTGCTGGAGCTGTTCGACCGCCAGGCGACCTTCAAGAACCTGCTGCTGCACCACGACCTGCGGGAGCGCAACGCGCTGTATCCGTTCCTCGCCGAACACCTGCCGGCGGCGGAGCAGGAACGAGTGCTGGCGGCGCTGTCCTGGTCGGGCGGGTGACGAAGCGGTAGACGTTGCGATCATGCTGCGTCCGCTGCCCGTCGTCGCGCTCGCTCTGGTGGCCCCGCTGGCGGCGCAGGCGAAGCTGCCGTCGGCCACGTCGCACGGCCTCCCGCTGCCCGCAGCTGCGGCGCCACTGGCGTACACGGTCCAGCCGCCGCCCGGCTTCGCGGTCGAACGGGTGTGGCCGTTGCTCGTCGTGCTCGGCGAGGCATCGCCCGCCGCCGTGGCGGCGATCGCCGAGGCCGGCTTCGTGGTCGTGCAGGCCGCGGCCGATCGCGACCCGCGCGACCTCGGCGCGCTGCTGGCCCGGTTGCGCCAGGACGTCCGCGTCGACCAGGTCGGCATGCACCTGGCTGGCGGCGGCGATGGCGCGGCGGCGGCGCTGCGCCTGGCGGCCGCACACGGGCACGAGCTGCAGACCCTCAGCCTGTGGAACCTCGGTGCGGTGCCCGCCGACCTGCCGTTGGCGCACCTGCGCGGCCGCCGTGTGCGCTTGCTCGCCGGCGCCCACGAGCTGCTCGGGCCGCTGCGGCGCGCGGGCGTCGACGTGCGCGCCGGCGTGGCGCTGCCGGAGCCGGCGGCGCTGGCGACCCACCTCGTCGCGCTGCACGCCGAGCGCACGCTGCACGGCGCCGAGGGCGAGGTCGCGCGCACGCTCGACGACTTCCACGATGCGGCCGCCAAGGGCGATGAGGCGCGCTACTTCGCGATCCTGCCCGACGACGCCGTGTTCCTCGGCACCGACGCGAGCGAGCGCTGGACCGGCGCCGAGTTCCGCGCGTTCGCGCTGCCGTACTTCGAGCGCGGGCCCGCGTGGACCTACGTGCCGCTGCGGCGCTTCGTCACCCTCGCCGACGGCGGCGAGCTGGCGTGGTTCGACGAGGTGCTCGACAACGAGGCCTACGGCGGCTGCCGCGGCAGCGGCGTGCTGCAACGGCGCGGCGAGCGCTGGGTGCTGCGGCAGTACAACCTGACGATCCCGGTGCCGAACGAGCTGGCGCGCGAGTTCGTCGCGCGCATCCGCGCGGCGGCGGACGGCCGCTGACGTCCGCTACGAACTGCACGACAACGCCGAGCAGCCCGGCTTGTCGCGCGCCCAGTCGGGCCGCTTCTGCGCCAGGTCGTCGTGCTGCGGCTGGTCGTCGAACGGGCGCTCCAGCACCTCGAGCAGGCGCTGCACCTTGCCGAGGTCGCCGCCGTGTGCGGCGTCGATCGCCTCCTGCGCGAGCCAGTTGCGCAGCACGAACTTCGGGTTGGCCGCGTCCATCGCGCGGGCGAGTTCGGCGGGGCCGCGAGCTTCCTGCCGCGCGCGCTGCCACCAGCGCCGCAGCCAGGCGATGCCGGCCGCGACGTGGGCCTCGGGCACGGCGCGATAGAACGCCGCCCTGACCGCCGCGGGCAGGGTCGCGGGCGGCGCGTCGAGCACGACCACGCGCGACAGCGCGCGGAAGAACAGCGTCATGTCGGTCTCCTGCGCCGCCAGCCAGTCGAGGCACTGCTGCAGCAGGGCGCCGTCGCCGCGCGCGGCGTCGAACGTCAGCCCGAGCTTGGCCGCGAAGCGCTGCGTCGCCGCCTCGGCATACGTGGCGCGATACTGCTCGACGGCGGCGTGCACCGGCGCCTCGTCGCCGTCGAACAGCGGCAGCAGCGCCTCGCCGAGGCGTTCGACGTTCCACCGGCCGATGCCCGGCTGGTTGCCGAACGCGTAGCGGCGCATCTGCGCATCGGTCGTGTTCGGCGTCCAGCCGAGGTCGAAGTCGTCGATCCAGCCGTAGGGCCCGTAGTCGATGGTCAGGCCGAGCATCGACAGGTTGTCGGTGTTCATCACGCCGTGCACGAAGCCGATCGCCTGCCAGTGCGCGATCAGCCGCGCGGTGCGCCGCGCGACCTCCTGCAGCAGCGCCGCATAGCCGGTTTTGCCCGGCGGGCCCAGGTCGGCGAAGAACTGCGTCAGCGTGAAGTCGGTGAGCTGCCGCAGCAGCGCCACGTCGCCGCGCGAGGCCGGCAGTTCGAAGTTGCCGAACCGCAGGAAGCTCGCGGCCACGCGGCAGACGACCGCGCCCGGCTCGGCCTGCGGGTTGCCGTCGTAGAACATGTCGCGCACCACCGCGTCGCCGGTCGCGCACAGCGACAGCGCGCGCGTCGTCGGCACGCCGAGCCAGTGCATCGCCTCGCTGCACAGGAACTCGCGGATCGACGACCGCAGCACCGCGCGGCCGTCGCCGGCGCGCGAATACGCGGTCGGGCCGGCGCCTTTGAGCTGCAGCTCGACCAGCGTGCCGTCGGGGCGCCGCAGTTCGCCGAGCACGATCGCGCGGCCGTCACCGAGCTGGCCGGCCCAGTGGCCGAACTGGTGGCCGCCGTAGTTGGCGGCGTACGGGTCCATGCCCGGCCACAGGCGGTTGCCGGCGAGCACCTCGGCGGTCGCCGGGTCCGCGAACAGGGCTGCGTCGAGCCCGAGCTCGCGTGCGAGCGGGCGCGAGAACGCCAGCAGGCGCGGCGCCGCGACCGGAGTCGGCTGCACGCGCGACCACAGCGCGCCGTGCACCTGGCGCGACGCGGTGTCGGTGCGGGGGTCGCCGGGCAGCGCGTCGAGGCAGCGATGGTCGAAGCGGGGCAGGGATGGCACCAGACCTTCTTACCATGGCGTGTGCCCGTAGAGTGCTCCGCGTGGCCGTGCGCACCAGTTTCCGTCCGATCGCGCGGCGCGACGCGCGCGTGCTGATCGTCGGCAGCATGCCGGGCGAACGTTCGCTCGCGGCCGGACAGTACTATGCGCATCCGGCGAACGCGTTCTGGCCGATCGTCGCCGCCTACTGCGGCGTCGCGCCGGACGCCAGCTACGTGCAGCGCGCACGGGCCGTGCGCGCGCACGGCATCGCGCTGTGGGACGTGCTGCACAGCTGCGAACGCGCGGGCAGCCTCGACGCCGCGATCGTGCGCCGTAGCAGCCAGCCGAACGACTTCGTGACGTTCCTGCGCCAGCACCCGCGCATCACGGCCGTGCTGTGCAACGGAGCCACCGCGCACGACCTGTTCGTGCGGCGCGTCGTGCCACAGCTGGCCGATCGCACGCTGCGCATCGAACGCCTGCCGTCGACGAGTCCGGCGCACGCCAGCCTGCGCCCGGACGCGAAACGACGCCGCTGGCACGCCGCGCTCGCCGAGGTCGTGCCGCGAGACGTCAGCGCCGCTCGATGACCTCGTCGAGCGCGAAGCGCACCTTGGGCGCGCGGCCGTACCTGTCGTCGGCGGCGCGGTAGCCGACGGCGCAGGCGCACAGCGTCGCGTAGCGCGAGCCGTGCAGCGACAGCGCGCGCTCGTAGCCGTTGGCGTCGATGCCTTCCAACGGGCAGGTGTCGATGCCGAGCAGCGCCGCGCCGGTCATGAACTGGCCGAGCGCGAGGTAGGCCTGGCGCGCGCTCCAGCCGAACAGGTCCTTCGCCGCCCAGCCCTTGACCAGGAAGTCGTCGAAGACCTTGCCGTAGCCGGCCATCGCCGCGACCGGGGTGCCGCGCACCGCGCTGGCGCGCTGCAGATGGCGGTCGACGTCGTGTGCGGTCGTCGTGCGCAGCGCCGTGCACACCACGTACTTGCTGGCGTCGGTGACCTGCGACTGGTTCCAGGACTGCTGGCGCAGTTCGGCGCGCAGGTTGGGATCGTCGACGACCACGAACTTCCGCGGCTGCAGCCCGAACGACGACGGCGCCAGCACCGGCGACTGTGCGAGGGCCTGCCAATCGGCGTCCGGGATGGTGCGCGTCGGATCGATGCGCTTGTGGCACAACGCCACTGCAGCAGCCGTTCGGGCGAGATGGTCGGCTGCTGGTGGTTCAGGTTCCGGCCATCAGCGCGGCGACGCGGCGGCTGAACGCCGCCGGATCGGCCGGCAGCGAGCCTTCGGCCAGCAGCGCCTGGTCGTAGAGCAGCGCCGACCAGTCGGCGAACTGCGCCTCGTCGGCGATCGCCTGCAGCTTCTTGACCACCGCGTGGTCGGCGTTCAGCTCGAGGATGCGCTTCTGCAGCGGCACGTCGTGGCCGGCCTCGCGCAGCACGCGTTCCTGCCGCGCGCTCATGCCGGCCTCGTCGCTGACCAGGCACGCCGGCGAATCGGTCAGGCGGTCGGTGACGCGCACCGTCTTGACCCGGGCCTCCAGCGCCTTCTGCACGCGCTCGAGCATCGGCGCGAGTTCTTTCTGCTGCGCCTCCTTCTTCTGCTTCTGCGCGTCGGTCTCCGGCAGGTCGAGCGCGCCCTTGGCGGCCGACACCAGCGGCTTGTCGGCGTACTCGCGCAGCGCGTCGACGATCCACTCGTCGATCGAGTCGGTCATCAGCATCACCTCGTAGCCGCGCTGCTTCAGCGCCTCGATGTGCGGGCTCGCCTTCGCGGTCGGGAGGCTGTCGGCGGCGACGTAGTAGATCGACTTCTGGTCCGCGGGCATGCGGGAGACGTAGTCGGCGAGCCCGTGCCAGCCGTCGTCGTGCGAGCTGCGGAAGCGCAGCAGCTTCGCGAGACGGTCGCGCGCGTCGAGGTCGTGGTAGACACCCTCCTTCAGCATGCGGCCGAACTCGGCCCAGAACTGCTCGTAGCGGCGCACCTTCGTCTGTTCGCCGTCGACCTCGCGCTCGGTCTCGCCCTCGGCGGCCAGTTCCTCGAGCAGCGACAGCGTCTTGCCGACGACCTGCTTCCTGATGAAGCGCGTGGTGGCGTCCTTCTGCAGGATCTCGCGCGAGACGTTCAGCGGCAGGTCCTCGCTGTCGACGACCCCGCGCACGAAGCGCAGCCACTCTGGCACGATCTCCTGCGCGTCGTCCATGATGAACACGCGCTTGACGAACAGGCGCACGCCGCCCTTGCGGCGGTCGACCAGGTCGAACGGCGCCTTGGTCGGCAGGAACAAGAGCCCGGTCAGCTCGTGCGCGCCTTCGACCTTGAAGTGCGTCCACGCCAGCGGCTCCTGCCAGTCGTGCGACAGCGACTTGTAGAACTCGCGGTACTGCGCGTCGTCTACCTCGCTCTTCGGCCGCGTCCACAGCGCGCGCGCCTGGTTCAACGTCTGCCACTCGACCTTCTTGTCGTCGCCGGCGCCGCGCTCGACCTCCATGCGGATCGGCCAGCGCACGTAGTCGCTGTACTTGTGCACGACCTCGCGCACCGGCCACTCCTGCGCGTACTCCTTGGCGTCGTCCTTCAGGTGCAGGATCACGTCGGTGCCGCGCGTCCTGCGGTCGCCGGAACGGATCTCGAACTCGCCCTTCGCCTGGCTCTCCCAGACCCAGGTCTCGTCGCTGCCCGCCTTGCGTGAGACGACCGTGACCGAGTCGGCGACCAGGAACGACGAGTAGAAGCCGACGCCGAACTGACCGATCAGCGCGATGTCCTTCTTCTGCTCGGCGGTCAGCGCCTGCATCAGCTTCTTGGAACCGCTGCGGGCGATCGTGCCGAGGTGGCCGATCAGCTCGTCGCGCGTCATGCCGATGCCGTTGTCGCGGATCGTCAGCGTGTTCGCCTTCGCGTCGCGCACCAGTTCGATGCGCAGCTCCTTGTCGTCGCCGAGCAGCGCGTGCTCCGTCAGCGCGCGGAAGTTGAGCTGGTCGATCGCGTCGGCGGCGTTGCTGATCAGCTCGCGCAGGAACACCTCGCGGTGCGAGTAGAGCGAGTTGACGACGAGCGAGAGGACCTCGTTGACTTCGGCCTGGAAAACGTGCTTCTCGACGGTCGCGGACATGGTTGTTCGGCTTGGATCGGGTGGGATTCCGGGGCGGCCAGGATTGCGACGGGACCGGCGCGGCGCAAGGGGCGCGTTGGACCCACCCGGGGCCGCTCCAGTCTGCAGCCCGATCCGCGGTCGCGTGACCGGCGTCCGGCCACGCTGCCGAGTGCCGCGGGGGTCGCGCCCCGGGGCGCCGCGGCCGGTCCCGCGGGGGCCTGTTCCGGCGCGGCGTGCGCACGACCGGCAGCCGCTGTCGGCCGAGACTTGGCGCGAAGAAGTCGCCGCGGCACACCGTGCGGTCTGCCACCGGGGCGGCTGCAGCGACGGCGCCCGGCGCGCGCGGCGGCTGCCGGAAGCTGGCAGCGCGAGGCCCGTGACCGACGCCGCGGCACGGACGCGCCGGCGGCCGGCTAGGACCTGCGGTCGTGGTGCGCCTTGCGGCCACCGCGCGGGATCTTCGCGCCCGAGATCGTCTGCGCGCGCAGGCGGCGCGACAGGTCGAGGCAGCGATCGAGCAGCGCACGCGTGCCGTCGCGCAGCTCTTCGCTGGCCTCGACCTGACGCACGTTGTTCTCCATGTCCTCGGCCGACCAGCCGCGGCTGTGCGCGACGTAGGGGAACGGCGGGAACACGCAGCCGATCTCGGCGAAGAAGCCGAGCATCGAGCCGGCGACGGCCTGGATGTTGTCCTGGCCGCCGGTGATGACGAAGCCGACGACCTTGTCGCGGATCAGCACGTTGTCGCGGATCGTGATCTGGTTCTGCACGCAGTTCATGCGCTCGACCATCTTGTGGTACAGCGAACTGGCCGTGCCCCAGCGGATCGGCGTCGCCACCAGGATCACGTCGGCCCAGTGCACGATGCCCTCGTAGACCCGGTCCATCTGGTCCTGGCTGTCGAGCTGCGTGATCGAGCACGGCCAGGTGCAGGCCTGCGCGCTCTTGGAGTAGAAGCCCTCGCAGGCGCGGAACGTGAGCTCGGACAGCTTCACCAGACGCGTCTCGAGGCCGAGCCCGGCGCGCGCATGCTCGAGCGCGGCTTGCAGCAGCAGCTCCGAGGTCGACGTGCGCGGGTGCGCGGCGTCCATCGCCGTCGTCGAGATGCCGAGCACGCGCGGCGGTCCGGCGTGCGGTTCGAGCGCGCGGGCCAGCGGGTGTGGTGGGTGCGGCAGCTTGTTGCGCTTCGTCGTCGGCTGTGCGCGGACCAGCACGCGGCCGTTCTCGACCTTGACGTCGTGCCGCGGCACGCGGTCCGCCTCGTAGCCGGGTTCGCCTTCGCCGGTCGTGCGGTGGAACTTCCAGTAGTGCCACGGGCAGACGACGTAGTCGCCGTCGAGCTGGCCCTCGCCGAGCGGGCCGCCGACGTGGTTGCACGCGCCGGCGATGGCGCCGAAGCGGCCGTCCTGGCAGGACAGCGCGATCGGCTTCTTGCCGAGGTGCACCTGCTGCAGCGGGCGCCGGCCCAGTTCGTCGGCGCTGCCGACGTCGATCCACTCTGCGTCGCTCATGGTCCTCCTGGTCGGGACTCACTACAACGACCGCAGCGGGCGTGCACAAGCGTGCCCCAGCCCGCCGGCAGGGCCTCGCCGCTGCCGGGTTCGCCCGCATGCGCTACGCTCCCGACAACTCCTCGGCGGCGCAGATGTACTTCCTGGACGGCACTGGCTTCTTCTCGCTGATCTGCCTGCTGATCCAGTGCATCCTGGCGTGGATCTTCACGGCGTTCTTCGTCGCGCTGTCGCCGGGCCGATCGCCGTGGCTGGGGCGCTGGCGGCTGGCGTTCCTCGGCCTCGGCGCCGCCCTGACGGCGGTCTCGGTCCGGTTCGTGTGGGCGCAATACCACATCGTCGGCGACCACGTGATCCAGGACGGCGACCCCGCCGCCCGCGTCGCCTACGGGGTCTACCTGGCTGGCAAGATCGCGTTCACGTGGTTCCTGCTCGGCGGCATCGCGGCGCTGCGGCAGCGCCCGTGGCCGCGGGGTCGCCTGCTGCCCGCGGCGCTGATCGTCGGTGGCCTGGGCCTGGGCGCCGGCGTGCCGACGGTGGACTGGACGCTCCAGCTGCAGGTGCCCATGGTCGTGGGCGGCTTCGGCTGCGCGTGGCTGTGGCTGCGGCCGCGCGCGGACGAAGCGCGCGACGTCGGGCGAACGGTCGTGCGCGGCGTGCTCGGCGTGTGGACGTTCGTGTGGGTGCTGTACGGCGTCGCGATCGGCGACATCGGGCTGTTCACGCCGGACCTCGAGTCGCCGTGGCGCATCGTGCTGCGGCTCAACTCGCTGATCGACCTGTCGCTGCAGGTCGCGCTGGCCGCCGGCCTGATCGTGCTGGTGATGCACGACGCCCAGCAGGCGACGATCCGCGCGCAGCGCGAACGGGATCGGCTGCGCGACCAGGTCGAGCGCGACGAGAAGCTGCGCTCGCTGAGCACGCTGGTCGGCGGCGTCGCGCACGAGATCAACAACCCGTTGACCGCGATCCTCGGGTTCGCCGAGGACCTCAGCGACGGCGATCCGGGCGTGCGCGAACGCGCCGCCCGCGTCGTGCGCGAACAGGCCGAACGCTGCCGCCGGATCGTGCAACGCATGTCGGTGCTGGGCCGTCAGCAGCCGTTCGTGCGCCGACCGATCGCCGTCGAGGAACTGCTCGGGCGGGTCGTGCGCGGTTTCGAGCGGCAGGTGGACGCGGCGGGCGTCACGTTCGAGGTCGATCCGACGGCCGGCGAGCACACGGTGTTCGCCGACGGCGCCGCGATCGAACAGGTGCTGACGAACCTGCTGGCGAACGCGTTGCAGGCGACGCCGCGCGGCGGCCGCGTCGCGCTGGCGACCCGTTTGTACGACGGGCGCCTGCGCTTCGTGGTCGACGACGCCGGGCCCGGGGTGCCGGTCACCGATCGCGCGCGCATCTTCGAGCCGTTCTGGACCAGCAAGCGCGCCGGCGTCGGCACCGGCATCGGCCTCGCGATCGCCGAGACCGTGGCGCAGGCACACGGCAGCAGCATCGCCGTCGGCGACTCGCCGCTCGGCGGCGCGCGGTTCGAGTTCTCGCTGCCATTGCACACGGGTGCCACCGTGCACGGCGCGGCGGGGGCGTCGGCCGGCGCGGCCGAGCCCGTGGATCTGGACGTGTTGATCGTCGACGACGAACCGCAGGTGCGGTCCGTGATCCGCCGACACGTGCAGGCGCAGGGCTGGCGCGCCGTCGAGGCGGGTTCCGGCGCACAGGGTCTCGAGCTGCTGCTGCACGGCGGCATGCGCTTCGACGCCGTCGTCTGCGACCTGCGCATGCCCGGGATCTCCGGCGTGCAGGTGCACGATGCGCTGCGCGACAAGGCGCCGCACCTGCTGCGTCACTTCCTGTTCCTGACCGGGGACCTGTCGTCGACCGAGGCGCGCGAGTTCCGCGACCGCTGCACGGTGCCGATCGTCACCAAGCCGTTCGTCGGCAGCGAGCTGATGGGCCAGCTGCGGGAGATCGCGCGGTCGGCGGACAGCGCATAGGCGGTCGGATCGCGCTCGCCGAGCGTCAGGCGGCGCGATGGGTCGCCGCCGGCCGGTGCGTCGGCGCGCCGAGCCAGGTGCAGGCGGCGATCGCACCCGCCGGCAGGGCGATCAGCCACAGCGACACGTGCCAGCGACCGCTCGGGTCGTGGAAGAACCACAACGACCAGGCGCCGAGCGCGGCGAGCGCGAGCGCGCCGATGCGCGGCCGGAACCAGGCGAGCGCCGCCACGGCCCAGAGGCCGCCGAGCATGACGGCCGGTTCGATCGCGGCGCCTTCGCTGGCCATCACCGAGACGATGAACCAGGTCCAGAAGCCGACCCAGGCCAGCAGAGAGAGGCGCGCGAGCAGCCGCAGGGCGCGGCTCGGGCTGGAACTCGGGGTCTTGGAGTCTTCGTTCGGGTGCATGACCGCCTCTGGTTGGGTAAGTGAATGCTGACAGAACATCGTGGCCGGGACAAGGCCCGGACCGTTGCGCATTTCGGCCACCGTGCACGGCCGCGCTCAGGAGCCCAGCAGCTGGCGTCCGACCGTACGCAGCAGTTCGGCGCGCTGCTCGCCGGTCAGCAGGTCGAGTTCGCGCCCCAGGTTGGCGGCGGTGCCGAGCCCGAGCATCGCCCAGGCCGCGAGCTCGGCCGACGGCAGGCCGCGCGCACGGCGCGAACGGCGGTGTTCGCGGATGCGGGCGCGCAGGAAGTCGTGGAAGCTGGCGTAGGCCTGGCGCAGCGCCCGGGTGATCGCCGGGTCGTCGGTCTCCGAGAGACCGGCGAACAGGATGCGGTAGAGGCCGAACTCGCCGAGGTGCACGGCCTCGTAGTCGAGCACGGCCTCGGCGGTGGTCTTGGCGCTGGTGCGCGCGCCGAGTTCGCGGGCCCAGATCCCCTGCGAGTGTTCGGCGACGTATTCGATCGAGGCCGTGAACATCGTGCGCTTGTCGGGCCAGAGCCGGTAGAGGATCGTCTCCTGCACGCCGCAGCGGCGGGCCAGCACCGCGGTCGTCGTGCGGCGGTAGCCGAACTCGGCGAACGTCGCGGCGACCGCCGGCAGCAGTTCGGCGCGGCGTTCGGCGCTCAGGTTCGGACGGCCCATCGTGCGCGGCGACGATAGCCGCGCGCGCGGCCGCTCACCACAGCGACAGCGTGGTGGCGTCGGCCCAGCGGCGGCGCGGCTGAGCCGGAAGCCGGCGATGACTCTCCATGTGGGGCGGCCGCGGTTCGCAGGCGGGCTGGTGGTCAGAGCCAGCGGCGCACGGTGGCGCGGTAGGCGGCGAACTCCGCGCCGAACCGCGCGGCCAGCGCCGCTTCCTCGGGGCCGATCTGCAGGCGGTTCATCAGCGGCACGAAGGTGATGGCGAGCAGCAGGGCGAGCGGGTGGGCGAGACACACGGCCCAGCCGAGCGGCACGAGCAGCATGCCCAGGTACATCGGATTGCGCGTGCGGCGGTAGATGCCGGCGACCACCAGGTGGGAGGCGGCCTCGGGCCGGAGGGGGTGGATCGTGGTCCCGACCCGGCGGAACGAGATCACGCCCAGGACGGCGAGGACCAGACCGGCGATGGCCAGCACGGCTGCGAGGGGCCGCCGCGCGGGCAGGGGGAAGCCCAACGCGGGCACGAGCCATGCGGTCACGCCCATCCCGGCGCCGAGGAGCAGGCACGTGACGACCGGTGGGATCTTCCGCTCGAGGGCGCGCATGTCGGCGACGAATGGACGATCCTGGCTGGACCGAGCCGGCGGCGGTCGCCGGCGGTGCGGCGGCGAAGGGTCGCCGCCGCACTCGCGCCGGTCACTTCAGCGGCGTGTCGAGCGCCGTCTGGATCTTCGCGGCGCGCGCGCCGACCTTGGTGTTGGCGCTGGTCTTCACCACCGCGGCCAGGGCCTTCGGCGCGCTGTCCAGCTTCTTGTCGCGCAGCAGCTTGATCGCCTTCTCGAGCTTCTTGTCGGCGGCGAGTTCGGCCTTGCCGGCGTCGCTGTCGAACTCGGCGAGGATCGTCGCCACCTCGGCGGTCCACGCCTCGTGGCCGGCGACACCCTTCGCCAGAGTCTTGGCGCTGGCCTGCGCGTCGAGCCAGCGACCCTGCTCCTGCAGGTTCTTGATCGCGTTCTTCGCCGACGTGTAGCGCGCGTCGACCTCGGCCTGCAGCGCGGTGCGCTCCTGGCCTTCGGCCATCGCCGCGACCAGCGTGTTGGCGGCCTCGAGGTCTCCCTTGCCGTACAGCGCCGCGCGCACCTTGCGCGCCTCGGCGGTGTCGCCCCAGCCCTTCTTGACCTTGACCAGCTCGGCGTCGATCAGGTCGCTGATCTTCTTGGTCGCGGACAGCGGATTGCCGGCCCACAGCAGCGTGCCGTCGACGCCGATCAGCCCGCCGTGCGGGATGCCGTCGGACGGTGGCAGCGGGACCGAGACGCCGACCGACGAGAAGCACTCGTTGTCGGGGAAGGTCTTCCAGAGGAAGTGTTCCAGCTCGGCTTCGTTCGCGCCCTGGGCTTCGACCAGGATCGTGACGAGGCCCTTGGGGGCCAGTTCTTCATTGTGCTTGATGGCGCTCGGCACGGAGCTGCCAACGCAGGGGCCTCAATGTGTGCCCCAGACGTCGATCATCACCGGCTGGCCGAAGAACTCAGACAGGCTCTGCCGACCGTCGCCGTTGAGGAACGTCGGGAACTTGCAGTCGGGGACCTTGTCGCCGACCGCGGCGTTCTGCGCGGCCAGCGGCAGCGCCAGCAGCACGGACATCAGGCTGAGTCGTGGGTTCATCATGGGTCGTGGGGTGTGGGGCGAGCGCGGCAGCATACCAAGTGCGCGCGGGAATCGGTGCTCGTGGAACCGGCCGATCGCGCGGCCGCGGCGCAACGAAGGCGCCGATGCCATCGGCGCCGGGCCTCTCGGCGTTCCAGGACCGGCAGATCGCGGCCGATACGGTCGGCGGAGGTCACGAAGATGTCCACGCTCGTTCCGGTCGGCGTCGCCGACGCCCACGTCCATCGCCTGTACGGCGAGTACGCCGGTCTGCCGGTCGGCGTCGTCACCCAGTGCGTGCAGCATGCCGCCGCGTTGCAGCAGCTGATCTGGAACGCGTGCCCCGAAGGCACGTGGGCGGGGAAGGCGTGCGCGTTCCACGAGGGCCACGAGGAGGCGGTGTTCGGGCTGATGCAGCGCACGGTCAGCCGCGCCCAGCGCCGCGTCGAACACGACCAGTCGGGCCTCACCGGCCAGCTCGCGGAGGCCGGCGACGACGTGCTCGACTTCGGCGGCGGCCTCGGCTTCAGCGCGTCGCTGCTGCGCGACGCCGGCAAGAACGTCACCTACGTCGACGTCGACGGCCCGGTGACCGCGTTCGCGCGCTGGTACTTCGAGCGCTGTGGGCAGGACGATGTCGAGGTGGGCACGACGCCGTCGGCCACCGCCGAACTGCCGAAGGGTCGCCAATGGGACCTGGTGCTCGCCGAGTGCGTGCTCGAATGCGTGCCCGATCCGGTGGCAACGGTCGAGCGCCTCGCGCGTGCCGTGCGCGGCGGCGGCACGTTGTTCGTCGTGCTGGACGGAGGCGTCGAAGCGGCGGGGGCGACGATGCGGGCGGTCGACGTCGCGGCGTTGCTCGCGGGCTCGCCGACGCTGCGCGGCATGCGGCACGTTCTGTCCGGCGAGGACGGTCGGCACGCGTTCCGCGCGGACTAGGCGAAGCGCGATCCAGCTTTCCGGCCCGGCGGGTTGCAACCGGCTTCGCCAGGCTCCGGTGACGCATGTCAGAGGTGTTCACCTTCCCGAATTGATCGCGGTCGCAGAGGTGTAAACGCCTGGTGAAACCCTCGGCCTTCCGACCCCCTGGCTCTGCCAGGGAAGGAAGCGACCGATGACCGAAGATCGAGAAGACGTACGAGTACCTCAGCCCCAGCAGACTCCGCCTGTTCCCCCTCTGCCGCGGTTGTTCAGTGAGGCGGATGGGTCCGCCGTGGAGGGGGCTTTCGACGGCGACGAGGGAGTCGGCGCAGCCGACTTCCGAGGTGCCGGCGAAAGGTCCCTTCACGGCGGGGCGCGCCGGGTGGCCGAGTCCTGGGAAGACGAGGATCCGCAGGACGAGCTGTCGGGCCTGCTGGACCCAGACAGCCAGGGCGTGCGTGGCGCCCGCCCTGCGTCCCGAACCGCAGCGGCTGCATGGTGTGCGGCATCGGCACCGGACCGTAGTCGGAGCCGATCTCGAAGGGGCTACGGCTCGCGACGCGGTGCGCCGTTGACCATCCGAATGTGGCCCTCGACGGGATCCAGCATCGACGTGATCTCTTGCTTGCTCATCGTCCGGACCACGGCGAGACCACGAACCTCGCAGTCGGGGAACCGTGCCGCGACGACCCGCGCGCATCCAAGGAGGGTCGCCCCTCGGGTGACGACGTCGTCGACGATCGTGATGCGACGCGGCGGCTGCGCCAGCACGTTTGCACACCGGATCGTGTTCTCGTGGTCCGATGGCCCGGGTCGCTCGGCACCCTTGCGCACCAAGGCGCTCTTTGGGACCGCGGTGTGTCGCACGAGCAGCGGTAGGACCCCGGCGCACAGTCGGCGGGCGGCGAGGCATCACAGATCCGGCGTGCTGGCCAGGCGGCGTCCTTGCTCTTGAAGGGTGCGCTGCGTGGAACGGGCACCAGGAGGACATCGTCGCCGAGGAAGTCGCCGAACCTGCCGTCTCGAAACGCCTCGTCGAACCGTTCACCGATCCGCTCGATGTAGTCCGGCAGGCAGTTCTTGATGTCCGTCACCGCCCGTGCGGCGCGACGCGACATCTCCTGAGTTCCGTCCGGGCCGTAGACCAGCAGCGCCGCGAAGCGGACTTCAGAAAGGGATCGGCGAGACGGCACCGCGCGGCCCCTTCGGCAACTGCTCGATCAGGGTGTCCAGGGTCTCGTCGGTGAGCTCCTCGGCGCCGTAGCGGGCGAACTCGCGCGGAAACTCCAGCGAGGCGTCGTCGAACAGGGACTTGGCCAAGTAGAGCGGGCGGCCGAGGCGGATCGCTTCCCACCCCTGGTGCAGCGAGCCGCTGCCATCCTTCGCCTCGATGATCACCGTGGCGTCGGACAGCAGGGCCATCGTGCGGTTCCGGATCGGGAACGTGTGCCGGCCGACCTTCGTGCCGCTCGGGAACTGCGACACCGCCAGGTGGTCGCGCATGATCTCCTGCTGCAGCGCGCGGTTCTTGGCAGGGAAGCACTGGTCCAGTGGTGTTCCGAGGACCGCGATCGTCCGGCCACCGTTCCGCATCGCCGCGAGGTGGGCTGCCGCGTCGATGCCTTCGGCTAGGCCACTCATGATCACGATGGCATGCTGAACCAACCGCCGGGCGAGCTTGTCGGCGCGAGCCAGCCCCGCCTTCGTCGCGTCGCGTGAGCCGACGATGGCGACCGTGGGGCCAGCACGGAGGAGGCTGCGGTCGCCCGCGACGAACAGCTCCGCGGGCGCGTGCTTCTTCTCGGCCTCGTTGAGGGGCCGCAGCAGGTCCTCGGGCGTCCACCGGTCGAAGTGCATGGCAGCGCCGGAGACGTTACTCGGTCCGGGGGCACCAGCAAGCGGATCGTCGCCCGCGGCGGCTGGCGCTCTCAGCTGCGGCAGGCGGGGGCACTCGAGTGTGCAATGCAGTGTGCAACGCCCTCGGTCACAACCCGGCACGCCGGGGCACGGCCTGGCACGGCCGCGAACCCCGATGCTGCCACAAGCGCCGACGCGTGGCACACCTGGGCACGAGACGACACCATCAGGCACTACCCGGCACGACCGCCGCACTGCCTTCGAGTCCCTCAGGGCCTACTGCCAGCACCGTCGGCTGCGAACGAACACCCTCAGCCGCGCTCGTCGCGCCACAAGTGCACGGCCCCCCGGATCCCCGCCGAGTTGTCGACCAACGTCACGTCGTCCGGCAGGTCGCCGGTGAGCTTCTTGCTGTTGCCGCCGCCGACGAACAGCCGGTCGAAGCCGACCAGATTGCGCAGGTTGTCGATCGCGCGCACCACCCGCTTCTGCCACTTGCGCGTGCCGACCTGCCTGCGCGCCGCGTCGCCGAGCTGCTGGTCGTAGGTCTCGCCCTTGCGGAACGGCTGGTGCGAGATCTCGAGGTGCGGGCACAGACGACCGTGGTCGTACAGGCCGGTGCCGAAGCCGGTGCCGAGCGTCACCACCATCTCGAGGCCCTTGCCGGTGATCACGGCGAGGCCCTGCACGTCGGCGTCGTTGGCGATGCGCACCGGCTGGCCGAGCGCCTCCTGCAGCGCGGCCGCCAGCGGGAACCCGCGCCAGCCGGCGTGGCCGAGGTTCGGCGCCGTGCGCACGACCCCGTCGCGCACCATGCCCGGGAAGCCGACGCCGACGCGGCCGTAGTCCGGCAGGTCGCGCACCAGCTCGGCCAACAGCGCGACGACGGCCTCGGGCGGCGCCCCGGTCGGCGTGTCGATGCGCACGCGGTCGGTGATCATCGCGCCGTCGACGTCGAGCACGGCGGCCTTGAGGCCGGAGCCGCCGACGTCGATGGCGAGCGTGTTCGGGTTCAGCTGCGTGGTCGGCATGGCGTGACAGGCGACGAGGGTGGGTCGGTTCATCGGTGGCGGTGGCCACCGGCTCCATCGTCGGCCGGCGGCGCGCCGCTGAACCGCGGGGCGCCGATCGGCAGCGCCATCAGGTCCTCGGCCAGGATCACCTCGCCGCGGTAGTGCGCCGCCGCCGCGGCCGCGAGGTCGTGGCCGTCGCAGGCCGGATAGAAGTGCGTCAGCAGCAGCCGTCGCGCCGCGGCCCGTTCGGCGTGCTGCGCGGCGAGCGCCGGCGTCAGGTGGCCGTCGATCTTCGCGCCGTCGGGCATCGCGCAGTCGCAGACGAACAGGTCGGTGTCGCGCGCCAGTTCGACCAGTTCGTCGCAGATGTCGGCATCGCCGGAGAACGCGACACTGCCGGCGCCGGCGGTGATCCGATAGCCGAGGCTCTGCGCGGTGTGGCGGATCGGCACCGCGGTGACCGCGGCACCGTCGAGCGCGAACGTGCCCGGCAGCAGCTCGGTCACGCGCAGCTCGTAGCCGCGCGGTTCGAGCCACGGCCACGCCTCGGTCAGCTTCTGCAGCAGGCGCAGCAGCCCGGGCGCGCCGAACAGCCGCAGCGGCCTGCGTCCCGCGAAGTGCGGCGAACGCAGCGCGAACAGCAGCGCGGCCAGGTCGGCGCAGTGGTCGGTGTGGTAGTGCGTCAGCAGCACCCCGTCGAGGCGTTCGAGCGGCACGCCGGCGGTTGCGAGTCGCCGCAGCGTGCCCGGCCCGCAGTCGACCATCACGACGGTGTCGTCGAACGTGAGCAGGTAGCCGGCGGGAAACCGCGCTGGCACCGGGATCGCCGTGCCCGAACCGAGGACCGTGACCTGCATGCGATCACGGTAGCCAGGGAACGGCGCCTCGTCGCCACATGACGCATCTGCACGTCGGATGGCGCCACGGTGGCGCCGATGCCGTCGCCGCAGCCGCGCCGTCAGGTTCGATGCGGGACAGCCGCATCGAGACGCCAGTCACACCGGCCGAACTGCCGATGAATGGCTGGCGGATGCGGCCGCCGTCCATCCAGAATCGAGGAACCATGCATCACGGCACTGCAACGAAGGCTTCGTTGTCTCTTCTCCTGTTGACCGCCTGCGCCTCCGGGCCGGTGGCCGACGACTCGCCGGTCCAGGTCGAGGCGTTGGTCACGTGGATCGAACGCGTGCACGTCGAGGCCGACCGTTCGCGGCTGGCGATCGCCGATTCGTTCGAGCGGTTGAACCAGCTCGCCGCGGGCCGCTTCGGCAAGGAATCGGCGGCGACCGCCTACGCGCGCTTCGTGCAGGCGACCGACATCGCCGAGCAGCAGTCGCGCAAGTTCCGCGAGGTCGTCGGCCCGATGCTGGCCGCCGCGAAGCCGGTGTTCGAGAACTGGCGCGCCGGCCTGGCGACGATCGGCAGCGACCGGCTGCGGCAGCGCAGCGAACTGCGCTACGCGGTCAGCAAGGAACGCTACGACGCGATCACCAACGTCGCGGTGCCGGCGCAGGAGCGCTTCGACAGCTACGTCAAGGCGCTGCGCGACCACGCGGCGTTCCTGGCGCACGACCTCAATGCCGGCGCGATCGACGAGATCCAGGAAGAGGTGAAGCTGGTCGCCAACTCGGCGCGCACGCTGGACCGCGACATGGAGTCGACGCTCCAGGCCGCGCGCGCCTACGTCGAGCAGTCGGCGCTGCCGTCGACCTCGGCGATGCCCTCTCGCTGAACCCGGCCCACCGGGAGGACGGCGGATGAGCTGGATGCTGCTGGTCACCATGCTGGTGGTCCTGGCGCTGGCCTTCGCCGCGTCCTGGCACCGTCGTGTCGACCTGCAGCGGCAGCGGCGGGCGCTCGCCGACCGCGCCGACGCCGCCGCGCGCACGGCCACCGCGGCGCCGATCCAGCTGCCTGCGATCGACCTGGCCAAGTGTCTCGGCTGTGGCACCTGCGTCGCGTCGTGTCCCGAGGACGGCGTGCTGCAGCTCGTGCACGGCCAGGCCGCGGTCGTCAACGCGGCCGCCTGCGTCGGCCACGCGCGCTGCGTCGCCGAGTGCCCGGCCTCTGCAGTGACGCTGACGATGGGCGACACCAGCGCGCGCGACGACGTGCCGGCGCTCGACGAGTCGCTGCAGTCGGTGACCGCCGACGGGCTCTACCTGGTCGGCGAGATCACCGCGCGTTCGTTGATCCGCACCGCGATCGAACAGGGCAGGCAGGTCGCGGCGACGATCGCCGTGCGGCTGCGCGGGCAGCCGCCGGCCCCGAAGGGCGTGCACGACCTCGTCATCGTCGGCGCCGGGCCCGGCGGCCTCAGCTGCGCGCTGGCCGGCAGACAGCACGGCCTCGACTTCGTGCTGATCGACCAGGAGCCGGTGATCGGCGGCACGGTGGCGAAGTACCCGCGCCGCAAGCTCGTGCTGACCGAACCGATCGAACTGCCGCTGCACGGCCGCATGCCGCAGCGCGAGTACGGCAAGGAAGAACTGATCGCGCTGTGGGGCCGGCTGGCGCGCGAGCACGCGCTGCCGTTCCGCGGCTGCGTGACGTTCGACCGCGCCGAGCGGCAGGACGACGGCACGTTCGTCGTGCGCACCGACAAGGGCACCCTGCGCGCGCGGCACGTGGTGATCGCGGTCGGCCGGCGCGGCTCGCCGCGCCGCCTCGGCGTGCCCGGCGAGGAGCTGCCGCACGTCGCCTACAGCCTGCTCGATGCCGCGGCCTACCAGGACCGCCACGTGGTCGTGGTCGGCGGCGGCGACAGCGCGGTCGAGACCGCGCTCGCGCTCGCCGAGCAGCCCGGCAACAGCGTCGCGCTGGTCCATCGCCAGGCGTCGTTCTTCCGCATCCGCCGCCGCAACCAGGAACGGCTGCAGGCGCGGCTCGCCGAGGGGCGCATCGAGGCGCTGCTGCGCACCGAGGTGACGTCGATCGGCGACGACCACGTCGAGGTCGTGCAGCGGGGCGGGAACGGCGGCGAAGGGGGCGTCGCGCTGCAGCTGCGCGCCGACGACGTGTTCGTCATGGCCGGCGGCACGGCGCCGTTCGCGCAGCTCGCCACCAGCGGCATCTCGTTCGATCCCGCGGACCGGCCGGCGCCGCCCCCGACGGCGGCGCCCGAGCCGGGCGGTCACGGCCTGCTGCCGGCGCTGGCGATCGCGCTGCTGACCGCGGCGCTGGCGCTCGGCTTCGTGCTGTGGCACCGCGACTACTACCTGCTGTCGACCGCGGCGCGCGCCGCCGACCCGAAGCACGCGCTGCTGCGGCCCGACCGCAGCCTCGGCCTGTGGTTCGGCCTGTTCGCCGCCGCGGCCGTGGTCGTCAACCTGGCCTACCTGCTGCGGCGCAACCAGTGGCTCGGTGTGCGCTTCGGCTCGCTGGCCGCGTGGATGACGACGCACGTCGGCAGCGGTCTCCTGGCGGTGCTGCTGGCGCTGCTGCACGCGGCGATGGCGCCGCGGCAGACCGCGGGCGGCTACGCGTTCTGGGCGCTGCTGGTGCTGCTGGCCACCGGCGCGATCGGCCGCTGGTTCTACGCCTGGTTGCCGCGCAGCACGAACGGCCGCGAGCTGCGCCTCGAGGCGCTGCGGCAGCAGCTCGGTTCTGCCGGCGCGTTCGCCGGTGACGACGCGTTCGCGCGCACGGCGCGGGACGCGGTGCACGCGCTGCTCGAACGCCGGCAGTGGCGGGCGTCGTGGCCGGGCCGCGTGCTGGCGCTGATCGGCCTGCAGTGGGACCTGTGGTGGACGCTGCGTCGCCTGCGCAGCCAGGGCGCCGCCGCCGGCGTGCCGGCCGACGCGCTCGCCGACGTCGTCGCCCGCACGCGGCACGCGCACGGTGCCGCGGTCGCGCTGGCGCACTTCGAGGACCTGCGCGCGCTGATGGGCACCTGGCGCTGGCTGCACCGCTGGGTGGCGCTGTTCATGGTGCTGATCCTCGTCGTGCACGTGGTCGCCGCGGTGCTGCGCGGCGTGTTCACCGGCGGAGGTCTGTGGTGAACCGCGTGCGCACCGGTCTCCTGGTCGGCATCGTGTCCGCGATCGGCGTGCTGCTGCTGGCGATCTCGGCGTCCGAACGCAAGTCGCCGGGGCGGGTGTCGACCGTGCACGGCCGCATAGCCGAGATCGAGGGCGGCGAGGCGTGCTCGGCGTGCCACGGCGGCTGGTTCGGCCACATGCGCGGCGCCTGCAGCACGTGCCACGAGGACGTGGCCGCGCAGGTCGCCGAACATCGCGGCCTGCACGGTCAGGTCGCGCCCGAACTGGTCGCCGACTGCGCGACCTGCCACGGCGAACACCACGGCGACGACTTCCGGCTGGTCAACCCGCTGGCGTTCTCGCTCGCCGGCGTGCCCGACCCGGGCAAGTTCGACCATGGCCTGGTCGGCTTCGCGATGGCCGGCGTGCACCTGACCCTGGCGTGCAAGCAGTGCCATCCGCACGCCGACGCCGACCTGCTGCCCGAGGGCCAGAAGCGCTTCCTCGGCCTGCAGCAGGACTGCGCGTCGTGCCACGCCGACCCGCACGGCGGTCGCATGCAGGTCGGCTGTGCGATCTGCCACGACCAGACGTCGTTCCAGGACCGCTTCGTGCCCGACCACGAGACCTGGCTGTCGCTGCTCGGCGCGCACGCCGACGTCGACTGCCGCGCCTGCCACGAGAGCGGCACGGAGCACGCGCTCGAGAGCCTGCGGCCCGGCGCGCACCGGCAGGCGCGCACCTGCGGCGACTGCCATGCGACGCCGCACTCCGAGCGCTTCCTGGCCGGCAACGCCGCCGCGCTCGGCAAGCGGGCGGCCGCTACCTGCGGCGAGTGCCACCCGCTGGCGCTGCCGAAGTTCACCGACCTGCGCGTCGAGGTGACGCCGGAGCAGCACGCGCACGGCGGCTTCCCGCTGGCCGCGCCGCACGACACCGTGGCCTGTGCCAGCTGCCACACCCCGGCGGTGTCCTACGCCGAACGCCATCCCGGCCGCGGGCCGCGCGAGTGCAACGCGTGCCACGAGGATCCGCACGGCGGCCAGTTCGCCGCGGCGACGTTCGCGAACGGCTGCGTCGACTGCCACGCCGTGACGCACTTCGCGCCGACCGAGTTCGACCGGCAGCGTCACGAGCGGACCTCGCTGCCGCTCGACGGCCGCCACAGCGAGATCGACTGCCACGACTGCCACACCGATCCGGGCGACGACGGGCCGCGCCGCTTCCACGGCACGCCGAACCGCTGCGAACAGTGCCACGCCGATGCGCACGGCAACCTGTTCGCGGCGGCGCAGCCGCAGCTGGCGGCGAACCCGCGCGGCACCTGTGCGGTCTGCCACCGGACCGACGCGTTCGCCAGCGTCGACCACGCGCGCTTCGATCATGCCGACTGGACCGGCTTCGCCGTCACCGGCGCCCACGCGCAGATCGAGTGCGGGGACTGCCACGTGCCGATGGCGCGAGCCGACGCGACCGGCCGCCGCTTCGGCCGCATCGCGCGCCACGGCGACGGTTTCGCCGGCTGCGTGACGTGCCATCAGGACCCGCACGAAGGCCTGTTCGACGGCGAGCAGGCACCGGCGGCGGTCGACGGCCGCGCCGGCTGCGAACGCTGCCACGACACCGCGTCGTTCCGCGCGCTGCCGTTCGGGTTCGAGCACGGCACGTTCACCGGCTGGCCGCTGGTCGGCGCGCACGGCAAGCTCGACTGCAGCGCCTGCCACCAGCGCCTGGCACAGCCGAGCGCGGTCGGCCGGTCGTGGGGCCGGGCGCGCGGCCGCGACTGCGTCGATTGCCACCAGGACCCGCACCAGGGCCAGTTCGAACGGCTCGGTCGCACCGATTGTGCGCGCTGCCACAAGAGCGCGACGACGTTCGCGACCTTGTCGTTCCGGCACAATCTGGACAGCAGCTTCCCGCTGGGCGAGGCCCACGAGAAGGTCGCCTGCGCGAGTTGCCACAAACCCGAGGCGATCGGCGGAGTGACTGCCGTGCGCTACCGCCCGCTGCCGATGGAGTGTGTGGACTGCCACGGGACCGAGGGGGGAGGGTCGACGGGGCGGCGCCGGAGGCAATGAGCATGTTCGAACTGCGAAGCGTGGGGGCGGTGGTCCTGATGGCGACGTGTGCCGTCGCGCAGGGCGACAGGTTCGAACAGGTGCCGCTGCGCGTCGCGTCGCTGCGGCCCGACGGCAGCGTCGTCGTCGACCGCGGCCGGCGCGACCTGCTGCAGCCCGGCGACAGGGTCGTGCTGACGCCGCGCAACGGCCAGATCGTGCAGGGCACCGTGATCGAGGTCGACGACCGCACCGCGCTGGTCGAGCTCGTCGATCGCAACGCCGCGCCGCCGATCGGCACCAAGGGTCACTTCCTGCTGCCGAAGGCGCGCCGCGCGCAGCCGACCGCCGACGTGCCGCTGCCGCCGAAGGTGGACGAGCCGGCGCCGGTGCGGCCCGGCGAGGAGGAGTGGCAGCCGGGCATGCCGCTGCTCGGCAGCACGCGCCCGCCGCGCCCCGAGGAACGGGCCTCGCGCATCGACGGCCGCGTCTACGCCGCCGCCGACCTCGTGCGCACGCAGGACACGTGGTCGCATTCGCTGGGCCGCGCCGGCGTCGACCTCGATGCATCGAACCTGCGCGGCGCCGGCGGCGTGCTGCACGTGAACACCGAGTTCGTCGTGGCGACCGAGACCACCGAGAACACCGGCGCCGACCTGAACGTCTACGAACTGAGCTACGAGGTGGGCGGCACGCGCTACCAGCCGCTGCACTGGCAGGTCGGCCGGCTGCTGCCGCGCGACATGCCCGAGTTCGGTCTGCTCGACGGCGTCGAGGTAGGCCTGCGCCGCGAGGGCGGCGACCGCCTCGGCGTCAGCGTCGGCTGGCTGCCGCTGCTCGGCGAGGACATGGAGTCGTTCGCCGACCTGCAGGTCGCCGCGTGGTACGTCTGGAACGCCGACCTCGCCGAGCGCATGTCGGTCGCGCTGGGCTTCCAGAAGTCGTGGCATCGCTACGACAGCGACCGCGACCTCGTGATCCTGCGCACGCGCTACCTGCCGATCGACGGCTGGAACGTGTCGAGCAGCGTCTGGGTCGACCTCTACTCGACCGAAGACGTGCAGAAGCAGCAGTCGTTCGGGGTGACGCGCGCCAACGCGTTCGCGAGCCGGCGCTGGCCGGACGCCGGCGGGCTCGACTTCGCCTACGACCACGAGGAGTATCCGGAGACGATCCGGCGCGAGCTGCCGCAGACGATCCAGCCGGCGACCCTGGTCGACGCGCACCAGGACCGGCTGTCGATGCACGCGTACTGGTACTCGGACAAGGGCACACGCTGGTTCACGCGCGGCACCGGCTGGCTCGACGAGGAACGTGAGGGCGGCTCCGCCGAGCTCGGGGCGCAGTCCGACGACATGTTCGGCAAGGGCACCCGCACCGGCCTCGCCGGCTTCGTCGTGCAGGGACGGGACCGCAGCCAGATCGGCGCGCGGCTCGACCACGGCGGGCCGTTCGCCGGGGGGCGGCTCGACCTGCTCTACGAGCTCGGCTTCGTGCACCACGACGACTTCCCCGCCAACCGCGACGACCTGGTGCAGCACCGCTTGGCGCTGCTGTTCAGCGGCGATCTCGGCGGCGGCTGGGACGGGCTGATCCACGCCGACGCCACGCTGTGGGACAACGAGTTGTCGCTCGCGCTCGGCATCTACCTGCAACGGCACTTCTGAGGTCCTCATGCGACACCGACGACTGCCCGGGATCCTGCTCGCGTGCGCGATGGCCACCGCCGTGCTCGCGTGTTCGGTCGTCTCGCCCAAGCGGGCGGAGCTGCATCGCTGGTGGGCCGGCTTCGGCACCGTGGTGCCGCACGAGTCGTTCCCGGCCGACTGCAACCTCTGCCACCTCGGCGCCTCGTGGGACGAACTGGTCCCCGACTTCGTGTTCGACCACGGCGTGCGCACCGGCGTGGCGCTGGTCGGCGCCCACGCCGAGGCGCGCTGCCTGCGCTGCCACAACGACCGCGGGCCGGTGGCGACGTTCCGCGCCCAGGGCTGCGTCGGCTGCCACCCCGACGTGCACTACGGCGAACTCGGCAGCGACTGCTCGAAGTGCCACGACGAGACGTTCTGGCACGTGCCGAACGCGCGGGTCGCGCACGTGCACACGCGCTTCCCGCTGACCGGCGCGCACATGCAGGTCGCCTGCCATCGCTGCCACGCAGGTGCGCGCGTCAACAACTTCCGTCCGACCGATCCCGACTGCGTCAGCTGCCACTACGCGGACGCGGCCGAGACGACCAATCCGCCGCACCTGGGGCTGGGCTGGACCCAGCTGCCGTGCGACCGCTGCCACATGCCGACCGACTGGCGGCCGGCGATCGTGCGATGAGCGGTCGCGCCGGTGGTTCACCGCCCGCGTCCCGAACCGGGACGCGCGACTGTTCGGATGACGTTCGCGTGTCGATGGATCCGACACTCGGGGGATTGGGAGAGGGTTCGAACTCAGGGAGCAGAGTCATGCAACATCCCGTGCGCAAGTTGGCGTTCGCCGGCCTCGGTGCCGTCCTGGCGGCGAGTCTGCTGCAGACCTCGTGCGTCGACCAGGCCGGCCGCGATGCGTCGGTCGCGACCGGTGAGTCGTGCATGAAGTGCCACAACGGCTCGCTGCACGACGACTACGCCGGCCCGGGTCTCGAGAACCCGCACCAGTTCCCGGGCGCCGACATGCTGACGTGCACGACCTGCCACGGCGGCAATCCCGACGGTGTCGACGCCGCGTCCAGCCACGTGCCGCCGCCGCCGGTGATCGGCGACCGGCAGTTCCAGGACAACAACGCCTACGCGTGGTTCAACAAGCTGACGCTGGCCGGCATCGACAAGATCGCCGACTACACCGTCGACGGCGTGACCTACACCAGCCTGCAGTACCTGCAGTTCCTGAACCCGGGCGACCTGCGCGTCACGACCCTCGAACGCGGCTGCGGCGCGTGCCATCTGCCGCACGCGACCGGCGTCAGCCGTTCGCCGATCGGCAGCTCGCTCGGCATCTTCTCCGGTTCGTTCTACGCGGTCGGCATGGAGAACGCGATCCCGGCGCACCAGGGTCTGTTCCAGGACAACGCGGCCGACTACGGCTGGCGCGCGGTCACCGATCCGCAGCACGTGCACGACCCGCTGAACGACGGCAAGATCGGCGCGCTGCTCGAGGCGCCGGTGTGGAGCGTGCGCGGCAAGACCGGCAACGAGTTCCTGTTCAACAACCAGCAGTTCACCAAGAACAACCTCGAGACCGACGTCAACGCCGACGGCTCGGTGGTCACCGGCTCGCGCCTGGCGAAGGTCTACCAGGAGATGGTCGCGTTCACCTGCGGCGACTGCCACCTCGGCAGCAGCGGCGCCAACAACCGTTACGGCGACTTCCGGCCGTCGGGCTGCGCCGCGTGCCACATGCCGTACAGCCTCGACGGCCGCAGCCGCAGCCAGGATCCGAACGTGCCGAAGACCGAGCCGGCCAACCCGGACCAGATCCGCGACCCCGAGCGCGCGCACGTGCGCTCGCACCAGATCCGCGGCGTCGCCCGCACGCTCAGCAACGGCGTCACGGTGCAGGGCATCGACGACCACACCTGTGCCGGCTGCCACCAGGGCAGCAACCGCATGGTGATGCAGTACTGGGGCATCCGCCTCGACCAGAACCAGGACGTCGTGCGCGGCGACCAGTATCCGGCCAACCCGGTGACGTTCCGCACCACGCGCAACGACACCCGCCTGTTCGATCCGGTCGTCAGGAACAACACGTTCAACGGCCGCAACCACAACCAGTACCTGCTGTTCGAGGACTACGACGGCGACGGTCGCGACGACACGCCGGCGGACGTGCACTACGAGGCGGGCATGGGCTGCGTCGACTGCCACGGCAGCGTCGACGTGCACGGCAACGTCGCCGCTGCCAACAACGGCGACATCGTCAGTCGCATGGGGCACGCGATCACGATCCGCTGTGAGGACTGCCACGGCACCGCCGCGGCCTACGCCAGCACGACCAACGGCGACAACTACCAGGGCCAGTCGGTCGTGCTCGGCGTCGACAGCGAGGGCAACCCGCTGCGCCACGTCGAACGCGACAGCAACGGCAACTACTGGCTGACCAGCAAGCTCGACGGCCGCCGCCACTACATCCGCCAGGTGCGCGACGTCATCGTCGACAGCGGCAAGCTGCACCCGGTGAGCGGCGAGGCCATCTACTCGAAGATGGGCTCGTTCGCGATGGGCACGGACGACAACTCGGCGGCGACCGGCATCGGCCCGCAGCAGACCGGCCTGCCGCACAACGGCTTCACGCACATGGAGAGCATGAACTGCGCGGCGTGCCACTCGTCGTGGAGCAACTCGTGCATCGGCTGCCACCTCGAGGGCGAGTACGACAACGGCAACAACTTCAGCAACATCACCGGCGAGCGCATCGTGTTCCGCCAGCGCTTCGCGGAGTTCGTCTACCAGTCGCCGGTGCCGTTCTCGCTCGGCATCCGACCGGACAACAAGATCGGCACGTCGGCGACCAACACGAAGGTGTTCTTCCGCTACACGGACATCAACGGCGACCGCACCAAGGTGTTCGCGTTCACCGACCGCAACGGCGGCGGCGGCAGCAACCCGGCGCGCCCGTTCCCGGCGCTCGGCCACAACGCGTTCCTCGCGCACAGCATCCGCGGTCGCGTCACCGCGCAGAACGAGGGCCCGCGCTACTGCGTGTCCTGCCACCTGACGCAGAACTCGGTGACGACGTATGGCAGCCAGTACGCGACGTTCCGCGCCACGCTGGCTGCGAACGACTTCGGCAACCTCGACTACAACCTGCTGAAGCAGCACATCGGCCGCAACACCGGCAACCAGATGGACAGCCCGTTCTTCGTGCACATGGTCGCCGGCCTGGGCACCGGCCTGTTCCTGTTCGACGGCAACGGCGCGGCGCAGAACCCGCTCGACGACAACGCCAACCGCTACGGCAGCGACGGCGTGGCGCCGAAGGACCAGTTCAACCCGGCGGCCGTCAAGTACGACCTCGACCGCGTCGTCGACCCGACCGGCGTCAGCAACGCGTCGAGCAACCAGCCGATGCTGCAGCCGATCGTCGGCCCGAACCGCCGCGACGGTGCCGTCGATCCGAACATGGCCGGCCCGCTCGGCGCGGACCTGGCGCGGCGTCTGGCCGATCCGGCGACCGGCATCGTGCTCGACAGCTGGATCGACGCCAACCGCACGCCACACGGCGGCGCCGGCGTGCTGGTCGACCCGTAGGCGTCCCGGGCGACGGGGCGGTTGGCGCGAATTCCCCTGCCGCAGTACGCAGAGTGGGCCAGTGTCACCGCCGCGGGCCGCGGTCGAATCCACGGCATGGCCCCGCTCCGCAACCTCGTTCCGGTCCTGTGCGTCGTGGCATCGTCGCTGGCTGGCTGCGTCACCATTCCGGTCGGTGACTCGGCGAGTTCCTACTTCGACGCCAACCAGCAGGACTACTGGCGGCTCGTCAACCCGCCAGAGGACGTCTTCCAGCGCAAGAAGATCTACCTCGGCTTCTACCCCAGTCTGCGCTGGCATGCCCAGTTCGAGGCGACGACCACCGGGGACCTGGTCGAGACCGGCCTCCTGACGACCGGGCTGAACGTCGTCCTGTTCGGTGCCTGGATCCCGGTGGGGCTGCTGCTGAACTGGACCTGCGCCTACGACCCAGCGGAGTTCTACGCCACGGACCGCGACGAGAGCTTCCTCAACCGCACGACCCTTCTCGGCTACTGCAAGGGCATGGAGCCGGTGTTCGACAAGCGTGCCGACTACGAGGCCCTGTTCCGTTCACCGCTGGTCGAACAGGTCTTCGCGGACTTCACGCCGGGACGGCCGCTGCGCAGGTATGTCGACGAACTGGCGCGCCGAGCCGACGTGAGCCTCGAACAGGCCGCACTCGTCGCTGGGCCTGAATACGGGCGCGTGGCCTTCACGCACGAAGTCGCAGCGCTGGCAAGCGAGGTTCGGCCGCTGATCGACACGGCTGGCGGCTTCCTCGATGCGCATCTGGGTGTCGGCACCAAGGCCGAACAGCTGGCGGCGCTCGAGCAGGTCGTGGGGGGGCTGGGCCGGGCCATCGAGCGCCTGCAGGCCCATGAACAACAGCGGGCCCCCTTCTACGAGGCCAAGAACTGGTTCGGCGTGCTCATGCAGGCCCAGATGCAGCGTTGCTACGCCCACTGGTGGCGGGCGCACAACTCCAGGGCCATCGCCGCGCTCGTCGACAACCGGCTCGCGACTGCCAAGGGGCTGCAGGAGCGCGACATCGCCGACCTCGAGGCCACGATCCGGATCGCCGAGCGGCTGCGACCTTGGCTGAGTGACAAGCAGCGGCAGCTGGCCACTGCCGCCGTGGATGTCCCGACGTGGCCGGCGGAGCACCTGCGACAACTGGACCAGTTCGAGTCCACGGCCCACTACGACCTCGCGGTCGCCTGCCTCGACAACGGCAACCAGATCCGCGCCGGCCAGCACGTGCAGAGGTTCGCAGCCATCGTCGGCGAAGACGACCCCCGCGTCGCCGAACTCGACGGTCGCCTGGGGGGGCAGCCCTGAGCGTCGCCCCAGGCTGCAGGCTTGTTTGCCGCGACGACTCGCGCCCGCGCCGCGGCGCGCACCGCTGCGAGATCGACACCGGGGTCTGCCGGCGGTGCCGGAGGGCCCGAGGCAGGTCTGCTCGCCCAGGCCAGCGACCGGGGGCCAGGGTCGTATTCCACCGTATTGCCCACCCCGAGCCATGGACTCACATCAACGGACAGTCATGTGCCGCTCCTCGATCACCGTGCAGCCACACGCACTGCGCTCTCGCTACGGTGTGCCGCTGCTGTTGTCGGCGTGTTGTCTGCTCGTCGCCTGTCATCACAAGACGCGACGCGACCCCGCGGTCAACGCCGCACCGACTGCCGTGGCGGGGTCGGATCAGGTCCGGTTGCGCGGCAGTGCCGTGCTGCTGGACGGCAGCCTGAGTACAGATGCCGATCTCGGTCCGCTGTCGTTCGCCTGGACCATGGTGACGCGGCCGCGTGGCAGCCAGGCGGTCCTGCAGGGTGGCGACTCGGTGCGCCCCGCCTTCGTCGCGGACGCACGAGGCCACTACGTCGTGAGCCTCGTCGTCACCGATGGCGTGCTCTCGAGTGCGCCCGACACGGTGACCGTCGCGGCCGCATCGTTCCCACAGGAGCAGTTCCGCGTGGGGCGGACACCGACCCGGATCGCCAGCGGCGACCTGAACGGGGACGGGGTCGCGGATCTCGTCACCGCCGACAACTTCGACGACGAGTTGTCGGTGCTGCTCGGCAGAGGCGACGGGACGTTCGGGCCCCGGGTCAGAGTGTTCGCGGGCGGCGGCCCGGTCGCGGTACGGATCGCGGATCTCAACGCTGACGCGCGCCCGGACCTCGTCGCGGCCAACTACGTCTCCGACGACGTCTCGGTCCGGCTGGGGAACGGCGATGGCACCTTCCAACCCCAGCAGCGGTTCCTCGTCGGCAATGGCCCGTTCGCGGTCGTCGTCGCCGACACCAACGGCGACCTGGTGCCGGATCTCGTCACTGCCGACTTCGACGCCCACAGCGTCTCGGTGCGACTCGGCAATGGGGATGGGACGTTCCAGCCGCCGCTGACGTTCGCGGTGGGAGCGGGCCCGTTCGCGCTGGCGGTCGCCGATCTGAATGGGGACGCCCGCGCCGATGTCGTCGTCGCCAACAACGGTGCGGACAGCGTCTCGATCCTGCTGGGCAATGGGGACGGCACGTTCCAGGCACAGGCGGCACTGCCGGCCGGGGACGGGCCGCTGGCAGTCGAAGCGACCGACCTCGACGGTGACTCCCTCGTCGACCTGATCTGCGCGAACGGTCTGTCCAGCGACGTGTGGATCTGGAGGGGCAACGGCGATGGCACCTTCCGTGGGCCGGTGCCCTGGGCGGTCGGCGACGGCCCCTATTCCGTCGCGGTGGCGGACTCGAATGGTGACTCGCGTCCCGACCTCGTCACCACCAATCGCAACGACGACACGGTCTCCGTGCTGTTCGGCAACGGCGACGGCACGTTCCAGCCGCAACTCGTGCAGCCGGCCGGGTACGGCCCATACGACCTAGCCGTCGTCGACCTGGACGGCGACAGCCTGCCCGACCTCGCGACGACGAACAGTCGGGCCGAGACCGTCTCGATCCTGCTGGGGCGCGGCGATGGCACGTTCCGGACGCATCGCACGTTCTCGGTCGGCGACGGACCGAGGATGCTCGCTGCCGGGGACCTCGACGGCGATGCCTTGCCCGACGTGGTCACTGCGAACGGCGAGTCCGACACGGTCTCGGTGCTGCTGGGCAGGAGCGACGGTTCGTTCGCGCGGCAAGGAGACATCGCCGTCGGCGACAACCCGTTCTCGATCGCGATGGCCGATCTCGACGCCGACGCGCGCGTCGATCTCGCGGTCGCGAACCTCAATGCCCGTACGGTCTCGATCCTGCGTGGTAACGGTGACGGCACCTTCCAGTCGGCGACCTCCTTCCCGGTCGGCAGCGGCAACAGCCCGTACGCGCTCGCCGTCGCGGATCTCGACGCCGACGGCAAGCTCGACGTCGTCACTGCCAACTTCACCGCGGACAACGTCTCGGTCCTGTTGGGCAACGGCGACGGCACGTTGCGGCCATACACTGCATTCGCCGTGGGGGATTTCCCCGACGCGCTCGCCATCGCCGACCTGAACGGTGACCAACGACCGGACATCGTCACCGCGAACCGGCTTTCCTACGACGTGTCGATCCTGCTCGGCAGCGGCACTGGCGCCTTCACGGCCGAGGCATCGCTGGCCGTCGGCGCGGGTCCCTACTCGGTCGTGATCGCGGACTTCGACCAGGACGGTCGGCCCGACCTGGCCACGGCGAACGCGTTCTCGGACAACGTGTCCGTCCGCCTGGGCAATGGGGATGGCACGTTTCAGCCTCAGCAACTGACGGCAACTGGCAACGGGCCGATCGCCTTGTTCGCCGTCGACGTCGATGCGGACGGTCGGCTCGACCTCGTGACCACCAGCCAGGATTCTGCCAACGTGTCGCTGCTCCGCGGCAACGGCGACGGCACGTTCGGTCCCGCGGTGATGTTCGCCGCCGGTGATGGCGCCAGTGCCAGCGTCGTCATGCCGGCTCAGGCTGGCGGACCGACGCGGTTGGTGACGGCCAACTTCCGGGCTGACAGCCTGACGGTGCTCGAGCCGCAATGAACTGCGGGCGCCGCCAGACCCCCGCGGCACCGGCACCTGCACGAACCATGCGAATCCGGATCTGCTACGACACCGACGCACCCGGGCTCCACGCCATCGTGGAGGCGTGGTCCCGGAAGTGGCGTACGGTCATCACGGTCCGGTCGGAGGAGCGAGGCTGCGGCTGCCATCACGACCTGATCGAACTCGACGCTCCGGAGGCAGCCGTGGCCGAGCTTCCGGTGGAGATCTTCGAGGCGATGCCATGAGAATCGAATCGCGCCCTGGGCCTGGTGCAGGAGCGGAGGTGCGGATGAGGTTCGCCGGCATCCTGCGCCTGGGCGTCCTCGCATGCTGTTGCCTTCTGCCCAGCTGCTCGGGCAACGTGCTGGCGGTCGGACGGGACTCACTGGTGACGGAGGGGGTCACCTATCGGATCGCAGATGTCCAGATGACGATCGTTCGCATCGTCGTCGCCATGGAAGCCGACGCACAGGGACGCGAGCGCGAGAGTCTTCGCATGCAGGTTCGTGTGGAGAACGAGGACATCTGGCTGCGAGAGGGGCGACCGACGGAGGCGGGTGGACTGGTCCTCACCGCATCCAGTGCCGGCTACCGGTGGGGGGCAACTCCGGCAACGGCAACGCTGCGGATCACCGGCAGGTGATGGCGGGCGCAGGCTGTCGGCGGCGCCGGCGTGCTGGTCGACCCGTGGCGAACGGTGCGGAGGCGTTCCGTGGTCGGGGCCGCGGCCGAACGCGTGCGAGTCGTCGGGCGCCGGCCGCGAACCGGAACGTCCCCAACGGTCCGGCTCACCGGCGGAGACGAATGCGACACGACCGGAGCAGTGAAGGAAGGTCGGCGGCACAGACCGGATGCTGAGCGCACAGCGGCGCGGCAGAGCAGATGCCCGCCACGACCGCACGTTGCCAAGGTGGTCACAGCGCCGCTGCCGCGGGCGACAGGGAATCCGTGTCGTGCCCGAGGCCGCGGCGACGGATGTCGGGGAGACCTCCGTTCCCCTCGACCGCCTCCCCGCGCCGCCATGTCCACGCCCTCGTCTCTGCTTCGCTCCCTGAGCCTCGTCGTCCTGACGAGCCTGCCCGCCCTGGCCCAGTCCGTCACCGCCACGGTGACCGCGGCGACGCAGCTGATCGTCACGGCGGGAACCAACACCAACACGCGCGCGGCGGGCACCAACCTCGGCGGCGGCCTCAACCTGGGCACGAGCTACCAGTCGGGCCCGATCTTCGTCACGGTGAACTCCGTGTTCGGGCTCAGCACGACGAGCACATCGATCACGCACACGATCCAGGAGTCCATGACCGGGGTCAACGCGACGCGGTCGGCGGGGCCGCACGCGACGCTGCTGACGTTGACGGCGTCGCAGCCGGTCAGCGGCACGCTGCTCGTCCAGTACTCACCGGGCACGATCAGCGGTGGCAGTTCGACCGCGGCGATCGACGTCGGCAACGACGGCTCGGTCGAGTGGACCCGCGCACCGGGCACCAGCGGGCAGACCTGGCAGATCCCGGTCACGGTGTCCGGCAGCCTGGCGATCCGCGTGATGACGTCGATGGTGGCGACCATTCACTCGCTGAGCGTGCAGTTCGCGAACTGGACGCCGCTGCCGCAGCTGCCGCTGCAGAACCCGGGCTTCGACAACGGGCTCACCGGCTGGGCCGAGTCGGGCTACGTGTTCGGCGGACCGGGCAACGGGCCGCGCACCGGTGCCGGCGCGTGCTTGCTCTGGGATCTGGCCGGGACCCGACCCAGCGTCGCCCAGGCGTTCGCCGCCATCGCCGGCGCCACCTACGCGCTGCAGTGCTACGGCAAGCGGGACGGTTCGCCGGGGGGCGACCTGGCCCAGGCGCGCATCGAGTTCCTCGACCTGTTCGGCGCCGTGACCGGCTCGGCTGCGACCACGGTGGTCGATGCCACCGTGCCGGACCTCACCTGGATCGCCGGTGAGACGCTGATGGCGACCGCACCTCCGGGCACGATCGCGGGGCGCGTGACGCTGTCGGGCTTCTTCGGCACGTCCGCCAGGTGCTACTTCGACGACGTCTCGTTGCAGCGCGTCGACGGCTGCGGCGCGTTCGCGCTGCCGGTCGGCGGGTCGTCGGTCTTCGGTTCGTTCTTCGCCTACTGCTTCACCCTCGACGTGACCACGCCCCACGGCGTCGCCATCTGTGGCGTCGATCTGTCCCCCATCGGCCCCGTCGGCCTGCCGCAGTCCGCCACGGTCTACCTGCACCGCAGTCTCACCGAGTACTCGCAGCTCACGCCATCGCTCGCGAGCCCCGGCAACTGGTGTGCGATCGCGAAGCTGCAGGGCGTCTCGAACGGGCCCGGCGTGGTGGCGTCGTTCGGCGTCACGAACGCGACGGACTCGATCCGACTGCCCCCCGGTCAGTATCTGCTCGGGATCGTCGGCGCTCAGGACGGCATCCAGACCGCGCTCCTGAAGACCACCAGCAGCCTGACGGTCACGGATGCCGGCAGCAACGTGACGCTGCGAGACGGGAGGGTCGCCGGCAGCCTGGGCTACCCGATGCCGGCGGGTGACTTCGTCGGCAAGCTGCACTTCGAGATCCTGACGGCGCCGACGCTGCCCAGCACGTGCGCGGCCGAAGGCGTCGAGGTCGGCACGGGATGCGGCGGCGAACCGAACTCGGTGTTCGAGGCGTTCGGCCAGGGCAACGCATGGGACCTCGGCTCGAACGACGTGGTCGTCGCCGGCAACGGCACCGGCGCCTCGCTGAGCACGGCCCCCGGCACGCCGCTGGTTCCCTACGCCAACTCGCTGGTCCTCAGCGGGGACGTCTCCGCGCCGTTCGCGCTCGGCTTCGACCTGGGCGCCTTCGGGCTGCCGAACGTGTCGGACCTGCGCGTCGGCCGGCACGGCTCGATCTTCTTCGGCGGCATCGGCAACACGACCGGTGTCGACACCAACGTCGGCATCGCGCCGGGCCTGATGAGCAACGACAGCGTCGCTCGCCTCGCGGCCTTCTGGAGCAGCTTCGCGCTCTACTCCACTGTCTTCGTGGACGTCACCCCGGGCGTGCAGGCAGTCGTCACGTATCCGAACATCGAGGACACCTACTTCGCCAACTACCGCACCTTCCAGGTCGTGATCACGCCGACCACGATGCGCGTCCGCTACCCGAGCGGCTCCTTCGACTACGGCCTGGTCGGCTTCCACAACGGCGTCGCGCTGCCAGCACCGCCGACCGTCGGCCGCGTGGACCTGACCGCCGGCCCGTCGCCGTTCACGAGCCCGAACGCGCGCGCCGACCTCCACCTCTCGGCCCAGAACCGACCGGTGATCGGCACGAACTTCGACGTCACGCTCGACCACAACCCGCAGGTCGCTGCGGTGTACATCGACATCGCCCCGATCGGCCCCGGCGTGCTGCTGCCGACGCCGCTGTTCGAGCCGGCCTGCAACCTCTACGTCAGCATCTACGCCTCGAGCGTCAGCGCGACGGCAGCGCCGACGAGCACGACCACGATCCCGATGCCGATGGACACGACGCTGCTCGGACTCCAGTTCGGCATGCAGGGTGTCGGGCTGTTCGGCAACTCGCTGTTCGTCAGCAACGGCCTGCACGGGATGATCGGCGCCTGGTGAACACGGCGCCGCGGCCGCGACACGTCTTCCCGGAAACCACCGGCCCGCGCCCCAGCGCGCGGATCGCCGCCTACGATGCGGCGGCGCTGCCATGCTCGACGACGCCCAGAAGCACCGGCTGCTGCACCTGTTCGCCGACGGCGTCGAGCTGCCGCCGGCGGACCGGGCCGCGTTCGTCGCGCGCGCGTGCGGCGACGATGTGGCGCTGCGGCACGAACTCGGCGAGCTGCTCGCGGTCGAAGCCGACGCGCTCGCGGACTTCCTCGCCGCACCCGCCGTGGCCGCGGCCCCGGACACCGACACTCCGCCTCCGCCGGTCGTGCCGGAGATCGACGGCTACGCCGACTTCGAGCGGCTCGCCGAAGGCGGCATGGGCACCGTCTACAAGGCCTGGCAGCTGCGCCCGGTGCGGCGCGCGGTCGCGGTCAAGCTGATCCGGCCCGGCATGGACACCGCGCAGGTGCTGGCGCGCTTCGAGGTGGAGCGGCAGGCCCTCGCGCTGATGAGCCACCCGTACATCGCCGCCGTGCACGACGCCGGCACGGACGCGCTCGGGCGGCCGTTCCTCTGCATGGAGCTGGTCGACGGTGTGCCGATCACCGACTACTGCGCGCGCGAACGGCTGTCGCTCGAAGCGCGGCTGCGGCTGTTCGTCAAGGTCTGCCGCGCCGTCGACCACGCGCACCGCCGCGGCGTGCTGCACCGCGACCTGAAGCCGTCGAACGTGCTGGTCGGCAAACACGGCGACGAGGCCGTGCCGAAGGTCATCGACTTCGGCATCGCCAAGGCGCTCGCGGATCCGCTCGGCGAGCAGTCGATCCACACGCTCGCCGGCACGTTCCTCGGCACGCCCGAGTACATGGCGCCCGAGCAGATCGACGGCGGCGCCAACCAGGTCGACACGCGCTCGGACGTCTACTCACTGGGGGTCGTGCTCTACGAGCTGCTGACGTCGGCGCGGCCGATCGAGGCCCGCGGGCAGCCGCCGGCCGGCGTCGTGCAATGGAGCCGGCTCGTGCACGAGACCGTGCCGCCGAGACCGAGCACGCGGCTGCGCAGCCAGCCGACCACGGCGAACGGTCCGGCCGGCGGCGGCGGTGGCGCGCGGTGGCTGCGGCGGCTCACGGGCGACCTCGACTGGGTGGTGATGAAGGCGCTGGCGAAGGAACCGGACCGCCGCTACGGCTCGGCGCGTGAGTTCGCCGAGGACCTCGAGAACTTCCTCGCGCACCGGCCCGTCGTCGCCGGCCCGCCGAGCGGGGTCTACCGGCTGCGCAGGTTCGTGCGGCGCTACCGTGTGCAGGTGACCGCCGCTCTGCTCGTGCTGCTGTCGCTGGTGCTCGGGTTGTCGGGCACGCTGTGGTTCCTGGTCGATGCGCGGGCCAACGAGCGAGCCGCGATTGCCCGCGCGCGTGAGGCCGAGGGCGTGCGCATTGCCGCCGAGGCCGCGCTGCTCGCCAAGGACAACCCGAACCTGGCGCTGCTGCTGGCGCTCGAGGCCAGCGAACGCACCGACGACTCGGCCGTGCGCCGCACGATCTACGACGCGCTGCCGCAGCACGCCCTGCAGCGCCGGCTGCGCGGCCACGACGAAGGCATCGAGCAGGGCACGGGAGTGCTGCTGCAATACCTGCGCGACGGCCACCTCGTCGACTCGGGCGCCTCGGACGCCGTGCTGTGGGATGCCGACCGCGGCACCCAGCTGCGGCGCTTCGCCGGCCCGCGCGACAGCATCGACGCCATGGCGATCGACCCGGACGAACGGCTCTTGCTGGCCGCCTCGCGCGACGGCACGGCGTGGCTCTGGGAGCTCGCGACCGGCACCTGCCTGCGCGTCGTCCCGGACCACACGGCGGCGCTGACCGCATGTGCGTTCGCGGCGGACGGACGCCACTTCGCGACGGCGTCGCTCGACGGCACCGCGCGCGTGTTCGCCACCGACGGGAACGGAGCGCCGCTGGTGCTGCGCCACGAACACCCGCTCGGCGCCGTCGCGTTCGACCGAGGCGGGCAGCGGCTCGCGACGTTCGCGGCGGACGGTTGCACGCGGCTCTGGGATCTGCGCACCGGTCGGCTCGAGCGCGAGTGCCCGCCGGCCGAACGCCTCGCCGACGGGCTGACCGACGACGCGCTGCGCGGCAGCGAAGTGTTCTTCGCGTCGAGCATCGATCGCGTCGTCAGCCTGTGCGGCAGCAAGGTCCGGGTCCACGCGGGCGACGGTCGCCTCGTCGCCGAGCTCGACGGGAGGTTCGCGCGCCGGTTCGGCGACGACCGCCTGTTCGTCAGCCGGGACGTCGCCGGCACCGGCCGGCTCGGCGTGGTCGATCTGCGCACGGGCGCGATCGAACCCCACGACGAACTGCGCCTGTGGTCGGCGACGCCGACGCCCGACGGCCGCTTCGCGGTCGCCGTCGACTACAAGCTGGAGGTCTGCCTGCTCGACCTGGCGTCGATGCGGATCGTGCGCCACTACCTCGGACCGGCCGACAAGAACTGGCGGCCGCACATCGCCTTCCATCCCGACGGCACGCGCTTCGCCGTGCTCGGCCCGGACGTGCGCATCTGGACCTTCGAGCCGGATTACGCGCCGTTCGATCTGCCGGGCACGGCACCGGTGCTCGCCGAACGCAGCAACGTCGCCTGGGGCCCGGCACCGGTCGCCGTGATCCGGCCGGACGGCTTCGCCCGCGCCGACGGGCGGTGGCAGGTGTGGGACGTGGCGTCGCGGCGGTGTCTCGGCGAGATCCGGCGGCCCGAGCTGGCGTTCGTCGCGCCGTCGCCGTGCGGCACCAGGCTGATCGGTGGCATCCCGGAGCACGGCTCGCGCGGCTGGACCATGGTCGTGTTCGCGCTCGACGGCCGCGTGCAGCGCGAGATCGAGCTGCCGGCGAGCCCGCGCATCGAGCCGGCGGTGCCCAACGAGGTGCACTGGGCGGTCGACGCCGCCGGCCGCTTCCTGATCACGACCCTGAACCCCGAGGGTCGACCGCCGGCCCCGCGCGACGGCGTGTGGCTGCAGTGCCACGACCTCACGACCGGCGAACGGCTGGCGCAGATCCCGCATCCCGGCGGTGTGCCGACATGGGTCGGCGGCCCGGACGCGGCGTCGGTGGTCATGGCCGGCTGGCACCTGCGCTTCCTGCAGGTCGTCGACTGGCGCACCGGCGCGGTCCGCGCCCGCGTCGCGCGGCCGCCGGACGGCATGCACCTCAACGCCGCGCTGAGCCCCGATGGCCGCTACCTGCTCGGCGCGCTCGGCGAACCGCTGGCGTTCGTCTGGGACCTCGAACGGAACGCCGCCGATGCGAACGCGGCGCCGATCGCGAGCTACATCGGCATGACACCGGCCGGCGGCTACGCGTGCGGATTCCTGGCCGGCGGCAGGCTGTGTCAGGTCGTCTGCGACGACGAGGTGCACGTGTTCGAGACCGCGACCGGCGAGCTGTTCGCCGTGCTCCGGCCGCAGGACAGCTGCACCGGGCTCGCCGAGAGCCCGGACGGGTCCGAACTGCTGACGCTGACGACCGCCGGCCGCGTGCAGCGCTTCCCGCTCGATCCGCTGTCGGTCGCAGAGAGGCGCGCGGTGGGCCGACTCGAGGGCAAGCGGCTCGCGCAGTACCGGATCGGCACACCCGAGCAGCTCCTCGCCGCCGAGCGCGCCTGGCTCACCGCCAATGCGACGCCGGGCAACCACGCCCAGCTCGGGCGGCTGGCACTGGCGGCAGGCGACCTCGACGAGGCGATCGCCTGCACCCAGCGCGGCGCCGACCTCGCCGTGCTCGGGCCGTACTACACGTATCTGTACCTGGACCTGGTCGGACTCTACTGCCGGCGGCTCGGCGACCCGCGAGCGACCGCCGCGCAGCGAACGGCCGATCGCACCGCGGCGATCGCGGCGCTCGAGCAGGCGTTCGCGTGCGGCGCCGACCGGGAACGCGTGCTCGCCGTGCCCGGCATCGACCGGTTGCGCGATCACCCGCGCCATGCGGCCCTGCTCGGCAGGTAGCGACACGGGCCGCGGCCACGTGCCCCGCCGCCGCGGCGCGCTAGATTCTCCGCAGCATGAGGAGCCACGCGGTCACCGTCGCCCTGGCCCGCATCGAGCGCGGCGAACCCGGCGCCAGCGAGGCGCTCTGGGACCTCGTCTACCAGGACCTCAAGCAACTCGCCGCGGCGCGCCTCGCCCGGCTCGGCGCCGGCCAGACGATGCAGGCGACGGCCCTGGTGCACGAGGTCTGGATGCGGCTCGGCGGCGACGCCCCGCCGAGCTTCGACGGCCGCGCGCACTTCTTCGGCGCCGCCGCGAACGCGATGCGCAACATCCTCGTCGACGAGGCGCGCAAGAAGGCGCGGCTGCGCCGCAACGCCGGCCGGAAGCCCGCGACGCTGCCGGCCGATGCGGCGATCGAAAGCGGTGGCGATGCCGTCGACCTGCTCGCGCTCGACGAGGCATTGACCGCATTCGCCGCGGAATACGAGCGGCCGGCGCGGGTCATCCTGCTGCGCTACTTCGCCGGCCTCTCGATCCCGCAGATCGCCGAACTGCTCTCAGTGACCGGCCGCACGGTCGATCGCGAGTACCTGTTCGCCCGCACGTGGCTGCGGCGCTTCCTGAGCCGTGACTAGCCAGCGTCGACGCCCAGACGCCGTTCGGCAACCGGTCTTCGTCGCCGGCGCAGGGTGAGTTGTCACCGAGTTCGATCGCACCAGGAACGGCCCGCCACCGCCGTTGCCGTGGCGCCTGTGCCTGCGTCGAAGTCGAGAGTGGTCACGACCAGGCGCTGTTCCGCCGCTCGGCTGGAGAGATCGTCGGCGTCGTCACGGCCTTTGGCGGCTACCAGGACTCGTGCCTGCCCTGCAACCGGATCGGCGGTCGAGCAGGCTGCTGCAGTCGCAAGCCGCCACCCGAATCGACGCCCGGCCCGCGTCCTGGCGATTCGCGCGCCGCGATGGCAGACTGCGCCGGTGCACGAACCACCGGAGGCGCCGTCGGCGATGGCAGGCGGCCAGACCTGGACGCGTCGTGCACGGCACGCGTCGCCGGTCGTGCTCGTCGTGGTCGCGGCGGTGTGCGCCGCCTACGCGAGCCTGCTCGGTCACTGGTTCTACAGCGACGACTTCGTGCACCTGCAGAACAACCGCGACCTCGGTTGGCAGGGCTTCCTGCGGTTCCTGGTGTTCGCCGACTACGGCGACCGCACGTGGGTCTACTGGCGGCCGGGCTGGATGCTGCTGTTCCAGTCGGTGTTCGCGGTCGCCGGCACGACGCCGTGGCCGTACTACCTGGTCTGCATGCTGCTGCACGCGGTCGCCGCGGTCACCGTGGCGCTGATCGGTATGCGCGCGACGGACAGCCGGCTGCTCGGGCTCGCCGCCGGCCTGTTGTTCGCGCTGATGCCGTCGCACTGCGAGGCCGTCGCCTGGATCTCGGCGACCTACAACGTGATCCCGGCCGCGATCTGCCTCGCCGGCGCCGGCTTCGCCAGCTGGCGCTTCGCCGAGCACGGCGGCTGGCGCGCGGGCGTGCTGGTCGTGCTGCTGGTGGCGATCTCGCTGTCGTTCAAGGAGGCCGCCTACGGCTTCCCGCTGGCGTTCGCCGCCGCGTGCCTGTGCGCGCGCAGCGGTGCGCAGCCGCGGCGGTGGGGGCGGCGGCTGCTGGTGTTCGTGCCGCTGGTCCTGCTGATCGGCTGGCACTACCTCGCGCGCAGCAAGCGCAGCGCCCCGGCCGTCGACGCCTACGGTCTCTGGTCGGCGCTGGCGCACCACGCCGCCGGCTTCCTGCGCGGCATGGTGCCGTTGCTGCCGGCGAACGACCTCGTCGCGCTCGGCATCGTCGCCGCGCTCGCGGTGCCGCTGCTGCTGCTGGCCTCGCCGATGGCGCGCTTCTTCCTGCTGTGGACCGCGGCGGCGTGCGTGCCGTACGTCGCGCTGTCGTACGGCGAACGGTTCGCCTACTTCGTGCACGTGCCGGCGGTGCTGTTCGTGACCCGGTTCTCGGCGGACCTCGCACAGCGGTGGCGCTGGCGGCACGGCGCGGCCGTGGCGGGCGTGCTGTGGTCGGGCGTCGCGGTCGTCGCGGCCCTGCAAGTGCCGTCGTCGCTCGACGTGCATCGACGCAAGGGCGAAGAGTGCCGCCGCGTCTGGGAGTTCGTCGACGAGCACGGCCTCGCGACGCGTCCCGAACTGATCGTCGATGCGGTGCCGATGAGCCTCGAGAACGGCTTCGAGGCGATGGTCGAGCTGTTCGGTGGCGGCCGGCCGCGCGTGGTGCACCTGCAGGTCGTGCCGCGGCCGCCGTTCCTGCTCTACCTGAACCGCGACTTCACCACGATGCCGGCCGCGACGCCGGTGCTGCAGCTGGCCACCGGCGACGCGCCGCGGCTCGTCGACAAGGCGACGCTGGTCGGCGATCTGCTGCCGCTGCCGATCCTGTCGCTGGTGGGCGACTACGAACTGGTCGCCGACGAGGCGGCGGCGCAGGCGGCGCTGCGCACGCCCGGCCACGACCTGCGCACGCGGCCGCTGCTGTTCGAGCGTCCCGCCTGCGAGCTCGAGCCGCCGGGCGACTACTGGATCGAGTCGCCGGTTCCCGAGCGCAACGAGACCGCGTTCGACGTCGATTGCGCGCGGCGCACGCTGCTGCTGATCGCGTTCCCGGTCGCGGTCGACCTGGATCGACGCGGCCGCATCCTGGTCGACGGCGAGCCGGTCCGGGTGCTGCGCGCCAACGTGCTGTTCCATGCGATCTGCATGCCGCCCGGTCGCCACCGGGTGTCGCTGCGGCCGGTGTTCGGTGGGGACTGACATGCCGCGCCCGAGGCAACTGGTCGCGCGTGGTCTGGTCGCCGGGCTCGGCGCGGCGCTGCTCGCCGTCATGCTGCGCCTCGCGTGGCTCAGCGACGACGCCTACATCACGCTGCGCACGGTCGAGAACCTGCTGGCCGGTCACGGCCCGGTCTGGAACGTCGGCGAACGCGTGCAGGCCTACACGCATCCGCTGTGGATGTGGCTGCTGGCGGCCGCGCGCGCGTGCAGCGGCGAACACTACGTGACGACGATCGTCACCTCGATCGTGCTGTCGGGCGCGGCGGCGGCCGTGCTCGCACGGCTCGCGGGCCGCGCCGCGGCGGTCGTGCTGCTGCTGCTGCTCGCGTCGCGGGCGTTCGTCGACTACACGACGTCCGGGCTGGAGACGCCGCTGTCGGTGCTGCTGCTCGCGTGGCTGGCCTGGCTCGACGATCGGCCGCCGGCCGGGGCGCGGCGGCTGCTGGCGATCACGCTGGTCGCCGCGCTGCTGGGCACCACGCGGCTCGATCTCCTGGTGCTGGCGGCGCCGGTGCTGCTCGCGCATCTGCGCTCGGTGCCGGTGCGGCAGATGCCGTCCGTGCTGGCGCTCGGTCTGCTGCCGCTCTTGCTGTGGAGCGCGTTCGCACTGTTCTACTACGGCTCGCCGTTCCCGATCACCGCCTACGCGAAGGCGTTCGCCAACGACGTGCCGAAGGCCGATCTGCTGCACCAGGGCTTCTGCTACGTCGGCTACTCGCTGCGGCACGATCCGGCGACGCTGGTGACGATCGTCGCCGGCATGGTCGCCGGGTTCGCGGCGCCGGTGCGTGGCCGCATGCTGGCGCTCGGCTGCCTGTGCTACTGCGTCTACGTCGTGCGCGTCGGTGGCGACTTCATGGCGGGCCGCTTCTTCGTGCCGCCGCTGGTGGCCGCGATCGCGCTGCTGGCACGTTGGCTGCGCGACGCGGCGCGCGGACCGGTCGTGGCCGTCGCGGTCGCGGCGGTCGCGCTGGCGTTCGTCGGTGGTCTGCCGCCGTACCTGCGACCGATCGCCGACGACGTGACGCCGCTGGCCCGGGAGGACGGCATCGACGACGAGCGGCGCTTCTACTACGTGCGCTCCGGCCTGCTGAGCCCGCAGCGCGACATCCCGGTGGCCGGCGACGGCACGCGGCGCCTGCGCGAGGCGGGCCGCACCGAGCCGCTGGTGGTCAAGTACGACGTCGCCGGCCGCGACCCGTTCGTCGCCGGCGAACTGTTCCACGTCGTCGACCGCTGGATCGTCGACCCGCTGCTGATGCGGTTGCCGATCCGCGGCGAGTGGCGCATCGGCCACTTCACGCGCGGCATCCCCGAGGGCTACCTCGAGTCGCTGGCGCACGGCGACAACCGCATCGTGCATCCGGGACTGCGTGCCTACTACGACGACCTGCGCCTGGTGCTGCGCGCGCCGCTGTGGCAGGGCGAGCGGCTCGCGGCGCTGTGGCGGCTCGTCACCGGCGCCAACGCCGTCGGTCTGCGCGCCTACGCCGCCGAGCACTACCGCACGCCGCCGCGGCACGAGCTGGCGGCCGACGAGCTGCCGCCGGCGCCGGTGCCGGCCGGCACGTTCTGGTTCGACGAGCCGCGCGTGATGCTGGTCGGCGCCGGCGGCCTCGGCCTCGACTTCGCGGCGCCGGCGCCGGCGCGTGCGCTGCGCGTGTCGCTGGCGCCGCCGGAGCGGTACCGCTTCACGTTCTTCGCCGCCGGGCAGCCGGTCGGCGAGGTCGAGATCGACACCGCGACCGCCGCCGCACCGCCGCCGCCAGCCGCGGGCCTGCTCGCGTGGCTGCGCAGCTTCATGGGCCTGCGCGACTACGCGCTGGAGTTGCCGGAACGCGCGCGCACGTTCGATCGCTGCGAGATCGATGCCGCGCGCGAGCCGCGGCTGGTGCCGGCGATCGGCGGCATCGAACGGCTGCCGTGAGTCGTGCGGGCGGCGCGCCGGGCCCGTTTCGGCCGCGGGAACAGGAACTTCAGCACCCGATCGAGCCGCCGACCCCACGAACGCTCGTCGTGACCGGCGCGCGCCACCTCGCGGTAGCGCAGGTTCGCCTTGCCGGCGGTGCGGTGCTGCTGCCAGCCCTTGGCGACCAGCAGGGCCTCGGCCGCGCGCACCTGCTGCCGCAGCGGCGGCGCCTCGCGCTTGCCGACGTCGATCCAGATCCGCACGTCGGCGCGGGTGCGCAGCGACGCGATCTCGCGCAGCACGACGCCGTTGCCCCACCACAGTGTCGGTGACATCGCGGCGGCGCGGCCGAACACGTCGGGCCGCGACAGCGCCAGGTGCAGCGCGAACAGGCCGCCGAGCGAGGCGCCGGCGATGCCGGTCGACGTGCGATCCGGCCGCGTGCGGTAGTGCCGGTCGATCCACGGCTTGATCTCGTCGGTCAGCATGCGGCCGAAGTGATCGGCGTCGCCGCCGCGGCCCCGCCAGCGCACCGGCGTGTAGTCGTCGGTGCGGTGCAAACCCGAGTTGTCGATGCCGACCAGGATCAGCGGCTCGATCTTCTTGCCGTCGATCAGCTTCTGCGCGGTCGCGCCGGCGTCCCAGGCGACGCCGGCGAATGCGGTGTCCGGCGAGAACAGGTTCTGGCCGTCCTGCAGGTAGAGCACCGGATAGCGGTGCGTCGGGTCGGCGTCGTAGTCCTGCGGCAGCCAGACCCGAACCATGCGGCCGGCGACGCCGAAGCGGGATCGAACGAAGCGATGCGTGTGCAGCTTCATCGGCCGGGGGTCAGCGCGATCGCCAGCCCGGAACGACTGCGCGCCACGTAGGCGACGCTGCCGGCGGAGTCCGTCGCGCGGAACGCGACGATCAGCTCGCCTTCGCTGGTGCTGCACACGACCTGGGCACGCTCGGTGAGCACGCCGGACGCCATCGGCGTGCCCTGCGGCGTGTGCGCCTCGAAGGCGATCGCGCCGCCCGCCTCGCCCTGCAGTTCGACCGTCAGGGTCGACTGCGGCACGGCCCGCAGCCGCAGCGTCGTGTGTTCACCGGGACCCAGATACACCGAGGACGTGAGGCTGGGAGAACTCGTGCAGAGGCTGCAGGCCGTGAGCAGCAGGCAGGGCGCGATGATGCGGAGAGGCATGCGATCGGGTTGTATGCGATCCGGTGGCAGGTGCTCCAGTGGCTGCTGTGCGACCGCCTGCCGCGCCAGCCTGGACCGCGCGCGGTGATGGGCGTCCCTGGGGCCTGACGGTGCCGGGATGCGGCGCCGGCGGACGCGGGGGGCTCCTGCGCCGGCGCCTGATTCACTCGCCCGCCGCGGCGGTCGCCGCCGCACGGACCGCGCCGACCTGCAGCGCCGTCCGCATGCCCTGCAGCCAGCGCGCGACCGCGAGCGCGTTGCCGAGCCTGCCCGCCGCGCGGCCGCGGCAGGCCACCGGCGCCGCCGCCAGCCCTTCGCGCGCGACGACGTCGTCGAGGTAGCTGGCGCGCTCGTTCTTCAGGTTGCAGTAGCTGGTCTTCAGCACCGTGCGCTCGGCGCCGTCGCCGCACATCGCCGCGCCCCAGTCGAGCGTCGTCCGGGTCCAGGCCGCGACCGGCGCACCGGCGCCGGCGAACGCCAGGAAGCGTGCGCGCGCGGCGGCCTCGGTCTCGCCGGCGGCGAGGTCGGCGGGCGTCAGGCCCATGTGCCGCAGGTGGTGCGGGGACGGCCCGCCGCGCGTCGGCCGCAGCACGGCCTCGAAACAGGCGCCGTCGTGAAGGCGCACCGCGGCCCACTGCACCAGTTCGCGCGTGGCGCCCGCATCGCCGCCGGGCAGCGACGATTCGGCGTAGGCGAGCACGAGCCGCGGGTCGTCGAGCAGCGGCGACACCGCGCGCGACGGTCGCCGGCGCGCGTGCCGGCGCCGTTCGTGGCGCTGCACGGCGGCGACGTGCTCGATCTGCTGGTCGACCATCCGGTCGAAGGCGTCGAGCAGGCGGTCGATGCCGGGCGTCGCCGGCTCGACGACGTGCAGGGCCTGCACGATCGCCTCGATCGTCGACACGTAGTCCTCGCGCGGTTCGCGGCGGATCCGGTAGCGGCTCGGGGCCGACGGATGCAGCCGCACGTGCCGCAGGCGCTGCAGCCACGGATTGTCGCGGTAGAGGCGGCGCGCGTGCGCCCAGGTGCCGTCGAGCACCACCAGCGTGCTCGGATGTTCGGCGGCCGGCAGCAGGGCGAGGTCCTGCGCCGTCGCGTGCGGGAACAGCACCGCCGCGTCGGCGGGCAGCGGCACCTCGCAGTGCAGCACGCCGCGCAGGCCGCCGTAGGCCGTGTGCACGGCGGCGTTCGGCATGCACAGGGCGACCAGCCGCGCGGTGCCGAACGGATGCGTGCGCTCGTGCGGGTGCTGCAGCACGACGACGCGGGTGCGCGTCGGCACGCGCGGCATCTGCGCACAGCGGCACATCGGCGCCGGCCGCCGGCAGCGATAGCAGCGCGGTCGGGGCGCGGGGGCATCCGTGTCGGAGGGGGTCATGTGCCGTCGAGCGCCCGTCGATAGTCCTCGGGCGTGTTGATGTTGCGGAGGAAGCGCAGCGACGGGTCGAAGGCGCGCACCTCGTCCTCCTCGAGCACCCGCGCGCCATCGGCCGCGGCGAGACTGCGCGGCGTCATCGTGCCCGTCGCCAGCAGCCGTTCCGCGAACGGCAGCACCGACAGCCGGTAGATCGCGCACAGCGGCTGCAGCCGTGCGCCGGCGCGCGGCATCACGAGGTCGTGGCCGCCGATGCGGTCCGCCAGCCATCGCACCGCGTCGGCGGTCAGGAACGGCTGGTCGCAGGCGGTCACGAAGGCGGCATCGGTCGGCGCGAAGCCGGCGTGTTCCGCGAGCCAGCGCAGTCCGGTGACCAGCGCGGCGAGCGGGCCGATGCCGGTGCGTTCGTCGTGGATGCGCGTCGCGCCGGCCGGCAGTGGCGGCAATCGCTGGTCGGCGTCGCGGGCGATCACCAGCAACGGATCGGCGCAGCTCCCGAGGCCGGCGACGGTGCGGCCGAACACGGTGTCGCCGTGCAGCGGCAGCGACTCCTTGGGACGACCCATGCGTTCGCTGCGCCCGCCTGCCAGAATGATCGCGCCGATGCGCATCCCGTTCTTGTCCGGCATTCCCCGGTGAGTCGCAAGGCGCGAGCCACGATCATGCAGCCGACCCAACCGCCGCCCCTGCCGAAGAAGGCCGACCTGGTGACGCCGTTCCTGTTCCGCATCGAGTGGAAGGACGGCGCCGTCACCGAGCACACGGCACGCGACCTGCGGCTCGCCTGTCCGTGCGCGAGCTGCATCGAGGAGGGCACCGGCCGGCCGTTGCTCGAGCCGAAGACCGTCAAGGACGACATCCTGCTGTTCGGCAGCGAGCTGGTCGGCCGCTACGGCCTGTCGTTCTTCTGGAGCGATGGCCACAAGACCGGCATCTTCGCCTGGCAGCGGCTGCGCCACCTCGGTGCGCAGCGGGGCGAGGCGTGACGCGCGCGGCGCGCGGTTGGGGCCAGGTGGCGACCCTCGCGCGCCGCGTGTTCGAACAGCTCGACTGGCAGGCCCTGGCGGAGATCTACTTCGACTGGGGCGGCGACCGGTTCTGGCAGCAGCGCCGCGCCAACGTGGTGTCGATGGGCAGCGAACTCGGCAAGCGCCTGCTGCACCGCGTGCCGCGCGGCGGCGCCTCGCTGTGGGTCGGTGCCGGCGTCGCCGAGCTGCCGGTGCTGCTCGGCGAGATCGTGCTGCACGATCGGCGCGTGGTCGCGACCAACCTGCGCCGCCGCGAGTGCGAGGTGCTGAACGCCGCGCTCGAGGCCGCGGCCGTCGGCGTGCCGCTGCGCTATCTGGCCGCGGATGCCGGTGCGACCGCGGCTGCGGACCATGACCATCTCGGCTGCATCAGCGTCTTCACCGACCCGGAGACGTGGCCGGTGCTCAGCGAGGTCGCCTACGGCCGCGTCGCGCCGGCGCAGCTCGACGTGGAACGTTTCGTCGCCGAACGCGCGGCGGCGCGCGCGCTGGCGGCGAACCTGTTCGCGCGCCTGCGGCGGCCGGCGCTCGTCACCACGACCGCCGAGGAGGTCGCCTGGTTCCTCGAGCCGGCGGCCGCGGCGGGTGCCGCGGTCGACGCCGAGAACGAACTGATCCCGACCGCGGTCGTCGGTGACCCGGTCGGGTTCCTGGCCGTTCGCTGAGCGAGCTGCGCCTGTCCCCGACCCGCGCGGCGGTGTCAGGGCAGCAGGTGCATCTCGATCGCGTTCGACGCGTCGGTGAACAGCTCGGTGTCGCCGAGCAGGATGCAGCAGAAGTGCGTCGGCACCGCGCCGATGCCGGTCATCGGCGGCAGGTTGAACGTCGCGCGGCCGATGCCCTGGCTGTCGAGCAGGCCGGCGAAGGCGCTGAGGACCGGCGAGTTGAGGCCGGCGAGGCCGAGGTCGGTGAAGCCGTCCGGGTTCAGCGGCGCATGCACGGTCGGCGACAGCTGCACGCCCGGCACCGTGCCCGAGCCGCCCCAGGCGATCAGGTAGATCGTCGTCTGCAGGTCGGCGCACGGCGCGACGACCGTCGGGTGCAGGGTGCCGCCGGTCACCACCGACAGGCCACCGCTGTCGGCCGGGTAGAGCAGCGGATCGGCGTACTCCAGCCTGGTCGCGCACGGTCCGGCCTGGCCGACCACGACCGCGATGCGGCTGTTGTCCGTCTCGTTGCTCTCGGCGATCTGGTTGCTCCGGTCGACCACCGCATGCACGTAGTAGAGCTGCGGCTGCAGGCGCCACGGCAGCTGCACCTGCTTGGCTGCCAGCACGCTCTGCGCGGCGGTCAGTCCGTTCACCGGCGTGCTGCCGAGGTAGATGTCCTGAGTGGTCCACGTCGACGCGGTGGACAGGAAGAACTCGACGTCGAAGGCGCCGGCGGCCGCCGGACCGTCGTTGATCACGGTCGGCGACAGCGTCAACGACGCGCCCGGCTGCACGAACGTGGTGCCGGCCGTGAAGGTCGAGACGCGCAGCTGTGCCAGCGCCGGGTTGTCGACCGTGACCTGCCAGCTGTGCGATTCGCGCATCGTCGCCGCCGGGTCGCTGCGCACGAACGTCGTCTGGTCGAGCACCTCGACCGCGAGCGTGTGCGGGCCGAGCGGCGTCGTGCTGCCGTCGAGCAGGTAGCTGGTGCCGGTCGCGCCGGGGATCACGGCGCCGTCGAGCTTCCAGGTGATCAGCGGGTTGTTGGCCGCGGGCACGATGTGCGTGATCGAGAACGCCTGGGAGGCGTTGCTGGCGATCGTCACGCTCGCCGTCGCCGGCGTCGTGGTCACGATCGTGTCGACGACCGAGTTGGTGATCTTGCTGATCTGTTCGCGGCAGACGGAGCACAGCGTGACGCCGAGGCTGCGCATCATGCAGTTGCTGCGCGGACGATAGATGCCGAACTGGTAGTAGCGGGCGCCCTCGAAGGCGCTGATGTTGTCGGTGCCCCACCAGTGCGACCACTTCTGGCCGACCGGCGAGATCGTCACGTTGACCTGCGACGGCTCGGATCCCGTGTAGGTGCCGTAGGGGTAGTCGTACTCGTCGGCGAGCAGACCGAGGCTGTGCCCCAGCTCGTGCACCTGCACGTTGCTCATCTGGCTGCCGTTGTAGCTGACCGCGAAGGTGCTGGCGCACCCGCCGTACCGCGAGGAGTTGACCAGCACCAGCACGCGGCCCTCGGTCGCCGGGGCCAGCGCCGCATCGGCGAGCGCCAGCGCGGTGTCGCCGATGTAGAGGCAGCGGTCCGTGCCGCCGACGTTGTAGGTCGAGTCGTAGGCGGTGTCGACGTAGATCGGCGGGGTGACGTCCGGCTGGTCGGCGCCGCTCTCGTTGCTGGCGCGGAACACGGAGTGCACGTTGTAGTAGGCCGCGAACGTCGCGTACGGCTGCTGCTGGAACAGCGACGTCAGGAACGTCGTCACGTTCTGGTCGAACAGCGGCTGCTCGAAGGCCTGGTAGCCGTCGCCGAGGATCACCATGTCGTAGCGCGACTGCGTCGTGCCGTTGCTGATCACGGTCTGCACGATCGGCGCCTGCGCCGAGGCGTCGATGGCGCCCACCAGAGCGAGCGTCGCGGCGAGGGAGCGGCGGTTCACCTGCCACCTCCGGCGAGGTCGCGCACGCGGTCACCGGTGACGAGGCCGAGCGGCACTTCGCCGTTCGGCTCGCGCCGCACGAACGTGTAGCTGGCGGCGCCGACGAAGCGCGGCACGTTGACCAGCATCGCCACCTTCGGGTCGCGCACGATGCAGCCCTCGACCTCGACCTCGCCGCCCTTGCGCTCGGGCGCGAGGTCGAACGCCGACATGTCGAGCGGCACGGTGGCCAGCAGCGCACCGTCGGCGCCGCGCACGCGCAGCAGCCAGTCGCTGCGCAGGCCCTTCGGCACGCCGGCCCACGGGTCGGCCTTGGCGTTGACGTGCGTGACCGTCAGCTGGTCGCGGTCGCCCTGTACGACGAACACGTAGTGGCCTTCGGCGGCAGGTGGCACGGGCGGGACGGGGGGCGTCGTGCCATCGGTGGCGACGAACCAGCTGAGCGTGGCGACCAGGAGGCCGCCACCGAGGAGGTGGGTGAGGTGCATGGTGTCGGCAGGGGGCGGGCGGCCGCGGCAGTATAGCCACGGTGGAAAGCGGATGGGGAACCTGCACAGTGGGCCGCCGATGAACTTCCGCGGCCGTGTGTTCCTGGCGCCCCTGACGAAAGGCGGCAACCTGCCGTTCCGGCGCCTCTGCCTCGCGCATGGCGCCGAGGTCACGATGGGTGAGATGGCCTACGCCTATCAGGTCAAGAAGCGCAGCAAGAGCGAGCTGGCGCTGCTGCGCAAGCACCCGGACGAGACCTGCTTCGGCGCCCAGATCGCCGCGTCGAAGCCGGCGGACGCGATCGTCGCCGGCAACGCCGCGGTCGAGCGCGGCGCCAGCTGGGTCGACCTCAACTGCGGCTGCCCGATCCACGACATCGTGCGCCGCGGCATGGGAGCCACGATGCTGCAGCGGCCGACGCAGCTCGGCAAGCTGGTCGCCGAGATGGTCAAAGGCATCCCGGTGCCGGTCAGCGTCAAGATCCGGCTCGGCTGGAGCGAGCACGACCAGAACGCCAGCGAGGTCGCGCGCGTGCTCGAGGAGTCCGGCGCCGCCGCGATCTGCGTGCACGGCCGCACGCGCGAACAGCGTTACTCACGCGCCGCCGACTGGGACGCGATCGCGCGCATCGCCGCCGAACGTTCGATTCCGGTGATCGGCAACGGCGACCTGCTGACCTGGTACGAGACGCACGCACGTTGGCGGCAGAGCGGCGTCGCGTCGGTGATGCTCGGCCGGGGTGCCTTGATCAAGCCGTGGCTGTTCCGCGAGATCGCCGAGAAGCAGGCGTGGGAACCGACCGCCGAGCAGCGGCTCGCGGTCTACCACGACCTGGCGCAGAAGATGAAGGCCCACTTCCGCGACGACGAGAAAGGTCGTGAGCGCGCGATGCGCTTCCTGCCATGGCACTTCGAGTTCTTCTGCCGCTACCGGCCGCTGCCGGCCGCCGGCTGGGAAGAGGCGTCGCGAGCGCACCCGCTGATGCAGACGCGCTTCGCCGACGACGAGCCGGACCTGCCGGTGCTCGAACGCCTGCTGCGCGACCCGCGGCCCGAACTGCACCAGCGGCTGGCGACGCTGCTGTGGGAAGCCGCCGACCCGGCCGAGGCCGAAGCGCGCGCGCTGCTGCTCGCGGCCGAGATGCCGCCGGTCGGCGGTCAGGCCGCCGAGGTCGCGACGGCGCACGGCTAGGCGCCCTGTCCGCGGAGCGTCGGGCCCGGCTCCGGCCGGGGGTTTGAGAAAATGGAGTAGCCAACTCCATTTTCGAGCCGAAAATGGAGTTGTGTATTCCAGATCCCTGACAGCCCCGAAGACCAGCTTCTGCCTGTTCGGGCCCCGTGGCACCGGCAAGTCCTCGTGGGTGAGGGCGACCCTTCCCGACGCGGTGTTGGTCGACCTGCTCGCTGCCGATGTGCACAACCGCCTGGTCGCAGAGCCCGGCCGACTGGAAGGCATGATCCCGCCGCAGCATCGCGGCTGGGTCGTGATCGACGAAGTGCAGAAGATCCCCGCCCTGCTCGACGAGGTGCATCGCCTGATCGAGACCAAGAAGTGGCGCTTCGCCCTCACCGGATCCAGCGCGCGCAAGCTCCGCCGCGGCGGGGCCAACCTGTTGGCTGGCCGCGCGCGCACCCACCATCTCTTCCCGCTGACGGCGGCAGAACTCGGCAAGGACTTCGACCTCGGGCATGCCGTTCGATTCGGTGGTCTGCCGAGCGTCTGGGTCGACGAGGATCCCGCCGACTTCCTCACCAGCTACGTGCGGACCTACCTGCAGGAGGAGGTGTTGCAGGAGGGCCTCACTCGCAACCTCGCCGGGTTCACGCGCTTCCTCGAAGCGGCGTCCTTCAGTCAGGCGAGCGTGCTCAACATCTCGGCGGTGGCTCGGGACTGTGGTGTCGAGCGCAAGGTGGTCGAGCAGTGGTTCACGGCGCTCGAGGACCTGTTGCTGGCCGTGCGCCTGCCGGTCTTCCGTCATCGCGCGAAACGAGCCATGACGATGCACCCGCGCTTCTTCCTGTTCGACGCCGGTGTCTATCGCACCCTGCGTCCGCGTGGACCCATCGACTCGCCGGAGGAGATCGATGGTGCCGCCATCGAGACCTTCATGCTCAACGAGCTGCTCGCGACGAATGCGTATCTGGGGCTGGGTTACGACGTGAGCACGTGGCGAACCGCCGCTGGCCTGGAAGTCGACTTCGTGCTCTACGGCGAACGCGGCCTGCATGCGATCGAGGTGAAACGGGCCGCACAGCTGCGCGACCGCGACTTCGCGGGGCTGGCCGCATTCGGTGACGACTACCCGGTGGCCAAGCGCTGGTTGCTGCACGGTGGGCGCGTGCGCCAGCACCGGGATGGGGTCCAGGTGCTGCCCCTGTCGGCGGGGTTGCAGGAGTTGCTGACGGCGCTCTGACCTCGCGGCGAAGCAAGCTGCGCTCGGCGGTGTCCCTGTCGCTCACTTGCTTCGTCGACCCGTCCCTCGCGCTAGGCGCTCGGTCCGGCTCGCAAGGCGAGTTCGTCCGCCCCAGCGGCGGCGAAGCAAGCTCCGCTCGCCACTGGGGCGTCGCTCACTGCTTCTCGGTGACCGTGATCTCGACGTGGCTGCCGCTGACGGCGTCGGAGACGACCAGCGTCGCGGGCTTCATGTCGGCGGGGATCGTCAGCGTCGCCTTGCCGGCTTCGACCTTCAGCGCCGGCAGTGCCGCCGGTGCGTTGCTGTCGGTCGTGTTGGTGACCTGCAGATCGACGGCGCCCGACTTGACCGTGAAGACGATCGCGTCGCCGGGCATGCCGGTGGTCCTGTCGGCCGACAGGCCGAGCTCGGTGTGGTGCGCCGGCACGTGGTCCGGCAGCCACTTGTGCAGCAGGTTCGTGCGGTAGAGGCCATAGGTGACGGCGCCGAGGATCAGCAGCACCACGATCAGGCGCGGCCAGACGCTCTTCTTCGGCGCGTACGGGTCGATCAGCGAACGGTTGCTGCCGGCGGGGATCTTCGGCAGTTCGGTCAGCGACGTGCCGAGCGGGATGTTGACGCGGGTCAGCGTGTTCACGGCCCAGCCGTTGGCGTCGAGGATCGGGCCGAGGTTGCGCGTGCGCAGCTTCAGCCAGGCGATGAACATCGACGGGCCGGAGATCGCCAGCAGCAGGCCGACGATGCCGATCGGGATCCACGGGCCGAGGCCGAAGAACCCGGCCAGCAGGCCGGCGAGCGCGGTGCTGATGCCGCCGACGGCGACACCGAGCGCGGCGATCATGCCGATGTCGAACTTCGGCTTCGGCGGCGCGGCGCCCTTCGCCGCTTCCCCGGCCGCCGCGGCGCCGGTCGCGAGCCTGGCGTTCGCGGCCTCGTCGGCGGCAGCGGCCTTCTTGGCGACCGCCTCCTGGATGGCGCGCAGCACCTTCTTGTAGGGCGACCAGAACGCCTGGCGGATGCTGATCGGGTTGCTGACGACCTTGGTGATCGTCGCGTTCCAGTCGTTGCCCTTGCGGTCGTAGAAGATGCCGTTGCGGCCCTCGAACAGGTTGTCGCTGTCGCCGGCCGTGAAGGCGCAGGCGACGCTCATCGTCTGGCCACCCGGTCGCTTGCAGTCGACGTAGGCGAGGAACGCGTTGGACATCGGCGCCATCTTGCCGTGCTTGCCGGCGTCCTGGACGTGGAAGCACCTGTCGCAGGCGCGGCCGTCCAGGTAGAGCGTGCCGGCCTGGAAGATCGCGCCGCGGCGCGCATAGAAGTCCGTGAAGCTGACGTAGTTGTTCAGCAGTCTGTGGAAGTCGCGGTGCAGGTGGGCGAGCTTCTCGACGCGCGCCATCGCGTCGACTTCGCCGGCGACGGCGAGATCCTCGGCGATGACCTGCTCCAGCGCCGCCTTGCTCTTGCCGGCGAGGATCTCGCGCACGCGCTTGATGCCCAGCGGCGCGACGGCGCCGCCGGCCTGCTTGCCGAGCCACGTGGCGTGGGCCTCGAACTTCGACGCCAGCGCGGTCCAGTCGGCTTCGGTCAGCGTGTCCTTGTCCTTGCAGCACGCCGCCTTGAACGCCGCGACCTTGCCGGCCCAGGCCGGGTTGACGCCCTTGCTCAGCGGCAACGGCTTGTCCGCCGCGACGATCGCCAGCGGGAAGTTCACGACTTCGTCGGCGGTGATCGTCAGGTCCTTGGCGGCGGCCGCGACGTAGGCATCCTGTTCGCGGTTGACCGCGGCGAGGGAGCGCGCGTCGAACGCGGCGAGGCGGCAGCGGCCGAAGTAGTCGTCGATCTTCGCGCGCACGGCGCTGAACGCCGCATACCCGGCCGCCGTGGCGTCGCCGAACGGCAGCACGTTCTTGGCGTCGGCCTCGCCGGTCTTGGTCCACGCATCGAAGTCGGCGCAGGCGGTGAAGAAGGCCTCGAGCTGGGCCTTGTCGTAGCCGAGCTGGCCGGAGCGGTCCTTGGCGCCGCCCATGCACTTGACGACGTCGGCGGCGACCGCGCGCACCTTCTCGTCGTCGATGGCCGCGGGCGGCACGATGCCATCGCCGTTGCGCTTGGCCGCGGCGAAGAACTCGGCCGTCTTGCTGGTGTCGGCGACGGTGATCACCGCCGCTTCCTTGCCGAGGCTCTGCAGCGTGTGCTGCGCCGAGGCCAGCAGCGCCTTGCCTTCGGCGGTGTCCTTGCGCAGGTTCGCCAGCGCGACGCCGTCCTTGCCCTCGACCAGCGCGTCGGGGTTCGCCAGCACCTCACGCAGCCAGCTGGCCGCGGCGAGGATCTCGGGCGGCCGCACGTGGCCGTCGCCGTCGGCATCGAGCAACGTCAGCGTGCGGGCGTCGATCTCGAGCCCCTTGGTCGGGCAGCTCAGCGCGACCCAGAGCTTCTGGTCGAGCTGGTCGAGGTGGACGATGTCGGCGCCTTTGTCGAGGCGGACCTGGTCGACACCGCCGGCGCGGTAGAACGACCAGCGATGGGGGGCGGACTTGGGAGCGGGCTGGGCCATGGGCATGGGCAACGGCGAGGTGGGAGGTTCGGTGTGTCTGCGAAGCGGGGGTGCCGATTCGGGGGCGGAGGAGTTTCGCCACGGCCATGTCCAGGTCAAGCGAGAGCCCCACGAAGCGGCCCTGATCCCGACTCGGGAGAACTCCGGATGCCCGGCGCCAGCCGCCGACGCGGGCCGCGGTCAACGGTCGTCGACTACGGCGGTGCCGAAGTGCGTATAGGTCGGCCGCTCCTCGCCGAGCTTGTCGCTCGGCACGTTGCCGATGCCGCCGAACACCTTCAGATACATGCAGGTCGAGCCGCCCTCGTCGCAGAGCATGCCGTCGTGCGCGCCGAACGCCGCGAGCAGGTCGCCGGCCTCCGGTCGCGTCATGCCCCAGCTGCGCTCCTGGCGGCCGTCGACGACCAGCAGGAACAGCCGCGATCCGGCCGCGTCGATCGCCATCGCCGTGCGCGGCTGGCGATTGCGGAACTCGCGTGCGTCGACCTCGCCGCCGACCAGCAGGTCGACGCGGCCCCAGATAGCGTTCCAGGCGTCCGGCGGCAGCTCGCGCGCGGTCGCCGCCGCCGCGGTGAAGGTGGCGTGGTTCTGCGCGTCGAAGCACAGGAACGGGCGCGGATTGTCCGGCTGCTCGCGCAGCAGGCAGGTGCCGCGCTGGACCAGGTAGCCCTGCCAGGGGCCGAGCCCGCAGCCCGGGCGGCCCGAGTTGCCCGCCTCGCCGTTGATCGCGACGGTGCAGTCGTGGCGGCGCGCGAACGTCGACGTCATCGTCTTCTCGGCCAGGCTGTCGCCGATCACGATCGCCAGCGACGGGCAACGTAGGTCGACGATCGCCAGCAGCGCCGCGAGCGGCGGGTCGGCGATGGCGAGCTCGACCACGTCGGTCGCTTCGTCGCACAGCAGCGCCGTCGTCTCGACCCTGCCGAAGCGCTGCGTCAGCCGCTCCTCGGCGCGCGCGCGGTCGAACAGCCACGTCTGCCGCTTCGGCGCCTGCTTGCCGGTCGCGCGCAGCAGCGCGGTGATGCTGGCCCGCGTCTGCGCGCGCAGGTTGGCGACTCCGTCCTGCAGGACCGCGATCTTGCGGTCGACGACGACGACGCAGCCGGTGATCACGCAGCCGACCAGGATCCACCGCAGCGCGCGCACCGACCGCCCGCGCCGCGAACGGCGGTGCAGCCACCAGGCCCCCAGGGCCGCCAGCGCGGCGATCACGCCGAGCAGCGCCAGCAGCGGCATCTCGAGCAGCCGCTGGCTGGCCTCGACGAGGCCGTCCAGCAGCCGGTTGGCGGTCTCGGCGCGCGTGTCCGACGCCGGTGGCCTGTCGGGTGCCTGCGTCAGCAGGTCGGGTGGAACGATCGCGACGCGGAGCACGGCGCCAGAGTAGCGCACCGTGGGCCGACCTGGAATCGCGCCGCGGGCGCGGTGCTGGCTATCGCGCCAGCGCCTGCGCGAACAGGTCCGGCGTGCCCGCGCGCACCGCGCTCTGCAGCGCCAGCGATCGATCGATCGCCAGTTCGCCGTAGCCGAGCGGCAGCGTCGGCCCATCGAGGTGCGACCACGCCCGGGTCGCGGCGCGGCGATCGACCTCGCGCCGGACCTGCGAGCACAGGCCGGCGTCGCCGGTTGCGTGCGCGAGGCTCGCCAGGTTGGTGGCGGCCGGCAGGTAGTAAGGATCCATCGCCAGGGCGCGATGCCAGAGCCGCCAGGCCGCGTCGCCGCCTTCGGCGCCGCGCCAGCGCAGCGTCGCCATGCCGAGCAGGTTCAGCGTGCGCGGGTCGTCGGGGGCGAGGTCGTGCGCGGCGAGCGCGGCGGCCGCGATCGTCGCACCTTCGGCCCAGGTCGGCAGCATCGCGATCGCGCGACCCAGCACGCGGTCGGCCTCGCTGCTCGGTGGCCGGCCGGGACCGCGCCGCGCCAGCAGCTCGGCGAGTTCGCCGAGCCGCCGGCCGAGGCGGTGCTGCTGCACCCGGCGATGGCCGGCGGCGGCGATGCGTTCGCAGCGCGCGCGGTCGGCGAGCAGTTCGGTGGTCACCGCCTCGAAGTCGTCGTCGCCGTGCAGCACGCACTCCTCGCCGGCCACGAAGAAGTCGGCGACCTCGAGGTTGTCGCGCTCCATCAGCAGCAGCGCACCGCAGGCCGGCACTTCGAACGCGCGCAGGTTCATCTCGCCGCGGATGCTGCGGTTCCAGCCGATGCGGCAGCGGTTCAGGAAGCGACCGTAGCCCTCGCCGTGCACGCCGGAGGCGACCTCGACGCGGGCACCCCTGGCGCCGAGGCCGCGCAGTCGTTCGAGCCACGGCGCGCGCGCCCGCTGCACGACCGGATTCAGGTTGCCGGCGAAGCCGACGTCGACGTCGCGCGGACCGGACTCCGGCAGCAGGCGGTGGAACGCGCGCTTGTGCGCGAACTGGCACCAGTAGCGCACGTCGGCGAACGACAGCCGGCGGAACAGGTCCTGACCGCTGCGATCGCACAGCAGCACGTCGAAGAACGGCCACAGGCCGACCAGGTACGGCAGCGACAGGTTGTAGTCGGACACCACGCCGACGACCGGCACCGGGCAGTGCTCGAGGCCGGCCGGCAGCGGCTCCTGGTCGGGCCAGTACAGCAGCAGCGCGTCGGGCACGAAGCCGCGCGGCAGCAGCGCCGCCAGTTCGTCCCAGCTGCCGGTCGACGGGTCGAATGCGACGTCGAACGGGAAGTGCACGCCGTCGACCAGCATGCGATCGGGCGGTCCGAACGTGCACAGCTCGACGCCGTGCATCGCCTCGCGTGCGTCGAAGCACTCGAGCGGCAGGTTGCAGAGCAGGCGCACGGCGACCGGCCCGGGCTAGGCTGCCGGCAGCGCGGCGAGGTTGGCGAGCGCGTCGCCGTGCTCGGGCTCGAGCATCAGCGCGCGTTCGAAGTTGCGGCGCGCGCCGGACACGTCGCCGGCCTGGTACAGCACGACGCCGAGCCGGTTGTAGGCATCCGCATTGCGCGCGCCGATCGCGATCGCGGCGCGGAACGCCTGCGCCGCGTCGTGCATGCGTCCCATCGCGTGCAGCGCGTGGCCGCGGCCGGCCTCCAGTTCTTCGTCGTCGACGCCCTGGGCGACGAGGTCGTCGTAGATGCGCAGCGCGCCGCCGTAGTCGGCGGCGAGCAGACGTGCGGCGGCGACCTCGCGCTGCAGGGCCAGATCGCCGGGGCTGAGACACGCCGCCGCAGCCAACGCATCGGCGGCGGGCCCGTTGTGGCCGCTGCGCAGCAGGCGTTCGCTGGCGGTGCGCAGCTGGGCGCGCAGTTCGGTGAACACCGTCCGTGGGTCGCCGGCGTCGCCGCCGACCAGGCGCAGCGGCGCCGGCTCCGCGCGCACGTTGCGGCGGGCGTCGTCGGCGCAGCGGCGCAGCGCCGCCTCGAGGGCGCGGCCATGGCGGTCCGGGTGGTAGCGACTGGCGACCGCGAGGCCCTGCGCGCGCAGGCTCTCGCGCACCTCCGGCATGCCGCCCGCGACCACCAGCGCCTCGGCCATCGCCGCCGGGTCGCCCGGTGGCACGAACAGCGCGAAGCGGTCGTTGCCGATCGCCGCGCCGTGGTCGCGGAAGCACGGCACGTCGGTCAGGATCGTCGGCACGCCGCAGGCCATCGCCTCGACCGCGGGCAGGAAGAAGCCCTCGTCGGCGCCGTTGCTGGTGCCGAGGAACAGGTCCAGCGAGCGGTAGAGGTCGCCCATCTGCGCCGGCGGCAGCTGCTGGTGCCATTCGACCGGGAACGGGGTCTGCTGCTCGGCCGGGTCGGGCGTGGTGTTGGTGGCGCGCACCAGCACCAGCTGCTGGCCGGCCTGGTGGGCGAGACGGCACGCGGCGTAGCCGGTCGCGAGGTCCTTCCAGCCGATCTGGTACGGGCCGACGAGACCGACGCGCAGCGGCACGCCGGCCGGTCGCGCGGGCGCCGGATGGTGCACCGCGTGGTCGACGACGTACGGCACCTCGAGCGCCGCGATGCCGAAGCGCTCGCGCAGCAGCCGCGTCAGGTGCGGCGCGATCGTCACGCGGTGCACGCCGGGCAGCCGGTAGGCGGCCTCGATGCGTTCGCGCACGGCGCGGTTGTCGGGCGCGTCGCCCTCGTAGCCCTGGCAGTAGTGCACGGGCACGCCCTTCGTGCCGCCGGCGCTCGCGGCCCACGACACCGTGGTCCAGAACGTCGCCACGACGACGTCGGCGTCGGGCAGATGCTCGGGACGGAAGTCCTGCACCTGGCGGAACGCACACTCGACCCGCATCCAACTCGGTGGCCCCGAACGGCTCAGCACCGTCACCTGGTGACCGGCGCGCGAAAGCCAGTTCGCGTCCTCGAGCGCCACCTTGACGCCGCCCCAGAGCTGGCTCGCGTTCTCCAGCAACCACGTGATCCGCATGCGTTCCGTCTCCTGCAAGCCTGATCGGCTCGATGGCATGGGCGGACTTGAGCCGGCGCGGCGGGCGGGGCGCGATGCGTGGCATTCGGGTCCCTCGGGCGGCATGATCCGCCGCTCGCCGTGAACCCCCTGATCCGCTTCATCCCGGCCTTTCTGGTGCGGTTCTTCGCCAAGCCCTACGTGGCTGGTGACTCGCTGGACCAGGCCCTGGCGGTCGTGCAGAAGCTGTTCCGCGACCGCGGTCTGCTGGCCACCCTCGACCTGCTGGCCGAGGACATCCGCACCGACGAGCAGGCGCAGCGCAACCTGGACACCTATCTGCGCATGGTCGACGCGGTCGGCCGACTGCCGGCCGAGTCGCGGCCGACGTTGTCGTTGAAACCGTCGTCCTACACGACGGCGCCGCTGCACGAAGGCGGCGACGGGGCCGGCTCGTTCGACGCGATCCGTCGGATCGCCGAACGCGCCGGCGAGCGGGACGTGTCGCTGTCGGTCGACATGGAGGGGCGGCATTGGACCGACTTCACGCTCGACGCGCTGCGTCGGCTGCACGCCGAGGGCCATCGGCACGTCGGCGCCGTGTTGCAGACGCGGCTGCACCGCACCGAGCAGGACCTCGAGACGTTGCCGCCGGGAATGCGCGTGCGGTTGGTGATCGGCATCTATCGCGAGCCGGCCGACATCGCGCTGGTCGACAAGCCGGCGATGAAGGAGCGGCTGCTGACGTTCGCCGAACGGCTGCTGCGCCGCGGGCACTACGTCGAGTTCGCGACCCACGACGACGCCTACGTGCGCCGGTTCGTCGAGCAGGTGGTGCCGAGCGCGGGTGTCGGGCCGGATCGTTTCGAGGTGCAGATGCTCTACGGGGTGCCGCGCGAGCGTTTCCTGGCCGACCTGCGCCGGCAGGGCATCACGGCCAGGCTCTACGTGCCGTTCGCGCTCGGCTGGGAGATGGCGATCGAGTACCTGCGCCGCCGCCTCGACGAGTACCCGGCGATGGTCTGGCTGGTGACCAAGAACCTGTTCGCCCGCCGCTGAAACCGCCCCGGAACCGCCGCTGCCGGCCGCGTTCCGGGGGCGCCGCCGGCGGCAATTGCGGTACGACCGTGGCGGCGGATCGGGCGGCTGGCTATACTGCTCGCCCCCATGGATCCACTTGCCACCATTGTCGAGCGGCTTTGCGCCTGGAAAGACGTCAATCGCGAGAAGAAGGACGGGAAGGACAGCTTCTTCGTGCGCGGCCAGGTGTTCGCCTACCTGGGCAAGAAGGGCGTCGTCGTCAAGCTGGCCCCGCCGCAGGTCACCGAGGCGCTGAAGATCCTCGGCGCCAAGCGCATGCCGGACGACGGCGACCCGCACTCGCGCGAGTTCGTCGAGATCCCGGTCACCGGGCCGCGGGAAGTCGAGCGCGCCATGATGTGGCTGCGCCGCGCCTGCCGCCTCGGCCGCACGGCTGCGGGTCCCGTCTGATCGGGTCGCAGAGCGACCCGATCTGACGGGTCACGCAGCCGATGTTGCTGGGGCCGCCGCTACGCGGTGGCAGTACGCCGGCGAATCCGAGCCGCCAGCAACCGCGGCGGCGGCCGAAGACCTGGCCACGGGCCCTCGGCTCCTGCTGGGGCACCGCTACGCGGTGGCACTACGCTGGCGCATGCGAGCCGCCAGCAACCGCGGCGGCGGCCGTGGACCTGGCCACGGGCCCTCGGCTCCTGCTGGGGCGCCGCTACGCGGTGGCAGTACGCCGGCGAATCCGGGCCGCCAGCACCGCGGCGGCGGCCGAAGACCTGGCCACGGGCCCTCGGCTCCTGACAGCTACTGCCTGGTCCAGGGCACGTCGGGCACGCCGGCGCGGTGGTTCTCGCGACGGGCCCAGCTGAAGAACAGGTCGGAGAGGCGGTTCAGGTAGACGCCGATCGCGGGCGGCACGTGCTGGGCCGGCGCCGTGCCGACGTCGCGCGACAGGTGCCAGAAGCGGCGCTCGGCGCGGCGCGCGACGGTGCGCAGCACGTGCAGCAGGGCGGCGCGGCGGCAGCCGCCCGGCAGCACGAACGAGTGCAGCGGCGCGAGCTCGCGTTCGGAGGCGTCGATCCAGCGCTCCATGCGTTCGATGGCGGGCTCGATGCGCGGCAGCGAGGCCTTGCCGCCCTCGGTCGCCAGGTCCGCGCCGAGTTCGAACAGTTCGTCCTGCACGACCTTCAGCTCGGTGTCGAACGGCGCCTCGAGTCCCTCGGCGCGCAACAGGCCGATCAGCGAGTTCAGTTCGTCGATCGTGCCGTAGGCCTCGATGCGCACATGGTCCTTCGGCACGCGGCGGTTGCCGAACAGACCGGTGTCGCCTTCGTCGCCGGTGCCGGTGTAGATGGGCATGGTCGTCGTTCTCGACGACGCGGGCGTCGGCCGCGAGGAGAAAATCCGGTCGGCGACCGAAGCCGCCGACCGGATCTCTGTTCCGTCCCTTCGGATCGGTTCCTTGAAAGCAACACCGACCCAGAACCGTTGGCTCAACGGCCCCTGGCGAGAGGAGCCGATAGCCGCCCAGGTCGCGGTTCGGGGCACGGAGCAGAGAGCTGTACGGACTGGCGCCGCCATCGGCGCGACTCGTCAGTATTGCCGGTCCGGCCGCCGAGGCAAGCGGGGGCGGCCAAGTTTCGTCGCCCCAGATTTTGGGCGAAGGCGTCCTGTGGCGCTGCAGGAACGGGCCGCATGCACGATACTGCGGCCCAGGAGTCCACCATGCCCACCGCCACCCTGCTCCGTCTCACCCTGCTCTCCAGCCTGTTGGTTGCCACCCACTTGCGCGCGCAAGCCCTGGAACTCGACGTCACCGGCGGGTCCTTGCCCGGGGTCGTGGTCGCGGACGCGTATCCCGGCGTGGTGCCGAACGACATCGTGCTGATCGTGCCGTCGCTGACGACCGGCCCGACCCCGTTGGCCTGGGCCGACCCGGTCGATCCGCGCGTGCTCGACGTCGGGCTTGAACTGAACACCATCTGGGGCGGCTACGCCGGCGTCGGCGGCCACTTCACCTTCAACCTGCCGCTCGGGTTCGATCCGACGCTGGTCGACCTGCCGCTCTACTTCCAGTCGCTGACCGTGGTGTGGACGCCGACGCTGTTCGGCCGCGTCAGCAACCCGAACGTGATCCGCTTCGCCGCCGCCGCCGCCTTCCGCGATCGTCAGGTGACCTCGTTCAACGAACGTGCGTTCGCCACCGTGATCCCGCGCGCCGATCGCAAGTGGCTGCTCGCCGGCGGCGGGCGCGGACTGCTGCTGGCGCAGGTCGCGGATCAGACCACCGAGATCTACGACCCGCTCACCGACAGCTTCGCCTACGGGCCGGTGATGACGACGCCGCGCTCGATCCACACGGCCACGCAGCTGCCGAGCGGTCGCTGGCTGCTGGCCGGCGGCGTCGGTCCCAACAACGATCCGCAGGCGCTGTGTGAGATCTACGACCCGGTGCTCGACACGTTCACCGCGTCGGCGCCGATGTCGATCCCGCGCATGGGGCACACGGCGACGCTGCTGCCGAACGGCAAGGTGTTCGTCGCCGGCGGTCTGCGCGCGCTGACGGTGACGCCGACGCAGCTGTCGGCGGTGCACGATGCGACCAACCTGACCGAGATCTACGACCCCGTGACCGACACCTGGACCCCGGGGCCGAATCTGACGACGCCGCGCGCGGGCCACATGGCGGTGCTGCGCCCCAACGGCACCGTGATGCTCGCCGGCGGCATCAGCTGGGACACGGTGATCATCGTCGGCTGGCTGCCGACGGTGCGGAGGTCGTGCGATCTCTACGACCCGGTCGGCGGCACGATCGCGGCCGCGCCGCAGATGACACGGGCGCGGTCGCTGATCGATCCGGTCCCGCTCGGCAACGACCGCTGGCTGCTGGCCGGTGGCATCGGCGGCCTGACCCTGACCAACCTCGGCACGCCGACCAACACCGCCGAGATCTACGACGCGGTCGCCAACACCTGGACCGCGGTCGGCCCCATGGCGACCGCGCGCGGCAACCACAAGGCGTGGGCGCTCGGCGGCGGCCAGTTCCTGTTCACCGGCGGCGCCGACGGCACCATCATCAATCCGGTGTCGCTGGCGACGACCGAGATCTTCTCGATCGCGACCAACACGTTCTCGGCCGGGCCGGCGATGAACTTCGCCCGCGCCGGCGCGGCGGCGTTCGCGACGCCGCAGGGCCAGGTGCAGCTGTTCGGCGGCGCCACCACCGGTGGTTCGATCACCAACACGACCGAGTGGTACTACTTCTGAACCACGGCCATCCGTTGTTGACGCGCCTCGGCGCCCGGGTGCGCGCGCTGCGCAACGCGCGCGATTGGAGTCGCCGCGATCTCGCGCGGCGCACCGGCATCAGCGAGCGCTTCCTCGCCGACGTCGAGGCCGGGACCGCCAACCCGTCGCTGCTGCGGCTGGCGACGCTGGCGGAGGTGTTCGAGATCGAACTGGTCGACCTGCTCGCCGGCAGCGGCCTGGTCGGCACCCGGCCGCACGTCGCGCTGCTCGGGCTGCGCGGCGCCGGCAAGAGCACGGTCGGCCCGCTGCTGGCCCAGCGCCTCGGCTGCCCGTTCGTCGAACTGGACGCCTGCATCGAGGCGTCGACCGGCCTGCGGCTCGGCGAGATCTTCCAGCTGCACGGCGAGTCCTACTATCGCGACACCGAACGCGCGGCGCTGGTGCGGCAACTCGCCGGCGAACCGTGCGTGCTCGCGGTGGGCGGCGGCATCGTCACCGATCCGCAGAGCTTCACCCTGCTGCGCCGCGGCGCGCGCACGGTGTGGCTGCGCGCGGCGCCCGAGGACCACTGGCAGCGCGTGATCCAGCAGGGCGACCTGCGGCCGATGGCGGACAACGAGCAGGCGTTCGCCGATCTGCGCCGCATCCTCGCCGAGCGCGAGGCGCTCTACCGGCAGGCGGACGTGGTCGTCGACACGTCGACGCACACGCTGGAGCAGGTCGTCGACGCGGTGCACGGCGGCCTCGCCGGCGCGCCGTCGACCTGAGCGCGGCGGCTCAGAGGTCGCTCGGCAGCTGATCGGGCACGGCGCCGTCCTTGCCGTCGGGCCGCACCAGCACCAGGATCGCGCCATACGGCACCACGAGGAACTGCTCGTCCTCGAACGTGATCTCGATCGCGGCCTTGCGGAAGAACAGCGCGTAGTCGCCGAGCTGCACCTGCATCGGCAGGAAGCGCGGCGCGCGATAGTCCTGCTGCCACGGCTCCTGCTGTTCGTGCGGCGGTGGCAGCGGCTGGCCGGGGCCGATCGCCACGATCGAGCCGCCGCGCACGTCTTCCTTCTCCTGCACGGATGCGGGCAGGTAGAGGCCGACCTTGGTCATGGTCTCGCCCTTCTCGGGGCGCACGAGCACCCGGTCGCCGACGACGAGCAGCCGCTTGTTGCCTCGCTTCATGGAGATGTCGGCGCGAGGATACGCGATCGACCGCGCGTGCGCATCCCGACGCCGCGCGGCATCGAACCGCTGCCCATGCCCACCGCCGCCGTGCCCGAAGTCCGCCTGCGCGCCGCCAACGACCGTGCGGTGCGCGCGGACGGCGACTTCGTCGTCTACTGGGCGATCGCGGCGCGCCGGCGGCGGGCGAACTTCGCACTGCAGCGCGCCGTCGAACTGGCGCACGAGCTGGGCAAGCCGCTGGTCGTCGTCGAGGCGCTGCGCTGCGGCTATCGCTGGGCCAGCGACCGGCTGCACGCGTTCGTGCTGCAGGGCATGGCCGACAACGCGGCCGACTTCGCCGCCGCTGGCGTCACCTACTGGCCGTACGTCGAGCCCGAGGCGGGTGCCGGCAAGGGTATGCTGGCGGCGCTCGGCACGCGCGCGTGCGCGGTCGTGACCGATGACTTCCCGTGCTTCTTCCTGCCGCGCATGGTCGCGGCGGCGGGTGCAGCGCTGCCGGTGCGGCTCGAGGCCGTCGACGGCAACGGGCTCCTGCCGATGCGCGTCGGCGACCGGGTGTTCGGCCGCGCGTTCGACTTCCGTCGCTTCCTGCAGAAGGCGCTGCCGGCGCACCTCGGCGAGCTGCCGGCCGGCGATGCGCTGCGAGGCTTCGACCTGCCGGCAGCCGAACTGCCGCGCGGGTTCGCGAAGCGCTGGCCGAAGGCCAGCGATGCGTTGCTGGCGGCGTCGCCCGAGGCGCTGGCGGCGCTGCCGATCGACCATTCGGTCGGCCCGGTCGAGCTGCGCGGCGGCGCGGTCGCGGCCGGCAAGGTGCTGCGCACGTTCTTCGACGATCGCCTCGCCCGCTACGGCGCGGAACGCAGCCACCCCGACGCCGACTGCGCCAGCGGCCTGTCGCCGTACCTGCACTTCGGCCACCTGTCGGCACACCAGGTGTTCGCCGGCCTGGCCAAGCGTGAGGACTGGCAGCCCCGCAAGATCCGGCCGACCACCAGCGGCCAGCGCGGCTGGCTCGGCATGAGCGAGACCGCGGAGGCGTTCGTCGACGAACTCGTGACCTGGCGCGAGCTAGGCCACAATTACTGCTGGCAGCGCGACGACTACGAGGACTTCGCGTCGTTGCCCGAATGGGCCAAGGCGACGCTCGCCAAACACGCCACCGACCCGCGCGAGCACGTCTACTCGGTCGACGAGTTCGCGGCCTCGCGCACGCACGACGAGGTCTGGAACGCCGCGCAGCGCCAACTGCGCGAGACCGGCGTGATGCAGAACTACCTGCGCATGCTGTGGGGCAAGAAGGTGCTCGAGTGGACGCGTTCGCCCGCGGAGGCGATGGCTGTCCTGATCGAACTCAACAACCGCTACGCGCTCGATGGCCGCGACCCGAACTCCTACACCGGCATCTCCTGGGTGCTCGGCCGCTACGACCGGCCGTGGGCGCCGGAGCGGGACGTCTACGGCGTGATCCGCTACATGAGCTCGGGGAACACGGTCAAGAAGCTGAAGATGAAGCAGTACCTGCAGCGCTGGGGCAGCTGAGGCGCGGCGGGAACCCACCTGCCCGGGTGCCCCAGGAGTCGCTGCTGACCACGTCCGGCGCCGGCGGGCGACCGACACCCGGCGCCGCAGGCGCCGAATGCTGGTACGCCCGACAGGAGTCGAACCTGTGACCCCCGCTTTAGGAAAGCGGTGCTCTATCCAACTGAGCTACGGGCGCTCGCTCGCGGCGACTCTAGCGACGAGGCATGCCCGGGCAAGCCGCATGGCGCGACCGGCCCCGGCGGCGGTGCCGGCACGGACCTACCAGCGGATGGTGGCGCTCGCGTAGAGGAAGCTGCCCGATGGCAGCCCGGCACGCTCGAGCACGTCACCGGCTGCCAGGCGTTCGCAGCCCACGGACACCGTCACGTTGTCGGTGGCAGACCAAGACCACGCGGCACGCAGCAGCGTGCCGATGCCACGGCCGGCGACGGCCTGCGTGCCCGGATACGCGCGCATGCCGCCGGCGTAGGCGGCGTCGTGCGACGAGAGCCGACGTGCGAACCCACATTCGAGCGCGAACTCGCTCGAAGGTGTCGGCGACACCGACAGCCCGGGCGCGACCAGCAGCAGATTGCTGAGGCTCAGCAGGCGGCCTTCGCCGAGGTAACTGGAACTCGCGTAGAGCTGGTGGAAGTTCCGCACCGTACCGGCCTCGTAGCTGCCGCCGCCGGAGGCCAGATCGACGTGCGACGTCAGGCGCGGCCGCCAGCCGTCGTTGGCGACGGCGAGGCTCTGTGCAGCGAACACGGCCCACGCTTCCACGTCGCGTTCGCCGTGCGTGCCGGTCTGGCGGGCGAGGGTCGAGTCCCACTGCCAGGCGCCGCCACGTCCCCAGAAGCGCGCGCCGTAGGTGTCGCGGCGATCGAGACCGACGTCGTCGCCGACCCGGAAGTCAGGATCCTCGCTGTGGTACCAGAAGGGATCCAGGTAGGCGGTCGATGCCGTGGTCGCCGCCAGCACCATGCCCCCGGCCAGCCCCTGCAGTCGGTCCGCGTGGTCGACCTCCTCGTCGAAGGCGCCGCGCTGCAGATGTGTGGCGCGCAGGTCGAACGCACCGAGGCGACAGCTCGCGCCATGCACGTAGAGGCGGACCCCGTTCCAGGTCCGATGCAGATTGGGGCCATCGCCGAGGCTGACGAGTTGTCGCGGACCATCGGCGAACTCCTGGCGGCCGACCATGGCGCCGAGCAGGACGGCGCCGGCGCGACTGCGCAGGTCGACGAACAGTTGCTGCAGCGAGGCGTCGTTCTGGAAGTTCGCGGGCGCGCTCGCGGCACGCCCGTCGACCTGGCCCGTGGCAACCTCGCCGTAGACACGAAGGCGCGGGTCGAGCCGCAGGTCGGCACCGAGCACGCCGCGGAACAGGCCCTCGTCGAGACGCTCGCCGGGCCGTGGCATCACATGGTCGTAGACGTTGCCGCGCAGGCGACTCTCCGCGCTGACGCTCAGTGTCGCACCGCCGCCGAGCGGCATCGCCTTCAGCGGCGGCGCGGTGCCCGTGGCGCGCGCGGCCGCCCAGTCTTCCGCCCAGCGACTGACGCGGTAGCGGTGGCCGGCCCGCGGGCCGAAGCCGTCCGCGTTGGCGGGATACGGATCGGCGGGCGTCGGCGTCGCCTGGCAGGCGCCGAGTGCCGCCACGGCGACGACGCCGACCGTCGCGGCCGCCAGTCGGCCGGACCTCATCCTCGGCATGGTGGTGTTGCCGATCCAGTGCGTTCGGCAGCGCGGCGCAGCGAGGCGCCGCGGCCGCGGCTGCCGACGCCGAGTGCCACGACGACCAGCAGGGTCGCTACCGCGAACGTGGCCTGCATGCCCGCCACGGCCTCGGCGGGCCGCGCCTGCGTGACGTCCTGTGCCCCGGTGCCGATCGCGAACACGGCACCCAGGAACGAGGCGCCGGTGATCAGCCCGAGATTGCGCGCCAGGTTCAACAGCGCGGACGCGACGCCGCGCTGGTCGGGGGCGACGTTCGCCATGACCCCCGTGTTGTTCGCCGCCTGGAACAGCGCGTAGCAGGCCGTGATCGCGACCAGCGGGACCACGTAGCCGAACGGACCGCCCCAGTCCGGTAGCAGCGCGATCGCGGCAGTTCCGAGCACCATGCCGCCGAGGCCGAGCAGGGTCATCGTCGACGAGCCGAGCCGATCGACCAGGCGACCCGCGGGCACACCGGTCAGCGCCGACACCAGCGGTCCCACCGACATCACGAGGCCGACGCGCGCGGCATCGAGCGCGAGCGCGCGCGACAGGTAGAACGGGCCGACGACCAGCGTCGCCATCACCACCGTGGACACGAGCATGCTCATGACCATGGCGCGGCTCAGCTGCGCGTCGCGGAAGGCGGACAGGCGGATCAGCGGCGAGGCGGCCCGATGCTGCGCCCACACGAACAGTGCCAGGCCGACGAGCGCCGCCAGCAGCAGGCCCGTGCCGAGCGACCCGAAGCTGCCGCGGCCGGTCGTCATCGCCAGCGCGTAGGCGCCGAGGGTCCATGCCAGCAGCAACGTCCCGGGCACGTCGAGCCGACCGGGTCCGCGCACGCGCGACGGCGTCTCGGCGGGCAGGTGACGCAGCACCAGCACGAGGCTGAGCAGGCCCAGTGGCACGTTCAGCAGGAAGATGGCGCGCCAGCCGGCGAGCGCGATCAGCGCGCCGCCGAGCGACGGGCCGAGCGCCGTGCCGACGGCGGACATCGTGCCCAGCAGTCCCATGGCGCTGCCGGTCCGATCCTTGGGCACCGCTTCGCCGATCAGCGCCATGGTCAGCGTGACCATGACCGCCGCGCCCAGGCCTTGTGCCGACCGCGCGACGATCAGCACCCAGAGGGTGGGTGCGGCACCGGCGACCGCGGCTGCACCGGTGAACAGCAGGATCCCCAGGAGCAACAGGCGGCGGCGGCCGAAGGTGTCGCCGAGACGACCGACGGTCACCAGCAGCGTGGTGCTGGCGAGCAGGTAGGCGAGCACGATCCACTGCGCGGCCGCGAACGAGGCCGCGAACTCGCTGGCCAGCGTCGGCAAGGCGACACTCGCGATGCTGGTGCCGAGCGACGACAGCAGCATCGACATCGACAGGCCGGCGATGGCCCAGCGGGGCGAGGGCGGTCGGCTTCCGGCCGGTGGGCTCGCGGCGGACTCGGGTCTCGGGGGCAGGACGCGTCGGTGTTGGCGCAGTTGCATCGTTGCACGGACGCTAGACCGGCGTCTGCGCGGCCGGAAGGCGCGCCGCGTGCACTGCATGCGTGCGTTTGGCGCCACGTCCGGCGCAGCTATGATCGCTGCATGTCGCGGCCCGATCTCAATCTCCTGGTCACGCTGGACGTGTTGCTGTCGGAGGCGAGTGTCGCGCGCGCAGCCCGGCGACTGCGGCTCAGTCCGTCGGCGATGAGTCGGGCGCTGACGCGATTGCGCAGCGCGACCGGGGATCCGTTGCTGGTGCGCGCGGGTCGTTCCCTGGTGCCGTCGCCACGCGCCGTCGAACTGCGTCCGCGCGTGCACCAGCTCGTGCAAGAGGCGGCAGACGTGCTGCGTCCCGGTGCGGCGCTCGACCTGAAGCGTTTGGTGCGCACGTTCACGTTTCGCACCAGTGAGGGCTTCGCCGAGAACTTCGGTCCGGCCCTGCTCGCGCGCATCGGCGAAGAGGCGCCCGGCGTGCGGCTGCGTTTCCTGCCGAAGGTCGACAAGGAGAGCGCTCCCCTGCGGGATGGAACGGTCGATCTCGAGACCGGCGTGATCGGTCCCGCGACGGGTCCGGAGCTGCGTGTGCAGGCGCTGTTCCGGGATCGCTTCGTTGGCGTCGTGCGTGCCGGCCACCCGCTGTGCAAAGGCAAGGTGACGCCGGCGCGCTACGCCGCGGGGGAGCACATCGGCGTCTCGCGCCGCGGGGTCGACCACGGGCCGATCGAGGCAGCGATGCTGGACCTCGGCCTTGCGCGGAGGGTCGTCACCGTCGTCGGCGGGTTCGCGACCGCCGTCGCACTGGCCCGCGGCTCCGACCTGATCGCGAGCGTGCCGGAACGCCATACCGGCGTGTTGCTCGCCGGGCTGCACCGGTTCCGGCTGCCGTTCACGATCCCCGAGATCACGGTCTCCCTGCTCTGGCATCCGCGGCTGGACGCCGATGCGGCGCATCGTTGGCTGCGCCAATGCGTGCACGCCTGCGTCGGTGGAGAGCAGGTGGCGAGCGGCGCCAGCTGAACCCGACCCAGCCGCTCGCGACCCGCCGGCCGTGCCAGGGGCGCGGTCGGCGACAGATCGCGGCCCCGATCGGCCACCCACGGCGCGCGTTCCACCGCTACCTTTCTCCGTCATGCGCATCCCGTTCCCGTTGCACCTCTCCCTGCTGCCGTTCGCCGCCCTGCTGCTGTTCTGTCACGCGCCGCTCGTCGCGCAAGGCGATACGAAATCGGCCGACGAAGCCGCGGCGACCACCGGGCCGAAGAAGCAGCAGATCCCGTTCCTGCGGCCGCAGGGCAGCTACGCCGACCTGCCGGAGATGGGCTTCTCGCCGATGAGCCTGCTCGGCGGCGGCGGGTCGCTGCCGAAGCCGTTCTTCCGCTTCGTCGAGGCCGTCGACGGGCTGGCGAAGGTCGACGGGGCGCAGGTCGTGTTCGACCTGTCGGGCGGCGCGTCGTTCAACGGGCCGCAGCTGCGCGAACTCGAGCGCGCGCTCGCGCGCGTGCGCGAGGCGGGCAAGCAGATCACCTGCTACCTCGAGAACGCCGACTCGGGCACGTTCGAACTCGCGGCCCAGTGCGATCGCGTGCTGATGGCCGACATGGGCGCGCTCGACCTGCGGTCGCCGGCGATGTCGGTGATGCACATGAAGGACGCGCTCGATCTGCTGGGCATCCAGGTCGAGGTCACGCGCGTCGGCGCGTTCAAGGGCGCGGTCGAGCCCTACATGCTGCCGACGATGTCCGACCACCTGCGCGCGCACTACGAGGCGATGCTGCGCTCGATCAACGACGACGTCGTGCGCCGCATCGCCAGCGGCCGTCGGCTCAGCGCCGCCACCGTGCGCGAGCTGCAGGCGCAGCGCCTGTTCACGGCCAAGGAGGCGCTGGGCAAGGGGCTCGTCGACCAGCTGGTGCCCTGGAGCGGCGCCGAACGCGCGATCGCGTTGCTGCGCGGCGACGAGCAGTTCGAGCTGACCGACGCGGGGCCGAAGAAGAAGCGCCAGAGCCGCGACCTGATGGCGATCCTCGGCAGCCTGCTGCGGCAGAACAAGGAGGAGGAGATCGAGGATCCGCAGCTGGTCGTCATGCACCTCTCGGGGCAGATCGTCGATGGCGACAAGCCGGTCCCCGGCAACATGGTCAGCGGTCCCGCGGTGACGAAGCTCGACGAGCTGGCCGCGAACGACCTGGTCAAGGGCGTCGTCGTGCGCATCAACTCGCCGGGCGGCTCGGCGACCGCGAGCGAGGCGATCCGCACCGCGCTGCAGCGGCTGGCGGCGAAGAAGCCGGTGGTGTTCTCGATGGGCGAACTGGCGGCGTCGGGCGGCTACTGGATCACCACGATCGGCCAGCCGATCCTGGCCGAGGTGTCGACCATCACCGGCTCGATCGGTGTGTTCGGCATGCGTTTCCAGCCCGGCGCGCTGATGCGGCGCCTCGGCGTGCACACCGAGATCGTGCGGCTCGACGACGGCCCGCTGATGGACGCGACCGATCGCCCGTGGAGCGACACGGCGCGCGAACGCATGCAGGGGTTCGTCGACGAGGTCTACGCGCGCTTCCTGCAGAACGTCGCGGCGTCGCGGCACAAGACCACCGACGAGGTCGACGCGATCGCCGGCGGCCGCGTCTGGTCGGGCCAGCAGGCGGTCGACAACGGCCTGGTCGACGCGATCGGCGGGCTCGACGACGCGATCGCGCGCGTGCGGGCCGCGGCCAGCCTCGGCGACGACGTCGAAGTGCTGCACGTGCCGGAGCCGAAGAACTTCGCCGACTCGCTGTTCGCGTCGATGTTCGAGGCGCAGGTGCAGGCGGGCGGCGATGCCGCGGTGCTGCGCGCGGTGCTGGCCGAGTGCGCCCGCTACGGCGAGGTGCTCGGCGTCGTGCGCGACGCGCTGGTGCAGGACGGCATGCCGCGCGTCTACGCGATGCTGCCGGCGGGCCTGCGGGTCCGCTGATCGACGGTCGGATCAGCCGAGGCGGCCGCGCAGCAGGTCGACGACCGTCGTCGCCCATTCGGCCGGCGTGTGCTGCCAGCCGAGCACCAGGTCGGCGGTGCTGCGCGCCGGCTCGACGAAGTGTTCGTGCATCGGCCGCACCGACTGCAGGTACTGCAGCACGACCGACTGCACGGTGCGACCGCGTTCGACGATGTCGCGCTGCACGCGGCGCAGCGCGCGCACGTCGGCCGGCGTGTCGACGAACACGCGCAGGTCGAAGGCAGAACGCAATTCCGGCACCGCCAGCAGCAGGATGCCCTCGCACAGCACGATCGGCCGCGGCTCGACGTGCGTCGTCGCCGGCAGCCGCGTGTGGGTCGCGAAGTCGTAGAGCGGGCGCTCGACCGCGCGGCCGTCGCGCAGGCTCTGCAGGTGGTCGGCCAGCAGTCCGTTCTCCAGGCTCTCGGGGTGGTCGAAGTTGACGCGGGCGCGCTGGTCGATCGGCAGGTCCGACAGGTCCCGGTAGTAGGAGTCGTGGTCGAGCACCGCGCAGCGCTCGGCGCCGATCGCCTCGACCAGGGCCCGGGTCAGCGAGGTCTTGCCGCTGCCCGAGCCCCCGGCGATGGCGACGGTGAAGGGGCGCACGCGCAGTGGCATGGGGCGCAGGGTAGCCGTTCCCGATCCCGTTCGCGACGCTGGCGTCGGGCCGGCCGATCTTGTCGGGGAAGGACTTGAGCCTGCCTGGTCCGGCCCTACTCTCGGCCACGTCGGCGCACCGCCGCCGATCGAGCTCCGCAGCGTTGTCTTACGATCCCTCCAATGTGTTCGCGCGCATCCTGCGGCGAGAGATCCCGGCGCAGGTGCTGCACGAAGACGAGCATTGCCTCGCCTTCCGCGACGCCGCACCACAGGCTCCGGTGCACTTCCTCGTGATCCCGAAGCGGGCGATCCGGACCCTGGCGGACGCGGCTGGCGCCGATGCCGCTCTGCTCGGCCACCTGATGCTCACGGCGGCTGCCGTCGCCCGGCAGCAGGGGCTCGCCGATGGCGCCTTCCGCGTCGTGGTCAACAACGGCGGCGGCGCCGGTCAGACCGTGTTCCACCTCCACCTGCACGTGCTCGCCGGCCGACCGCTGGCGTGGCCCCCGGGCTGAGACACCGATGGCCGATCCCATCGACCGCTTCGACGAGCTCGACGATCCCGAGGTGATGTTCCTGCCGCTCGCGGCGACGTCCACGGAGGCCTGGCGCGACCTCGACGCCGGCGTGTTCGCACGGCGCATCCCGGACTTCGTGCACCAGGTGCTGAACCAGGGCCAGGCCGGGCCGACGGCGATGCTCGAACTGCAGACGTCCGCCGATTCGGGGCCGGTGCACTGGGTCGAACTGCAGGAGGCGCCCGATCGCGACGAGGCGTTCGAGCTGCTGCCCGACGACCTCGACGTGCGCGCGGTCGTCACCGGCGAGATCCTGCCGCTCGAGGACTCGCTGCGCATCGAGTTCCACGTCTATCGCGACGAGGAAGGCGACGAGTTCGTCACCGAGAAGATGGGCGGCGTCGTGCAGCTCGCCGATCCGATGCCGGGCCTGCTGCGCTTGACGCGCCACCTCGCGCGGCTGCTCGGCATCCCGTTCCACGAGCCGCCGGCCGGTCTGCTGACGCGCAACGGCATCGCCTTCCGCCACTTCCTGCAGGGCCTCGACAACGCGATGCTGCTCAGCGGCGATCTCGAGATCGCGGTGCCCGACGATCGCGAGGCGCTGATCCGACCGTTCGCCGACGCGCTCGACCTCGACCCGACGTTCGGCCTCGCGCTGCGCGTCGCGAACGCGACCACGGCGATCGCGCTCGACGGGGCGCGGCTCGACCAGGAGGCCGTGCGGCGCTTCCTCGACCGCTGTTACTCGGCGCAGCCCGGCGACGGCGATGCCTGCGTCGCGATCGCCGAGCAGCTGTCCGACATGGGCGACGACCAGCGCGCGGTCGCCTGGCTCGAACACGCGACCCACCTCGATCCGCCGCCGGCGCGCGGGCTCGAGAGCCTCGGCATCCTGATGGCACGCCGCGGCGACCACGGCGCCGCGCGCGGCCTGTGGCTGCGCGGCCTCGACGTCGACGGCCACCCGGACTTCTTCTCGCACCTGGCGCAGCTCAGCTTCGCCGAGCAGCACGAGGCCGACGCGTGGGAGCTCGAACTGCGCGGGTTGCGGCGGCTGCACGAACGCACCGTGCGGGCCGGCGAGTGGATCGACGTCGACCGCGGCGCCGGCGTGCTGCTCGAGTGTCTGCACCTCCAGCTCGCCTCGCGCGCCGCGCCGCCCGCCGTCGCCGACGCGCTCGATGCGCTGCGCGGCCTGCTGACCGGCGAAGCGCGTATCCATCTCGGTCTGTGCCTCGCCGCCTGCAGCCGTCGGCGCGAGGCGCGCGTCGAACTGGTGGCCGGCCTGCGCGCGGTCGTCGACCTCGACAACCGCGACCGCGCCGTGCGCGCGCTGCTGCAGCTCGACGTCGCCGACTTCGAGGCGCGGTTCGCGAGGGCGGTCGACCGGGCGCAGAAGGCGCGCAATCCGCGGCCGGCGTTGGCCGAACTGCAGCTGTGGCTGCATCTGCAGCCCGAGTTCTGGCCGGCCCTGTTCTTCTCGGCGGTCGCCAAGCGCCGCATCGGCGACGTCGACGAGGCGCTCGACCTGCTGGCCGCGGCGCTCGAGATCACGCCGGACCAGCCGGACGTGCTGCAGGAGATGGCCGAGCTGTTCGATCGCCGGCGCAACCCCAAGCGCGCGCTCGAACTGGTCGACAAGGCGCTCGAGGAGCGGCCGCGTGAGGCCAGGTTCCACGCCGCGAAGGCGCGCTACCTGCGCCATCTCGGTCGGCTCGACGACGCGCGGCGTCAAGTGCAGCGCGCCCTGGAGCGCGGCATCGACAGCCCCGAACTGCGCCGCCTGCAACGGCGGCTGCCGGCGCCGTAGACCGCGTTGCCGCTACCGCGGCGGCGTCGCCAGGTGGCTCAGGTCGATGCGGCTGACGGTGCTGCTCTGCAGCAGGTGGTCGAGCTTCTCGGTCGCGAGCCATTCGTAGATGCTCTCCATCGGCGTGCACAGTCCCATGTGCGGCACCACGACCGGTGCGCCCTTGCCGTGCGTGTAGATCTTCGAGAACACGCCGATGAGCTGGCGCGTGTCGCCGAGGTAGATGCCGCCGCCGCTGTTGCCGAAGTAGGTCGGCGCGTTGATCATCCAGTAGTTGGCGCCGTTCAGCTCGTTGTGCAGCGAGCTGACCTCGCCGTTGCTGGGCACCGGATCGTTGCCGAGCGGACAGCCGACGGCGCAGACGGGGTCCCAGACCTTGACCTGCCCGCACTCGTTGCGCGGCAGGACGTTGGCGACGAACGGCAGCTTGCGGTCGGTGACGAGCCGCACCAGCGCCGCGTCGATCTTCGGCTGGCTGGCGACCATGCGCCCCTTCACGACCAGCTTCTCGCCGGGCATGTAGATCGTCACGTCGAAGCCGTCCTGCGCCGCCTTCGGCGTGTCGGCGAGGATGTTGCGGACCACGTGGTGTGCGGTCAGCACGTAGGTCTCGACCGCATGCGACTTCGGGTTCTCGCCGGAGAACACGATCGTGCCCGAGCCGACGGTGTCGTCGCCGTTCAGCTGCACGGTCGGCAGCAGCATCGTGTGGGTCAGCTCGGTCGGATCGCGGTAGAGCTGGCTGGCCAGCGTCGCGATCGCCACCTGCGTCTCGGACAGCTTGCTGGCCGCGTCCTCTTCCTTGGTGCGCGTCTCGTGGATGTAGGCGTCGACCAGCGCCTTCTGGCGTTCGAAATCGGTCGCCATCTGGCTGCGGAAGGTCTCGACCTCGCGGCGCGCCTGCTGCAGCTCCTGTTCCAGCGCCTGGGCGCGGTTGGAGCCGGCGGTCGCGTTCTTGAACTGCGCCTCCAGCGTCGCCATGCGGGCCTCGGTCTGGGCGAGGATCTGCTGGCGGATCTGCTGCAACTCGCGGGTGTCGCCCGCCGCGGCGGCGACCTGTTCGACCTTGCGCTCGAGGGCGCCGACATCGGTCTGCCGCGTCTCGAGCCGCGCGATCTGGTGATGGAACGAGACCATCAAGACCAGAGCCGCGAGGCCACAGAACACCTCCAGCAAAGTGCGTTTCATCCCTGTTGCTCTTTCCCCGGTTGCGTGCGACTGCCCCCTGCCGCAGACCGATTCGGCGCCGCGCAGCGGCGTGCTGAAGCAAAAAACAACTGCCTTGTCCACAAGCACTTGCAGCACCCATGCCAGCGGCGTTTGCGGCCCGGCGCCCGGCTTCGGGAAGTGGCCGGGGTGCTGCGAGATGCGGCACTCGTGCCGCGGCCGTCGCGATCTCCAGCAGTGCCCCGCCGGCGGTCTCGGCGGCGGTCCACGCAGCGGCGCGCCGCAGGACGCAGGCGACCGCGCCGCGCAGGGACACTACACTGGCGGGTCCCCGCGACCGATGCGACCGCAGGCTCCCGCATGACCTTCTCCAGCGTTCCCGAACTGCTCCAAGAGCTGCAAGCCGGCCGGCCGATCGTGCTCGTCGACGACCCCGACCGTGAGAACGAGGGTGACCTGTGCTTCGCCGCCCAGTTCGCGTCGCCGGAACTGGTCGCGCAGATGTCGCGCGAGGCCTGCGGGCTGATCTGTCTGGCGATGGACGGCGCGATCTGCGACCAGCTGCAGCTGCCGATGATGGTGGCCGAGAACAAGTCGCGCTTCGGCACGGCGTTCACGGTCACGATCGAGGCCGCGGAGGGCGTCACGACCGGCATCTCGGCGAAGGACCGCGCCCGCACGATCCTGGCCGCGGTCGCGCCCGACGCGCGCCCGCAGGACCTGGCGCGGCCGGGCCACATCTTCCCCTTGCGCGCGCGCGACGGCGGCGTGCTGGTCCGCACCGGCCAGACCGAGGGCATCGTCGACCTGTGCCGCCTGGCGGGTCTGCGGCCGGCTGGCGTGATCTGCGAGATCACCAAGCCGGATGGCGAGATGGCGCGGGTGCCGGAGCTGGAGACGTTCTGTCGCGAACGCGGCATCAAGATGGGCTGCATCGCCGACATCGTCGAATACCGCCGCCGCCGCGAGCGGCTGGTCGAACGGGTCGCGGTCGCCAGCATGCCGACCAAGTACGGCCCCTTCGACTGCCACACCTACAAGAGCCTGGCCGACGGTCGCACACACATGGCGCTGACGGTCGGCTTCCCGCGCGCCGACGAGCACGGCACCTTTCCGCCGATCGACGAACCGGTGCTGGTGCGCGTGCACTCGCAGTGTCTCACCGGCGACGCGTTCGGGTCGCTGCGCTGCGACTGCGGACCGCAACTGCAGACGGCGATGCAGCGGGTGCAGGCCGAAGGTCGCGGCGTCGTGCTCTACATCAGCCAGGAGGGCCGTGGCATCGGCCTCGCGAACAAGCTGCGCGCCTACGAACTGCAGGATCGTGGCATGGACACCGTCGAGGCGAACGTGCACCTCGGCTTCCGGCCGGACGAGCGCGAGTTCGGCACCGGCGCGCAGATCCTGCACGATCTCGGCATCCGCCGCCTGCGGCTGCTGACCAACAACCCGAAGAAGCTCGCCGGTCTGCAGGGCTACGGCCTCGAGATCGACGCGCAGGTGCCGTTGGTGATCGAGCACAACCAGCACAACCAGAAGTACTTGGAGACGAAACGCGACAAGATGGGGCACCTGCTGGCGCGGCCCGAATGAGCCCTTGCCACCGGTCCGTCGCGCCGGCCCGGACCACGCTCGTCGCGGTCGGCCGCGCGGTGGGAAGAAACGCCGCCGCTCGCCCTCCAAGGCCCCCGTGTTCGCCTTGAAGCTCTCCCCGCAGACCTCCGACCAGGAGCTGATCGCCGCCGTGCTCGAGGGCAGCGAATCGGCGTTCGCCCAGCTCGTCGACCGCTACAAGGACCGCGTCTTCCGGCTGCTCGGCCGCTACTGCCGCGACCTGGTCGAGTGCGAGGACCTGGCGCAGGACGTGTTCCTGAAGGTGTTCCGCAAGCTGCACACCTTCCAGCAGAACTCGGCCTTCTACACCTGGCTGTATCGCATCGCCGTCAACGCGGCGACCGACCACCTGTCGCGCGCCAGCCACCGTCGCCTGCGCCTGGTCGAGGACGATCGGCTGCTGGACCGCGGCAGCGACGACGCGCATGCGCCGACGGCGCCGCTGCTCGCCGCCGAACTGGCCGCGGTGACGCGCCAGATCGTCGACGGCCTGCCGGAGAAGTACCGCACGATCCTGATCCTGCGCGAGTTCGAGGAACTCTCGTACACGGAGATCGCGGCGGTGCTGCAGATCCAGCTCGGCACCGTGGAGTCGCGGCTGTTCCGCGCCCGCCAGCGCTTCAAGGACCAGCTGCAGCGTTCCCACCCCGACCTCGTTCCCGGCGGCGATGCCGAGCCGCACGACGGACCCGCCGGTCCCGGACCGGCAGCCGCCGGACCGACCGGCCCTCGGCGCGGAGCCCGACGATGAACCCATCACGCGACGATCTGCAGAACCTGCACCGCTTCCTGGACGGAGAACTCGACGCCGCGGCGGCGGCCGCGTTCCGCACGCGGCTCGCGGCGGCGCCGGACCTGCGCCGGCAGCTCGCGGCCGAACGGGCGCTGCGCGACGGGTTCGTCGCGGCACGCGGCGGCGTGGTCGCGGCCCCGACCGGATTCACGGCCGACGTGCTGGCGGCGGTGCGGCGGCTGCCGAGTCGCGACCAGCTCGAACAACAGGAGGTCGCCGATCGGGTCGTGCGCCTGTGCCGACGGCTGTTGCTCGCGGCGGCGGTCCTGTTCGGGGTCGGGCTCGTGTGGCACGGCGGGCTGTTCGACGCGCAGACCGACAAGCTCGAGGCCGCACCCGACGAGATCCACCGCGAGATGGAACGACTCGATGCGCTGATCCTCGAGGGCGCGCTCGATCGCGGCGGACCGGACCGCGGGGGATCGGAGCGCCGCTGAACGTGAAGCGTGTGCCGCTATGGATTCTCGGCGCTGCTCTGGGAAGCTTCGCAGCAGGCATGAACGTCGGTCTGGTGCTTCCCAAGGTCTTCGCCGCCGACAGCGGCGCCGCGTCGCCGGAGGCGGACTACGTGCGCAGCCTGGTGACCACGTACGGATTGAACGCGGCCCAGGAACGTTCGCTGCGGCTCGTGCTGCTGAGCGCGCGCGAGGAGCAGATGGCGGTCTACAGCCGTTTCCAGCCGTCGCAGCTGCCGCCGGCGATCCGCAACGAGGTGCTGCTCGTGCGCAGTCGCACCGAGCAGCGCATCCGCGCCGTGCTCGACGAGCAGCAGCGGGCACGATTCGACGCCGACAGCCGGCCGCAGGAACCCAGGTGAGACTCAGGTGACAGCATGGTGAAGAGCATCGGCATCGATCCCGGCGACCACTCGGTGAAGGTCGTCGAGCTGGAGGGCAGCTACCGGAAGACCCGGCTGGTGCGCGTGCACACGGCTTCGCTCGCGGCGGCGCCCGATGCCGTCGCGCGCGCCGAGGCCGTCGCCGCCGCCGCCGAGGCGGCGCGCGAGGAAGGCATGCGCGGCGACGTCCGGCTCGGCCATCCGTGCCGCGAGGCGGTGCTGCGCGTCATCGAACTGCCGTTCAAGGGTCACGACGCGATCCGCAAGGTCGTCAAGGCCGAGGTCGAGGGCGAGATCCACAGCCACACGCTCGACGACATGGTCGTCGACTTCCACGAGATCGGCGAGGGCGTCGACGGCGGCACCCGTGTGCTGGTCGCCAGCGTGCCGAAGCCGGGCCTGCGGCTGCAGATCGAGGCGCTGGCGGCGCACGGCATCGAGCCGGAGACGGTCGACCTCGACACGATGGCGCTGTGGCGCGCCGCCGACCGGGCCGGCGCGTTCGAGGTGGAGGCGGCCGATGCGGCCCCCGCGGGCGCGCCGGCGGCGGTGACCGCGATCGTCGACCTCGGCGCCCGCAGCGTGAAGGTGCTGCTGGTCGAGGGCGATCGGTTGGTGGAGATGCGCACGCTGCGCGTCGGCGACGCCGTGGTCAGCGACGAGATCGCGCGGTTGCACGGCCTCGACGCGGCGACGGCGCGCGACGTGACGCACGAGTGCCTGCGGACCGGCACCGACCAGCGGCTCGATGTCGCGGCGGCGCTGCCGGTCGCCGCCGAGGGCGCGCCCGCCGTGTCCGAGGTCGAGCAGCCGCCCGCCCGCCACGTCACCATCCGCTTCACCGAGGTCGATGCCGCGCAGACCGCCTATCTGCAGCGCCTCGCGCGCGAGCTGACCCGCTTCCTGACCGCCTCCGGGCGCGCCGTGCGCATCGGTGCCCTGTGGATCACCGGCGGCGCCAGCGTGCGCGCCGACGCGAAGGACATGCTGCGCGAGGTGTTCGGCGTCGAACCGCGCGAACTCGATCTGCTGTCGCACCTGGAGCACGACCTGTCGCCCGACGAGGTCGACGAGCTGGGTCCCCGGCTCGTCACCGCGATCGGCCTGGCGCTGGGTCGCATGGGCGGTCCCGAGGGCTTCGACCTGCGGCAGGAGGACCTGACCCTGTCGCGTGGCTTCGACAAGCTGAAGTTCCCGCTGGCGATCGCCTGCATGGTGGCGTGGCTGGCGCTGTTCGTGCATGCGAACAAGCGCGCGATGGAGCTGAAGAACCTCGAGCTCTACATCGGCCAGACGTTCATCGACAAGTCGAAGCCGAACGCGCCGCCGCAGTTCCACGGCATGTTGAACTCGGTGTTCACGACGCGTTGGTTCGAGAACGCGCAGAACTTCCGGCTCGAGCAGGCGAAGGGCAAGGACTACACCTACAAGGACCTGATCGCCGAGATCACCGAGGCGCCGGTGCACAAGCGCCTGCAGCTCGTGCGCGACAAGCTGCGCGCGGTCGCCGACCAGAAGCAGAAGCAGTCCGGCGTCTACGAGGACGTCTCGCTGGAGTCAGGCCTCGCGGTGCTGGTGCGCTGGTCGGAGATGCTGCGCACGGTCGAGCCGCAGCTCGGCCGCTACCTGGTGCCGCGCATCGAGCTCGGCATGAAGACGCCCAGCCGCCGGCTGGAGTTCACGGTCGCGTTCCGCGGCGAGGACTTCCGCGAGCGCATGAGCGTGCTCGAGCAGGCGATCGAGGCCGAATACAACAAGGCCGACACGCCGTTCGAGCGGCCGAAGGGCAGCGACCGGGGCTCGGTCGAGGAGCGCTTCCGCGACTCGGACGAGACCGGCATCAGCGGTGCCTACTACAAGGTCACGATGCGGGTGAAGGACGTGTTCGAGCCGTTCGGCCCGAGCAGTTCGGCCGCGATCGGCGCGGCGTCGCCGTCGCTCGCGGCGCCGCAGGATCGGGTCGCCACCCTGGAGGACCGTCGATGAACTTCCTGCGTTCCCTCGACCTCTACAAGGTCGTGATCCTGCTGTCGCTGGTGCTGCTGCCGCTCGGCGGCTGGTACTGCCTGCAGCTCGACGAGGACATCGCCGCCAGCCGCAAGGCGATCCAGGATGCGAAGCGACCCGGCGGCCTGCTGGAGCAGATCGGCACGCTGCAGAAGAAGGTCGAGGTCGTGGTGCAGAACAAGCTCAGCACCTCGGACACGATCAACATGCCGCGCCGCTACTTCGAGGGGCAGATCCTGCAGGCCGGCGGGGCCAACCTGAAGACCGACGACTTCGGCCTGACGGATCCGAAGGAGGAACCGGCGACGATCCCGGGCAGCAAGCAGCGGGCCTCCGACTTCGTGGTCGACGTCACCTGGCCGCGCACCGACTTCGCGGTCCAGCTGGCGTTCGTCTACGCGCTGCTGTTCAACTGCGAGTCGGGCGCCGGCGCCGGCCTCGCGGGTGCCGGGCAGTCGATCTGGAAGCTGCGCGACCTGCAGCTGATCAACGCGACCGACGAACGGCTCATGGCCGGCTACAAGACGCCGCCGCCCGAACTGTCCGACAAGTGGACGATCCGCTCGATGAAGTTCGCGCGCCGGGAACCGCGCAAGGGCAACTGAGTCGTGCCTCGCTGGCCGCGCCTGCTGGCCTGCGTCTGCACGCTGGGCTTCGCCGCGTGCACGTCGGTCGTGCAGTACACCGATGAGCTCGTCGACGGACGTCATGGCCGCACCTGGTTCACGCGCCTGCCGGCGACGATCGGTGCGACCACCGGCTTCGCCGCCGGCGTGCCGATCGACGTCGTCGCGCTGCCGCTGACCTGGGTCTGGTATCGATCGCAGGCGAAGGAGACCCGCGACCCGATCTCGGTGTTCCTGTTCCCGTCGTTCGTGCTCTGGAAGGCCGGCGCGCTGGTCGGGTCGCCGTTCGACCTCGTCGAGTGGGGCGCGTGGCGGTCGTGGCAGCCGGCGGTGCCGATCACGCAGGAGGAGCGCGAGAGCATCGAGCGCAGCTGGGACGCGAAGGAGTACACCGAGTATCCGGTGACGCCGCTGTATCCGCTGCCGAACGCGGTCGAACAGCCGTGAGTCCCGGCCGCGCCCCATAGTCGATCGAGGCGAGGGCCGGTACGCTGTGCGCGTGCATCCGACGACCGAACCCCGGCGCTCGCAGCGAGGATGAGCCACGCCGCGCTCGCACTGAAGAAGCTCGCCGAGCGCATCCTGGCCAAGGGCCCGGATCTGCCGTTGGCGATGCTGCTGGAGCTGGCGGTGCCCGTGACGCGGTTGCGCGACCTCGCGCGGCGGCAGGGACTGTCGCCGAAGGGTGGCTTCCGCATCGAGCGCGCGCCGGCGCACGTACTGGCGCCGCTGCTGGCCGAGCAGCGCGACCCGACCCAGCTCGACGAGGTGCTGCGCCTGCTGTTGCCGGAGGCGATCGCCAGACCCGCGCCCGCGGCCGCGTCGCCGGCGCTGGCCGACGCCCAGGCGCTGCTGGCGCTGCGCGAGGCCGAACTGGGCCGCCTGCGCGCCGAGGTCGACCGCATGCGCGACGCGGCGGCGCGCACGCGGGAGCGGGAGAGCGAACTGGCCCGTCGGCTCGAACTCGCCGAACGCGATCGTGCCGTGCTGCAGGGCCGTCTGCAGCAGCGCGCCGGGTCGTCGGCGCCGGCGGGAGAGTCGCCGCGCGACGCGCGCGACCTGCAGCGGCGCGTGCACGAACTCGAGGACGAGCGCGAGGGCTTCCTCGCCGCCGACACGGCGCTGCGGCGGCAGCTGGCCCACAACCAGACGCGCATGCGCGAGCTGATGCAGACCGTCGCCGAACTCGAGCCGCTGGTGCCGAAGGGACGCCGCCGCCACAAGCCGGCGCTCGAGCCGGAGCCGCCGCCGGCGACGTTCCGCATGCCGTACTTCGCCGCGTCGTTCTACAAGTCGCTGGCCGGCAAGGACCGCCGCGCGATCGAACGCGCGGTGCACGCGGTGCTGCTGTTCTGCACCGAGGGCTACGGCTATCCGGGGCTGGAGGTGAAGCAGATGGGTGGCCAGGACACCTGGAGCCTGCGGGCCTCGCGCGGGCTGCGCGTCTACTTCCGTCCGCGCAGCGACGGCGACATCGAGATCCTCGAATGCGCCGATCGTGAGGAGCAGCACACCACGCTGCGGCGGCTGAAGGAGCGCTGATGCGCGCGCCGCGCCGACAGCCGGTGTTCCTGCGCGCGGACGACAAGGTCGCGTTCCCCGATCCCGAGCTGTACGACCGCGATGGCCTGGTCGCGATCGGCGGCGACCTCGGCAGCCGGCGGCTGCTGCAGGCGTATCGCCAGGGCATCTTCCCGTGGTACGCCGAGGGCTACGTGCCGATGTGGTGGAGCCCCGACCCGCGTGCGCTGCTGACGCCGGTGAGTCTGCACGTGCCGCGTCGGCTGGCGCGCGTGCTGCGCCGCGGCGACTTCGAGCTGACCTGGAACCGCTGCTTCGCGCGGGTGATGACCGAATGCGGCAAGCGGCGCAGCGAAGGCACCTGGGTGATCCCGGAGATGGTGCGCGCCTACACGCGCCTGCACGAACTCGGCCACGCGCACAGCCTCGAGGTCTGGCAGGACGGCGAGCTGGTCGGCGGCACCTATGGCGTGCAGGTCGGCGCCCTGTTCGCCGCGGAATCGAAGTTCCACCGCCGCACGGACATGTCGAAGGTCGCCCTGGTCGCGCTGGTCGGCTCGCTGTTCGCGGCCGGCATCGAGCTGCTCGACGTGCAGTTCACGACCACGCATCTGCGGGCCCTGGGTGCCTACGACGTGCCGCGCCGGGAATACCTCGCGCAGCTGCGCGTCGCACGGCAGCGCGTGGTCGACCTGCGTCGGCTGGTGCCGCGCATCCTGCCCCTGCCGGCGCCGGATGGAACGTGACGTCCGCGGTCCGGGCGACTGTTCTCGCTGCGCGAGTGTGATAGCTTCCGCGGCCCCGAGGAGATCCATGAGCTTGTGCGCCGACCACTGCTGGCAGACACCCTTCGCGGCCACGGTCGCAACCGCGGCCGCGGTTGCCGACCCGGGCCGAGCCGGTCTGCCGCCGTCGGCCTCGCGCCCGGCGACGCCGCGGGCGGCGCGTGCGAGCGTCGGACGCCGGCTCAGCGCGGCGATGCTGCTCGCCGTTCTCGCCGCCGCCCCGGTGGCGCAGGCACCGGTGCCGTCGTCGCCGGCGCGACCGACGGTGCCCGCGGCGCCACCGGCCACGCCGGCGCCGACGCCAGTCGACGGTGCGCCCGCGGCGCCGCCGCAGGATCCGGCGGCGGCTGTCGCGGCGACCGCCGCGGCGAAGGCCAAGACCGCCGCGGCGGCGCGGCTGCAGAAGTGGAAGCAGCTGAAGTTCGATCGTCGACCGTCGGCGATCCTGCGGGCGTGGGCGGCGCCCGAGCTGAAGCCGTACGATCCGGCCGAGGAGAAGGGCGTGCCGGCCAACGGTGCGCCGCCGGCGTCGACCGGAGGCGCGCCGTCACCGGCGGCCACGCCGGCCGACGACCCGCCGTTCGAGTTCGAGGTGTTCGAGATCGACGGCATGCCGACCATCCTGCCGCCACCGGAGCGCACCGCGTCGCCGCCGCCGGCACCCGGCGCGCCCGCAGCGGCCGGGACCGATGCGCCCGCCGCCGGCGATGCCGAGCAGCAGCTCGCCGAGAAGCGGCTGCAGCGTGAGCTCGAGATGGTGCAGCGCGACGTGACGCTGGGGCGCTGGCCGCAGGTCGCCGCGTTCCTGCAGACGTTCGCCGAGCCGGACCGACAGCCGGCCTACGAGCACTTCCTGGCCGCCGTGCTGAATCCGCCGCCACAGCCGGATCAGAAAGTGCCGCCGAATCTGCAGGAGAAGAACCACTTCACCTTCACCGACGCGCTGGCGCTGGCCGGCATGGCGCCCGGGGGCTTCGCCAAGCAGCAGGCGCCGAAGCTGGCCCCGATCGTGCAGCGCGCCATCGACACCGGCAGCGTGCTCGAGGAGCTGGTGCGCCTGCTCGGCGTCGAGGTGGCGAAGCCCGCGACCGAGCAGCGCCTCGACCGCCGCGAGGCGGCTCTGCTGCTGGCAGCGCTCGGCCAGGAGGGCGAGATGAAGCCGTTCCTGCCGTCGGCCGAGGAGGCCGAGACCGCGAACGACCGGGAAGGGCTGAATCTGATCGCGCGCTGCAACCTCGCGCGCTTCGCGGTCGAGAAGAGCCGCGAGTTCCTCGAGAACGCCTGGACGGCGACGCAGGCGGCGCTGGCGCGCGGCGAGATCGGCGAGGCCGAGAAGGCCGAGGCGCTGCTGCGCGCGGTCGAACTGGCGCCGAAGGTGCGCGACGACCTGGGCCCGGCCTGGCTCGCCGAGAGCTTCACGCAGCGGCCGCAGCGCGGCATGGAGATCGTGGCGACGATCGGCGGCCAGGTGGCGAAGGGGTTCCAGGACAAACCGCAGGACCCGGAGTACCGGGCCAAGGGGCTGCAGCTGCAGAAGACGGCCGTCGAGGCGCTGCTGCACACGGCGCCGGAGCTCGCCGATCAGTGGCAGAAGACGCTGGGTCTGCTGGCTTCGGGCTGGATCGTCGAAGCCGCCTTCAGCACCGCGAACTCGCAGTCGGACTCGATGGGTCCGGTCATGGAGCGCGACGAGTTCGGCAACATCTTCTGGACCAACCAGCGCCGCGGCGGCGGCAACCAGGTGCTCGCGATCGAGCCGGCCGACGTGATCGCCGCGCAGCCCGGGCCCGAATGGGCGGCGCTGCTCGACGATGCCCTGCGTCCGCACTTCACGACCGTGGCGGCGCAGCTGTACCTGAAGGTCAACGAACCGGAGCGCGCGTTCCCGTTCATCGAGCAGCTCGCGCAGGTCAACCCGCGCAAGGCGAAGGACCTCGCGCAGCAGTTCCTGCGCGTCTGGATGCGCAACAACAACCCGAACGCCCAGCGCCGCACCAACTCGTACATGTTCATGTACGGGTTCGAGCGCCGTTCGGCCGGCATCCCGCTGACGCGCAGCAAGCAGGAGCGCAACCTGCAGGAGCTGGGCAGCTGGGTCGAACGGCTGCGCCAGCTGCCGATCGGCGGCGTCGACGAGAAGCTGCTCAGCGAGGCGTTCGTCGCGGCGCACAGCGCGGCCGAGGTCTACCGGCTGGAGACGATCGAGAAGGTGTTCGGCGACGTCGCCGATCTCGATCCGGTGCTGCTCGGCGAGCTGCTCGGCACCATGCGCACCAACCTGGCGACGACCTGGCGGCGGCCGGACGTGCAGGAGGAGGCGAAGACCAAGCGCACGCAGCGCGAACTGCTGACCGAGGTCGCCAAGGGCTACGACACGGCGCTGGAGGTGGCGCGGCGGGCGCTGGAGAAGCGTGGCGCGCACTGGGCGCTGTTGTCGGTCGTGGCCTCGATCCTGCACGATCGGAACAACTTCTCGCGCGAACTCGGCCGCAGCAGCGACTTCGCCGAGACGCGCAAGGCGGCGTTCCAGCTGTTCGACCAGGCCGCCGAACACTACATCTCGATCGCCGACGACCTGCGGCTGGACCAGGAGACGATCCGGCCGTTCGACACCTGGTTCTACGCCGCGCTCGGCGCCGCCGACCTCGGCGCCATCGACGAGGACACGGTGCTGGCCAAGAGCCAGCTGCCGCGCATCCGCGAGGCGCTCGACGAACTGCCGGAGGGCAGCCGCGAACGGCACCTGGCGATGTTCGCCAACGCGCTGTTCACCCGCATGTCGGCGGTGAAGCCGCAGATCAAGTACCGCTACCTCGAGGCCGGCTTCGCGATCGTCGGCGACCATTCGCAGGCGGCCGAGGCGAAGAAGGTCTGGGACTACTACCAGGACCTGATCCGCGAGCTGCGACTCGAAGCGGTGGTGGAGGGGTCGACGACGGTCGGCACCAGGCCGTTCGGCGTGCGCGTCGACATCGTGCACTCGCCGGAGATCGAGCGCGAGAGCGGCGGCTTCGCCAAGTACGCCCAGAACCAGAACAACATGGGCTACGCCTACAACTACGGGCGACCGCTCGAGAACTACCGCGACCGCTTCCACGACGCGGTAACCGCCGCGCTGCAGGAGAGCTTCGAGGTGTTGTCGGTGACCTTCAACGGCGAGCAGATGGCGTCGAAGCCGACCGCCGCGCCGGGCTGGCGCGCGACGCCGTATGCGTGGCTGCTGTTGCAGGCGCGCGGACCGCAGGTCGATCGCCTGCCCGCGATGCAACTCGACTTCGACTTCCTCGACACGTCGGGCTACACGGTGCTGCCGGTCGGCACGTCGCCGGTCGCGATCGACGCGTCGGCGCCGGCCGCGCCGCGCCCGTTCTCCAACCTCAAGGTGACGCAGATCCTCGACGAACGCCGCGCCGACGAGGGCAAGGTCACGCTCGAGATCAAGGCGCAGGCGACCGGTCTGGTGCCGGGCCTCGAGACGATCCTCGACGTCGCGGCGCCGGGCTTCCGCGTCGACAAGCGCGACGACCAGGGCGCGTCGGTGGTGCGCTTCACCGAGGAGCAGCAGAGCATCGAGAGCGAGCGCGTCTGGTTGCTGTCGATGGTGCCGGAGCAGGATGGCGCGCGGCCGAACAGCTTCGTGTTCGGCAGGCCCAAGCAGGACGACATCGAGGTCGTCTACCAGCGCTACAACGACGCCGACCTCGAGACCGTCAGCAGCAGCGTCGCGCTCGCGGGCGGCTACGGCAGCAAGAACCCCCTGTGGGCCTGGTTCCTGGTCGGTGCCGCGGCGATCGGCTACGGCGTCTGGTTCTTCGGTGTGCGCCGGCGCCAGGTCGGCGAGCCGACGGCCGCACCGCTGCTGCGCATGCCCGCGCACGTGACGCCGTTCACGGTGCTCGAGGTGCTTTACCGCGCCGAGACCCACGGCAGGTTCGACGACGCGACGCGGCAGCAACTGCGTTCGACGATCGAGCGCATCGAGGCGTGTCACTTCGGCCGCGCCGAGGATCCGACGTTGGATCTCGAAGCCACCGCCGCGGAGTGGATCCGCCGCGCCATCTGATCCGCCGACCGCCCCCGATCCCGACCGAGGACCCCCATGACCGTCGACGAACCCGCCGCCGCCACCCGTTTCGCCGAGACCCGCGACTTCCTGCACGAGATCCGCGGCCGGGTCGGCAAGGTCGTCGTCGGTCAGGACGTCGTCGTCGAGCGCGTGCTGATCGCGCTGCTGACCTCGGGCCACCTGCTGCTGCAGGGCGTGCCGGGGCTGGCGAAGACGCTGCTGGTCGCCGCGGTGTCCAAGACCGTCGACCTGGCGTTCGCGCGTATCCAGTTCACGATCGACCTGTTGCCGTCGGACATCGTCGGCTCGGAGATCCTCGATCAGAAGACGCACGAGTTCCGCACCCACAAGGGCCCGATCTTCACCAACCTGCTGCTCGCCGACGAGATCAACCGCGCGGCGCCCAAGGTGCAGAGCGCGCTGCTCGAGGCGATGCAGGAGCGCCGCGTCACGATCGGGAACCACAACTACCCGCTGCCGGCGCCGTTCCTGGTGATCGCGACGCAGAACCCGGTCGAACAGGCCGGCACCTTCGAGCTGCCCGAGGCGCAGCTCGATCGCTTCATGCTGCTGCACCGGCTCGAGTACCTGACGCCCGCCGACGAGAAGGAGGTGCTGCGCCGCAACGCCGCGCTCGGCGTGCGTCGCGACGGCAAGGGTGCGGTCGCGCGCACCGAGTTCGACGTGCTCGGCGATCAGGCGGTCGGCAGCTCCGAGAAGCTGGTGCGGGCGATGGAGGACGTGCAACAGGTACACGTCAGCGAGGCGTTCCTCGAGCACGCGGTCGAGATCACGAACCGCACGCGCCGCCACCCGAAGCTCGAACTCGGCTGCAGTCCGCGCGCCGGCATCTCGCTGGTCAAGGCGTCGCGCGCCCGCGCGCTGATCCACGGCCGCGACTACGTGCTGCCCGAGGACCTGTTCGCGCTGGCCGAGGACGTGATGCTGCACCGCATGCGGCTCAGCTACGAGGCGCTCGCCGAAGGGTTCACCGGGCCGCAGGTGTTGCAGGAGATCCTGTCCGAAGCGCCCAAATGACGACGTCGAAGCGGCACGAACGGACCGGCCGGGCGCTCGCGCGCGAGCGCGAGCTGCCGGGACAGCTCGCCAGGGTCGAGCCGCTCGCCGCACGCAAGTTCGTGATCGCGATCCGGCGGCTGGCCGACGACCTGACCTACGGGCTCGACGGTTCGCGTTTCCTCGGTTCGGGCATCGACTACGTGCAGTCGCGCGCCTACCTGCCGGGCGACCCGATCAAGTCGATCGACTGGCGCGTCACCGCGCGCTCCGGCAAGGTGCACGTCAAGGAGTACGAGGCGCCGCGGCGCATTCCGGCGTGGTTCGTCGTCGACACGTCGGCGTCGATGGTGGTCTCGTCGATCGCGCGCAGCAAGTACGAGCTGGCGCTGCACGTCGCCGGCGGCCTCGCGCTGGCGTGCCTCGACCGCACCAGCCCGGTCGGTGTGCTCGGCGCCGGCTCGCGCGACGTGCGCATCGAACCGAGCCTCGCCAAGGACCAGGTGCTGCAGTGGCTGCTGCGGCTGCGGCGCCACGGCTTCGACGAACGCACGCAGCTGGTGCGGCGCCTCGCCGAGCTGCGGCCGACGCTCGGCAGCCGCGCGCTGGTGGTGGTCTGCAGCGACCTGCACGAACCGGGCGCCGCGCACGCGCTGGCGCTGCTGGCCCAGCGGCACGAGGTCGCGGTGATCCAGTTCCAGGACCCGGCCGAGGTGACGATGCGCGGCGGCGGCTTCCTACGCGTCAGCGAGGCCGAGACCGGGCGGGCGTTCGTGACCCACGGGCGCCGCCAACTGCTCGACGCCGCGCACGGCATCGCCGAACTGCGCCGCGGCGGCGTCGACCACATCCTGGTCCGCACCGATCAGCCGTTCGTGCACCGGCTGCGGCACTTCCTGCGCTCGCGCGGCCTCGCCGGCAAGGGAGCGCGATGAGCCGCGGCAGCGCCGTGACCGGCATGGCACTCGCGGCCCTGCTGCTCGCGCCTGCGCCCGCGGCGCAGGCGCGCGACGAACGCACCGCGAGCGTCGGCATGCGCGCCCGCATCGACGAGGTCGTGCTCGAGGGCAGCGAACTGACGGTCGCCCCGACGGACCACAAGGCGCCGGTCGTCGTGCGCGTGCTGGCGGTGCGGCCGCACGGCCAGCACTGCCGCTACGACCTCGAGTGGCAGGGCCTGGCGCCGGGCACCTTCGACCTGGTGCGGTACCTCGCGCGCAAGGACGGCTCGCCGGTCGCCGGCCTGCCGCCGCTGCAGGTGACCGTCACCAGCGTGCTGCCGAAGGGCGTCATGGATCCCTCCGAACCCGGGCCCGAGGCGCCGCCGCGTCTGCGCGGCTACACGGCGCTGCAGATCGTGGTCGGCGCGCTCTGGGGCATCGGCCTGCTGCTGATCCTGTTCGTCGGCCGGCGCTGGCGGCGTGTGCGCGTCGCCGCCACCCCGGCGCCGACGCTGGCCGATCGCATGCGGCCGTTGGTCGAGTCCGTCGCCGCCGGCCGCGCCGACGACGCGGCGAAGGCCGAACTGGAACGGCTGCTGGTCGCGTTCTGGCGCGCCAGGCTCGACCTGCGCGCGAGCAAGGCGGCGGCCGCGATCGTCGCGATCCGCGCGCATCCCGAGGCCGGCGCGCTGCTGCGGCAGGTCGAAGCCTGGCTGCACCGGCCGGTGCCGCCGGCGTCGTTCGACGTCGCCGCGCTGCTGGCGCCGTACCGCTCGGTGTCGGCCGCCGACTTCGCCGCGGAGGCGCATGTTCGGTAGACCCTGGCTGCTGCTGCTGCTGGCGCTGCCGCTGCTGCACCTGTGCTGGGTGTGGCAACGGCGATCCCGCCGCACCGTGCTGCCGTTCGACCACGGCGGTCGCGGCAGCGGCTGGGTCGTGCGCGGCCTGCTCGGGCTCGGCGAGTCGCTGCCGTCGCTGCTGCTCGCCATCGCGGTGCTGCTGCTCGCGCTGCCGCAGGAGCTCGCGGCGCCGAAGCAGAAGCGCGCGCTGACCAACATCCAGTTCTGCGTCGACATCTCCGGCTCGATGACGGCGAAGTTCGGCAGCGGTTCGCGGTACGACGCGGCGATGGCGGCGATCAACGAGTTCCTCGACTACCGCACCGGCGACTCGTTCGGGCTGACGTTCTTCGGCAACAACTACCTGCACTGGGTGCCGCTGACGACCGACCCGTCGGCGTTCCGTTGCGCGGTGCCGTTCATGCGGCCCGAGAACGCGCCGCCCGCGTTCGGCGGCACCGAGATCGGCAAGGCGGTGCTCGGCTGCCGCGAGGTGCTGACGTCGCGCAGCGAAGGCGACCGCATGCTGATCCTCGTCACCGACGGCTGGAGCAGCGACCTCGGCAACGGCGCCGAGATGGACATCGCCAAGCGGCTCAAGCGCGACGGCATCGTGCTGTTCGCGGTGAACATCCAGGAGCAGGAGGCGCGCGGCGAGATCGTCAACCTCGCGCGCATGACCGGCGGCGAGGTGTTCAATCCCGGCGACACGCGGGCGCTGAAGAACGTCTTCGAACGCATCGACCAGATGACCAAGGCCAGGCTCGAGCAGGGCACCGCCGAGCTGGTGGACTGGTTCCTGCCGTTCGCGATCGCCGGCCTGGCGCTGCTGGCGCTGCACGGTCTCGCGCAGCTGGGTCTGAGGTACACGCCGTGGTAGCGGCGACCGTGGCGATCGCGGCGCTGCTGCTGGCGCTCGGCGGCGAACTGCTGCATCGGCGGCGCGTGCGGCGGTTGGCGCACCTGCTGTTCGGTCCCGACGCACGGCCGGCCGGCTGGGTCGCGGTGGTGCCTTGGCTGCGGGCCCTGTTGCACGGCGGGCTCGCCTGGGGGCTCGTCACGTTGCTGATGGTGGAGCCGCGCGTGCACCAGAGCGACGAGATCCCGGACGAGGAGTGGCGCCACCTGCTGCTGGTCTACGACGTGTCGCCGAGCATGCACCTGCGCGACGCCGGGCCGAACGGCAACCAGTCGCGCGCCGAACGCGCCAAGGACCTGGTCGATTCGCTGTTCGCGCGGGTGCCGATCGGCAAGTTCAAGATCACGGTGATCGCGACCTACAACGGCGCCAAGCCGGTCGTCGAGGACACGCGCGACGTCGAACTGGTGCGCCACGTGCTGAGCCAGGTCGACATGCGCTACGCGTTCAAGACCGGCAGCACGAAGCTGTTCGACGGCATCGCCGAGGCCGCGCGCATCGCCAAGACCTGGCGCGTGCGCAGCGCGATGCTGGTGATCGTCAGCGACGGCGACACCGTTCCCGCCAGCGGCATGCCCGAGCTGCCGCCGTCGATCGGCGGCACGCTGGTGGTCGGCGTCGGCGACCACGTCAGCGGCAAGTTCATCGCCGGTCACCAGTCGCGCCAGGACGCCAGCACGCTGCGTCAGGTCGCGATCCGGCTCGGCGGCGAGTTCCACAACGGCAACAAGCGGCAGGTGCCGAGCGACGTGCTGTCGGCGGCGTCGGCCGATGCCCGCAAGCCGCTGATCGAGCGGCTGACGCGGCGCGAGTACGCGCTGCTGGCGGTCGTGCTCGCCAGCGCCGCGCTGGCGCTGCTGCCGCTCTTGCTGCACTACTTCGGCACGCGCTGGCGGCCGGGCGTGCCGGTCGCCGTGGTCGCCGCGTAGCTTGTCACCGCGACCAGTACGCCACCGCTGGCGAACGGCCGCATGCCTCGTCGTGGTCGTCGCGCTGGGACTGCTGTCCCGCCGCCATCCCTTGCCCGGCGTGCTGGCCGAGTACACCGGCGACGCCCTCTACACGGTCGCCATGTTCTGTGCGCTGTGCTGGTTCGTGCCGACCGGTCGTGGCACGGTGCTCGCAGCCGTTGCGTTCGCGGTCTCGGCGGCCGTCGAGACGTCGCAGCTGCTGCGCTGGCCGTGGCTCACCGACCTGCGCGGGTCGCGGCTCGGCGCCCTGGTGCTCGGCCAGGGCTTCCAGTGGGCGGATCTGCTCGCCTATGGCATCGGTGCCCTGGCCGCTTGGGCCGTCGACCGGTCATTTCGCCGGCGGCTCGCGCCGCCGAGCCCGCTTTCCCGATAGACTGTCCCACCGCGGCACCGCCCCGGCGCGGTTCGCCCTGACTGCCACCCCCTGCGAACGGAGACGACGATGCGCAACATGCTCTTGGTCGGCTGGCTGCTGTTGCCGATCGGCGCCTGGGCCTTCCACGAAGGACCCGGGCAGGATCTGACCGCGCTCGAGACCTCGGATGCGGTGCTGGTCGCGGCGCACGCCGCGGCGGCCGACGGCGACTGGCAGGCGGCCATCCGACACTACGAGGACGCGCTCGGCAAGCTGCCGGCGAGCTTCGACGAGGGTGCCGGACGCGCGGTGTTCCAGCGCGTGCGACTCGAACTGAACAAGGCGCGCATGCAGGCGAGCCAGTTGCCGACCGCGCGCGAGGAGCTGGCGACGCTGGTCGAGCAGATGGAGGAGGAGAAGGACGGCGACCCGCGCCTGCTCGCCGAGGCGCGCCAGGAGTTGGCGCGCTCGCAGTTCTACACCACCTGGCTGATGCGGCTCGAAGGTGTCGCGCGCGAGGAGTGGGAACCCGAGATCGAGGCCGCGCGACAGAACTGGCGCCTGCTGGCCGAGCAGGCCGGCGACGAGCAGGTCGCGGCCACGCACCGGCAGGACCTCGAGGCGGCGATCCGGTTGAGCCGCATCGAGATCGAAGACCTGCAGGGCCTGCCCCTGCCGAGTGAATGAAAGGGCTGCGGTACGAAGGCCGGTCGGCCTCGCATCAACAAGAAGGCGTCGAAGGGCCCGCCGAACACCGGCGCCAGTTCCGGCGCACCGCTCGACAACGGCGGTTCGTGATCGCGCTGCCGTCGGGGCGGGACGTCGCCGCGACCCGCTGCGCCACCGCGACGCGGTGGCAGCACGAGGGCAGGAGCCACGGCGGACGAGGGCAGGGCCGCGCTCCGGATCACCGCGCCGGCGGCGCCACTTCGCGGATCACGGCGCCGCGCTGGTCGTCGAGCACCAGCACCGCGTAGCGCTGCGCGCCGAGGTTCGGATCGTCGGACAGCGACGCGTAGTCGAAGCGACCGCGCAGGTCGGTGTAGCCGTCCTTGTGGAAGCGGACCTGGCCGTTCGCCAGCTTGGCGAACACCTTGACGTAGGTCTTCGGCAGCGGCGTGTTGCCGGTCGAGTCGCTGACCGCGACCTGGCCCCATGATTCGAGGAAGCGCACCCGCAGCGCGTTGGCGAAGTAGGTCTGGGACCGCACCAGGCCGGCGCCGCGCACCTCGACCAGCACGTTCTTGCTGACGAAGCGTTCGGGCAGGTCGAAGGCGAGTTCGCGTCCGCCGTCGGGCAGGGACCTGATCTCGCGCAGGTTCGGCTGCACGAACGCCGCCGACGTGCCGTCGTCACTGGCGAACGGCCGTGAGGAGAACGCGAACTCGACGTCGAGTTCGTAGTAGCGCACCTCGCACTCCGGCAGGTTGCGGTAGGCGACGATCGCGCGCCGGCCGTCGAGCGCCAGTTCGAGCGACGGCGCCGTCGCCGCGAGATCGCTCGGTACCGCCTCGCCCTGGCCCGGGCTGGTGCGGCCTTCGGCCTCGTCGAGCTGGGCCAGCACGTCGGCGAAGCGCTGCTGCCAGTGCTCGACCGGGTGGTCCTTGTGGCGTTCGGCGGTGCGGCGTGCCCCGGCCAGGTCGCCGGTGAAGAACGCGAGGTAGGCCGACAGGTAGTCGTACTGCACGCGCGTGGTCCTGCGGCTGCCGTCGATGCGCGCGAAGCTGGCCAGCGCATCCTCGACCCGATCCTGCAGCAGCAGGTAGTAGGTGACCTGCGTCCAGTCCTCGTCGTCGAGCCGCTCGTGGTAGCCGAGCAGGTTCATCAGCGAGGCGTATTGCTGCGCCAGGTGCGCGTTGCCGATCACCCGCTGGCTGCCGAAGCGATGCGCCCGTGCGTGCACGAGCGGGTCGAGTTCGACGTGCTGGTACCCGCCACGTTCGATCGCGTCGATCGCCAGCAGCGGCGACTGCAGCCAGGCGCCGCAATGGGCGAGGAAGCCGTCCGCATGGCGCAGGAACTCCCGTGTGGCGTCGGTGTCGCGATGCAGCAGACCGTAGGACCACAGCGTGTCGTCGTAGACGTGGCGCGCCCGCAACTGCGCCAGCAGCGTGGTGAAGAACTCACGGTCGCGCAGGCGCCATGCCAGCTTGCTCAGGTCGAGGCGCTGCACGTTGGCGGCGGCGAGATGCGTCAGCACCTCCGCGGCGCTGCCCTGCTGCGAGACGTGCTCCCAGGACGTCGTGTCGATCGTCGTCGGCACCGCGACGACGTGCAGCGTGCGCGGCTCGGCGGCCGCCGCCAGCCGGCCCTTCTCGGATGCGTGCACCGGGTAGTGCAGGTAGTCGCCGCCGGTCGGGAAGTAGAACGCATACTCGACGGTCGCCGTCGCGTACGGCTGCAGCTCGACCGGCATGCCCTTGGTCCAGAAGCCGCGGTTCAGCGGCAACGCGCCGGCCGGGATCTGCAGCAGCAGTTCGACGCTGCGCTTGCTCGAGGTCGGGTTGGTGACGACGACCTGGCAGCCGTAGCCGACGTCGACGAGGAACTCGCCGGTGACGTAGGCGTCGCGCCGTTCGCCGTTCTCGAACCGGTAGCGGTCGTCGAGCCGGAACAGGTTCTGGCCGACCAGCAGCGGCGTCTGGTCCGCGACCGGCTCGGTCCTGGTCACTTCCTTGCGCACCAGCAGCAGCGGGGTCGCCGCTCGCAGCGTACGGCGATCGCCGTCGGCGGTCACCGAGTGCTCGCCGGCCGTGAACGGCAGGTCGAGCACGCTGAGCGCGAACATCGCCTCGAGGAAGCTGCCGCCGGCTTCGAGCACCGACGACGACACGAACGGCTGGCCCGCCGGCGCCGTCGCGTAGTCGAGCCAGAACCGGTTCGGTGCGACGACGTCGGGCGTGGCCTCGTGCGCTCGCCGCTGCCAGTAGTTGCGTTCGACCACCAGCCTGGTCGGCTGCACGGCGCGGAACAGACGCTTGGCCGCGCCACGCTGATCGCTCTCCCGCTTCAGCTCCTCGACCTCGTTCTTGCGGGTCTGACCGAGGAAGAGGTCGTCGCCGCCGGCTTGCGGTTCCGCGGCCTGCCGACGGAGTTCACCACGGTCTTTGTCCTTCTTCGCGTCTTCCAGCTCCTCCGCGGCCTCGTCCATGACGGCCCGCTCGGGGGCGGGACTGGCGGCCGGCGGCGGCCCCATCTCGGCGGCCGGCCTTTCGGCTGCTTTCTTCTCCACGACCAGCAAGGTGCCGAGCGCGCCGGTCGCGCCGTCGACCGCCTGGTCGAGCTGCTGGCTGTGCAGCGCGAATCCGAACAGCCGGTCGAGCTGTTCCGGCGCCATCGGCCGCAGCTCCAGGGCCTCGCGTATCGAGCGGGCGATGCCCTGACGACCGGTCTCGTCGAGGCGTTGCGCCAGCAGGATGCGCTCGATCAGGTTCAGCCGCGCGAACGCCCATGGTTCCAGGAAGCCGGCGAGGTCGTCACCGAGCAGCCAGTGGTCGAGGAACGTCTTGTCGAGCTTGTCGGCGAGGAACGGCTGCACCACGGCGGCGAAGAACTGCGGATCCTTGCGGAACAGGAAGAAGTGCAGCTCGTGGCACGCGTATCGGCTGTAGAGCGCGCGCTTCTGCGCGTCGTCGAGCAGCGGCCAGCGCAGCACGAAGTCGAACTGCGACAGCGCGGGGTCCTGGCAGAGCGTGGCCAGCAACCGGTGCACGGTGGCCAGCGAGTCGTAGACCTCGACCTGGGCCGAACGCGCGTCGGCGAGCACGGCCTGGCCGCCGGCGGCGACGAACTCGATGCGCTTCTGCTCGACGAAGTGCTGCGTGGTGTCGAGCGCCTCGCGCAGGTGCCGCGCGCGCGGCTGCAGCGGTGCCTCCTCGCGCAGCAGGGAGCCGTAGACGAGCTGCTCGCCGTCGATCGCGACGACGTGCACGATCTGACCGTCGCCGAGATCGGTCAGCGGCACGCGCACGACGCCGTCGGCGTCGGGCCGCAGGTTGGTGAGCAGCGGCGTCGCCCGTGGCAGGTAGTCGAGGTTGGCGAACGTGCCCGGCTCGATCCCGCCCTCCCGTTGCTCGTCGCGACTCTGGCCCGGGCCACCGCCCGCCTTGCCGCGGCTGCGTCCGCCGTAGCGGCCACCGGCGCCGCCGCCGAGGCCGATCGCGCTGTTCCAGGACTGGTCTTCGAGCGCCCATGGGTTCAGCAGCAGGCTCGGCCGGCGCAGCATGTTGCCCGGGTACTTCTTGGCGAACCGCCGTTCGAGCACGTAGCGGTACTCATCGCCGAGCTGGCGCCCGGAGTGGTAGCTGCTCGGCGTGCGTTCGGTCTCGACCAGCACGCCGGCGGGCACCGGCGCGCCGAGCAGATCGACGAACGGTGAGAACGACGGCGTGAAGCGGCTCGCGACCACGTGCACGCGGGTGCTGCCGCTCGGGTTGGCGACACGCACGACCAGATCCTGATCGCCGAGTTCGAGGGCGCGTACCTGCAGCGGGGCCGGATCGCTGGCCTCGAGCACGCGGTCGCGGCCCACGAGCCAGCGATCGTCGCGCGCGCCGCGCGTGATGCGGATCGGGACCGTGGCGCCGCGCTCGTGCAGGGTCAGTTCGTAGTCGCCGGGTTCGAGGCCGCGCAACTCGAGGCAGCCATCGGCGATCGCCAGGTGGCTGAACTCGTCGCGTTCGCTGCCGAGCAGCGAGAACTCCGCGCGCGTGGGCGCCGCCGCCGTGCCCTGGTAGGGCAGGCGCAGCGTCTCGCCGGCCGCGCCCTGCAGGGCCGCCGGCAACGAGCAGGCGAACGCGTCGCGCAACCGGAACACCCCGGTGAAGCCCGCGGCCGAAGTGACCTGCATGCTGGTGACGTCCGGCAGCGTGCCAAGCTGGATGCGGCCCTGCGCGTCGGTCTGCAGCGTGACCGTGACGGGCTCGCGGTAGTCGCGGTGCTCCAAGTCCACACGGCACGGGATGCCGGTCTTGGCCTCGCCGTCCTTGCCGCGGGCTTCGAGCACGTAGCCCTGACGGGTCTGCAACAGCAGCACGCCGCTGGTCATCGGCGTCGCGTCGATGCCGTTGACGGCGAACGTGGTGGTGCTGCCCGACAACGTCGCGTCGTCGCCGGCGAGGTTCTTGACCTTGCCGCGCAGGGTGACGCGCAACGACGCCAGGCGCTCGGGCACCGTGATCTCGTGCACCAGCTCCCGACCGTCGAGCAGCTGCAGGTCGCGTACGTCCTGCACGGTCTCCATGCCGTCCAGGTCGGTGGCGACGACGGCGAGCAGGGGTTCCTGCAGCAGCTTCAGCGACACCGCGTGGCCGTCGAGCCGCAGCTGCGGGCGCAGCACGATGCGCGCCTTCTTGCCGGCGACCAGGGCTTCACGGTCGACGTGGGCGGCGCCGAACAACTGATACTGCTCCGCGCGATGGTCGAACGACACCAGCGACGAGCGATTGCCGCGATGCAACACGACCTGTCGCTGCCCCGGATCGGTCGAGAACGGCAGCAGGATCTCGCCATCCGCATCCGCCGGATAGTCGCGACCGCCGAACCAGATCGCGGCGTCCTTCTGGTGCACGCCGGCTTCGTCGTAGACGCGGAACACCTGGCCCGCGGCCGCCGTCCGCTCGACGCAGCGCAGGCTGCCCTTGTGGATCACGGCGCGACTGCTGAGCCCGTTGCCGACGAACTCGACCACGTAGGTGCCGGGGTCGCGCAGCATCGGCAGGTCGAACGTTCGGCGTACGCGGCGCACCGGCGGCTCGGTGTAGGTGAACGTCTGCTCGGAGTTGGCGACGACGCCGTCGAGTTCGATCGACGCATCGACCTCGCGCTGCCGCTCGGTGTGATAGCGATAGCTGTCGATCGCGAACACCTTGACCAGCAGCGTCGGCACGTTCTTGACGTCGACGGCGAGCTGCACCGCCTCGTCGGCGGCGTAGCGGCTGCGCGACGTGCGCGCGAACTCGATCTCGACCCGGCGTTCGAGGCGGTCGAGCCAGGCGGGATCGGGCAGCAGCGAGTACCAGCGCTCCATGTCGCCCTGCCCGAGCAGGATCTTCGTCTCGGCGAGCACGAGCTTCAGCCAATCGACGTCCAGGAACTCGGCGTAGGCCGCGTAGGTGTCCTCGGTGGTGAAGAAGTGTTCGAGGCAGGCGCGCACCAGTGCCTCGTCGTCGCCGATCGGCGGCAGCCCGGTCGCGAACCGGGTCGCGGCGTCGACGAACTCGTCGGCGCGCTGGAAGCGCCGCAGATGCTGTTCGGCCGCGTGGCCGCCGCGCCGCGGCAGCCGGATGTAGGCGAGGAAGCGATCCTTGTCGGGCGCTCCCTGCGTCAGGTCGTGTGAGAGCCAATGGAACAGCACGTGTGCCTTCAGCGAGTTGTGCGCCGACGACAGGCGCTGCGCGAACTGCCACAGCCGGCCGAGCTGCGCCGCACGCGCGGTCGGATCGAGCCGCCAGTCGGTGTCGGTGTCCGGCTGCAGCCGGGTCAGGTAGGCGTCGACGAACGCGCGTTCCTGCAGCAGCGCCGGCCGCAGCCGCGCGCACTCCTCGAGCTGGGCCAGACGCAGTTCGCCGTGGACCCGCACGGTGCCGAAGCCGCGGCTCTGGCGGTGGTCGAGGTCGCGCACGATCAGCGCCGGCAGGTTGTCGACGTCGGGACGCGAGAGGCGCGCCAGCAGGCTGTGCAGGCGGTTGGCGTCGAGGTTCGTCTGCAGCAGAGCCGGCAGCGCACGGTCGGTGAAGCCGTCGACCGTGTCGGGATGCTGCTGCAGCGCGCGTTGCGTCAGCCGCTGGTTCGAGAGCAGTTCGGCGTCGAGCCGGGACGGCAGGTCGCTGCGTTCGCCGGGCACGACGCGCTGGTGGTCGAAGCGCAGCCCGAGGCGATCGCGAAGAAACGAGAACGTGCGCTCCGGATCGTCGCCGAACGACAGCAACGCCTCGCGGTTCTCGATCTCGATCACGCGCTCGTTGTGACCGTGGCGCTGGATCCAGGTCGGCAGCACCGCCCGCACCGTGGCGAAGTCGCGCGCGTCGAGCCGCTCACGACAGTGGTAGTAGTAGTAGTCGTCGGTGCCGGGGATCAGCGTCGCGACCGCCTGGGCGCGGTCCGTGGCCAGCGCGTAGGTCTCCTCGAAGCCGATCGGCGTGCCCTGCGCGGCGAGGCCGGCGGCGAGGGTGGCGAAGACGAACAGAGAGAGCGAGCGGCCGGGGCGTTCGGTGGACATGGCGGTTCCGGGATTCGTCGGACGGGCCGATGGCAACGGTGCGTGACAGCCCGCGGATCGCTGATTGTGCCGCGTCGGCGAGGAATCTCGCCAGGTCCGTGCACATCGCGGTGGGCGGCGGCCGAACGCGACGCGCGGCGGCAAGTTCCGGCGCCGGCGGATCGGGGCCTGCGGCGGGCTACAGCTGCTTCTGGATGCGGTCGTCGAGCGCCTGCTGGTCCTGCGTGAAGCTGGCCAGCGCCGCCGCGGTCAGCACGCCGTCCCAACTCGCCGTGCCGGCACGCACCCGGTCCTTCCAGCTCGCGTAGACGGGGATCTTGCCTTCCTTGGTGACCTTCGCGGCCTCGCCGGGCGAGAACTGTGGGAACAGGTCGCCGGCGCCGTGCGCGGCCAGCGTGCCGAGCACGTCCTTGGCCGTGGCCGTGCGCGGATCCAGCCTGGCGGCTGCGGCGGCCGCCCGTTCGAACCCCGGCGTGATCTCCCAGAAGCAGTTCAGCTTCTCGGCGCCTGCATCGATGCCGGCGGCGAACGTCACCGTCGGGTCGTTCCTGGTCTTGTCGGTGATCGCCGCGGCAGGCGGGTTCTTCTTGACGAACTCCTTGGCCGCGGCGGTCGGCATCGTGAAGACGTCGAGTCCGAGCAGGTCCTCGCACTGCTGGCCGCTGCGCATCGAGGCGCCGATCTGCCGCACGTGCAGCCTGGTCTGGTCGCGCAGCCGCCGCAGGCCGCGCTGGCTCGCGAGCGTCGCCTTCTCGCCGGCATTGACGCCGTCGCCGAGCTTGTTGTCGGCGACGAAGGCGTTGATGCGGCCCATGAACACGTTGCACCAGGTCGGTTGCGCGAGCTGCGCGATCAGCCAGTTCTGCCGCGCCGAGAAGCCGAGCGTGAAGTTGAGCCGGATGCCGTCGTCGTGCAGGCGCCGCGCGGCCAGCAGACCGGCTGGCGTCAGCGGTACCTTGACGATGAACCGGTCCGGGCAGATCGCCGCGAAGCGCTTGCCGTACTGGTAGCTGGCCTCGGCGTCGTTGCCGAGCGCCGTGTGCAGCTCGACCGAGACGTCGGCGTCGAACGTGCGCACGAGCTTCAGGCCGTGCACGGCGTTGAGCACGAACGCGATCTCCTGCACGAGGCGATCGGCCGGCATCTTCGCATCCGCCTTGCGCAGCAGCGCCGCGGCGTCGGGCACGAGCTGGTCGTAGATGCCCTTCTGCACTTCCTTGTTCAGCAGCGTGTTGTTGGTCGTCAGCGCGACGAACTCGCGTACCCACAGCTCGCGCGCCGCGTCGACGTCGCCGGTGTCCAGCCACAGCGCGGTGCCGGTCCTGGCGACGGCGGCCCACAGCGGCGAACTCGGGAAGCTGTCGCGCTTCGCCTGCGGCTGCGTCACCTGCTTGGCGCAGAACTCGGCGACTTCCTTGGCGAGGCGGGAATCGTGCTTGGGGGCTTCGTTCATGGCGGTCTCGGCGCAGCGGACGTGAACCCGCATGCTATGCGTGCACCGGAGCCGCCGCGAGCGCTTCTTCGGTGGCGGCGGCCGAGCTCAGCGGGTCCTGGCGCCGACAGCCAGCATCGCGTGGTATTCCTGCAGCGGCTTCACGGCGAGCGGCTTCTTGACCCAGCTCTCGATGCCCTGGATCGTCGCCGACACCGCTGCCAGCGTGGTGATGCACGGGATGCGGTGGCTGACCGCGGCGCTGCGGATCTGCCGGTCGTCGCTGCGTTCGCGGCGGCCGCTCGGCGTGTTGACGATCAGGCGCACCTCGCGGTTGACGATCAGGTCGAGCACGTGCGGCCGGCCCTCGTGGATCTTGAACACGCGCTGCACCGGGATGCCGGCGTTCTGCAGCGCGCGCGCCGTGCCGCTGGTCGCGACGATCTCGAAGCCGAGGCCGTGCAGGCGGTCGATCAGCGGCAGGATCAGCCGCTTGTCCTCGTCGCGCACCGACACGAACACCTTGCCCTCGCGCGGCAGCGTGTTGCCGGCGCCGATCATCGCCTTGGCGAACGCGGAGCCGAACTTCGCGTCGATGCCCATCACCTCGCCGGTCGACTTCATCTCGGGGCCGAGCAGCGTGTCGACGCCCTGGAACTTGTTGAACGGGAACACCGGTGCCTTGATCGCGAAGAACGGCAGGTCCAGCCGCTCGACGGTGCCGACCTGCGCCAGCGTCTCGCCGAGCATCAGGCGCGCGGCCATCTTCGCCAGCGGTTGGCCGACGGCCTTGCTGACGAACGGCACCGTGCGCGACGCGCGCGGGTTGGCCTCGAGCATGTAGACCTTCGGCCCGCGCACCGCCCACTGCACGTTCATCAGGCCGACCACCCGCAGCTCGCGCGCGAGCCGGCGGGTCTTCTCGCAGATCTCCTCGATCAGGCCGTCGGACAGCGTGTACGGCGGCAGCGAGCAGCTCGAATCGCCGGAGTGGATGCCGGCCTCCTCGATGTGCTCCATGATGCCGCCGATCAGCGCGGTGGTGCCGTCGGCGATCGCGTCGACGTCGACCTCGATCGCGGCGTCGAGGAACTTGTCGACCAGCAGCGGGCGCTCCTCCGAGAACGAGCGGTGCCGGTCCATGTAGGACTCCAGCCCCGCGCGGTCGTAGACGACCTCCATCGCGCGGCCGCCGAGCACGAAGCTCGGCCGCACCAGCACCGGGTAGCCGATGCGGTCGGCGACCGCCAGCGCCTCGTCGGCGGCGGCGGCCATGCCGTTCGGCGGCTGGTCGATGCCGAGCCTGGTGATCAGCTGGCTGAACAGCTCGCGGTCCTCGGCCGCCTCGATCGACTCGACGCTGGTGCCGACCAGCGGCGCGCCGTGGTCCTTGAGGCCGCGCGCGAGGTTCAGCGGGGTCTGGCCGCCGAACTGCACGATCACGCCGTGCGGCGCGATGCGGTCGACGACGTTCATCACGTCCTCGTGCGTCAGCGGCTCGAAGAACAGCCTGTCCGAGGTGTCGAAGTCGGTCGACACGGTCTCGGGGTTGCTGTTGACCATCACGGTCTCGTAGCCCATCTCGCGCAGCGCCATCGCGGCGTGCACGCAGCAGTAGTCGAACTCGATGCCCTGGCCGATGCGGTTGGGGCCGCCGCCGAGCACGATCACGCGCTTCTTGCCGGGCGCGCCCGCCGCGTCGTCGGTGCCGACCTCGTCTTCCGTGCCGCTGTAGGTCGAATAGAGGTACGGCGTGTGGCTGGGGTATTCCGCGGCACACGTGTCGACGCGCTTGTAGACCGGCAGCACGCCGAGCCGCTTGCGGTGCTCGCGCACCTGCCACTCGGTCACCTTGCCGGGGCACGCGGCGGCGATCTGACGATCGCTGAAGCCGAGCTGCTTGCTCTGCCGCAGCGCCGCCTCGGTCAGGCCCGCGAGGCCGTTCGCGGCGGCGGCCAGCAGCGTGCGTTCGTGCACGATCAGCTCCTGCAGCTGGTCGAGGAACCACGGGTCGATGCGCGTGTAGTCGTGGATCTCCTCGACGCTCATGCCGGCGAGGAAGGCGGCGCGCACCCAGTCGATGCGGTCGGCGCGCGGCGTCGCCAGGTGGGGGCGGATCGCCTCGGGGGTGCAGTCCTCGGGCTTGGCGTGCGGCTTGCCCGGCACGTTGCCGAAACCGTTGCGGCCGGTCTCGAGGCCGCGCAGCGCCTTCTGCATCGCCTCCTTGAAGGTGCCGCCGATCGCCATCACCTCGCCGACCGACTTCATCTGCGTGCCCAGCACCGAGTCCGCGGTCGGGAACTTCTCGAACGCCCAGCGCGGGAACTTGACGACGCAGTAGTCGATCGTCGGTTCGAAGCACGCCTTGGTGATCTTGGTGATGTCGTTGTCGAGTTCGTCGAGCGTGTAGCCGACGGCCAGCTTGGCGGCGATCTTCGCGATCGGGAAGCCGGTCGCCTTGCTCGCGAGCGCCGAGCTGCGGCTGACGCGCGGGTTCATCTCGATGACCACCATGCGCCCGCTGCGCGGCTCGATCGCGAACTGCACGTTGCTGCCGCCGGTGTCGACGCCGATCTCGCGGATGCAGGCGATCGCCGCGTCGCGCATCAGCTGGTACTCGCGGTCGGTCAGCGTCTGCGCCGGCGCCACCGTGATCGAGTCGCCGGTGTGCACGCCCATCGGGTCGAAGTTCTCGATCGAGCAGACGATGATCACGTTGTCGTGCTTGTCGCGCACGACCTCGAGCTCGTACTCCTTCCAGCCGGCGATCGATTCCTCGACCAGGATCTCGCTGTTCAGCGACAGCTGCAGGCCGCGCGCGCAGATGTCCTCGAACTCCTGGAGGTTGTAGGCGATGCCGCCGCCGCTGCCGCCCATGGTGAATCCGGGGCGGATCACGCAGGGCAGGCCGATCTCGTCGAGCGCCTGCCGGGCCTCGGCCATCGTGTAGGCGAGCCGCGATCGCGCGCAGACGAGGCCGATCCTCTCCATCGCGTCGCGGAACTCGAGGCGGCCCTCCGCCTTCTGGATCGACGCCGGCTTGGCGCCGATCATCTCGACCTCGAACTTCGCCAGCACGCCCATGTCGTGCAGCTGCATCGCGCAGTTCAAGGCCGTCTGGCCGCCGAGCGTCGGCAGGATCGCGTCCGGCCGCTCCTGCTCGATGATCTTGGCGACGACCTCGGCGGTGATCGGCTCGACGTAGGTGCGATCCGCCATCTCCGGATCGGTCATGATCGTCGCCGGGTTGCTGTTGATCAGCACGATCCGGTAGCCGTCGGCGCGCAGCGCCTTGCAGGCCTGCACGCCCGAGTAGTCGAACTCGCACGCCTGGCCGATGACGATCGGCCCCGATCCGAGGATCAGGATGGTGTGCAGGTCTTCTCGCCGTGGCATTGCGGGCGAGGACTACACCGCATGCGGATGCGCGGTGCGAGCGGAAAGTGCCGCCGCGGCGGCGCGGTCTCCACGCGCCGCGCCCGATACCTTGGCAAGTGTGCACGCGCCGGCACAAGTCGACCTTCGGTTCGGGTTTGCACCGGCGGCGCGGTTCCACTCGCTGTGGACAACGGCACCGCGCCCGGCTGCCTAGTAGGCGAGCGTCGCGCGCACGATGTTGCTGGCCGCGGCGCCCGGCAGCAGCGGGCAGCCGACGTAGTTGACGTTGAGCGTCACGAACTGGAACTCGATCTGGAAGCCGAGGTACGACGGATCGGTCGGCGCCGCGAAGGTGGTCACCGCGGTGCCGGCGACGTTGGGCACGAACCAACTGCCGAGCGCCTGGATCGCGCTGCAGACGCCGCACTGCAGATGCTGGGCCGGCAGGCCGATCAGGAAGTACGGGATCGCCAGCGGCTGCGCTCCGTACAGCTCGAACGAGAACGTCGCGTTGCCGAACGCATACGGGCCCGGCGCGACCGCCAGGCCGCCGGGACCGCAGCCGCCGCCGAGGTCGACGATCGGCCCGCCGGGGCCCATCGACTCGACCAGTTGCAGACCGACGTTGCTGTCGAACGTCGTCACGCTCTGGTCCGCGAACACGCACAGGCCGTCGTCCGCGCTGGTGTCCGGGTCGCCGTCGCGGCGGCCGATCAGGCGCGGGATGTGTTCGTAGCGGTAGTCGTTGCCGGGCGTCAGGTCGAGCCGCAGCTCGTCGCCGACCGGCGTGCCGTTGGCCGCGATCGCCTTGAAGAACACGTCGTCGCCGAACGCCGGTCCCGCGATCCCGCCCATGTAGGCGATGCCGAACTTGTCGCCGAGCAGCGCCACGTCGACGGCGTAGTCGAGGTCGCCGGGAAACGCGACGAGGTCGGTCACGGTGCCGAGGCTCGTGATCCCGTTCGCCCCCACGGTGAGCAGCCGGCTCTTGATGTCGGTCGACGACGGATTGGCGAGCTCCTGTTCCTCCCAGGCGACCAGGAACTTGAAGCCGTCGCCGTCGACCGCCGACCAGCCGGTGTCCTGCGGCGTGTTCTGCACCCAGGCGCCCGGGCCGATCAGGTTCATGTCGTTGTCGACGACCTGCGCGCGGATCCAGCCCGGTGAGCCCGGTGGGCGGTCGGTCCAGGTGACCAGGTGCATGCCCGGGTTGCCGCCCTGCTTGCTGATCGCCGGCTCGGTGACGTTGCCGCCGGCGATCTGCACGATCGGCGACGCGCTCGGCTGCAGGTTCGGGTCGATCGACACGGTGCAACCGAGCAGGCCGTAGGTGTCGTCGAGCCACGCGACGAGGCAGTCGTCGTCGTAGACCGTCGCCTCGCTGCTGATCACCGGCGACCACACGTTCGCGGGCCCGTCGATCGTGAACACGCCGGTCGCGACGGCCTGCGTCGGCTCGAACGCGAGCCCGGAGATCGAACTGCTGGTGCCCTGGTAGTTGACCCAGACCAGCACGAACAGGCCGGTGCCGGCGATGGTGCCGACCCGCACGCCGTCCTCGTCGCCGGTCTGGTTGATCGCGAACGCGTAGCCGAAGCCGAGCGTGCCGGCGAGCCACACGCTGGCCACGATGCCGGTGGTGCCGCCGCCGAAGAACTGCGTCCAGGCGACGCAGTAGGAGCCGCTCCAGGAGTCGAAGGCGACGTCGGGGAAGTCGCAGTCGGCGCCGGCGAGGGCCTCGACCGCGGTCGAGATCAGCGGGTCGAGTTCGAGCGGATAGCTCGCGCCGTCGACGAACGCGGCCGGCAGCGACAGTTCGCAGCCGCCGTCGGTGTGGCGCGCGGTGCCGCGGCAGCGACGGCCCGCGGCGTCGATGCCGACGACGTCGCCGAGCGAAACGCCGCCGCCGCGTTCGTTCCGCCACGCGAGGTGGTCGCCGGCCGCGCGCGGCAGCGCGGTCTCGACCGCCAGCTGCACGACCAGGTCGCCGCGGCCGGGCGGCGGCGCCGCCAGCACGAAGCTCTGCTTCAGGCCGCCGGCGCGCGTCTCGTAGCGCTCGACGACGCCGGGCCACTGGTAGCGCACGAAGCTGCGGTCGTGGCTGCGCGAAGGCGTCGCGTCGGCGGTGCGCAGCAGCGTCGCGTCACCGCGCGCCATCGCCACGAACCGCAGGCGCCACGGTTCGGCGCGCGGCGCGTCCTTGCCCAATGCCGGCAGGTACTCGACGTCACGGTCGCCGAAGGTGGCGCGGTAGCGGCGCGCGCAGCCGAGCAGCGCGCCGTCGTGCTCCATCACCGAGGCGAACTCGCCGGCCAGCAGCGCGGGCGGCGCGTCGCGCGACGAACGCGGCGTCGGCGGCTGCTGTGCGCACAGGCCGGCGGCCAGGACCTGCGCGAGCAGGAGCCACGGCCACGGCAGGAGACGGTGCCACGCGGGGGAGGCCATCTGGGGAGGGTTCCGACCAGAAGGCTACTTCGCGGGCGCGGCGGCGGCCGGGCGACGACCGCCGGCGCGCGTGGTCGCGCCGATGGCAGCGACGGCAGGCTCCCGGCGACCGGGCTACTTCGGCGGGTCGTCCGGCACCGGCGCGGGATTCGGCGGCGGCTTCTCCGGCTCGACCTCGACCGCCGCCGGCTCCACGACCACCTCGGGGGCGAAGATCGGCATGCGTTCGTCCCAGGTGTCGTGCAACACGCCGTCGTCGGCGAGCGCGAGACCGCGCCATGCGATCGAGTGCAGCGTGGCCACGCGCGCGAGGATCTCCTCGCCCTGGGGGGACATCTGCTTGCCGTCCGGGAAGTAGGCGAACGACGTGCGTGCGACCTCCCTGCCGTCGTGCAGCACGGGTTCGGCGCTGTCGTCGCCCGGCAGCAGCAACAGGCTGGCGTCGGCGAGGTCGCCGCTCGCGAGCAGCTCGCCGAACGATGCCGGCGCCTTGCCGGTGCGCTCGCGGAAGCGCGTCAGCGCGGCGTGCACCGCCTGCAGCTGCACGTGCGCGAGGTCGTAGCGCAGCGCGTCGGTCTGCCACGACCACGACTGCGTCATCGGCCCAGACAGCAGCGGCCCGTACGCGGCCAGCAGCACGTGCAGCTCCGGTCCACCGGCGGTGCCGCTCATGCCGAGCACGACCTGATCGGGGGAACGGCGCAACACGCCGCGGCCGGGTCGCAGGTGCCGCGTGACGACCTCGGGTTCGGGCATCTCGGCCATCGGCACCAGCGGTTGCCCCGAGGCGCCCGTGCCCAGCATGGTGGAACCGAGCGGCAGCCAGAGTTCGTGGATCGCCGCGTGGATCGCGGCGCCGTCGAAGCGCAGGTCGAAGCCCGGCAGCGCGGCCCCCGGTCCCTCGGGTCGCGGCGCGTCGCCCACGTCGAGCGCAGGCGGAGTGCCGTTCGCCTGCGCCTTCAGCAGGGCGCGCAGGCTGAGACCGCTCTCGGCGAAGTGCACGACGCCGTCCTGCAGGCAGTAGCTCGGCTGCAGCGCCGCCGGCGCGCCGTCGATGCGCAGCTGCACGCACGGTCGGCCCTCGTACTTCACGTCCTTGGGTTGCAGTTCCGGCAGCTCGCGCAGCCGCGCGATCAGCCGTCCGAACGCCTGCGCGTCGGCGATGCCGAAGCTGGCGTAGAGCCGCGGCATCAGGCCGCCCGGGGCCGGGCGCGCGATGGCGAGTGCCATGCCACCGGTCCACGCCTGCTTCAGGTCCTCGGCGATCCCGGTGTCGGCGAGCGTCGGCGCGTCCCCCAGTGCCAGCAGTTCGTCGATCGCGGCGGTGAGTTCGGCGACGTCGAACGCGCAGCGCAGCTGCAGCAGGCCGTGCTCGGGCAGCGGCTGGTCGACCAGCGGCGCGATGCCGTCGAGCAGCGCGCCGAGCACACCGCCGGGGCGCCCCGTCAGCGCCAGCGCGATGTCGTCCTGCAGCAGCTCGCCGACCGGTCGCAGCTGCCAGCGGATCGCGCCGGCGGCATCGAGGCCGAGCGCCTTCCGCACCGTCTGCACCTGCACGTTCGCGGCGCCGGCGCCGCCGAGCAGGTCCAGGTAGCCGAGGATGCCGATCTGCAGCGAGATCGCAGCCGCGGCCGGCGGCGTCGGCGCGCACTTGCCGACCAGGCCGACCTTGCCGTCGCCGCCGGCGAACTGTCCCGGCAGGTGCAGCAGCCAGGCGCCGGGCGGCGCGCCGTAGCGGTACTCGTCCTTGTCCATGTCTCGCGCCGTCAGCACGAGCGCCGGGAAGCCATCGACCTTGTCACCGTCGAGCCTGAGGTCGGCGGCGTGGTCGGCATCGGCAGCGATCGCGCGCAGACGCGCCTGCAGACGTTCGAACCGCCGTGCCAGCTTGCCCTCGGCGGCGGCGACCGGTTCGAGCAGCATCGTCGTCTGCACGCCGCTCCACTCGCTGCCGTCGAGCCGCGTCGCGACGAGTTCGGCGGTCGCCAGGTCGCGCCAGTCCAGGTCCATGACTTCGCGCAGTTCCAGCGCCTCGACCGTGGCCCGGCCGGGATCGAGTTGCAGCAGTCGGTCGACGGTGCTCGTCCACGCCTGCACCTTCGCGACGTAGTGGTCGCGGCCGGTCGCGATCGCGGCGGCGACCTCGGGCTCGGCGAACAACCGGCCGAGGTGCGTGTTCGGCAGCGCCGCGCGCAGCGCCGGTGCGTCGCAGATCGACAGCCGGATCATCGGGTCGATCGGTGCGAACCGGATCGGCGCGTCCTGGGCGCTGACGGCGGCGAACAGCGAGAGCGCCGCGGCGATCGGCGGCACGAGGCGGCATGGGGCGTCGGGCATGGTCCTTCGCCGGCGACTGTAACCTTGCCCGCGCGGACTTTCCGCTCAGCGCAGCCGCGTGTCGTCGGGCTGCAGACGGCCGGCGGGCCGGATGCCCGTGCCCTCGGTGTGTGTCAGCGTGTCACCGAGGTCCTCGCGGCCGACCTGTGCCAGGCGCTCGAGTCGCGCGACGACGTCCGGATGCGCCGCGGCGACGTCCGTCGTCTCGCCGGGATCCGCGCGCAGGTCGAACAGGCTCTGCACGATCCGCAGGTCGCGATACGGCGCGGGGGCGCCGTCGGTGCCGCCCGGGTGGCCGTCGAGCGATGCGTACTGGTGCGCGAAGTGCAGCTTCCAGCGCGCGTCGCGCACCGCCTGCAGCTGGCCGCCCTGGTAGTAGCAGTAGTACGCCGCGTGCGGCGACTTCGCGTCCGGCGTGCCGAGCAGCAGCGGCGTGATGTCGAGGCCGTCGATCTTGTGTGCCGGCAGCTCGGCGCCGATCAGCGCGGCTACCGTCGGCAGCACGTCGATCGTCGCCGCGAACTCGTCGCACGTCGTGCCGGCGGGTACGTGCCCCGGCCAGCGCACGATGGTGGGTTCGCGGATGCCACCTTCGAACGTCGTGCCCTTGCCTTCGCGCAGCGGCCCGGCCGAACCGGCGTGGTCACCGTAGCTGAGCCACGGCCCGTTGTCGGAGGTGAACAGCACCAGCGTGCGCGCGTCCAGGTCGAGCCGCCGCAGCGTGTCGAGGATCTGGCCGACCGACCAGTCGACCTCCATCACGACGTCGCCGAACAGGCCCTTGCCGCTCCTGCCGGCGAACTTCGCCGACACGAACAGCGGCACGTGCACCATCGTGTGCGGCAGGTAGAGGAAGAACGGCTTGTCCTTGCTGCGTTCGAGGAACGCGATCGCGCGCTCGGTGTACAGCGTCGTCAACTGTGCCTGCGCCTCGCCGGTGACCTCGGCGACGACGATGTGGTCACCTTCGATCAGCGGCAGGTCAGGGTAGCCCTGCTTGCGCCTCGCGCTGTCGGCCGGCAGGTGCGCGTAGGCCGGATGCAGCGGCCACATGTCGTTGCTGTATGGCAGCCCGAAGTACTCGTCGAAGCCGTGCCGCAGCGGCAGGAAGCGCGGATGGTGCCCGAGGTGCCACTTGCCGAAACACGCGGTCGCGTAGCCCTTCTGCCGGCAGATCTCGGCCAGCGTGACCTCGCTGTCGGCGATGCCGATCTCGGCGTTCGGGCCGAGCGCGCCGCCGATGCCGATGCGGCGGTGGTAGCACCCGGTCAGCAGCGCGGCGCGCGACGCCGAGCAGACCGGCGAGGAGACCGCGAAGTCGGTGAAGCGCCGGCCTTCCTTCGCCATGCGGTCGAGGTTCGGCGTCGGGATGTCACCGCCGAACGGCGCGATGTCGCCGTAGCCCATGTCGTCGACGAAGATGACGACGATGTTGGGTGGGGGCGACTGGGTTCGGCCGTGCGCCGGCACGCCGAGGGTCAGCGCGGCAGTCAGGAGGAACGTGAGCAGGCGCGGCATGGTGGACGCCATCATGCCAGCCGGCGAGAAGCGGTGCCCGCACCCTTGTTCGCACGGCGCCGTCTCCGGCATAGTCGCCGGCGATGGCAGCCACCGCCGGTCTCCGTACGTCGTTCGACCGAGCCAACATCTCGATCCTCCTGCTCGAGGGCATCCACAAGAGCGCCGTCGAGCTGTTCCGCGCCGACGGCTACTCGCAGGTCGTCTGCCACGAGAAGGCGATGGCGCCCGACGAGCTGCAGCGCGCGCTCGCCTCGGTGCACATGGTTGGCATCCGTTCGCGCACGCAGCTGACCGACGCGGTCCTGGCGGCGGCGCCGAAGCTGATGGCGATCGGCTGCTTCTGCATCGGCACCAACCAGGTCGCGCTCGACACGGCGCGCCGGCGCGGCATCCCGGTGTTCAACGCGCCGTTCTCCAACACGCGCAGCGTCGCCGAGCTGGTGCTGGCCGAGATCGTGCTGCTGCTGCGCGGCATCCCGGCCAAGAACGCGGCGGCGCACCGCGGCGAGTGGATCAAGTCGGCGGCCGGCTCGCGCGAGGCGCGCGGCAAGGTACTCGGCATCGTCGGCTACGGCCACATCGGCACGCAGGTCGGCGTGCTCGCCGAGGCGCTCGGCATGCACGTGGTGTTCTACGACATCGTGACCAAGCTGACGCTCGGCAACGCGATCTCGGTGCGCAGCCTCGATGCGCTGCTCGAACAGGCCGACGTCGTCACGCTGCACGTGCCGGAGACCGCGCAGACGCGCTGGATGATCGGCGCAGCACAGCTCGCGCGCATGAAGCCCGGCGCCTCGCTGGTCAACGCGTCGCGCGGCACCGTCGTCGACCTCGACGCGGTGGCTGCGGCGCTCGAGTCGGGGCGGCTCGCCGGCGCCGCGATCGACGTGTTCCCGCTCGAGCCCGAGTCGAACGACGAGGTGTTCGAGTCGCCGCTGCGTCGCTTCGACAACGTCATCCTGACGCCGCACGTCGGCGGCAGCACCGCCGAGGCGCAGCAGAACATCGGCGCCGAAGTCGCCAGCAAGCTGCTGCGCTACAGCGACAACGGCTCGACGCTGACGGCGGTCAACTTCCCCGAGGTCTCGTTGCCCGAGCACACCGGCAAGCACCGCCTGCTGCACATCCACCAGAACCGGCCCGGCATGCTGTCGCGCGTCAACGAGGTGTTCTCGAGCGAGCACGTCAACGTCACCGCGCAGTTCCTGCAGACCGACGCCGAGATCGGCTACGTTGTCATCGACGTCGATCCGGGCGACCGCGACGACGCGCGCGCGCTGCACGGGGCACTCGACGCCATCCCGGGCACGATCCGCACGCGGCTGCTGTACTGACGCGTTGCGCCCGGCTCAGCGGCGCGACCACAGCGGCGAGCCCCGGCGTACGAAGATGCCGTCCACCTGCTGCAGCAGGCCGTTGCCGCGCGGCAGGGTCAGCAGGTCGAACATGGCGAAGCCGAGCCCGTCGACGGCGGCGACCACCTCGGCCAGCAGCGGGCTGCCGCGGTTGACGACGTGCAGCGACAATTCGACGACGAGCACCTCGACTTCGGGCAGCGCCGTGCGCGCGCCGCGCAGCACGTCGAGTTCGGCGCCCTGCACGTCGATCTTGACGAGGTCGAAGCGGCGACCTGGCAGCTCCGCGAGCAGGTCGTCGACGGTCCGCATGGGCAGCGACACCGTCGTGCGCGGGAAGTCGCTGACCTCGGGGTAGACGGACGAGCCCGTCGAGCCGAACGGCGTGTCGAGCTGGTGGAAATCGCACCGCGCGCGCGAGCCGTCGCCGAGCAGGCAGCTGTGCACGTGGCAGTCGCCACCCAGCTGCCCGGCGACCGCGAGCAGGTAGTCGCGCTTCTGCAACTGCGGCTCGACCATCACCACGCTGGTGGCCGGGAACACCTGTCGCGCGATCATCGTGAACTCGCCGTGGTAGGCGCCGATGTCGAGTATGCCCTGCGGTGCGAAGCCGCGGGCCTGCAGTTGCAGCAGCGCGTGTGCCTGCGTGTTGGTGTCCTGCAGCGAACGGAAGTGCGCGAGCACGGCGCTGGTCAGCGCGAGCGCCTCCTGCTGCCTGCCGCCGCGCGCCAGCAGGCAGACGAGCAGCGGCAGCGCGTCGGGGTCCTCACAGTCCACAGCGAGCACCTGGCGACAGATCCGCTCGGCGAGGCGCAGATCGCCGTCGGCGCTGGCGGCCGCGGCGCCGCGGATGGCGTCGCGTCGCTGCGTGCGCGACGTGACGTCGACCGTCGGGTGCATTCCGGCGGGAGGCTGTGGCGGTGCCGTTGGCATCGGGACGGACGCCGTCTGGATCGGCGACGCGGGCGGCCGCGCTTGAGCTGCGGTGCGCGCCCGGAGTTCCGCCGGCCCGGGCAACGCGCTACTGTGCGCGGCCCGATGCGCCTGTCCCAGATCCTGATCTCCACCCTGCGCGACGACCCCGCCGACGCAGAGATCCCCAGCCACAAGCTGCTCGCCCGCGCCGGCCTGATCGTCAAGACCGCGGCCGGCGTCTACACCTTCGCCCCGTTGATGTGGCGCGTGGTGAAGAAGTTCGCGCAGATCGTGCGCGACGAGCTCGACGCCGAGGGCGCCAACGAGGTGATGCTGCCGATCATCCAGCCGAAGGAGCTGTGGCAGCAGAGCGGCCGGTGGGACCGCTACGTGCGCGACGGCATCATGTTCACGCTGAAGGACCGCAAGGGCAGCGACATGTGCCTCGGGCCGACGCACGAGGAGGTGATGACCGCCTACGTGAACGCGCAGGTCAACAGCTACAAGCAGATGCCGGTCAACTGCTACCAGATCCAGGACAAGTTCCGCGACGAGATCCGGCCGCGCTTCGGCCTGATGCGCGGGCGCGAGTTCCTGATGATGGACGCCTATTCGTTCGACGCCGACCAGGCGGGGCTCGACGTCGCCTACCAGAAGATGCGCGCCGCCTACTGCCGCATCTTCGAGCGCTGCGGCCTGCAGTACACCGTGGTGCAGGCCGACAGCGGCGCAATCGGCGGCGCCGGCAGCGAGGAGTTCATGGTGATCGCCGACTCCGGCGAGGACTCGATCCTCTACTGCCAGGACAGCGGCTATGCCGCGAACGTCGAGAAGGCGACCAGCGTGTTGCCCGTGGCGCCGGCCGGCGGCGAGCCGCGGCCGATGCAGAAGATCGCGACACCCGGCGTCAAGACCGTCGCGCAGCTGGAAGCGTTCTTCCCCGGCTGGGTCGCGGGGCGCATGGCGAAAACCGTGCTCTACCACGTCACCTGGAAGGACAAGGAGAAGGTCGTCGCCGTGATGATGCGCGGCGATCTGGAGATCAACGAGGTCAAGCTGGCGAACGCCGTCGACGCGCTCGCGGTGCGGCTCGCGACCGACGAGGAGATCAAGGCCGCGACCGGTGCCGACACGGGTTTCGCCGGACCGGTCGGTCTGCGCGACGACGTGCCGCTGCTCGCCGACGAGTCACTGAAGGACCGCACCAACCTGCTGGTCGGCTGCAACGAGACCGGCTTCCACTGCCTCGACGTCAACCTCGGCCGCGACTGCCGCATGCCGTCGTGGAAGGAGCTGCGGCTCGCGCGCGCGGGCGAAGGCTGTCCGGTGTCCGGCAAGCCGCTGCAGCAGGCGCGCGGCATCGAGGTCGGCCACATCTTCAAGCTCGGCACCAAGTACTCGAAGGCGATGCAGGCGACGTTCATGGACCAGGGCGGCAAGCCGACCCCGTTCGTGATGGGCTGCTACGGCATCGGTGTGTCGCGCACGCCGGCGGCCGCGGTCGAGCAGAACTTCGACGACAAGGGCATCGTCTGGCCGCCCGCGATCGCGCCGTTCGAGTGCGTCGTCGCGATGCTCGATGGGAAGCGCGAGGAGCAGCAGGCGCTCGCCGAGAAGCTCTACGGCGAGCTGCGCTCGGCAGGCGTCGACGTCTGCCTCGACGACCGCGCGATGAGCCCCGGCGCGAAGTTCAAGGACAACGAACTGCTCGGCTTCCCGGTGCAGGTGTTCGTCGGGCGCAAGGCTGCCGAAGGGCAGGTCGAGTTCCTGGTGCGGCGCGGCATGCAGAAGAGCGAATGCGCGGCCGGTGAGGTGCGCGCCAGGGTGCTGGCGGCGCTGGGGCGCTAGGGAGCACGCCCGGCGCTTCCCGCCTCCGCCCCGCCGCGCTGCAATGGGCGCATGCTCCGACCCTGCCGTCTGCTGCTGCCCACGCTGCTCGTTCTCACCGGCGGCTGCGCCACGCCGGACACGATGGTCCAGCCGCCCGCCTACGCTCGCACCGGCCAGGAGCCGCTGCCGTTCGAACGGCAGAACCAGGCCTGGCGGTGGCTCGACGTGATGCAGGAGGCGGCGGCGCGCGACGTCGATGCGTTCGGTGCGCGGCCGACCGTGCTGTCGCGGCAGATGATGCTGTGGGCGGTCGCGATGTTCGACGCCTGGGCGGCCTACGACGCCACCGCCGTCGGCACCTGCTTCGGCGGCGCGCTGCGGCGCCCGCCGGCCGAACGCACGCTCGCCAACAAGAGGATCGCGGTCAGCTACGCGAGCTATCGCGCGCTGGTCGGCGCGTTCCCGGCGCAGGCTGGCTTCCTGCGCGCGGAGATGCGGCGGCTCGGCTTCGATCCAGACGAGGCGTCGACCGACGTCACCACGCCGCAGGGCATCGGCAACGTCGTCGCCGCGGCGCTGCTCGAGCGAAGGGCCGACGACGGTGCCAACGCCGACGGCGCGATGCCTGGCGGCGACGGCACGCCGTACGGCGACTACACCGGCTACCAGCCCGTCAACCCCGTCGATCGCATCGTCGACCCAGACCGGTGGCAGCCGATCGAGTTCACGCGTTCCGACGGCACGAAGTTCACGCCGGGCTTCCTGACGCCGCACTGGGGCCGCGTGCGGCCGTTCGCCTTGCGGTCCGCGGACCAGTTCCGCGCCGAGCCGCCGCCGACCACGAAGACCGCCGACGCCGAGCTGCGGGCGCAGACGGCGAGGGTGCTGGAGCTCAACGCGTCGCTGACCGAGGCCGACAAGGCGCTGGTCGAATTCATGCGCGACGGCCCGCGGTCGACCGGCCAGAGCGGGCACTGGCTGCGGTTCGCGCAGGACGTCTCGCGCCGCGACGGCAACGACCTCGACCGCGACGTGAAGCTCTACTTCGCGGTCGCGGTCGCGGCGTTCGACGCGTTCATCGCCTGCTGGGAGACCAAGCGCCACTACGACACGTCGCGGCCGTGGACGCTGGTGCGGCACTACTACCGCGGCCAGCGCGTGCGGGGCTGGGCCGGCCCCGCCGGTGGCACCGTCGAGCTGCCGGCCGAGCAGTGGCACCCGTACTCGCCGTACGTGTTCGTCACGCCGCCGTTCCCCGGCTACACCAGCGGACATGCGACCGTCAGCGGCGCCTGCGCGAAGATCCTGGAACTGTTCACCGGCAGCGACCACTACGGCACCCAAGAGGTGCGCCGCTGCTGCAGCCTGACCGAAGAACAGCCGGGCGGCATGGCGACGCTGGACCTGCCGACGTTCTCGGCGACGGCCGAGCTGGCCGCGCGATCGCGCGCGATGGGCGGCTACCACATCCCGATCGACAACGACGTCGGGCTGCGCATCGGCCGCGAACTCGCGATCTGGTCGTGGCCGCGCTACCAGCAGTGGTTCGACGGCACCGCGGTGCCGGCGCCCTGACGCCGCGCGTCGGACCGCGGCACGTGCAGGCCTGCCGGCGCCGTCGGGTCGCCGGCGTCGCGGCACCGGGCGCGCATTTGCGGGCGACCCGATCGGTCGCCGCCATTCCGCCCCGTTCGCATGCCGTCGCGGCAGCCCCACTGCCTGCGTGACGGCAGCCAGCTGGCGCTGGTCCGGGTGCCGTTGCCCGCCGCCGCACGGCGGCTACTGTTCGGCGCTCGAGCGCTGGCCTCTCGTCCTGCAGCGCCCGAACGGGGAAATGCCAGCCATGACCCGCACCAACGCGCTGCAGCTGACGGTCGGCAGCTTCTGAGCGGCGGCGCTCGGATCGCGTCACGGATTGCAGGCCGGGCAGCTGCCCGGATCGACGTCCCGACGCCCATCGGGGCGCGGCAGTTCGCGGCGGGTCGGGCAGCGCGCGCAGCCGTGTAGGAACGCGCGCGGCCACGACGTCGGTGCGCCGCACAGCGCGCACGGCAGGCCGCGCACGACCTCGACCTGCCCGAAGCCGGGCAGCGCACAGCCGGGGCACGGCGTCGCCGCGCGCGTCGCGAGCGCAGCGGCGGCGCGTTCGATGGCGCGCATGCGGGTCGGGTTGTGGTGGGCGCGCATGTCGCTGCTGACGAACATGGGCACGTCGCGGTTCGCCGCGGCCCGCTGCAGGTCGGTGACGGCGGCCGTCAGTGCCGGCAGGTCGCGGAGACCGCGGTGCACGCGCTGCGGCGGGTCGCCGAGCACCAGCACCAGGCCGTGGTCGGGGAAGCCCGTGCGCTGGCCGAAGGCGCGGATCTCGTCGAGATCGCGACAGCGCCGGCGCGCGTGGTTGGTCTCGGTCGTCAGGTCTTCGCCGACGATCTCGAGGTGTTCGCGCCGGTCGACGAGCAGCACCAGCTCGGCGCCGAGCTGCAGGAAGGGCGCGTCCGGGTGCGGCACGAAGCTGCCCTCGCTGGCGACGGCGAGGTCGGTGCCGCTGGCGGTCATGCCCGCGTCGGCCTTCGCCCGCGCCGCATCGAGTGCGGTGCCGAGGCGCGGCACGTCGCCGCTGAAGGTGCCGAAGCGATCGCTGTCGAAGCCAGGCGGCGGCACGACGCAGCGCACCCCGAGGCGGGCCTCGAGCAGGGGCGCGACCACCCGCTCCTTGCCGTGCATCGTCGCGATGCACAGCGTGCGGCCCGCGAACGCACGCGCCGGGTCGCGCGCCATGGGTCAGCCCTGCGGCGCGGTCGGTGTCCAGCCGCCGTCCGGCGCGCGCACGTGCGAGTTGCCCTCGTCGTCGAGGCGGAACAGATGCAGCCAGCCGTGCTCGACGAGCTGGCGCACGGTCGTGTGCGCCGCGAGCACGTTCTCGATCGCGTGCTGCGGCGCCGCGAGGAACACGCTGAGCCGCAGCGGTGTGTGGCGCCAGTGCTGACCGTCGTGCAGCGACTGCATCGGCAGACCCGTGCGCAGGTCGCCGCCGTTGCCCTCGAACACGCCGAGCGTGCCGCCGACGACGTTGTGCAGCACCTTGTTGCCGCTGCCGAAGCGGCGGTTGTCCACGGTCGAGGCGTGGTACTGCAGGTTGATCCAGTTCGTGACGACCATCGGCGCCGTCATGATCAGCGTCAGTACCGCGAAGTCGTCGTCGCCGCGCCAGTCGTAGTCGTGCAGGAACACGCGGCCGCCCAGGTCGAGGTGGCGGGTCTGCGCGCGCGGCGCGACCACGAACGCGGCGTTGTCGGCGAGACCCCACTCGGGCCGAACCTGGGCCCAGTCGGCCGCACGGCGGCGCAGCGCCGTCGCCAGTGCCGGCGCGTCGGTGCGCAGGTGCTCGAGTCCGAGCGACGGCGCGCGCTCCGCGCGGGTGCGGTCGCCGCCCTGCACCAGCCACGCGCGCAGCTGCCGCAGATCGTCGAGGTGGCTCGCCGGCACGGCGTCGGTGTCGAACAACCGCAGCTCGTCGGTGGTGGTGTCGTGCAGCCCGGCGACGAAGTGCGTCGTCGCCGCGAGGTCGACGCCGCGCTCGCGCAGGCCGTTGCGCACGCCGGCGTCGTTCAGCAGTTGCGCCAGCAGCCGCGCGTTGACCTCGCCGGTCTGGCCGCCGCAGGCGCCGCAGTCGAGGCCGGCGGCGTGCGGGTTGTTGGTGCTGCTGCTGCCGTGGCCGGCGAGCAGCACCAGGCGCGCGTGCCCGCGCACAAGGCCCATCGCCCGCAGCACGCCATGGGCGAGGTCGACACGTTGGGCCGCCGTCGCCGCCACCGTGCCGGTGCCCCAGGCGGGCTTCAGCCGCGCGATCGCGTCGGCACGCAGGCCCGCGTGTTCGGCGCGCTCGGGCGGCGCCGCGCTGCCGAGGCTGCGGCGCAGCAGGTCGACGCCGTAGAGCAGGCCGCACGACTCGACGAACGTGAACGCCGACGCGGCCGCGGTGCGGAACTCGCCCCAGCGCCGGCGCCAGCCCAGCGCGCGCTGGCGGCCGGCGACCAGGTCGCCGTCGGCGGCCGCAGCGGCCGTCGATTGCGTCGTGGTCTGCGCCGGCGCCAGCAGGCCCGGCAGCTGCGGCCGCACCGCCTCGGTGCCCAGTGGCGCGTGCGCGATCGGCAGGCCGAAGAAGCCGGCGAACCCGCGCGTGGCGACGGCGTCGCCGCCGGCGGTTTCGAGCGCGCGGCGGAACCGTTCGGAGCGAACGTCGATGCAGAACACCGCCTGCGCGGCCGGCGTCGCCGTCGGCGGCGACAACGCGGCGCTGCGGCGCAGGCCGGCGCAGAGTTCCTGCTGGAAGGCGATCTCGAGCGCGTGCTGCAGCAGCCAGTCGGGCACCTGCTGACGGTGCAGCTGCGCCGCGGCATCGGCCTGCCCGGTCCACCGCTGGCGCCACGCCGGCAGCTGCGGCTGCAGGTCTTCGTCCTCGACCAGCAGCAGCTCCCAGGCCAGCCGGATCGCCAGCAACTCGACGAGGTGCTCGTCGCCGCCACCCGCCAGGTTCGCCTGCCAGCGGCGGTACGCGCACCATGCCGCCCAGCCGCGGATGCTGCCGAGCAGCGCCGTGAAGTAGGGCGCGCGCTGGTTCGCGCCGAGCCCGAGCGACACGGTGGCGGTCGCGATGCACTGCCGTGCGGTCGCCGGCAGCGCCGCGACCCGCCGTGCGAAGCGCGCGTGGCCGGCGCGCATCGGCAGGCCGCGATCGAGCGCGACGCGATGGCGCCAGCTGCCGTAGAGGCCGAGATCGCGCGACAAGGCCCAGGCCGACTGGGTGCGGTCGAAATAGGCCGCCGCGTGCTGGCTGATCTGATGGATCGCGAGATCGGTCCAGCGCTGCGGTTCGTCGGGTCGGCGGTTGCCGTCGGCGAGGTCGGTGACCAGCGGCAGCGGTTCGGGCGACGGTTGGTCCTGCTGCATCGCCGCGACCAGGTCGTCGACCGCGCAGGCCGCGCCCGCCGCGTCGATCGCGGCCTCCAGGTGTTCGCGCCGGAGCCGTCCGGCGCGCCACTGTGCCAGGTGGTAGGCGCGCGGCATCAGCAGGCTCGCACCGGCCAGCGTGCCGAGCTCGGCGGCGACGGTCGTGATCGGCTGGTCGAGGTGGCCCCAGTACGGATTGACGGCGAGGAACTGGTCGAGCGGCCAGACCGGCGCGATGCGGCGGCAGGCCTGGTCGACGTCGTGGTCCAGTTCGGACGCGGGCATGGTGCGCGGCGAGGTCGGGAGGATGGCGGTCATCGGGTGGCCTCTGTGGCGGTGGTGAGCGGGGTGCGGGCGGCGGTGCGGATCGGCCAGACGCGCAGCGTCAGGCGCGTGAACCACTCGTCGAGGAACAGCCCGCCGTAGAACCAGGCGTGCAGCCGCTGGGCGAACGCACCCTGGGGGCGCAGCGCGAGTGCCGACTGGGCGACGAACAGCAGCACGAAGCAGCCCAGCACCCAGGCCGCCAGCGCCGCGGAGGTCCCGGCGGGGCCGAGCGCGAGCCAGCCGTGCAGCAACCGGTGCAGCGTGAAGTAGACGACGGCGACGGCGAACGCCGCGCCGAGCCCGCGCAGTTGGTGCCACGTCCGGCTCGCCGTCGGGTGGCCGGCCAGCAGCGGCGTCAGCGCCAGACTGACGATCGCGGCGACCGCCAGCAGCGCCGGCTGGTCGCGAAGCTGCACGCCGCAGAGCCAGCTCGCGGCGACCACCATGCCGATGCCCGCCAGCGCGGCGCCGGCGCGCGCCGGCCCCGTCGCGGTCGCGGTCGCCGGCGTCATCGCGCGCACGATGCCCTGCTGCACCGTCGTGCCCGCGCCGAGGAAGCTGCAGGCCTTGTAGAGCGAGTGGGCGACCAGGTGCAGCAGCGCCAGCTCGTAGAGCCCCAGGCCGCACTGCAGCACCATGAAGCCCATCTGCGCGCACGTCGACCAGGCCAGCGCGACCTTGATGCTGATGCGCGTGCTCATGACCAGCGCCGCGAGCACCGCCGTCAGGCTGCCGACGACGACCAGCAGCGCCTGCGCGACCGGCACCGCGGTGACCAGCGGCGCGGTGCGGATCAGCACGAAACCGCCGAGGTTGACGACGCCCGCGTGCAGCAGCGCCGACACCGGCGTCGGCGCCTCCATCACCTGCATCAGCCAGCCGTGGAACGGCAGCTGGGCGCTCTTCAGCAGCACCGCCAGCGCGAGCAGCACGACCGCGACCTGCGCCGCCGCGTCGAGCGGGCCGCCGTTCGCCGCCAGCAGCTGCAGTTCGGGGATGCGCAGCGTGTCGAGCGACGTCGCGAACAGCAGGAGCGCGCCGGCCATGCAGACGTCGGCCAGGCGGCTGACGAGGAACTTCTTGTGCGCCGCCATCTGCGCGGCGGGACGCTCGCCGTAGAACGTCAGCAGGTTGCCGAGCGACAGGCTGGTGCCGAGCCATGCGACCGCCAGCACGGCCAGGTGATCGGTCGCCACCACGAGGCTGGACCCGGCGAGCGTCGCCAGCAGCCAGCGCACGAAGGCCTGTTGGCGAGGTTCGCCGGCGAGGTAGGTCGCCGCGTAGCGGGTGATGACCCAGCCGATGAAGCCGACCAGCACCAGCACGACGGCGGCCGCCGTCGGCCAGCCGGCGGCGAGCGCCGCCAGGGCGGTCAGGCCCGCCAGCAGGACGGTGGCGTGCGCGCGGCGCCACGCGGTCGCGACCGCGAGCCCGGGCCGGCCGGCGACGAGCGCCCCGAGCAGCAGCAGCGTCGGGACGGCATGGGAGAGCAGGGTCCGCAGGTCGAGGGGGTCGGGCATGGTCGCGCGGGGGAGTCGTTGCTGACGAGGTCGCGCCCGATGTTGCCGTTCCCTCAGACTTCTGCAAAGATCGTATATCTGTAAGCAACGTTCTTGGATAACGAACGCAGATGCCGCCGCTCAACTTCCATCACCTGCACTACTTCTGGGCCGTCGCCAAGGAGGGCAGCCTCACGCGTGCCGCCAACCGCCTGCACGTGTCGCAGTCGGCGCTGTCGACGCAGGTCCGCCAGCTCGAGCAGCAGATCGGGCGGCCGCTGTTCGTGCGGCAGGCGCGCAGCATGCAGATGACCGAGGCCGGTCGTCTGGCGCTGTCCTACGCCGAGACGATCTTCGCGTCGGGGGCCGAGCTGATGGCGGTGCTGCAACAGGGTCGCTCACCGGCGCGGCAGGTGCTGCGCATCGGCGCGGTGGCGACGCTGTCGCGCAACTTCCAGGAGAACCTGTGCAAGCCGCTGCTGCTGCGCGAGGACGTCGAGCTGGTGCTGCAGTCCGGCAGCCTGCAGGAGCTGCTGACGCGGCTGCGCGTGCACACGCTCGACCTGATCCTGTCGAACCGGCGCGTGGTGGGCACCGCCGACGACCCGTGGCGCTGCCGCCGCATCGCGCGGCAGCCGGTCAGCCTGGTCGGCAAGCCGCGGCCGAAGCGCCGCGCGTTCCGCTACCCGGACGAACTCGCCGAGGTGCCGCTGCTGCTGCCGAGCCGCGACAGCGACATCCGCGCCGGCTTCGACGTCACCTGTGCGCAGCTCGGCATCCGCTACCGCCTGCGCGCCGAGGTCGACGACATGGCCCTGCTGCGCCTGCTGGCCCGCGACTCCGACAGCGTCGCGCTGGTGCCGACCGTCGTCGTCCAGGACGAACTGCGCAGCGGCCGCCTGACCGAGTACTGCGTCGTGCCCGACCTGTTCGAGAACTTCTACGCGATCACCGTGCAACGGCGGTTCGCGCCGCCGCTGCTGAAGACGCTGCTGGAGCGCTCGGAGGCCGAGGTGCTCGGCGCGCCGGCGTGAGCGGGTCCCGCGCCGCGCGAGCGCGTCACCGCTGCACGGCCTTGCCCAGCGCCACCAGCCATGCGCGCACCTCCTCGTCGGTGAGCTGCGCGCGGTAGAGCGGCTGCATCAGTTCGGCGATCGCGTGCTTGCCGCGATTGGCGTCGGTCCAGGCGCTGGTCTCGAGCAGCCGGCGCAGGGCGGCCTCGAGCCGCTGCATCAGGTCGGCCGTCGCCATCGCCGGGGCCGGTGGCGCCGCCGCGATGCCGTGCGCGGCGAACAGCTCGGCGCCGTAGACGCAGACGGCCTGCGCGAGGTTCAGCGACGACTGCTCGGCGGCGGTCGGGATCGTCGACGCCGCATGGCAGCGCAGCAGCTCGGCGGGCGCGAGACCGTTGATCTCGCCGCCGAACAGCAGCGTGGGCGCGCCGCGCTGCGCCGCCTCGGCCGCGACGTCGCGCGGCGACAGCACGCGCATGCCGGTCGGCGCCTCGTTCGTGGTGCCGACGATCCAGCGCGACGGCGCCAGCACGGCGGCCAGGTCGTCGGACCGAACGGCGCCCTCGAGGATGTCGTTCGCCTGCACCGCCATGCGCCAGGCGTCGGTCCACGAACCGATGCGCGAGTCGACGATCGACAGCCGGCGCAGGCCGAAGTTCTTCATCGCGCGCGCGACGGCGCCGAGGTTCTGCGCCCAGCGCGGACGCAGCAGCACGATGTGCACGTCGTCGATCAGCATGGGTGTGGCAGCGTGCGGGTGGCCGCGGGCACGGGGACCACGGTGCAGTTTCGCCGCCAGGCGTTCCGGACGGCGAGCTTCCGGTGCACTTTCCGGCGCGGGCGGGCATCCGTTCGGGTGCGTCCGTGCCGCCGGCGCCAAGACCGGCCGGTCGCCGCCCGTGGCAGTGCAGCCGCCATGCCGCGGGTGCGACCGCCGCTGTCGCGAAACCGATCACCCTCGGCCCGGGCGAGCCAGGCGAGTTGCTGGTTGTCCCCTATCAAGGAAACGCAGCCGGTATCCCGATCCGAGCCATGTTCGGACGGTGCGCCTGGAGTCGTGCCGAGGCCGGCGTGAGTTTCGGATGACCCTGGGCAGTCGCAAGATCCTGATCGTCGACGACGACGAGTCGACCCTCGACACGCTCGCGGCGGCGCTCGGCGATCGCTTCGACCTGCGGCGCGCCGGGTCGGGGGAGGAGGCGCTGCTGGCGCTGCGCGACTTCCGCGCCGAACTCGTTCTGGTCGACGTCGCGCTGCCGGGCATCGACGGCTACGAGACGTGCCGCCGCATCGTCGCGGAGCCGCGCACGAGGAACGTCAAGGTGATCCTGGTCGGCGCCGGCAGCACGACCGCGGACCGCCTGCGCGGCTACCGCAGCGGCGCCTGCGACTACCTCGTCGAACCGCTCGACGCCGAGGAACTGACGGCGAAGGTCGACGTGTTCCTGGCGCTGAAGTCCGCGCAGGACGAGACGATGGCCAAGAGCGAGTTCGTGGCCAACATGAGCCACGAGATCCGCACGCCGATGACCGCCATCCTCGGCTACTCCGAGAACCTGCGCGATCCGTCGCTGTCGGACGCGGCGCGGCAGGAGGCGATCGACACGATCTGGCGCAACGGCCAGCACCTGCTGGAGCTGCTCAACAACATCCTCGACCTGTCCAAGATCGAGGCGGACCGGGTGCACATCGAGCAGATCGAGTGTCGCCCGGCGGACATCGTCGCCGAGGTGGTGGCGATGATGCGGCCGCGCGCCGAGGCGTACGGGCTGCAACTGACCGCGGCACTCGAGGGCATGGTGCCGGTCCGCATCCTCAGCGATCGCACCCGCATCAAGCAGGTGCTGTTGAACCTGGTCGGCAACGCGCTCAAGTTCACCAAGGCGGGCAGCGTGCGAATCGTCGTCCGGATGCGGGCGGAGCATCGACCCGAACCGTTGCTCGAGATCGACGTGGTCGACACCGGCATCGGCATCGAGCCGGCGGTCGTGGAGACCCTGTTCGAGCCGTTCGTCCAGGCCGACGCGTCGGTGACGCGCCGCTTCGGCGGTACGGGCCTGGGTCTCTCGATCAGCCGCCGTCTCGCCCGCATGCTCGGCGGGGACATCGTCGTGCGCAGCGAGCCCGGCCGCGGCAGCACGTTCACGTTCACGGTCGCGACCGGTTCGTTGTCGGGCATCGAGGCGTGCGGCGCGATCGACATCGCCGAGGCCGGGCACCCGCGGGAGCGGAACCCGGCGCCATTGCCGCGGATCCCGTGTCGCATCCTGTTGGCCGAGGACGGTCACGACAACCAGCGACTGATGTCGTTCGTGCTGCGCAAGGCGGGCGCGGAGGTGACGCTGGCGGAGAACGGCAAGATCGCCGTCGACACGGCGCTGGCGGCGACGCAGTCCGGGCAGCCGTTCGACGTGATCCTGATGGACATGCAGATGCCGGTGCTCGACGGCTACTCCGCGACGGCGATGCTGCGCCAGTCGGGCTACCGGGGCGCGATCGTCGCCGTCACCGCCCACGCGATGGCCGAGGACCAGCAGCGATGCCTGGACAGCGGCTGCGACGGCTTCGCATCGAAGCCGGTCGATCGCACGGCCCTGGTGCGCACGATCCACGAACTCCTGGTGCGGCCGCGATGACCTCGGCGGGGCCGTACGAGGCGATCCTGGCCGACGCCGAGCTGCCGTCGCCGGCCGCGATCGCGGTGGAGTTGGTGCAGTTGACCCGCGATCCCGACGCCGAGGTCGACGACGTGGTGCGGCTCGTGGCCATGGATCCGGCGATCTGCGCGCGCGTGCTGAAGGCCGTCAACGCCGCCAAGTTCGGCCTGCGGCAGCGAGTGGTCGCCGTCGACCAGGCCGTGACGATGCTCGGCATGCGAACGGTGGCGCGCATGGCGATCGAGACCTCGGTGCTGGAGCGCAGCCGTTCGGGTCTGGCGGAGTTCGACTACGGGTCGTTCTGGGCCGAGTCGCTGGCGCGCGCCGTGGCGGCGCAGATCCTGGCCGGGTGGACCAGGCAGGTCCCGGCCGCCGAGGCGTTCACCTACGGGCTGCTGGGCGGCATCGGCCGTCTGGCGCTGGTGAGCGTCCACCCGCGGCAGTACCGCGAACTGCTGCTGACGCTGGGCCGGTACGATGCGAACGAACTCGGCGAGGCCGAGCGGGCCGTCTTCGACGTCGACGTCGAGACCCTGTCGGCGCGCATGCTGCGGACATGGGGGCTGCCCGGCTACGAGGACGCGCTGCTGGCCGAGAGCGCCGGCGACGGTGCGGTGGTGAGCCGCGATCAGCTGCTGCTGCGCACGTGCCGCGCGGCCGGTCTCGTCGCGCGGATCCTCGTCGACACGCGCGTGACGCGCGCCCAGATCGCCGCGGCGATGCACGCGATGGGCGCGCTCGGCGTCGGTGCCGAGGTCGTCGCGCACCTGTTCCCCGACATCGTCGCGACCCTGCACGAGGCCGCCGACGTGCTGCTGATCCCGACGCACTCCGCGAACTCGCTGGCGGAGGTCTACGCCAACGCCATCGACACGGCCTGAACCCGCGTCGTTTCACGAGGCCACCGGCGCGACTAGACTCGCGACATGGAGTCACCTGACGCGTGCGATGCGGGTCCATCGGTCGACTCCGGCCTGGCGGCGGCAGGCACCGCGCTGCGCCCCGCGCTGCTGTTGTGGCTGGTGACGCAGGTGGCGCTCGGCCTCTATGCGCAGGCGATGGCGTTCGTCTGGCGGCCGGAGATGGACCCGGGCGTCTACCTGGCGGTCTGGGAGCTCGGCTACCTGTCGCTCTGCGGCGTCGTGTTGTGGTTCGTCTGGCGCGATCCCGACGCCCGGCGTGTGTTCGCGCCGCCGCGACCCCGCATGGTCGAGCTGTGCCTGCTGGTCGGCACCGTCACCGCGCTGCTGCTGTCGATGTGGGAGAACCGGATTCCCGGCGACTGGTCGAAGGGCTCGCCGATCGTGTTCGAGCAGGCGGCCGGATGGCCGCTCTGGGCCTCGCTGCTGGCGAGCAGCCTGATGCCGGCGCTGTTCGAGGAGTGGATGTACCGCGGCCTGCTGCTGCAGCGGTTCCGCCGCGTGCTGTCACCGGCGCTCGCGATCGCCGTGCAGGCGATGCTGTTCGCGGCCATGCATCGCGACGACGTGATGCTGCTGCCGCACTTCGTGTTCGGCGTCGTGGCCGGTGTGCTGCGTCTCGCCGCCGGGGCGCTGTGGCCGTGCATGCTGATGCACCTGCTGTGGAACGGGCACGTCGTGCTGCTGGTCTACGGGCTGCTCTGATCGGCCCGGCACAGACTGGGGAACAGGCGCACGAAGTCCGGCTCCTGCATGGCCGTCACCTCGATGCGGGCGCCGGTCGCCGGGCATGGGAACAGCAATCGCGCGCCGTGCAGCAGCGTGCGAGCGGTGCCGAACGTCGCGCGCGCGGCCGCGTTCGCCGCCGCGTCGCCGTAGCGGGGGTCGCCGAGCAGCGGGTGGCCGATGGCGGCGAGATGGGCGCGGACCTGATGGGTGCGGCCGGTCTCGAGCCGCACGCGCACCAGCGTCGCGTCCTTGCGCGTGGCCTCTACCTGCACGTGCGACACCGAACGCTGCCCCGCCGGGTCGACGACGGTCTTGGGCCGGCCGCCGCGCGGTTCGTCGGTGACGCGCAGCGGCAGGTCGATCGTGCGGTGCGCATCGATCAGCACGCCGTGCACGATCGCCAGGTACTCGCGCTCGACGTCGCCGCGCTCCATCGCCCGACCGAGCGCCTGCAGCGCCGCGGTGTCGCGGCCGATCAGCAACAGACCGGAGGCCTCGCGGTCCAGCCGCTGCGCCAGGCCCGCGCCGGGCAGCGCGCGCGCCAGGGCGTCGGTGACCGACACGGCGACCAGCGGGCCGCCGTGCACGGCGAGGCCGGGCGGCTTCTGCAGCACGACGACCCGATCGTCGGCGAACGCGACCGCGATGCCGAGGTCGAGCGTCAGCGCGGCGAACGGCGCCGCGAAGGTGACCGTCTGGCCGCGGCGCACTCGCGCGGCCGCATCGGCGCGCACGCCGTCGACCGCGATCGCGCCGGCCGCGCACAGGTCGCGGGCCTTCTGCCGCGACAGCGGGCCCAGGCCGGGGGCCTCGATGCCGCGCAGCAGCGCGTCGAGCCGGCCGCCGTCGCGCTCCGGGCCGACGCGCAGCTGCGTCAGCACCGCGTGGCTTCGAGCAGCTCGACGAACCGCCGGAACAGGTAGAGCGCGTCGTGCGGCCCCGGCGCGGCTTCGGGATGGTACTGCACCGAGAACACCGGCAGCTCGCGATGGCGCAGCCCTTCGACGGTGCCGTCGTTGAGGTTCGCGTGCGTGACCTCGACGCTGTCGGGCAGCGACGACGGATCGACGGCGTAGCTGTGGTTCTGCGACGTGATCTCGACCTTGCCGGTCGACAGGTCGATGACCGGCTGGTTGCCGCCGTGGTGACCGAACTTCATCTTGTAGGTCTTGCCGCCGAGCACGTGGCCGAGGATCTGGTGGCCGAGGCAGATGCCGAACACCGGCAGTTTGCGGACCAGCGCCGTTGCCGATTCGATCGCGTAGCGGCAGATCGCCGGGTCGCCGGGCCCGTTGCTGAGGAACACGCCGTCGGGCCTCTGCTCGAGCACCGCGGCGGCCGGCGTCGCCGCCGGCACGACGGTGACGTCGAGGCCGCAGGCGACCAGCGAACGCAGGATGTTGCGCTTGGCGCCGAAGTCGTAGGCGACGATGTGCGGGCGTTTGCCCTTGGCGGCGCCGGGCGCCGGCGGGCTGAACGACGATTCGTAGCCCTTGTCCCAGCGCATCGCCTTGTCGGTGCTGACGGCGAGCACGTGGTCGACGTCGGCGACCTTTGGCGCCTGCTGCACGCGTTCCACCAGCTGCGCCGCGGGCGTGGTGACGTCGCGGGTGATCAGCACGCGTTGTTCACCGTGGTCGCGCACGCGCCGCGTCAGCATGCGGGTGTCGATGCCGTCGATGCCGGGCACGCCGTGCTGCGCCAGGTAGTCCGACAGCTCGGCGCCCGACCGGGCGTTGCTGGCGCGCTGGCACGCCTCGCGCACCACCAGGCCCGACAGCCACAGCCGCGCCGACTCCTCGTCCTCGCTGTTGACGCCGTAGTTGCCGATGTGCGGCTGCGTCAGCAGCACGGTCTGCCCGCGATAGGACGGATCGGTCAGGATCTCCTGGTAGCCGCTCATCGACGTGTTGAAGACCAGCTCGCCGGTGGTCTCGACGTCGGCGCCGAAACCGCGGCCCACGAGCACGGTGCCGTCTTCGAGCACGAGGCGGGCGGGAGCACGGGAGGAGGTGGTCAACGGTCGTGGGGGCTCGGGGGTGGGTCCGGTGGTGCCGTTCGCAGGTTGATCAGCGATGCGAGAATGCCGGCGCCGAACCCGTTGTCAATGTTGACGACGCCGACGCCGGCGGCACAGGAGTTCAGCATGCCCAGCAGTGCGGTCAGACCGCCGAACGACGCGCCGTAGCCGACGCTGGTCGGCACCGCGATCACCGGCCGGTCGACGAGGCCGCCGACGACCGACGGCAGCGCGCCCTCCATGCCGGCGACGACGACGATCGCGTTGGCGCTGCGGATCACCTCGAGGTGCGGCGCCAGACGGTGCAGGCCGGCGACGCCGACGTCGGTGATGCGCAGCACGCTGCTGCCCGCGTACTCGAGCGTGACCGCGGCCTCGTCGGCGACCGGCAGGTCGGCGGTGCCGGCGCTGACGACGGCGACACGGCCGCGCAGGCGGTGGTCGGCCGGCAGCACGCAGAGGCAGCGGGCCCGCCGGTGGTAGCGCGCCTGCGGCAGGCGTTCGAGCACCGCCGCCGCGTGCGCGGCATCGGCGCGGGTCATCAGCAGCCGGTCGGCGCGCGTCAGGATCTCGACGGCGATGCTGGCGGCGTCGGCCGGTTCCTTGCCCTGGCAGAACACCACCTCGGGCACGCCGCAGCGGCGCGCGCGGTCGTGGTCGACGGTGGCGAAACCAAGCTCCGCGGCCGCCGCCGCGTGTTCGCCCTCGGCGCGGCCGCGCGGGCGACCGCCGAGCGGCTGCTCGGCGTTCGCGGCGCGCACTCCCGCTCGGGCCCGCAGCGCCGCCAGCGCGGCGTCGACGCCGAGCGAGCCGACGCGCACCTGCTGCAGCAGTTCGCGCAGCCGCTGGTCGTCGCCGGTCACGGTCGCACCTTCGCCTTGCCGCCCGACTGCGGCGTCGCGACGGCGTCGAGGTCGAGCGGCGCGCGCTTGCCTTCGCGCAGCAGCAGCGAGCCGAGGCTCGCGATCATCGCCCCGTTGTCGGCGCAGAGCGCCAGCTCGGGCAGCACGAGGTGCAGCGCGGCGAGCACCGGGTCGCCGGTCAGCCGTTCGCGCAGGCGCGTGTTGCGGGCGACGCCGCCGCCGATGCACAGCGAACGCACGGCGTGGCGTTCGCTGGCGCGCCGCAGCTTGGTCACCAGCACGTCGACGACGGCCTCCTGGTAGGCGCAGGCGAGGTCGCGCAGGCGTTCGCCGGTGGGCACCTCGGCGGGGGCGTCGCTGCCCTGCGGCCGCAGCGTGTAGAGCAGCGCGGTCTTCAGGCCGGAGAACGAGAAGTCGAGCGAGTCGGGGCCGAGCAGCGTGCGCGGCAGGTCGACGACGCGCGCGTCGCCGCCGATCGCCGCCTGCTGGATCGACGGCCCGCCCGGATACGGCAGACCCAGCAACGACGCGCCCTTGTCGAGCGCCTCGCCGGCCGCGTCGTCGCGCGTGGTGCCGAGCCGCTCGGTGCGCCCGGGCGCGTGCACCAGGTAGAGTGCCGTGTGGCCGCCCGACGCGACCAGCGCCAGCGCCGGCAGCGGCAGGTCGGGATCGGCGAGGAAGCCGGTGTGCACGTGGGCCTGCACGTGGTCGACGCCGAGCAGCGGCAGATCGAAGCGCCAGCACAGCGCCTTCGCCGCCGCGAGTCCGACCAGCAGACAGCCGACCATGCCGGGCCGATGCGTCACCGCGACGGCGCTGAGGTCCTGCGGCGAGACGCCGGCCTGCTGCAGCGCCTGGTCGACGATCGGCAGGATGCGTTCGGTGTGCGAACGGCTGGCGACCTCGGGCACGACGCCGCGCCAGCGGGCGTGCAGCGAGATCTGCGAGTGCACGACGTTGCTCAGGACCTCGTGGCCGTCGCGCACGACGGCGGCGGCGGTCTCGTCGCAGGAGGTCTCGATGCCCAGGATCAGGTCGTGCACGCGGCGGGCATGCTACCCGGCGTGCCCGTCGCGTGCCGCCGCTACCGCGGTTCGGTCGCCGATGTCGCCGCGGCGGCGGCGATGCGTTCGCGCAGGGTCGTCAGGGCCGTCGCCAGCTGCGCATCGTGTTCGGCGTCCGGCGGCCTGGGCACCTCGAAGCCGTATTGCGCGGCGACGGCGGTGAACGCGGCGAGGTGCTTCGCCGGCGGTTCGTGGCTGTCGAGCACCTGGAGCACGGCGCGTCGCTGGTCGTCGTCGACCTCGACCAGCACGTCCGGAGTGATGCCACCGGCCTGCGCCGGCGCGCTCGGCGCGCGCAGCAGCGCCCGCAGCGCGTCGTCCGGGCTGCGCGTGCCGTCCTGCACCTGATGCAGCAGTTCGCGCAGCCGCGGCGCGTCGAGGCGGTCGCCGTGGTTCGTCTCGGTGCCGACGTGCCCGTCGAGGTTGCGTCCGTTCGGCGTGAAGTAGCGCGCCGTCGTCAGCTTCAGCCGGAAGTCGAGACCCTTCCACGTGTAGACCGTGTTGACGTAGCCCTTGCCCCAGGTGCGCGCGCCGACGATCGCGGCGCGGCCGTGGTCCTGCAGCGCGCCGGCCAGGACCTCGCTGGCGCTGGCCGAGTCCTGGTCGACCAGCACCACCAGCGGCAGGTCCGGGTAGTCGCAGAGTTCGGGTTTCGCCGCATAGGTCTCGACGACCTCGCTGCCGCGGCGGCGCTGCGACACGATCGTGCCGCTGGCCACGAACGTGCGCGCCAGCGCGACGCATTCGTCGAGGCTGCCGCCGCCGTCGAAGCGCAGGTCGAGCACCAGCCCCTGCAGCGGGTGCTGCTGCTGCAGCCGCGCGAGCGCCGCTTCGATCTGGTCGCGGATGCCGGGGTGGAAGTCGCTGAGGTAGAGGTAGCCGAGTCCGGCGTCGGGGTCGGGGAAGTGCGCCCACTTGACCGCGCTCTTCTGCACGTCGCTGCGCCGCATCGACAGCTCGACGGTGCCGTCGCCGCGCGCGAGCTGCAGGCGCACCTCGGTGCCGGCCTCGCCGCGCACCAACCGCGAGGCGGCGTCGTTGCGCCGTTCCGGGGGTTCGGCCGCCAGCGGCGTGCCGTCGACGGCGACGATGCGGTCGCCGGGCAGCACTCCGGCGCGGTCGGCCGGTCCGCCGGGGAACGGATACTGCACGACGATGTCGCCGCCCTGTTGCGTCATCAGCAGGCCGACTCCTTCGTAGCGCCCGGAGCTGTTCTCCTCGTAGGCGGCCACCTTGCCCGGCGCGACGTAGAGGCTGTACGGGTCGAGGCTGTGCACCATCGCGAGGATGGCGCGGTCCATCAGCTCGTGCGGGTCCTGCGGGTCGACGTGCGACTTCAGGATCTCGGCGTGGATCAGCTGCAGTGCCGTCGCCTGCGGCTCGGGCAGCTGCGACTTGCCCTTGCCACCGAGGAAGACGCCCAGGAAGAAGGCCGCCACGACCAACGCCCAGTTCGCCACCAGGAACCAGAGCGGCAGCCGCGGTTGCTGTTGCATCGGCACATCGTATTGTCGGTGGTGATGGCGCGCATTCTCGTCGTCGACGACTCCCAGGAGAATCTCGCACTGATCGAGCTGTTCCTGCGCGGCACCGAGTTCGACATCGTGCTCGCGCCGGGCGGACATCGGGCGCTCGAGCTGTGCCGCGAGCAGTCGTTCGACGTGATCCTGCTCGACGTCATGATGCCGGAGATCGACGGCCTCGAGGTCCTGCGGCGGCTCAAGGACGATCCGCGCACGGCGTTCGTGCCGGTGATCTTCCTGACCGGCCACTTCGCCGACGAGTCGGAGAAGCTGGTCGCCTACCAGCTCGGCGCCGTCGACTACCTGCAGAAGCCGGTCAACCGTGACGAACTGCTGGCGCGCATCCGCGTGATGCTCCGCCTCGAGCAGGCGCGGTCGCGGCTCGACCGCGAGAACGCGGCGCTGCGGCGACAGCTCGAGGCCCGGGAGGAGGCGCTCGGCAGTAGTTCGGAGCTGCTGGCCGATCTGCAGGCGCTGCGCCGGGCCCAGGCCCGGTCGCACGAACCCGTGGTGCTGTTGCTCGACGCGGATCGTGCGATCGCGGCCGCCGGCGCCGATGCCGAGGCGCTGCTCGGCGAACTGCCGGTCGGCCGGCCGTTGCAGGCGTGCGGGCACGCCGCGGCGCGCCTGGCACGGCTGGTGCAGGAGGGCGCGCGGGACGTCGACCTGACGTTGCCCGGCGCCGACGGCGCCGCCACGGTCGTGCAGGTGCGCGTGCGACGCGACCGCGACGGCGGCTGGATCGTGCTGCTGCACGACCTCACCGCGGTGCGCGACATCGAGCATCGCATCGACGACCGCGAGCCGTTCGTGCCCGCGGTCGTGTCCCGGGCCGGCGCGGAGGGCAGCTACTCGATCACCGACTTCGTCGGTCGCGCGCCCGCGGTGCTCGAACTCACCGACAAGGTGGGGCGGCTGCGGCAGACCCGGTCGACGGTGCTGATCCACGGCGAGACCGGCACCGGCAAGGAACTGGTCGCCCGCGCGCTGCACTTCGACGGATCGCATCGCGGCGCGCCGTTCATCCCGCTGCACTGCGGCGCGATCGCGCCGGAGCTGGTCGAGAGCGAGTTGTTCGGTCACGAACGCGGCGCGTTCACCGGCGCGCAGCAGAGCCGCGACGGCCTGTTCCGCGCCGCCGACGGCGGCACGATCTTCCTCGACGAGATCGCCGAGACGTCGCCGAGCGTGCAGGTCAAGCTGCTGCGCGTGCTGCAGCGCGGCGAGATCCGGCCCGTGGGCTCCAGCCAGGCGCGCATCGTCGACGTGCGCATCCTCGCGGCCACCAACCGCGATCTGCTGCAGATGGTGCGCGATGGCCTGTTCCGCGAGGACCTCTACTACCGGCTCGAGGTCGTCACGCTGCACGTGCCGCCGCTGCGCGAACGGCTCGAGGACCTGCCGCGGCTGGTCGAGCACTTCGTCGAACTGGGCAATCGCCGGCACGACCGCATGGCGGAACCGGTGCGCGCCGTGTCGCGCGGCGCGATGGAACGGCTGCTCGGGTATCCATGGCCCGGCAACGTGCGCGAGCTCGAGAACGTGGTCGAACGCGCGTTCGCGCTCGGCATCGGCGAGGTGCTGCAGGAATCCGATCTGCCCCTGCACGTCGTGCGTGGTCAGCCGGAGCTGGTGCCGGGGCTCGGCGCAGAGTCCGCGGACCCGGCCGCCGCCGGAGGCTCGACGACGGACCTGCGCAGCCAGCGCGACGCCGCCGAGCGCCGCGCGATCCTGCGCGCGCTGCAGGACGTCGCCGGCGACAAGCTCGCCGCGGCGCAGCGCCTCGGCATGTCGCGCAGCACGTTCTACCGCCGGCTGAAGGAACTCGGCCTTTGACGCGGTGGCGCAGTGCCGCGATCGCGACGGCCATGCTCGCGGGGTCGACGGCCGCCGCCTGCGGCATGCTCCGGGGTTCCGCCGACGGTCCGCCGACGTTCGAAGGCTGCGCCGCCCGGCTGCGCGCCACCGTCGACGCGTTCGGCGGCCGCATCGGCGCGCTGGTCGTCGACGCCGACAACGGGGCCGAGCTGCTGGCGATCGCCGCCGACGAGGGCTTCGTGCCGGCGTCGAACGTCAAGCTGCTGACCGCCGCCGTGGCGCTGCACACGCTGGGACCGGGTGCCACCCTGACCACCCGACTGCTGCACACCGGCGACGTGCACGCTGGCGAACTGCGCGGCGACCTGATCCTGCGCGGCGGCGGCGACCCGAGCTTCGCTGCCGACGGCCTGCAGCTGCTGGTGCAGGCGGTGCGGTCGCTCGGCGTGCGGCGCATCGCCGGGCGCGTGCGCGGCGACGACCGCTGGCTCGGCGGCGAACACCGCGGCCGCGGCTGGGAGTGGGACGACCTCGATCAGGACTATGCGGCGCCGTTCGGCGCGCTGTGCTGGGAGGGCAACGTCACGACGGTGGTCGACGCCGACGGTGCGTCGCGGCGCGTGGCGGTCGCGGACCCCGGCGCGGCGGCCGCCGGCGCGCTCGCGGCGGCGCTCGCGCTCGGCGGCGTCGAGGTGGTGGGCGGCGACGTCGCCACCGACGGCCTCGAGCACGGCCTCGGGACCGTGCACTCCGCGCCGATCGCCACGTTGCTGCAGCCGATGCTGCGCGACAGCGACAACCTGTACGCCGAGCAGTTGTGGCGGGTCGCGGCGAAGGTCGCCACGGGCGACGGGGGCAGTGCGAGCGCGGCCGCGCACGCCGAGCGGGAGCTGTGCGCGCTGGGCGTCGACACGATCGGTCTGGTGCAGGTCGACGGCTCCGGCCTGTCACGGCTCGCGCTGGCGCGGCCGCGCCAGCTCGTCGCGGTGCTGCAGGCGATGCTGCGCGCCCCGTACCGCGAGGCGGTCTGGCCGGCGTTGCCGGTCGGCGGTCGTACCGGCACGCTGCGCGACCGGCTGGTGGGCGCCGCGGTGCGCGGGCACGTGCACGCCAAGACCGGCACGCTGACGCGCGTCGCCGCGTTGTCCGGCTACCTCGAACGGCCCGGGCGGACGCCGCTGGTGTTCAGCGTGGTCTGGAACGACTTCCTGTGCGACCCGGCCGAGGCGCAGTTGACGATCGACCAGTTCGTGGCCGCGCTCGCGACCGCTCGTCCCTAGTCAGAACGTCAGCACCAGACCGAACTGGAAGCCGTCGATGCCGAGGTCGGCGTCGTAGCGGAAGCCGTCGGTGGTGCCCTGCGCCGGGAACTCGCAGTAGCGATAGCCGCCGAAGAACGTCACGTCGCGCAGCGGCAGCGTGTAGCTGAGCCGCGCCTCGAAGTCCTGCTGCAGGCCGTCGAAGTCGCCACCGAGCGACAGTTCGGGCGACACCGCGTAGTCGAGGTCGAGCGCGAACTCGCGCCAGCTGACCTGCGCGCGCACGGCCGGGAAGACGACGTCGCCGTCGACGTCGGCGTTCTGTGAGCGTTGCCGGTCGTCGGTGCGCACGCGCAGGCTCATCGAACGATGCGCGAGCACGCCGCCGGCCGCGAAGCGGAACTTCAGCGGCCGCTCGCGATACTCGGACTCGAAGTCGAACACCGGCTCGAGGTAGCCGATGCGCAGGTCGTCCATCCTCGCGTTCAGGGTGACGACGTCGGTGGCGAACAGACGGCCGAAGTCGGCGGTCAGCGCGCCCGGCTGCGAGGTGCCCATGTCGAGCAGGTAGTAGTCGATGCGCAGCCCGCCGAAGCCGTCGCCGACGTCGACGCGGATGCCGAGGTCCTCGTGGTGGTGCTCCTGGCCGAGCGTGCGCGCCGACTGCGGCGCGTTCTCCTGCAGCGGCCCGTTCGGCACCGGCTGCGACTGCATGCCGAGCTCGCCGCGCAGCTGGTAGACGGCGAGGTACGGTGACACCAGGATCTGCGGCTCCGCCATCGTCAGCGACGTGCAGGAGGAGCACAGGCACAGGAGGCCGGCGGTGGCAGCGGTGCGCATGCGCGGAAGGCTAGCGTGGACGATGGCGCGCGGCTGCACGTTTCGTAGGCTCTCGCCGATGACCGGCGAGTTCCTCGAACGCGACTTCAAGGCCTACGAAAAGCACCGTCAGGACGACCCCGAGTACAACGCGCTGCGGCTCAGCGTGCGCCGCAAGCTCAAGGCCATGGTCGATGCGGTGGTCAAGGAGGCCAAGCCGCTCGGCACCGACCTGTCGGCGCAGGCCGGCCTGCACCATCCCTACACGTTCAACAGCTACCGCGTGCGCGAGCAACGCGCGTACGCCTGCCGTGGCGCCAAGGAACGCAAGCAGCTGGCGTCGTTCTTCGGCGACGCGCTCGGCAAGGACGCCGAGACGCACTACATCCAGACCGTGCTGGAGGTGTGCATGGACGACCAGCTGGTCGAGGCCGCGCTGCGCATCCACCCGCAGGCGTGGTGGGACGGCGAGAACCTGAAGAAGAAGGTGCTGGGCGACCCGGCGCAGATGGACCAGTTCTGCACGCTGCTGAAGGCGCTACCGGGCGGCTTCAACCTGAAGCTGCACGACTGGAAGAAGGACCACTGGTGCAGCGCCGTGAAGCCCGGCGAGCTGAAGGAGATGTTCCAGCACTACACGCCCGGCGAGCACTGGCTGCACGTGCAGCGGCAGCTGCCGAAGGAGGACGCGCTGGCGATGGGGGCGGCGGCGGAGGGGTGGGTGAAGACGTCGCTGCTGGCGCTGCTGCCGGTGTATCGGTTCACGCTGTGGGATCCGAGCTGAGCGCGGGTCGCACGCGCGCCGTCAGTCGGCGAACACCGCGGCGAGCGTCGGTGCGGTGAGCACGGTGCGCGCGATGCGGTCGAGCTCGGCAGGCGTGCTCTTCCTCAGGCGCTCGATCATGGCCTCGGGCAGCAGCCCGAAGCGCTGTTCGAGCTGGGTCAGGAGGAGTTTGGTGGTGGCGGCGATGGCGCCCTGCTGCATCAGTTGTTCGGCGGCGGTCATGTACTTGGCTTCCATCGCGGGTTCGAGGTCGGCGAAGGCGAGGCGCAGGCGCTCTGTCGGCTCGTTGCTGACCGCAGCGGTGTAGGAGACTAACCGATAGGCGATCTCGCGTCCGCCGGGCACGGCGAGCAGCGCCCGGTAGAGCGTCTGCCAGCTGCGCAGCAGGTTGGCGGTGTCGGCGCGGCGGCGCAGCCACTGCAGGTGCAGCAACGGCAGCAGCGTGCACACCGACAGCCGCCGCTGGTGCAGCGCGTGTTCGCCCTGTGCGGTCAGGTCGTCGACCGGGAACCAGAACGACGGCTGCTGCGCCGTGAACTCGCTCGGCACGCCATCGAGATCGAGCAGCGCGCGCAGATCGCGTGGGCTACGCCACGGCCGCGGGCCGTGGTGCAGCACCAGTGGCAGGACCGGCGGCAGGCGCGGCCGCTCGGGCTCGTCGCGGCGGCAGCGCTGCCAGATGCGCACGACGTCGCGCAGCAGCTGCAGCGCGGTGAAGCGGTCGTCGTCCGCCTTGTGCTCGAGCAGCACGTAGAGCAGCGTCGCCCGGCCCTGCGCGGTGGCCCTGATCAGCAGGTCCGCCTGCTGACCACGCAGCGCCTCGTCGACGAACGAGCCCTCGACCGCGCGCAGCGTCGCCCAGTCGATCGCCGCGGTGACGGCGTCGGGCAGCGTGCTGCGCAGCAGTTCGCCGGCGCGCTCGGGGTCGCCGAACACGCCGCGGAACAGGGCGTCGTGCGGGTGCTGGATGGCGTGCAGTTCGTCCACGGTTGGCTCCGTGGAGGAAGTGCGCGATGGGGGGCAGGCGGCCGGCGCGTCTGCCGCCGCCCTCAACTCACTGCAGCGGATAGGTCGCCTTGACCCACTCGATCCACTTCTCGTCGAACTGCAGCACCGACACGCCGTAGGCATCCTGGATCGCGTCGCGCATCGCGCCGACCAGATCCGTCTGGTCCGGCGCCCAGGTCTTCGGGTCGACGCGGCCCTTGACCGCGAACAGGAACTTGCGCCACTTCTCGGGGCCCTGCGACATCATCCAGTCGACGCGCGACCAGACGGCGACGTGGTCGTTGAACTTGATGTCGCCGAAGTCGCGCCACTTGTAGCTCTCGGCGAAGCTCGCGAACTTGTCGGGGGTGGCGACCATCGCGCGGCAGTACTGCGCCCACTTCGCCGTCGTCTTCATGTCGGCGATCGAGCCCTCGTTCTGGTCGAAGTCGTTGTACTTGATGTCGACGCGGCGGGCGACCCAGTGGCCCCAGCCCTCGCGGATCCAGACCGGCAGGTCGTAGCCGTAGAAGCGGAAGCCATCGAGCAGGTTCTGGCTGACGTTGAACGCCAGCGAGCAGTGCAGCGCGGTGTCGTGCTTGCGCGGGAACTCGCCGGACTCGGTCGCCAGCGTGATCAGCAGCGTGCCGGTCTCCTTGAAGTGCCAGCGCTGCGGGTGCTTGCTGTCGCGGCCGAGGAAGCCCTTCATGTACTGCTGGAACGGCCCCAGCTTCTCGAACACCAGCACGAGGAACTTGTTCTTCATGCCGAGATACGGCCCGTAGCCCATGTAGCGCGCGCCCGGCGTCAGCACGACGTTGTCGGGGTCCGGCGGGAAGTCGGCGTCGGTGACCCCGAACAGCTCCTGCGTCTCCGCGTACAGCTTCTCCATCCGGTACGCGGTCAGGTGCGCGCGCAGCCACGGATCGAGCGTGCGGGTCTTCGGGTTGATGCCGGGCAGCTTCTCGGCCAGCTCGGTCAGTTCGCCGCGGATCTTGGTGCGCGTCTCGAGGTCGACCGGGATCGGCCACGCCGGCAGGTTGGTGCCGATGCGGAAGTGCGCGGTCTCGATCCACAGGATCTGCACGTACTCGATCGCCGCGTCGATGTCGGCGCTGCTGACCGGGTTGTCGGCCTTGTTGCCGAACGGGAACGGCCCGAACGACACGTAGCCGGCCTTCTGCATCGCCGCGGGGTCGTTCTTGGTGTACGGGTCGATGCGCCACTTGGGCAGCTTGTCGCCCTGTGCCGGCAGCGCGGCGGCGCACAGGCCGGCGAGCAGGATCACGAGGGCGCGCATGCGCGGTGCAACGACGGCTTCGTGCCTCGGGTTCGTCACGTGTGTCACAGCTGCTTCAGCCACTCCTTCGACATCTCGACGGCCTGGAACACCGACAGGTTCTCCATCGGTGCTTCGCCGTGCAGCACCCGCGCGGTGTTGATCGCCTCCTTCTTCACCGTGTGGTCGGTGGCCTCGAGGTAGCGGCGCAGCAGCGATGCCTGCTCCTTGGTCGCCAGGTAGCGCAGCAGGCGCAGGCCCGCCATCTGGTCGGCCGGTGGCGCCGCGGCGATCGTGTCGAACAGCCAGCTGCCGGTGTCGGTGCTGCGCGCGGCCGGCAGCACGGTGGCGACGAGGTCGCCGACGTCCTTCCAGTGCAGCTTGGTGAAGGCGAGCACCGGCGCCACCGCGTCGCGCTGCCGCAGCGCGAGCGCGCCGAGCTGCGCGTAGAACGCGGTCAGCTCGTCCTTGTCCTTGGCCGTCGCCTGCAGCACCGGCAGCAGATCGCGATCGGCGAACGCGCACAGACGCCTGATCAGGTAGCGGCGCAGCTCGACGCGCGGCTTCTTGCACTCGCGCGCCATCAGCGCCGCGTGCCGCCGGTCGAGCATCGAGTCGAACAGCGCGAACAGCTGCGCGTTGACGTTCTCGGCGCGGTCGGCGACCTGCTGGAACAGCAGCGGGGCCGCGCCGGCGCCGATGGCCTGCAGGTCGCGCGCCGCCGCGGCCTGCAGCTCCGGATCGGCCTTCTTGAACTGGCCGACCAGCGGCAGCACGCGCGCGGTCTCGGTGTCCTTCAGCGTCGGCCACTCGTCGAGCTTCTTGGGCGGTCCGTCCGGCCCGGGCTCGGTGTCGGTCGGCGCGGGCGCCGGCGGGTCGGCCTGGGCGGCCGGCATCGAAGTCAGGAACAGCGCGCACGACAGCGCGGCGAACAGGTGCTTGGGTTCGGTCACGGCAGTTTCGGCAGTTGCAGCCATGGCGGCATGGCCTCGCGGTAGTCCGGGTGCACGTAGGTCACCAGCGTGGCGACGCGCTGCTTCTCCTTGGCGAGCCAGACGCCCCAGTTCTCGGCGTCGTGGGTCATGAAGCCGACCTGCAGCGCGTCGACGTAGTCGTCGATCATCAGCGCCGACTCGAACAGGTCGAACGCGGCGGCGACGACGTAGCCCGACGGCACCTCGAGCGGCGGGCTGACGGAGCCGGTGCGCAGCGGCTCGAACAGGAACATCGCCACCGGCAGGCGCGGCTGCAGCCGCGACACGTTGCGGCGCGTGCGTTCCTGCAGCAGCCGCGACTGGTCGTCCAGTTCGACCGCGTTGGTGGCGACCTCGCACAGGCCGCGGGCCCGCGTCAGCTGCTGCTGCCGCTGCTCGGGGAACGCGCGTTGGGCCAGGCGCAGCGGCAGCACGTGTTCGTCGAGGATGCGCAGGATCTTCGCCTTGCGGCCGCCCTCGGGCAGGAAGCCGTCGAGGAACGCGACGTAGGGTTCGACCTCGGCGAGCGAGATCTCGAGGCCGTCGACCACCAGCAGCCAGTCGGTCGCCGCGGGCGCCTCTTCGCCGCAGCCGCCGCAGGCGAGCAGCGCGGCGAGCATGGCGCAGTGGATGGCGCGTCGGGACGGAGTCACTGGGTGCGGGGGTTCACGGGGTGTCGAGGGCGGCCAGGAAGGCGCCCACCGGGCCGGTGAGGTAGCGGTAGGTCTCGTAGAGTAGCTCCGCCAGCTGCGGTGCGTCACCGACGGCGATCGGACCGGCGAAACTGCCGGTGTTCTCGATCCACACCGAGCGCGCGTCCTGCGGCCAGGACTCGACGCGCACGTGGAACGTGCCTTTGGCGCCGGCCGGCGGCGGCAGCACCAGCCGCACGCCCAGGGACTGCAGCTGCCGGCCGAGCGTCTGCCAGGCGTCGTTGCCGGGTGCCACCAGCCGCCGGCTCAGGAACTCGCGGCCGTCGCGGAAGTGCCGCGGCTGGATCAGCGAGCGCACGACGAACTGCTGCGCCAGCGACGCGGTGATGCCGAGGGTCTGGAACGACTGCGTGACGACGTTGACCGTCCGCCCGGCGAAATCCTCGACCGAGGTGCCGCGCAGTTCGTCGCGCAGTATCAGCCGGTCCCAGGTGAACGTCGCCGACGAGACCTGGCCGGGTCCCTGCGGCAGGTTGGTCAGGTGGATGCCGTCCGGCGCGACCTGGAAGTTCTGGTAGCCGACGGCCGGCTGCCGGTACAGCGAGTTGTGCACGCTCTGCGCCAGATCCGCCCGCAGCTGTTGCGGCGGATAGAGGATCTCGGCGGTGAAGGCGATGGTACGCGGGTCGTAGCTCATGCGGCCAGGCGGCGCATGCTAGCCCGAACGCGGCGCCGGTGTGGTGCCGCAACGACGCAATCGCCGGCGACCGCTGCCGGTGTCGGTGCCCGGCGGGTGCCGCGACCCCGGATCCGGACCGGGCCCGATGCGGCCGCGCGGCATTGCGGGAGGAATCCCGGACCCGGTTCGTTTCGCCCCGCTCGCACGGTAAGCTGCCGCGCCCTTTTCCACCTCCGACCACCCGATTCCGATGCATCGCCCAACCCTGCTGGCCGTCGCGCTGGCGACCCTCGCCGGCCCCCATCTGCTGGCCCAGGACCTCTCCGAGAAGATCAAGGCGCTGCGCCGCGAGGTCGACGACTACAGTCAGACCCTGGTCGACGAGCGCGCGAAGCTGCTCAGCACGATCAAGGTCAACGGCCGCCAGCTGGATCCGCGCGAGGTCATGCGCGAGGCGGTCTACCTGACCGGCGGCAAGCTGGTCGAATCGAAGGTGTCGAACTTCTTCATCCTCGAGGAGCTGAAGAAGCAGATCGAGTCGGGCGGGAAGAAGGCGGAGGACTTCCTGGTCACCGACGAAGAGGTGATGACGCAGCTGGCGCCGATGAAGGCCGACTTCGAGTCGAAGAACCCCGGCGTCGACTTCTGGGAGGTCGTGCGGTCGCAGTACGGGCTCAACCAGGAGACGTTCCTCGAGCAGCGCAAGGAAGCGATCCTGTTCGACAAGGTGTTCTTCCCCGGCGCGCCGAAGGACTGGCCCGAGATCACCAAGGAGGCGATCAAGGGACAGACGTCGAGCGACCAGGGGCCGCGCTTCCTCGAGCAGCTCGAGAAGGCGACCGACGGGGCCGACGACAAGGGCCAGCCGAAGAAGCTGCCCGAGTTCTGGGTGTCGATGATGCGCAACTTCGTGCAGAAGGGCCTGCGCAGCTGGAGCGACATCAAGTACGCGTCGCACGGGTTGCCGCCCGAGACCGTGCTGCAGGTCAACGACCTGACGTGGGGCACCGAAGAGGCGTTCGACTTCGTCAAGAAGGGCCTCTACGCGCAGGACCTCGAGCGCGCCATCCAGGAGGTCGTGGCCCGCGAGGCGCTGCGGCAGGAGCTGGTCAAGTCCGGCGCCTACCTCAGCGACGAGGAGTTCCTGCGCCGCTACGACGAGTATCGCGCGCCGTTCGACTCGACGCCGTTCACGGTCGAGATCATCGCCACGCGCTTCAAGGGCTACCCCTGTCTGGAGGCCTTCCGCGCCCGTTGGCGGCTGGTGGCGTCCTACGGCGAGATGATCAAGGACGAGATCACCGACGAGAACCTGCAGGCGCACGCCGACAAGTTCGGCGCCTTCTTCGCCGATGGCCAGACCGCGATCGACATCATTCCGTTCATGGCGCGCAACGTCAAGACGGGCGCCTGGGAGCCGGACGGCATGGCGGGGGCGAAGGAGCGCTGTGAGGCGATGTTCGCCAAGATGGAGCAGGGCGAGATCACCTTCGACGACGCGCTCGCCAAGCACACCGAGTTCTACGCCAACGACGAGAAGCGCGGTCACCTCGGCCTGCTGCCGCTGAACCAGGTCAAGCAGCAGCTGCGCGAGAGCGAGTTCACGCAGTTGCTCGACGGCTATTCGCTGGCCGACTACCTGTTCTTCGAGGCGCCGCTCGGCAAGACCGTCGGCCCGCTGCCCGGCTCCGACGGCTGGCTGCTGGCGCGCGTCAACAACCGCACGCCGCCGCGCAAGCGCATCGACGTCAAGGAAGAGCGCCAACGACAGCTGGTGCGCGAGGACTACGTCACGCGCCGCTTCTTCGTCTGGGCGAACGACGTCCTGTCGCGCGTCAAGCTCGACTGAGCGCCGGCCATCGCCCGGCGCCGACGCGGCGGCGCCGGTGAGACGGCTGCTGCCGCGCGCGGGCGCGCCGCCGCATCTGCGGGCAAATGCGCCGCCGCCGCGGGACGCCGGTGAGTAGCATCCCGCCCGTGACCCAGACTTCGGACACCAGCGCAGGTTCGAGACCGCTCCTGCGTCGGCTGTGGGCGGCGATCGTGCACTACAAGGGCACGGTCATCGCGATGATCGCCTTCGGCTTCCTGGAGGCCGTCTTCACCAAGCTGCCGCTGGTGCTCGTCAAGCCGCTGATGGCCGAGATGGGCGCCGCCGACCATGGCAAGGCGGTCGCGGCGCCGGGCGTGGCCGACCGGTGGGCAACCGACTTCAACGCCTGGTTCCGCGCCTTCGCCAACGACCTGCTGGGCTGGTTCGGCATCCGCTTCGACCACCCGGGCATGAACGTCGTCGTCGCCTGTGGCGTCGTCGCCGTGATCTGCGGCCTGCTGGGTGCGGTGACGATCTACTTCGTGCAGACGATCTCGCGCCTGTTCGCGATCCGCATCGTCGCGGACCTGCGCTGCGAACTGGCGCAGCACTTCTTGAACCTGCCGCTGCGCTTCTTCGGCCGCCAGCGCATGGGCGAGATGATCAGCAAGGTCACCAACGACACGCAGGTCATGCAGCGGTCGTTCGAGCTGGCGGCCGACAACGTCGTCGTCGACCCGCTGATGATCCTCGGCAACCTGGCGATCCTGGCCTGGTTCGTGCCGCAGGCGATCTGGGTGCTGCTGGCGATGGTGCCGCTGATGGCGATCCCGCTGTATCGCCAGGGCAAGTCCGTCAGCCGGCGCAGCTCCAAGAGCCTGCGGGCGATGGGTGAGACGACCGAGTCGCTGAACCAGATCCTCACCGGCATCCGCACGGTCAAGGCGTTCCAGCTCGAGCGCCAGCGCATGGAGGAGTTCGAGGCGAACACGCGCACCTTCATGGACCGCACGCACAAGATGCTGCGCGCGAAGGGGCGCTCGATGGCGCAGACGTTCGTCAGCTACCAGATCGGGTTCGCCGTGCTGCTGATCCTGCTCGGCTACGTGGTGCTGGTCGAGAAGGGCATCGCCTTCGACGACGTCGCGCTGGTCATCGCGCCGCTGGTGACCACCTATCAGCACGTCAAACGCCTGACCCGCTCGTACCACGTGCTGATGGAGTCGGCGGGCGCGCTGTCAGGCATCGAGGAGATCCTCGCCGCCGAGACCGACCGCACCAACCTCGGTGGCTCGCCGCTGTCGACGCTGCGTGGCGACGTGTCGATGCGGGACGTGTGGTTCGCCTACGACGAGGAGCCGGTGCTGCGCGGTCTCGACCTCGACGTTCGCGCCGGGCAGACCGTCGCCTTCGTCGGTCCCTCGGGCGGTGGCAAGTCGACGACCCTCGACCTGCTGATGCGGTTCCACGATCCGCAGCGCGGCACGATCCTGGTGGACGGCATCGACCTGCGGCAGATCCGGCTCGCCGACTTCCGGGCCCACACGGCGGTCGTCAGCCAGCAGGCGTTCCTGTTCAACACGACGATCCGGCAGAACATCGCCTACGGCAAGCCCGATGCGACGCAAGCGGAGATCGAGGCGGCGGCGCGCGCCGCCAACATCCACGACTTCATCGTGTCGCAACCGAACGGCTACGACACCCTGGTCGGCGAACGCGGCAGCAACCTCTCCGGCGGGCAGATGCAGCGGCTGACGATCGCGCGGGCGATCGTGCGCGACCCGGCGATCCTGTTCCTCGACGAGGCGACGTCGGCACTCGATTCCGAGAACGAGGAGCTGGTGCAGCGCGCCCTCGAGAACCTGCGTCGCGGTCGCACGTCGTTCGTGATCGCGCATCGGCTGTCGACGATCGTCGCCGCCGACGTCATCGTCGTGCTGAAGAAGGGCCGCGTCGTCGAACAGGGCACGCACGCGGAGCTGCTCGAGCGCAACGGCGCCTACCGCGGCATGTACGACAAGCAGTCGGTCTGATCAGCGCGGGCCGAGCAGCGCGACGACCGTGGCCCGCAGCGCCTCGCCGCGACCGATCGCGTCGACCTTCTCGCCGGTCTTGCCCTTGACGTTGACCCGATCGACCGGCAGCTCGAACAACGCCGCGATGCGTTCGCGCATCGCCAGGCGATGCGGCGCCAGCCGCGGCGCCTCGGTCTCCACGACGGCGTCGAGCGACAGCACCCGCAGCCCGCGTTCGCGCACCAGGCGCATCGCCGCGGTGCAGAAGTCGGCGGAGGCGCGGTCGCGGTGCTTGGGGTCCTTGTCCGAGAACAGCGTGCCGAGGTCGTCGAGTCCGGCGGCGCCGAGCACCGCGTCGCAGGCGGCGTGCAGCACGGCATCGCCGTCGCTGTGACCGATCGGGCCCGTCGCCGATTCGAAACGGATGCCGCCGAGCACGCACGGCCGCCCCGGTTCGAGGCGGTGCACGTCGATGCCGAGACCAATGCGAGGAAGGTCGTTCATCGTGCCGGTGAGTCGAACAGGGCCTCGGCGAGCGGCAGGTCGCCCGGATGCGTGATCTTCAGGTTGCCGGGCGTGCCGAGCACCACCTCGACCGGGTGACCGAGGCGTTCCACCAGCGACACGTCGTCGGTGCCCGCGAAGCCCGCCTCTCGCGCCGCGACCAGCGCACGTTGCAGCAACTCGCGGCGCACGACCTGTGGCGTCTGCGCCTGCCAGACCGAATCGCGTTCCAGGGTCGCCTCGACCCGCAGCTCGCGCACCCGCTTCAGCGTGTCGGTGGCGGGGATCGCCAGCAGCGCGGCGCCGGTGCGGGCGGCAGCGGCGATACAGGCGCTGGTGTTGGCCACCGGCACCAGCGCGCGGGCCGCATCGTGCACCAGCACCAGGTCGACGTCGGCCGCGGCGGCGGCGAGCCCGAGCTGCATCGACTCCTGCCGCGATGCGCCGCCGTCGACGACGTGCAGGCGGCAGCGCGTGCCGGTGATCGCCTCCAGTTCGGGTCGGCAGGGCTCCAGGTACGGTTCGCGGTCGTCGCGGTGCACGACGACGATCAGCTCGTTGCCGGTGGCCACGGCGATGGCGGCCCCGTCGACGGCGGCGCAGAGCCGCTCGGCGGCGTGCAGCAACAGCGGCCGTCCGCGCAGGCGCAGGAACGCCTTCGGCACCGCACCGCCGAAGCGGGCGCCGCGGCCGGCGGCGAGCAGCAACATGGCGACCTTCACGCGCCGTGACCTTACACTCGCGCGCATGGCGGTGGTGCGGATTCTGGGCATCGACCCAGGCACGTTGGTGGCCGGCTTCGGCTGCCTCGAAGCGGAGTTCGGTGCACCGCGCCGTGCGGCCGGGTCGGTGCCGTTGGCGCTGCGGGTCGGCAACGTCGTGCGGCTCGGCGGCGGCTCGGCCAGCGACGTGCGCGTGCTCGAACTCGGCGTGCTGCGCCTCGGCGGCCGCGACGTGGCGGTGCCGCAGCGCCTGCTCAGCCTCGCGCAGCAGTTCCGCAGCCTGCTCGAACGGCTGCGGCCGACCGAGATCGCGCTCGAGGAGGCCTTCAGCGGCAAGAGCGTGCAGGCGGCGCTGCGCATCGGCGAGGCGCGCGGCGTCGTGCTGGCCGAGTCGGCGCGCGCCGGCCTGCAGGTGCACCAGTTCGCGCCGGCGCGGGTCAAGCGCAGCGTGACCGGCAACGGCGCCGCCAGCAAGCAGAGCGTCGCGGCGATGGTGGGCCAGCTGCTGCCGGACGGGCGCGCGGCGTTCGCGGGCGTGCCGCCGGACGCGACCGACGCGATCGCGGTCGCGCTGGCCCGCATCGAGCAGCGCCGGTCGCCGCTGCAGCAGATCGCGGCGGCGCCGGCGGCGCTTCCGCCCGGCTTGCGCGGCACGAAGAAGTCGTATTCCTCGCCTTCCGCGTAGGCCAACGCGTTGCCGTCGATGCTGTGCGCGGCGACCGCGCCGGCCGAGGGCGGTGGCGGCCGACAGGCCGCCGGGGCCGCCGCTGAGGATGCACACGTCGGTTTCGATCACGGCGTGCGCGGCCCGTGCGGGACGACCCTGGCCGGGTGCCGTTGGTCGCCCTGGTTGCCGTGGTGGGGTTGCTTTCGGGCCGCCGTGCACGTCTAATCCGCTCGCGGTTAGTGAGGCGCCCTGCTATTGCACCGACCTAGGCGGTTGGGAGACGCGATCCCTCGCGTACTCCAGCGATTGCATTGCCCGGACAGTGAGTCGCGGCAATCGGGGGGAGCCTCGTCGGCGCGGTCGCCGACGCCGTGTGAACGCAGCCAGGCGCCGAGCGCGCCGGCGAAACGGCGGTTGGGAGGAACGAGATGATCCGAGGGCCAGTGTTGCCGCAGCTACGTGCCGGCGTGTGGACGAAGGTGGCGGGGCGGCTCGGCAGCGTCGAGCGCGGCCTCGAACTGCTGCTCGAGGGCGTCGATTGCAGCGCGGGCCAGTTCGGGCTCGTCGAGGGTCTGGCGCGCGACGCGATGGGGGCGCCGGTCCTGGTGCTGATCGCGGTCGATGGCGACGGCCTGCTGACCGCCCGCGCCCATGCCGCATGTGAGTTCCTGGCCAGGATCGGCGATTCGCTGTCGGTCGCCGTGCCGGAGGCGAACCTGGTCGCCGGCAGTCGTGGTCGCGTGCTCGTGATCGGCACCGAGGCCGGCGCCGCCAGCCTCGACCTGCTGTGTCGGCTGCCGTTGCCAGGCCTCGAGGTCTGCCGCCTGGAGGCGTTCCGCATCGCCGGCGGCGAGCGCTTGTCGGTGCGCTGGCTCACCGTGGACGGCGCCCATCGCTCGGCGACCGGCTCGACCCGGGGCGCGCGTCTGCCCGAGTTCGAGGCCCCGGGCGCGTTCCGCTCGACGTGGGACGAACTGCGCCAGCTGTGCGAACGCATCGATCCGGGCATCGCCTGGGACGGCGATCGCTTCTCGCGCCGCATCACCTGGCAGGGTCGCGGCCTCGGCCGGATCGTCGTCGCCGACGGCGAACTGTGGGGCCTGGAAGTGGCGGACGACGACCGTATGGGCGCCAGTCGCGCCGGACCGGATGCGCCGGGTGTCGCCGCGGCGCCGCACTACCCGTTGCGCGACGTCGCCGGGGCGCGTCGGTTCTTCGACCGGTTGCTGCGGCGCTACGCGCAGGTGGCGGGCCTCGGCCAGCCGCGGCCGAACGGCGTCGATCGCGATGCGCGGGCCGCCGCGCGGGCCGACCAGGCGCGGGCGGCGGCCGCCGCCGAATCGTCGTCGGACCAGGATGCGGCGGCTGGCGCCGCGCCGCCGCGCGCCGCCGACAGCGAGACCCTGCGCTCGACCCTGTCGGCGACGCGGCTGTCGGCCGAGGAATACTCCGCGCTCGGTGGGCCGACCGCCGTGGGCGGTGCCGAGACCGAGTACGGCAACATCGCCGACGACGTGGCCCAGATCGTCGCCGCCAAGGGCGGGCCGCGGCACAGCCAGAGCCGAAACGACTGACCGACCGCACTGCGCGCGGGTGCAGGCGGTCCAGGAGCACTTGGAACCAGACCTGAACGCCATCGATCCCGGTCGCGGATTGCTGCGGCGCCTGTTCCATCGGGCCGGCGTCGCCGCGCCGAGCCCGGCCGAAGCCGTCGTGCTGGCGTTCGCGAGTGGCAAGGGCGGCACGGGCAAGTCGTTCCTGGCGACGAATGCGGCGATCGGCCTGCACGCGGCCGGCAAGCGGGTCGTCGTCGTCGACTGCGATTTCGGGCTCGCCAACGCGCACCTGCTGTTCGGCGTCAACCCGCGGTTCTCGATGCAGCACCTGCTCGACGGCGCGGTGACGGCGGCGGACGCGCTCGTCACCACGCCGCACGGGCCGAACCTCGTCGCCGGCGGCTCCGGCATCTCCAGCCTCGCCGAACTGGACGCGCGCCACATGCAGACGCTGGCCAAGGCGCTCGACTGGCTCGCCGGGTGCCACGACTACGTGCTGCTCGACTGTCCCGCCGGCCTCGCGCCACAGTCGATGATCACCGTGCTGGCGGCGCAGCACGTCGTCGTCGTGACCAATCCGGAGATCGCCGCACTGACCGATGCCTATGCGTTGATCAAGTGTCTCGCCAGGCAGCCTGCCCGCCCCAACGTTCACCTGGTGGTCAACCGGGTCGACAGTCCAGGGCTCGGCAAGGCGACGTTCGATCGGCTGGCGGCTGTTTCTCGTCGTTTTGCGGGGTGCGAGATCCACTACCTCGGCGAGGTGCCCGAGGACGCGTCGGTGACGCACCGGCGTCTCGGTCAGCCGCCCCTGTTGTCGAACCAGCCGCGATGCCCGACCTCCCAGGCGATCCTCTCGATCCTGCGCAACGTCGAGTGGCAGGTGGCCACCCGCGCGCATGCGGCGACGGGGCAGGGAGTGGCGATGCGCATGCTGGCGCAGATCCGTCGCTGGTGAACGCGCCGGTCGTGGGTGCGGGCCGGGCGCGGCTGCTGCTCGCGACATGGGCGCTGCTGGTGATCGGGCTGTCGATCCGCGCGCTCGGTCGGGGCCTGGTCGGGGATCGATGGGGGGACGAACTGAGCCTGCGCCCGATCGTCGTCGACCTCAACACGGCCTCGGTGGCAGAGCTGTCGACGTTGCCGGGCGTCGGCGGCGTACGCGCCGAGGCGATCGTGCTCGACCGGATCCGGCGCGGGTCGTTCCACTCCGTCGAGGACCTCGTTCGTGTGGATGGCCTGGGCGCCGGCACGCTCGAAGTCCTGCGCCCGTTCGTCGCCTGCCGGTCACCGGCCCCGGCGGCGACTCGCTGAAGTCCCGCAGTCACCGGCGTGCCGAGGCTCGAAGGGCGCCGATGCGGCCGGGTTTGCTTTGGTGTAGCCTTGCCGCGACACATGGACGGTCGAGCCGCGACGCTGCGTGATTGTGTGCGACGAGCGCTCGCGGAGGACCTCGGCTCCAAGGCGCTCGACCTTGCGGCGGACGTGACGACGCGCCTCGCGATCACGCACGACATCCCGGGACGGGCCCGGCTGATCGCCAAGTCGGCCGGCGTACTGGCCGGCTCCGAGTGTGCGGCGCAGGCGTTCCGCGAACTCGCGTCGGACTGTCAGGTGGAGATGCTGCGCCGCGACGGCGATTCGTTCTCGCCGGGTGACCTCGTGCTGCACGTCGCCGGCAGCATGCACGCGTTGCTGGTCGCCGAGCGCACGGCGCTGAACTTCGTGCAGCGCCTCTCGGGCATCGCCACCGCGACGCGCGCGTTCGTCGCGGCGGTCGCCGGGACCGGCGCCAGGATCCTCGACACGAGGAAGACGACGCCGGGCCTGCGTCTGCTCGAGAAGGCGGCGGTCGTCTCGGGCGGCGGCTGCAACCACCGGTTCGGGCTGCACGACCAGGTGCTGTTGAAGGAGAACCACTTCGCCTTCGCGCAGCCGTCCAGCTACGAGGAGACGGTGCGCCGCTGCGTGGCGGGCCAGACGGCGCCCGTGGTCGCCGAGGCCAGGAACGTCGCCGAGGCACTGGCCGCCGTGCGCGGTGGTGCCGCAGTGGTGCTGCTCGACAACTTCGCGCCCGGGGATGCGCTGCGGGCCGCGGTTGCCGCAGTGCGCAGCGCGGCAACGGCGCTGGGTCGTGCGGTGGAGGTCGAGGCGTCGGGAGGCGTCGACCTCCGCACGGTGCGTGCGTTCGCCGAGTGCGGCGTCGACCGGATCTCCGTCGGCGCGATCACTCACTCGGCGCCCGCGGTCGACCTGTCGCTGCTCGTCGAGGGCGTTGCCTGATGGACCATCGCCTCACCTTTCCGCCGCGCGCCAGCGTGCTGACGCAGCTGCGGGTCCGGGTGCGCGCGCTGGCGGTCCGGATGGGCGCCTCGGTCGAGACCGGCGACAGGCTGGCGCTCGTGGTCGACGAACTGGTGAACAACGCCGTCGAACACGGGGCCGTGTACCGCCAGCACGGCCTCGACCTCGCGCTGGAACTGCACGTCGCCGGCGATCGCACCCGGATCGAGTTCTTCGATCCGGAGATGCCGATCGAGTTCGTCAAGGAGCTGGCGCGCGCGCTGTCGGCCTCCGCCGGTGGGCTGCCCTCGCTCGCCAGCGAGCGCGGACGCGGTCTGTTCCTGATGTCGATCTACCTCGACGACCTGCGCGTCGAGGTCGCGCCGTGCGGTGGGCTGCGCCTGGTCGGAACCGTGCAGAGCCACCCGTGAGGGCCCGCGGCGACTGGTCCCGCGCGATCGTCGAGACGTGGCTGCGCCAGCCTGCCGCCGTGCGTGCCTGCCTGCCGCTGACGACCATGGCGCTGTTGTGGTGGTCCTCGTCGCGCACGCCCACCGTGCTGGAGCCGAGTCAGCTGCGCGCCGTTCTGCACAACGGCATGCACGTCGTCGCCTACGCCGCGCTGGCCGGCAGCTGGCTCCTGGCTCTGGTCCGTGGCGACGACCCGCATCGGCGCCTGACGAAGGCCGTGGTCGCGAGCTTCCTGCTGTCCGTCGCATACGGCGCCGTCGACGAGCTGCATCAGTCCTTCGTGCCGGGCCGGGACTGTTCGATCTCCGACTGGATGACCGACGGGGCGGGTTCGGCGCTGGCCCTGATGGTGCTGCGATGGCACCTGGGTGTCGGCACCGTCTCCTGGCCGCACCTCGCGCTCCTGGTCGCGACCTGCCTCGCCTGCGTCGCGTTCGCCACCTGGGGTCCTTGGTGAGGCGGCTTGGCCGCGGGCGTGGCCCGGCCGGCCGCACTTTCCGCAACACGGCCGCCCGCGCGGCGCTGTTGGGGGTGCCATGATGCGATTCCCTCTGTTCTGTGTGGTGGCCCTGCTCGGGGCCGCCGTTTCGGCGCCCGCCCAGATCTCCGTCGAGGGAAGGATCGGCCGCCACGTCATCGGTCAGGTCGTCGTCGGCCAGCGCGACCACGACCACGGCCACCGCGGATCACGCGGCAACCCCGTGCCGGTGCGCCGCGTACAGGTGGCTCCGCGCGGCCACTGGGACACGGTGCAGGAGCGGTACCTGGTGCCCGGCTACTGGGACGAACAGCACGTGCCGCCGACCTACGGCTGGATCTTCGACTCCTGCGGCCACCGTCGCTGGGCAGTGGTCGATGCCGGCGGCTGCCGCCGGGTGTGGGTGCCAGCGCGCTGGGAGACCCGCACGCGCCGCGTCTGGGTGCCCTGCTGAGCCGCGCCGCGGGCGCGCACTGCCGCGAGCCGGGTCGCCGTCGGGCGGCCCGGCTCGTGTCGTTTTCGGGCCCCCGGTCGAACGGCGAAGCGTGGCGCCACGATCCGCTGCCTGCTAGACACAGACGCATGAGCGACCGCGGCGACCGGTTCGACCATCCGCTGATCGAGCGCTATGCCAGCCCGGAGATGGCACGGCTGTTCTCGCCGCGTGAGCGCCACACGACCTGGCGCGACCTCTGGATCTGCCTCGCCGAGGCCGAACACGAGCTGGGCTTCCCGGTCTCCCGCGAACAGATCGCGGAGCTGCGCCAGGTTCGCGACCGCTTCGACTGGGATCGGGTGGCCCAGCTCGAGAAGGAGCTGCGCCACGACGTGATGGCGCACGTGCATCACTACGGCGAGCTGGCGCCGAAGGCGCGGCCGATCATCCACCTCGGCGCGACCAGCTGCTTCGTCACCGACAACGGTGACCTGATGCTGTACCGCCGCGCGCTGCGCATGGTCGAGCAGCGGCTCGGCGCGGCGCTGAAGGCGCTGGCGGCGTTCGCCGAGACCTGGAAGGAACAGCCGTGCCTCGGCTACACGCACTTCCAGGTCGCGCAACCGGTCACGGTCGGCAAGCGCGCGTGCCTGTGGGCGCAGGACTTCGTGCTCGATCTCGACGAAGTGCAGCGCGTGGCCGAGTGGCTGCCGTTCCGCGGCGTCAAGGGCACGACGGGCACCCAGGCGACCTTCCTGCTGCTCGCCAACGGCGACCACGGCAAGGTCGAGGAACTCGATCGCCGCGTCACGCGGGCGATGGGCTTCGCCAGGTCGATCCCGATCAGCGGCCAGACCTACACCCGCAAGCTCGACTGGTCGATCCACCAGGTGCTGTCGGCGATCGCGCAGTCGGCCACCAAGTTCGCGACCGACGTGCGCTTGTTGTCGCACGAGGGCGAGATCGAGGAGCCGAGCGAGTCGAAACAGATCGGCAGCTCGGCGATGGCATACAAGAAGAACCCGATGCGCTGCGAACGCATCTGCTCGCTGGCCCGCTACGTGATCGAGGTCGCGACCACCAGCGCGCACACGGCCGCCAATCAGTGGCTCGAACGCACGCTCGACGACTCGGCCGTGCGCCGGATCGCGCTGCCGGAGGCGTTCCTCGCCATCGACGGCATCCTGATGTTGATCGAGAACGTGGCCAAGGGCCTGGTCGTCTACCCGCGCGTGATCGAGAAGAAGCTGCGCGAGCAGCTGCCGTTCCTGGCGACCGAGGAGATCCTGATGGCCGGCGTCGCCGCCGGCGGCGACAGGCAGGATCTGCACGAACGCGTGCGCGTGCACAGCCGCGCCGCCGCGCAGGCCGTGAAGGCCGAGGGGCGCGACAATCCGCTGATGCAGCTGATCGCCGACGATCCTGCGTTCGCCGCGATCCGCGGCACGCTGCCGGGCCTGGTGGAGCCGCGACGGTTCGTCGGTCGCTCGGCCGAGCAGGTGGTCGCGTTCGTGCGCGACGAGGTCGCACCGCGGCTCTCGCGGTTGCCGGCCGCCCGTCTCGGCAGCGACATCCGCGTGTGAGCGGACCCGCCGGCACGACGTCGATCACTCGATGCGGTACGTCTGCAGCGTCCGCATGTAGTTGACGCGCTCGAAGGCCTTGGGGTCCGGCGTGCGACTGCTGTCCATGCTGCCGCGCATCTGGCGCAGCGACTCGTAGTCGTGGTCGCGCAGCCACTGGGAGACCTCGTCGCACAGCACCGCGATCCTGCCCATGCCGCCCCGCAGCAGCGCAGTGACGAGCTGCACCGCGTGTGCGCCGCACATCATCGCCTTGATCGCGTCGGTGGCGGTCTGCACGCCGCCGGACACCGCGAGGCCGACGCGCAGCTGACCCGACAGCAATCCGAGCCAGCGCAGCCGGAGCAGCAGCTCGCTGCGCTGCGACAGTTCGAGGTGGGTCTTCATCTCGAGCGCCTCGAGGTCGACGTCGGGCTCGAAGAAGCGATTGAACAGCACCAGGCCGTCGGCGCCGGCGTGCTCGAGTCGCAGGGCGAAGTGCACCAGCGCCGTGTAGAACGGCGACAGCTTGACGGCCACCGGGATGCGCAGCGACTCCGTCACGCGCTGCACGATCGCCACGGCGCGATCCTCCAGCTCCGCACCGCTCTCGCCGGGATCCGTCGCGACCGCGTACAGGTTCAGTTCCAGCGCGTCCGCACCCGCTTCCTCGATGCGTCGCGCATGGTCGATCCAGCCGCCCTCGGTGTGGCCGTTCAACGAGGCGATCACCGGCACGTCGACGGCCGCCTTCACCGATTCCAGGTGCGCCAGGTATTCGTCGGGCCCGAACACGCTGTCGTCGGCCGCCGGCAGATACGACATCGCCTCGCCGTGGGCCTCGGTGTGACCGAACACCGCCTGGTGGTGCGCCAGCGCCTCCAGGTCGATCTGCTCCTCGAACAGGGAGCGCAACACGATGCCGGCGATGCCGGCGTCGGCGAGTCGCTGGCAGCGTTCGACCGTGTCGGCGAGCGGCGAGGCCCCGGCCAGGAACGGGTGCGGCAGGGACAGGCCGAGGTACTTGGTCGACAGATCCATGGTCAGGCCTCCTCGGTACCGTTCGGTGTCGCAGCGGTCGCGGTCGCGGGTGACGACGCCGGGAAGCGCAGTTGCGCGATGTGCTGATAGACCGCCATGCGGCGCACGGCGGCGCGCTGCGCTCCCGCTGCGTAGCGCCGGAAGCCGGCCGGATCGATCTTCTCGACCATGCGGAAGCGCGCCTCGTTGCGCATGTAGTCGGCGACCGGGATGCTGCCGCCGGGGGTGTCGACGACCAGCGGCGGTTCGCCGCGGTCCGCGTGCGCCGGGTCGTAGCGGAACAGCGGCCAGACGCCGCTCTGCACCGCGCGGCGCTGCTGGTCGCCACCGAACACCAGGTCGTAGCCGTGGGCGATGCACGGGCTGTAGGCGATCACCAGCGATGGGCCCGGATACGCCTCGGCCTCGCGCAGCACGCGCACCGTGTGGGCGTCCTGGGCGCCGATCGCCACGCTGGCGACGTAGACGTGGCCGTAGTTGATCGCCATCAGGCCGAGATCCTTCTTGTCGACGGCCTTGCCGCGGCTGGCGAACTTCGCGGCGGCGCCCAGCGGCGTCGCCTTCGACGCCTGGCCGCCGGTGTTGCTGTAGACCTCGGTGTCCAGCACCAGCACGTTGACGTCGTGCGACATCGACAGCACGTGGTCGAGGCCGCCGTAGCCGATGTCGAACGCCCAGCCGTCGCCGCCGACCAGCCACACGCTCTTCGGCACCAGGTAGTCGGCGAGCGCGATCAGCTCCTTCGCCTCGGGCAGATCGAGTCCCGCCAGTCGGCGGCGCAGTTCCGCGACCCGCTGCCGCTGTGCGGCGAGCCACGCTTCGGCGCGAGCGTGCGGCTCCAGCAGGTCGGCGACCAGCAGGTCGGCGTCCAGCCAGTCGGCGAGCCCGCGCAGCAGCTTGCCGGCGCGCGCGGCCAGCATGTCGACCGACAGCCGCATGCCGAGGCCGAACTCCGCGTTGTCCTCGAACAGCGAGTTGGCCCACGCGGGGCCGCGGCCGGCCGCGTCCTTCGCCCACGGCGTCGTCGGCAGGTTGCCGCCGTAGATCGACGAGCAGCCGGTGGCGTTGGCGACCATCAGTCGGTCGCCGAACAGCTGCGTCAGCAGTTTCAGGTACGGGGTCTCACCGCAGCCGGCGCAGGCACCCGAGAACTCGAACAACGGTTGCAGCAGCTGGCTGCCCTTGACGTCGAGTTTGGCGACCGCCGCGCGGTCGACTTCCGGCAGCGCCAGGAACGTCGCGAAGCGCTGGCGTTCGCGATCACGCACGTCGCGCACCGGCGTCATCTCGAGCGCCTTGTGCCGCGGCTTCGTCTTGTCCTTGGCCGGGCACACCTGCACGCACAGGCCGCAGCCGGTGCAGTCGTCGGGGGCGACCTGGATCGTGTAGCGCTGGCCGGGGAAGTCGTGGCCGCGCCACGCCTGCGACGGCAGGTCGGCCACCGACAGCGCCGGCTCGTAGACCTTGGCGCGGATCGCGGCGTGCGGGCACATCAGCGCGCACTTGTTGCACTGGATGCAGATCGCCTCGTCCCAGACCGGGATCGTCGCGGCGATGCCGCGCTTCTCCCAGCGCGCCGTGTCGGTGGGCCACGTGCCGTCGGGTGGGAACGCGCTGCACGGCAGCAGTTCGCCCTTGCCGGCGAGCATCGCGGCCGTCACGCGCTGCACGAACTCCGGCGCGCTCGCGGCGACCGTCGGCGGGCGGTGGCGGCCGGCATCGGCGTCGGCGGCGGGCAGAGGAACCGCGTGCAAGTGGGCCAACGAGCCATCGACGGCGGCGAAGTTGCGGCGCACGACCTCCTCGCCCTTCTTGTCGTAGCTGTTCTGGATCGACTGCTTGATGAGGCGCACGGCTTCGTCGCGCGGCAGTACGTCCGCCAGCGCGAAGAAGCACACCTGCATGATCGTGTTGATGCGGTTGCCGACGCCGGCCGCGGCGGCGACCGCGGCGGCGTCGATCGCGAACACACGCAGTCCGAGTGCGCGGACGCGGGCCTGAACCTCGACCGGCAGCTCCGCCCAGACCCGATCGGGCGGGAACGGGGCGTTCAGCAGCAACGTCGCGCCCGGGGCCGCGAGGTCGAGCACGTCGTAGCGCTCGAGGAACCCGAACTGGTGGCAGGCGACGAAACCGGCTCGGCGGATCAGATAGGGCGCTTCGAAGTGCCGGCGCCCGAAGCGCAGGTGCGAGATCGTGATCGCGCCCGACTTCTTGCTGTCGTAGACGAAGAAGCCCTGCGCGTGACGGTCCGTCGCCTCGCCGAGGATCTTGATCGAGTTCTTGTTGGCGCCCACCGTGCCGTCGGCACCGAGGCCGAAGAAGACCGCCTCGGTGCGCCCATCGCACGGCAGCTCGAAGTCGGCGTCGAACGGCAGCGAACGACGGGTGACGTCGTCGGTGATGCCGACCGTGAACGACCCGTGCGGCGAGTCCTGGCCCAGGTGGGCGAAGACCGCCATGACCATCGCCGGGGTGAACTCCTTGCCCGACAGCCCATAGCGACCGCCGGTCACACGCGGCGTCGCTCGCCAGGTCGCGCTCCCGTCCTGTTCCGCCCAGCGGATCGCTGCCAACACGTCGAGGCACAGCGGTTCGGCCGGGGAGCCGGGTTCCTTGGTGCGATCGAGCACGGCGATCGATCGCACGGTCGAGGGCAGGGCCGCGGCGAACCACGCGCTCGCGAATGGCCGGTAGAGCCGCACCTGCACCAGGCCGACCCGTTCCCCGTGCGCGACCAGGTGTTCGACGGTGCTGCGCACGGTCTCGGCCGCGGAGCCCATGACGACGACGACGCGCTCGGCTTCGGCGTGACCGTGGTACTGGAACGGCTGGTAGCTGCGGCCGGTGCGCGCCGCGAAGGCCGCCATCGCATCCCGGACCGCCTGTGGGCACGCGTCGTGGAACGGATTGCTCGCTTCGCGTGCCTGGAAGAACACGTCCGGGTTCTGCGCGCTGCCGCGCAGCACCGGCCGATCCGGCAGCAAGGCGCGCTGGCGATGGGCATGGATCTGCACCGGGTCGATCAGCGCCCGCAGATCGTCGTCGGTCAGCAACGTGATCTTGGCGACCTCGTGCGAGGTGCGGAAGCCGTCGAAGAAATGCACGAACGGCACCCGGCTGGTCAGCGTCACGGCGTGGGCGATGCACGCCAGGTCCTGCGCTTCCTGCACGTTCGCCGAGCACAGCATCGCGCAGCCGGTCTGTCGGCACGCCATCACGTCGCTGTGGTCACCGAAGATCGACAGCGCGTGCGTCGCCACCGTGCGGGCCGCGACGTGCATGACGAACGGCAGCAGCTCGCCGGCGAGCTTGTACAGCGTCGGGATCATCAGCAGCAGGCCCTGCGACGCGGTGAACGTCACCGCCAACGAGCCGGCCTGCAGCGCACCGTGCACGGCGCCGGCGGCGCCGCCTTCGCTCTGCATCTCGACGATGGTCGGCACGGTGCCGAACACGTTCGGCTGGTCCTTGGCGGCCCATTCGTCGGCGAGTTCGCCCATCGCCGACGAAGGCGTGATCGGATAGATCGCGGCGACCTCGGACAGGCGATAGGCGACCCGGGCGACGGCCTCGTTGCCGTCGATGGTCGCGGTGCGCGACGTGGACATGCGGTTCCTCGGCTGGTGGCGTCCGGTGACGCGATGTGTGCGCCCATGCTCCCCCCGGTCCGGGTCGGTTTCGCGTGGGTCGTGGGGCGTAGGCCGTGTTGGTGGCGCGCCGGCGGCGGGCGACAATGTCCGCGTGTCGCGGATCGTGCACATCCCGTTGGCGGCGCAGCCCGTGATGCCGTGGGCGAACGGGCTCGGCGTGACGCGGCAGGTCGCGATCGATCCGCCCGATGCGTCGTTGGCGAGCGGTTTCCGCTGGCGCGTCAGCCGGGCCCAGGTCGCCGGCGACGGGCCGTTCTCCCGCTTCCCGGGCGTGGATCGCTCGCTCTGGCTGTTGCACGGCAACGGCCTGTCGCTCGACGTCGAGGGTCGTGAAGTGCGCCTCAGCCGCCGGCTGCAACGCTGCGATTTCGCCGGCGAAGCGGTCGTGCACGCCCGGTGCCTCGACGGGCCCATCGAAGACCTGAACCTGATGGTCGCGCGGGCCCGGACGCGCGCGACTGCGACCGTGCTCGTGTGCGAACCCGGCGGGGTCGTCGAATTGGAGCCCGCCGCCGAGCGGCTGCTGCTGGTCCTGGCCGGGAGCGTCGAATGGCCCGGCGGGCCGCTGCTGGCCAGCGGCGAGGCCATGCGCGTCGATGGCGGCGAGCCGCACTCGCTGCGAGCGGTCGCGGCGGGGCTCATCCTCGTGGCCGACTTCGAGGCCGTCCGTGCCCAAGGAGGGAACTGATGACTTGCGTGGAGGTGGGCATTCGCCGTGGGTCGGCCGGCATGCCATGGTGGCAGCAGATCGACATTGCATGCCAATTAGGCACTTGACTACCCATCAACCCGATGGACGAGAAGATCCTAAGATCTTTACAGTGAACATTTAAGGGCATTCATGTCGCCGGCACGCAAAGTGCCCTACCGGCTGCCGCACGCCGGAGATCGGCGGCGAAGAGGAACCCAATGGACACCCAGAAGCTCACCCAGAAGTCGCAAGAAGCACTGCAGGCCGCCCAATCGAAGGCGGTCGAACTCGGCCACCAGCAGGTCGACAGCCTGCACCTGCTGCAGGCGCTGGCTGCACCCGACGACGGGCTGGTGGGCCGACTGCTGCAGCGCATCGGGGTGCCCACGGACAGCTTCGCGAGCGCGGTCGAGGCCGAACTGAAGAAGCTGCCGCGCGTCTCGGGCCCCGGGTTCTCGGCCGACAAGATCTACCTGACCCAGGACCTCGCGCAGGTGATGACCAGCGCCGAGAAGCAGGCCGCGAAGATGCGCGACGAGTACGTCTCGGTCGAGCACCTGTTCCTGGCGATCCTGCAGGCGGCGAAGGGCCCGGTGCGTGAGCTGTTCCGCAAGTTCGCGATCGACGAGAGCCGGTTCCTGAACGCGCTGAAGGAGGTGCGCGGCAACCAGCGCGTGCAGAGCGCCAACCCCGAGGCGACCTACGAGGCGCTCGAGCGCTACGGCCGCGACCTCGTGCAGATGGCGAAGGACGGCAAGCTCGACCCGGTGATCGGCCGCGACGAGGAGATCCGTCGCGTGATCCGCATCCTGTCGCGCAAAACGAAGAACAACCCGGTGCTGATCGGCGAGCCGGGCGTCGGCAAGACCGCGATCGCCGAAGGCCTCGCGCAGCGCATCGTGCGCGGCGACGTGCCCGAGGGTCTCAAGGACAAGACGGTGTTCGCGCTCGATATGGGCAGCCTGGTCGCCGGCGCGAAGTACCGCGGTGAGTTCGAGGAGCGGCTGAAGGCGGTGCTGACCGAGATCAAGAACAGCGAGGGCCGCATCCTGCTGTTCATCGACGAGCTGCACACGATCGTCGGCGCCGGCAAGGCCGAAGGCGCGATGGACGCCGGCAACATGCTGAAGCCGATGCTGGCGCGCGGCGAGCTGCACTGCATCGGCGCGACCACGCTGGACGAGTATCGCAAGTACATCGAGAAGGACGCCGCGCTCGAGCGGCGCTTCCAGCCGGTGCAGGTCGACCAGCCGACCGTCGAGGACACGGTCTCGATCCTGCGCGGCCTCAAGGAGCGTTTCGAGGTGCACCACGGCGTGAAGATCCAGGACCAGGCGCTGGTCAACGCCGCGACGCTCTCGCACCGCTACATCACCGACCGGTTCCTGCCCGACAAGGCGATCGACCTCGTCGACGAGGCGTGCGCGATGATCCGCACCGAGATCGACTCGCTGCCGACGGAACTCGACACCGTCAGCCGCCGGCTGATGCAGCTCGAGATCGAGGAGGCCGCGCTCGGCAAGGAGAAGGACGCCGCCAGCAAGGCGCGCCTGCAGGAGCTGAAGAAGGACATCGCCGACCTGCGCGGCAAGGCCGACACCATGCGCGCCCAGTACGAGGCCGAGAAGCAGGCGATCGGCAAGGTGCGCGGCCTGCGCGAGCGGCTCGAGACCCTGCGCCACGAGCAGCAGGAGGCGGAACGCCGCTACGACATGAACAAGGCCGCCGAGCTGAAGTACGGCGCCATCCCCGAGGCCGAGAAGGAGCTCGCCGCCGAGGAGGCGCGCATCCGCGACGACAAGGGCGGTGAGCGCCTGCTGCGCGAGGAGGTCACCGGCGACGAGATCGCCCAGATCGTCGCGCGCTGGACCGGCATCCCGGTCACGCGACTGATCGAAGGCGAGCGCGAGAAGTTGCTGAAGCTCGACAAGATCCTGCACGAGCGTGTCGTCGGCCAGGACGAGGCGGTGCAGGTGGTCGCCGACGCGGTGATCCGCGCCCGTTCCGGCATCAAGGACCCGCGCCGGCCGATCGGCAGCTTCCTGTTCCTCGGTCCGACCGGCGTCGGCAAGACCGAACTGGCGAAGACGCTGGCGGAGGCGCTGTTCGACAGCGAGGACAACCTCGTGCGCATCGACATGTCCGAGTACATGGAGAAGCACGCGGTGTCGCGCCTGATCGGCGCGCCGCCCGGCTACGTCGGCTACGACGAAGGCGGCCAGCTGACCGAGGCCGTGCGCCGGAAGCCCTACTCGGTGGTGCTGTTCGACGAGATCGAGAAGGCGCACCCGGACGTGTTCCACGTGCTGCTGCAGATCCTCGACGACGGCCGCGCGACCGACAGCCAGGGCCGCACGGTCGACTTCAAGAACACCGTGCTGATCATGACCAGCAACATCGGCGCGCCGATCCTGCTCGAGGGCATCACCAAGGACGGCACGATCATGGACTCGGCGCGCGACCAGGTGATGGCCGAGCTGCGCCGCCACTTCCGCCCCGAGCTGCTGAACCGCATCGACGACATCGTGCTGTTCAAGCCGCTGCAGATCGCCGAGATCCGCCGCATCGTCGACCTCCTGCTGGTCTCGCTGCGCCAGCGCCTCGCCGACCGCCGCATCACGATCGAGGTGTCCGACGACGCGAAGACGTTCCTCGGCAACCAGGGCTACGACCCGGTCTACGGCGCGCGGCCGCTGAAGCGCTTCCTGCAGCGCGAGCTGGAGACCAGGATCGGCCGCAAGCTGATCGCCGGCGAGATCACGGACGGCAGCGCCGTGCACATCGACCTCAAGGACGGCGCGCTGCGCATCGAGGCGGTGGCGGGGGAGCCGGCGGCCAGCTGATGCTGCCGCCGGCCCCGCGGTCGACCAAGTCGGCGATGCGGCGGCCGCGCCGACCATGCCGACGGCCCGATCATCGGCCGTCGAGCGGGCGGCACGGAACGCGCGGACCGCGGCCCGCAAGTCGTGTCCTCCCGCTACCCTGTGAGCCCCGACAAGGAGTCCCCATGGCGATCAGCGATCACGTCGACCTCGAAGCGTTCATGCAGGGTGTGCACAAGCGCAACCCTGGTCAGACGGAGTTCATCCAGGCAGTGCGCGAGGTGGCGCAGGACGTCTTCGAGTTCATCGCCGACAAGGAGCAGTACCACGCTGCGCAGATCCTGCGCCGGCTCGCCGAGCCGGACCGGGTGGTGTCGTTCCGCGTCTGCTGGGAGGACGACCAGCGCAACATCCGCGTGCAGCGCGGGTGGAGAGTACAGAACAACAACGCGATCGGTCCCTACAAGGGCGGGCTGCGCTTCCACCCGACGGTCACCGAGAGCGTGCTGAAGTTCCTGGCGTTCGAGCAGACCTTCAAGAACTCGCTGACCGGTCTGCCGATGGGCGGCGGCAAGGGCGGCGCGAACTTCAACCCGAAGGGCAAGTCGGACAGCGAGGTCATGCGCTTCTGCCAGGCGTTCATGACGGAGCTCTATCGCCACATCGGACCCGACACGGACGTGCCGGCCGGCGACATCGGCGTCGGGTCCCGCGAGATCGGCTACCTGTTCGGGCAGTACAAGCGGATCACGAATCGGTGGGAAGGTGTGTTGACCGGCAAGGCGCTCGAATACGGCGGTTCGCGCATGCGGCCGGAGGCGACCGGCTACGGCGCGGTGATCTTCCTGCAGAACATGCTGCAGCACGTCAGGCAGGACATCGCCGGCAAGCGCGCGGTCATCTCCGGCTCGGGCAACGTCGCGACGCATGCGGCCGAGAAGATCGTCGAGCTCGGCGGCAAGGTGTTGACGCTGTCCGACAGCGACGGCTTCGTGCACGACCCGAGCGGCATCGACCGCCACAAGATCGACTGGGTCAAGGACCTGAAGACACGGCGCCGCGGGCGGATCAGCGAATACGCGCAGGAGTTCAAGGGCTCGACCTACCATGCGGGCAAGCGTCCCTGGGGAGTCGCGTGCGACGTGGCATTGCCCTGCGCGACGCAGAACGAACTCGACGGCGCCGCGGCCCGGACGCTGATCGACAACGGCGTCGTGGCCGTCGCCGAAGGCGCGAACATGCCGACGACGCTCGAGGGTGTCGACGTCTTCCACGCGGCGCGGATCCTCTATGCGCCGGGCAAGGCCGCCAACGCCGGCGGCGTCGCCGTGTCGGGGCTGGAGATGAGCCAGAACTCCGAGCGCGTCACGTGGAACACCGAACGACTGGGCACCCTGCTGCGCGACATCATGATCGACATCCACGGCAAGTGCGTCGAATACGGCAGCCTGAAGGGCGGCCACGTCAACTACGTCAAGGGCGCCAACATCGCTGGCTTCAAGAAGGTCGCCGACGCGATGCTGGCCTTCGGCGTCGTCTGAGCCGCCGCGGCTCAGCCTTCGATCGCACGCACGGTCTCGGGGTGCTTCTTCAGCGTGCGCCACAGCTCGGGGTGCGAGCGCTTGTGCACCGTCGCGGTGCGCAGCCCGGCTGGCTCGCACACCAGCACCTTCGTCACGTGTTGGCCCTGGTCGGGGCGGCCGAGCACGCGCTGTGTCGGCACGGCCGCGGCGACCGGCGCGCGCGACAGCGCCAGGAACGAATACGGCAGCGAGCGCGAGTCGATGCCGAGCGCGCGCGTCGTCAGCACCCAGTCGCTGTCGGTGAACGCCTCGTTCGGCGGCGCGGCGAAGAAGTGGCACCAGTCGTTCGGCGTCGCCAGCGCGGGACAGGTCGTGGCGTCGGGGCAGGGTGCCGCGACGTGAAACCCGCCGAGCAGCCGGTCGCGCAGCGTCGACAGGCGGCGCGAGATCGTGCGGCTGCCGGGTTCGACGAGCAGCACGCGGCGGCTGCGCTCGATCAGGCCCTCCAGCTCCACTTCGCCGGCGGCGTCGAGTTCGCCGAGCACGTGGCTGACCAGCAGCACGTCGGGCCGCACGTCGTCGACGCGCGGCAGCGCCCTGGCCTTCGTGCCGGCGAACTGCGCGCGCACCGCCTGCGCCGCGAACGTCGCCGCCACGCGCGAGCGATCGTGGCACAGCACCTCGCGGGCGCCGAACCAGTGCACGAACCGCCGCGCCGCGATGCCGGAGCCGCAGCCGAAGTCGAGCACGACCTGATCGTCGGCGCGCGGCCAGCCGCGGTCGCGGCACTCCGCCAGCGCCGCGTTCCACTTCCAGCCGATGCGCGCGCCGAGCACGGCGTCGTAGGCGGCGACGTCGGCCTCGTTGCGCCAGTAGTCGGCCAGCGCGCGCGCGCCGCGGTCCTCGTCGAGGAACAGCTCGCGCAGGCGGGTGATGCGGGCGAGCAGGTCGCGCGAGGGGGGCATGGTCACAGCATGCCGGGTCGGCCCCGGTCACTCACGCGCGCTCGCCGTGAACCGCCCGAACCGGCGGCACAGCGCCGGCAGCAGCAGGAAGTTCAGCAGCGTCGACGACACCAGCCCGCCGAGGATCACCAAGGCCATCGGGCCTTCGATCTCGCGGCCTGCCTCGGCGCGGCCGAGCGCGATCGGCAGCAGGCCGAGCCCGGTCACCAGCGCGGTCATCAGGATCGGCCGCGCGCGCTCGGCGGCGCCGCGCGCGCAG
>JAEUHS010000020.1 GCA_016794035.1 Planctomycetota bacterium
CGCCGTGCCGACCGAGCTGTTGGGCTCGGCGCCCTCGGGCACCTGCTGGGTCAGGGCGGCGGCGGCGAGCAGGACCGAAGACAAGGAGCCACGCCACATGGGCGCGCACCATACCCGGCCGCCCCGCCGCCGGCACGCCCGTTCGTCGCTCAGCGGCCGCTCGGCAGCAGGTTGCCGTAGGCGTCGTGCGGCCGCGCCGGCGGCACGGCGCTGCGTACGCCGCCGGGGAAGAAGCGCGCGGCGAGGTAGCGCTGGTTGTGCTGCAGTTCCTCCGGCGACAACGCGCGGTCGTAGACCAGCATCGCGTGCAGCTCGAACCCCGGGTGCAGGCGCATGCGGCCGTACGGGATCAGCATGCGGTTGCCGAACGCGTCGATGCGGTGCTCGAGCTCGCTGACATGGTGTTCGATGCGGGCACCGGCGTTGTACTCGATGTTGCCGGGCGCGCCGATGTTCACGTAGTACGGCGAGTCGGCCGTGCTGGGTTCGACGTAGCGCCCGTCGAAGCCGAACAGGTCGTCGTCGAGCGCCACGTGGCCCGTTGCCGCCGCATCGTCGATCGCGACCGCGGCGCGCTGCGTGCGACCGGTCGCCACCGCGGCCGGGTGCGTGACGTGCACCGCGCGCGTCAGTTCGGTGCGGGCCTGGTTCTGGATGCTGAGCCGCAGGTTGCGGTTCTCGAAGTTGAAGAAGTAGAAGCAGAACCCGGAGCCGCCGAGCGGATTGCCGTGCGCCGCGTCGGCCAGCAGGAAGTGCGGGTTACCGATGCGGTCGGCGGTCGTGAAGCAGCAGTCGATCGTGAACCTGGCGCCGCGGCGCGCGAACGTCTTGAAGAAGCCGCGCTGGCTGCCGAGCAGCCGGACGAAGTTCTGGCCGCCGAAGCGGAAGCCGCGGCCGTTCCAGTGCGGATCGGCGCGCTCGTTGCTCGCCTCGCCGGGCAGTTCGCCGTCGAAGTTGCCCTCGAGGTCGTGCCAGATCATGCCGCGACCGGCGTAGCTGCGCACGTCGGCGGCATCGAGGTGCACGGTCAGGCCGCGGCGGATCGGGGTGTCGGGATGCATCGTGGACTCCGGTTCAGACCTCGTAGCCGTGGGCGCGCAGCACCGGCGCGCAGATCGCCAGCGCCCGCTGCTGCTGTTCGGCGTTCAAGAGCCGCGCGAAGCCGCCGCTGCCGCCGCGCCGCACGTGCTGCGGGTTCTGCTGCTGCATCCGGTCGACCGACAGCTCGCCGGCGACGGCCAGGATGTCGGCGTCGTCGAGCCCGAGCCCGACCCAGCGGGCGAGGCGCCGCAGCGTCGCCGGCAGGTCCGCCACCATCTCCTCGTAGCGCACGAACTCGATGTCGAGGGCGCGCTTCGCCCGCAGGTGGTCGCCGGCGTGCCGGCACCAGTCCTCGAGGAACGGCACCAGCTCCATCGCCACGTAGTCGGCCGGCGACCGCGCCGGGTGCGGATGGTAGCGCCGCATGAACGGCGTCTGCACGAAGTGCGCCATCGACACCAGCGCATCGCGCGGATCGCGCACGATGTAGCAGACACGCGGGAACTGCGGGTAGACCTCCCAGCTGCGCTCGCACAGGAACGAGTGCGTCCAGACGTGGCTGCACGCGGCCAGGTACGCCGGCAGGTCGTCGATGCGCTCGATGTGCTGCGTCTCGATCTGCCAGTGCACGCCGTCGTCCTGCACCAGGATCTGGTCGATGTCGAACTGCTCGATCGAGAACTCGGGCCACGCGCTGCGCTGGCCCTGGATCGTGTGCTGCTGCACGAAGCTGCGCTTCTGGCCCGCGCGCCGGAACAGCAGGTCGAAGGTCTTCCACAGCAGGAAACTGCCCGACTTCACGTAGCTGACGTGGAGCACCGGAGTCGCCGGGACCGTGAGCACCGCATTCGCCGCCATCGTCGACTGCCATCGGCCGGCGCACGGCTCCGCATTGAGCACGAGCGGCCGACGGGACGGGCCGTTCGTGCCGGCGCCGATCAAGTCCGCCGGCCCCGCCGCCCGATGCCGAGGGCATGCGGGCAGAGGTGATCGAGGGCGCGACGCTGGTCGTCGACGCGGCACGTCTTGCGACCATGGTCGGCGTCGAGCTGGACGCGCTGGCGGAGTCGTGCCGGCGCGTGCTCGCCGCCGGCGAACTGCGCGGTTCGGTGCTGAGCGGCGCCGAGCGCGAGACGCAGCTGCTGCGCGCGCTGCGCGCCAGCGAGGACCCGGCGCTGTCGTGTTCGGGTCCGCACCGCGCCGGCGACTGGGAACGCGGCTGGAGCGAGAACCTGCGCGAGCTGCACGGCGACGACGGCTCGCTGGTGACCCTGATGCCGAAGTACAACCGCCACCAGGTGCTGCGCCTGCAGGGCGACTACCTGCGCGTCAGCGACCCGGCGTTCGAGTACGCGGTCTACACGGCGCTGCGCCACCACTGCTTCCAGCGCTGGTTCCGCGGCGTCGACGGCGTCGCCGAGTTCGGCTGCGGCACCGGCACCAGCCTCGTGCTGCTGGCGGAGCTGCTGCCGCAGCTCGAGCTGTGGGGACTCGACTGGGCCGAGTCGTCGCAACGGATCCTCGAGCAGATCGGCGCACGCACGGGCCGCACGATCCACGGCCGCCGCTTCGACATGTTCGCGCCCGACGCGGACTTCCTGCTGCCGCCCGGCACCGCGGTGCTGACCTCCGCGGCGATGGAGCAGCTCGGCGCCGCGCACGGTCCGTTCGTCGACTACCTGCTCGCGCAGCAGCCGGCGATCTGCGTGCACATCGAACCGATCGTCGAACTCTACCGCCCGGACAGCCTGTTCGACGACGTGGCGATCCGCTACCACCGCCGCCGCAACTACCTCAGCGGCTTCCTGCCGCGCCTGCAGCGGCTCGCCGCGGCCGGGCGGATCGAACTGCTGACCGTGCAGCGCACCGGCTTCGGCTCGTTCCACCACGAAGGCTACAGCCTGGTGGTGTGGCGGCCGCGCGGCGCCGGGAGCCGCCGCTGATGCGCGGCGCGGCCTGGACCCGCGAGGTCTTCGCCAGCGGTGACTACGCCGGCGCGGCGATGTTCGGCGATGCGGCGACCTGGCAGTGCCACGCCGCCCGCGCGCTGCTGCGCGGCGACGCACCGGCGTTCGCGGCCCTCGCCGACTGCGCCGAGCCCGAGGCGCGCCTGCACGCCGGTGCGGCGCGCTGGATCCACGGCGACGCCGCGATCGCGCGCCGCCTGCTGGCCGGCGTGCCGTTGCCGCACGCGCAGAACCTGCTCCGGCTGCTCGAGCAGCCGCGCATCCGCGTGCTGACGCAGCTGCCGTGGCTGGCGAACACGCCGACCGACCTGCTCGGCGGCGCCGCCCACGACCCGGCGTTCGAACTGCGCAACATCGGCCACCACGCCGGCGACGCGCAGGCGCATCCGTACGCCGAGGTAGCGCGGTTCGTCGACGCCGGGTTCACGCCGGACTTCTTCCTCGCGGCGATGGTCGAGTGGCAGCACGTGCCGCCGGACCTGCAGTCGCTGCCGTGCCCGATCTTCGGTCACGTCGCCGATCACGACCTGCACGCGCAGACGCTGCTGCCGTGGCTGCACCTCTACGACGAGCTGTGCGTCACCGACCGCAGCGAGTGGCTGTCGGTGCAGGGCCTGACCGCCGCGCGCGTGTCGTCGTTCCCGAAGGTGTTCGGTCTGCCCGGCGACCTGCCGGCGGTGCCGCCGACCGACCGGCACCTCGACTTCTTCGTCTCCGGCACCATGCTGGACCCGTACCACCCCGACAAGGCCGCGCTGCTGCACGAGCTGCTGTCGCTGCCGGGCATCGACCTGCGCGTCGTCACCGGCTTCACCGGCCCGATGGCGTACCGCGCGCTGCTCGCGGCCAGCAAGGCGTCGTTCACCTACGTGCGTCGGTCCGGGGCGATGCCGACGCGCGGCCTCGAGGCCCTGGCGATGGGCTGCGCGGTCGCCGTGCAGGAGGACTCGAGCCTGCGCCTGTTCGTCGGCGACGACCACGGCCTCGTGCCCTACGGCCCGCGCAGCGGCTCGCTGGCCGCGGCGATGCAGACGATCCTCGGCGACTGGCGCCGGCACGGCGCCGCGGCCGCGCGCGGCGCCGCCCGCGTGCGCGAGCAGTTCGCGATGCCGCGCGTCGCGTCCCAGTACCTGCGCTTCCTGACCTTCCGCGCCGCGGCGCCGCGCGCGGCGCGCCAGCGCCTCGACACCGGCAGCTGGTGCCAGAAGCGCGTCTCGGTCTCGCGCACGTGGTTGCCGAACAGCCCGGCGGCGCGGCGGCGCACGATGCAGGCCAACTTCCGCCAGCTCGGGCGCGTGCTGACGACGCGACCGACGGCCGCAGGCCTGCTCGACATGGCGCGCGAACTGCTGTGCGAGTTCGCGTTCTACCGCCAGCGCGGCCAGGACGGCGCCGACGAACAGGCGCTGTTCGCCGATGCGATCCGTCTGCTCGAGCGCTGCGAACGCCACTTCCCGCGCGCGCTGGTGCCGCGGTTCGTGCGCGTGCGCGCGCTGCTGCACCACGGCACGGCGACCCAACGCATGCACGCGCTGCAGGACGCGTTCGACCTGGTCGAGCGCGGCCCCGACGACTGGCTCGTCGACCCGCAGGACGACGTGATGCCGTTCGACTTCCACGGCGATCTGTTCGACTACCGCAGCTACCTCGACCTGGTGCTGCAGGCGGCGAAGGGCGAGACGGTGCCCGCGGCGGCGTTCGCGCGCCTGCTGCTGGCGTCGCTGGCCGGCTACGTGGCGCGCAAGACCGGCAGGCCCGAGCTGCACGAGCGTGCGGCGACCTGGAACCCCGCGTTCGCGCGCTTCCGGCTCGACCACGCCCGCGCGCTGCTCGCGCGCGGCGGCGACGCGGGGCGCGCGCCGGCGATCGCGCTGCTGCGCGAGCTCGCCAGCGGTTCGACCGAGTTCGCCGCCGCCGCACGGCTGCTGCACGAGCTCGAACCCGCGACGCCGGCGCCGCTCGCGCTGCAGCGCATCGACGAGGACACGCTCGACGCCAGCGTACGCGTCGCGTCGCTGTTCGACGTCGAACGCCGCGCCTCGGCCCAGGCGCGCCGTGCCGCGCCGACCGGGGCGGGCGGATCCGTCCAGCCCGAGCTCGCGGTGCTGGTGCCCGACTGCGGCGATGCGCGCCAGCTCGCCGCGTTGCTGACGGACCTCGGTGGCCTGGTGGACGCGGCGGCCCTGCAACTGGTCGTGGCGCTGCCGCCGGCGGCCACCGCGCACACCGACGCGCTGGCCGCCTTCGCCGCCAACCATGCCGCCGTGCACACCGTCGCCACGGCCGCGACCGCCACCTTCGCGACCCGCCTGGAGGCCTGCCGCCGCGCCGCCACGGCGCCGCTGCTGACGATCGCCAACGCCGGCGACCGCTTCCGTCCCGACGCGCTGTCGCGTCTGGTCGACGAACTGCGCCAGCACCCCGACGCCGACCTCGCGTTCGGCAACCACGGCTGGACGGCGACGGTGCGCGCGCACTTCGACGCGTCGGCCTGCGTCGAGCTGACCTGCCTGCCCGCGTTCAGCCGACGCCGGCTCGCGCAGCGGCAGATCGTCGGGCTGCACCCGGTCTGGCGGCGACGCCTGCACGAACGCCACGGCGGCTTCGACGCCGATGGCGGCCCGGCGAGCGAACACGCGTTCTGGCGCCGCGCCACGCGCGACGGCGAGGTGCGGCAGCTGCGCGCGCTGCTGAGCACGAGCCCGCTCGAGGCGCCGTGGCGCTGGCGCCGCCTCGCGCCGGACCAGGCGCCGCGACCGCTGCCCGCGCAGCTGTTCGCCCCCGGCCTGCGCGAGGAGGCCGAGAGCCACGCGCGTCTCGGCATCCTCGACGAATCGGTGCTCGCCGACGTGCGGCAACTCGAGGAGTTCCACGGCACCGCGCTGCTGCACGGCGACCTGGCCACCGCGCGGTGCCTGCTGCGCGCGGCGGTCGAGAACGTGCCGAGCCTGCTGTCGGCGCGCCTCGCGCTGGCGCGGCTGCTCGCCGCGACCGGCTCGCCCGACGTGCGCGCGGTGCTCGAGGCCGCCCGCGCGTGTGAGCCCTACCACGAACTGACCACGCGGCTGCTGGCAGCCAGCCGGCACGCCGGAGCCCAGCCCCCCCGACCGGAGATCGAACCGTGCCCGACGCCCCAGCTGGTGCGCTGACGTTCGCGCCCGAGTACGCGGCCCATGACGAGCCGTCGTTCCGCGCCGAGTTCCTGGCCGACATGGCGCGGCAGAGCCCGTTGCAGGCCCGGCACGCGCGCGGCGTCTGCGTGCTGCGCTACGACCGGCGTGCGTTCGACGTCCGGGCGCTGGTCGGCGACGCGCTGGCCGCGGCCGGCATGCTCGATCGTGCCGCGCTGGCGGCGCGCGGCGACCGGCTGGAGACCCTGCACGACCTGGTCGACCCGGCGCACCAGGCGATGGACGTCTCCCAGCAGTCGGCTGCCGCGCGCGCCCTGTACGAGATGCCGGCGGCGTTCGCGGCGCTGCACGAACGCCTGCTGGCCGAGGTCGTGGTGCCGCAGCTCGGGCTCGGGCCCGCGCACTGCCAACGCACGCCGACGTTCCGCGCGTTCTTCCCGCAGGCGCCCGGCTACCCCGGCGAGACGACCTACCACAACGACCTGATGCTCGGGCACAACCCGCGCGAGGTGAACGTGTTCGTGCCGCTGGTGCGCTGCGAGGCGACGCGGTCGCTGCTGCTGGCAGACCTCGACGACAGCCTCGCGCTGCTGCGCGAGTTCGACCACGACTTCCCGCGCTTCGGGCGGGCGACGCAGACCGACGCGGACCTGATGGCGCGCTGCGAACGCATCTGCCGGCCGCTCGAGGTCGACGTCGGCGACATCGTCGTGTTCGACTCCCGCTGTCTGCACGCGGGTCCCGCCAACCGCACCGCGCTGACGCGGGTGACGTTCGACACGCGGCTGCTGCCGGTCGCCGACCTCGCGACGCAGCGCAATCGCTACCGCGGGCTCGGCCGCCGCCGCGCCAGTTTCACCACCGGCGAGTACTTCTCGGCCCACCCGATCGGCGGGACGCCGCGGTGACCGCGACCGCCGAGCTGCGGCCGCTGCGGCACTGCCGCATGGTGCTGTGCCTGCCCGGCGACGACGCGAACACGCTCGCGTCGCTGCGCGCCGCCGGCGTGCCGGCAGTGACGCTCGATCCGGCCGCGGCGCCGGCGCGCCGCCTGCGCCACTTCCGCCACCGCTTCGACGGGGTCGTGTGCGACCTGGCCGCGTTCGGCGGCACCCTGCCCGCCGACCTCGCGGCGGCACTCGACGAGACCCTGCTGCCCGGCGGTCGCCTGCTGCTGCGCGGCGCCGACGCGCCGGGCACGGTCGCGCCCGATCTCGTCTGCTGCGGCCGGAGCCGCGGCAGCTCCCTGTGGCGCAAGCCGCGGCCGACGCCCCCCGGCGCGCAGCCCGCGATCGTGCGGGTCGCCCCCTACGCAGACCTGCTGGTCGGCTGCCGACGCGTGATCGAACTCGGCGCCGGCGGCGGTCGCTTCCTCGATGCGCTGCGCCTGCGCGGCATCGCGGCGGCCGGCCTCGAACGCGAAGCCGCGCTGGCCGGACCGGCGCGGGCCCGCGGCCACGAGGTGTGCATCGGCGGCCTCGCAGACCTGCCCGCGCTGGCGCGCGGCGCCGACGGACTGTTCGTCGGCCACTGGCTCGACGATCTCGACCGCGCCGCCGTCGAACGCGTGCTGCAGGCCTGTCGGCACGTGCTGCCCGCCGGCGGGCGGCTGCTGCTGCGCTGCGGGCGCGCGGCGGCGGCGCGGCTGCACGAGCCGTTCACCGCCCGGCACTGGGCGCCGGTCCATCGCGTCGACGTGCCGCTCGACGCCGACGACGTCGCGCTGCTCGCCTTCGCGACCGGCGACCCACCGCCGTGGCCCGCCGGCGTCGCGGACGTGCGCATCGACACCGCGGCGCTGCCGCTGCAGCGGCCGCCGCGTTCGTGCTTCGACCTCGAACGCGCCGAACGCCAGGTCACCAGCCAGGGCGGCGAGGACGGCGTGCTGGCGGAGCTGTTCGCGCGGCTCGGCACGACGAACCGCCACTACGTCGAGTTCGGCTGCGGCGACGGCCTGCAGTGCAACACGACGCAGCTGCGGCGCGCGGGCTGGCAGGGCCTGCTGATGGACGGCATCGCCGCACCGGCGGCGCCCGACGCCGTGATCCATGCGGCCTGGATCACGGCCGAGAACATCGGGGCCCTGCTCGACCACCACGGCGTGCCCGCCGAGCCCGACCTGCTGTCGATCGACGTCGACGGCAACGACTACTGGATCTGGCGCGCGATCACCCGCCGGCCGCGCGTCGTGGTCGTCGAGTACAACGCCAACCTGCCGGCCGACCGCGCGCTGACGATGCCGTACGACCCGCTGCACCGCTGGGACGGCAGCGACTTCTACGGCGCCAGCCTGCTGGCGCTGGTGCAGCTCGGCCGCGCCAAGGGCTACACGCTGGTCTACTGCACGCAGGCCGGCGTCAACGCGTTCTTCGTGCGCGACGATCTGCTGCCGGGTCTCGAGCCGGTCGATTCGCAACTGCTCTACCGGGCGCCCAACTACTGGTACCGTGGGGCCCGTTCGCGGCCCGACCTGACGCGCGCGATGGTCACCGTGTGAGCCGCGTGCGGGCGCTTGCTGTTCCGGCGCCGGTCGCCGCCACCTCGTCGCCGCCGGGCACCGGCATCGTGATCGAGTTCCGCGGCTCGCCGAACGCACATGGTGACGTGCCCACCGCCTGGTCGACCAACCAGGACGTCGCCGACGGCAACGCCTATCTGCAGTACCGGATCACGCTGACCGCCGACCCGGTCACCGGCGCCGTGCCCTGGGTCGACTCGCTCGTGGTGCCCTACCAGTAGGGCGACCGGCCGACTTCACGCCTTCGGCTTGGGCGGCGGCAAGTCGCGCGCGGGACAGCTCGACTGGAAGCCCTTGCGCGCGTGCTGGCCGTCGCAGAACGGCTTGTTCTCCGACAGGCCGCAGCGGCACAGCGAGACCACGCTGCGGCCGGCGAGGCCGAACGCCTTGCCGCTCGCGTCGAGGATCTTGAGGTCGCCTTCGAGCCGCAGGGGCCCGTTGTCGTGCACGGTGACTTTGTTCATCGCCGCACGCTACCACCCGGACCGCCGGGGCGATCAGCGAACCAGGAAGTTGCGGCCGCTGCGCACCCGGTCGCGCCAGTACTCGAGCAGGTCGTACATCGTCTGCTCGAACGGGATCTGCGGCGCCCAGCCGGTGTGCGCGCGGAACTTCGACGTGTCCGGGATCTGCAGGTCGGCGTCGATCGGCCGCAACCGCTCGGGATCGGTGACCACCTCGATGTCGTCGCGCGTCGACAGCGACAGCAGGTGCCGCAGCATGTCGCCGACGGTGCACGAGAACGAGCCGCCGATGTTGTAGTAGGCGCCCGGCACCGGGTCCTTGGTGACCAGCAGGTGGTAGGCGCGCACGGCGTCGCGCACGTCGGCCCAGGTGCGCATCGAGTCGAGGTTGCCGGTCTTCAGCACCGGCGCGATGCGGCCCTCCTCGATCAGCGCGATCTGCTTGGCGAACGTCGACTCGGCGAACACGTCGCCGCGGCGCGGGCCGGTGTGCGTGAACATGCGCGTCGTCATCACGCACATGCCGTAGGCCTCGGCGTAGAACCGGCCGAGCAGGTCGGTGCCGACCTTGCTGATCGCGTACGGCGACGCCGGGTGGAACGGCGTGTCCTCGCCGATCGGCAAGTACTGCCTGGGCACGCGACCGAACACCTCCGACGACGCGCAGACGTGCACGACCGGCTGTCGGCCGGCGTGATGGATCGCTTCGAGCAGCGCCGCGGTGCCGAGGATGTTGGTCTGCAGCGTCTCGATCGGTGCCGAGAAGCTGGTCTGCGGGTAGCTCTGCGCCGCCAGGTGGAACACGTAGTCCGGCCGCGTGGCGGCGATCGCGCGCTCGAGCGACGGATGGTCGTTGAGGTCGCCGTAGACGAGGCCGACGCGGTCCTTGTCGTTGATGCGCGGCAGCAGGTGGTCGACGTTCGTCAGGTCGTCGTTCCAGCGCAGCAGGCCGTGGATCTCCCAGTCGCTGTGCGCGAGCAGGTGGTCGGCGAGGTGGCTGCCGACCATGCCGGTGAAGCCGGTGATCAGGCAGCTAGGACGACGGGACATAGCTCCCCTGCGCGTCGCGAGCCGACAGGATCGGGCCCTCGGTCGGCCATTCGAAGCCCCACTCGGGGTCGTCCCAGCGGATCGTGAACTGCCGGCCCGGCGCCCAGTGCTGGTCCTGCTTGTACCAGTAGACCAGCGGCCCCTGCACCGCGAACACCGAGTTGCCGATGCCCGGCGGGATCAGCAGCTGGTGGTGGCTGTCGCCGTCGAGCGTGAACGCCTGCCAGCGGCGATAGGTCGGTGACGCCGGTCGGTTGTCGGCGAGGATCGCGTAACCGATGCCGCTGAGCACGCTGACCAGCTTGGTGGTCTGCCAGTCGCCGTGCAGCCCGCGCAGCACGTCCTGGTGCGAGATCGAGATGTCGTCCTGGACGAACTCGATGCCAGCGCACAGCTCGCGGTACTTCGCGGCGTCGAAGATCTCGACATAGCTGCCGCGGTGGTCGGTGAAGATCTCGGGCTCGATCCGGCGGACGCCGTGCAGTTCGGTGTCGACGACGCGCATGCGTCGGTCCTATCGGCGTCTCGGCCGCAGCGGCTTGAGACCGGGCGGCCCGCACCGCGCCGCCGGTCGCCCCGCCGGATTGCCGGTACCTTGGCTTGACCGCCGTCACGCCCGTTCCCATCGTCGCCGCGGTCTCATGCCGAGTTCGCCCCGACGCGACTACGCCCTCGTCACGGCGTGCTACCAGGCGTTCACGCTCAGCGACGGCGCCCTGCGCATGCTGGTGCTGCTGCACCTGCACGCACTCGGCAACACGCCGCTGGCGCTCGCCCTCGTGCTGCTGCCGTACGAGGTCGCCGGCGTGGTGACCAACGTGCTCGGCGGCTGGCTCGGCGCGCGCTTCGGCCTCAAGGTCGCGCTGCTGCTCGGACTCGCGCTGCAGGTGCTGGCCTGCGGCCTGCTCGCGGCCGACGCCGCCCGGCTGACCGTGCCGTACGTGATGGCGACGCAGGTGCTGTCGGGCATCGCCAAGGACCTCGCCAAGACCGGCGCCAAGAGCTACGTGCGCCAGCTCGCGCCCGAGGCCGCGCCCGGCAGCCTGTTCCGGCTGGTCGCGGTGCTGACCGGCAGCAAGAACGCGGTCAAGGGCCTCGGCTTCTTCGTCGGCGGCGCGCTGCTGGCGACCGCGGGCTTTCGCTGGACGAACGTCGGCCTCGCCGCGCTGCTCGCCGCCGCGGCGGTGATCGCGTGGCGCACGCTGCCGCGTGCGACCGGCAAGCCGCGCGTGCCGTTGCGGTCGCTGTTCGCGCACGCACCCGCGATCCACTGGCTCGCGGCGGCGCGCCTGTTCCTGTTCGGCTCGCGCGATGTCTGGTTCGCGATCGCGCTGCCGCTGTTCCTCGCCAGCACGCTGCAGTGGTCGCCGGCGCTGGTCGGCGCGTTCCTGTCGGCCTGGGTGATCGGCTACGGCATCGTGCAGGTCAGTGCCCCGGCACTGGTGCGGCCGACGTCGCTGGCCGGCGGCGCACGCCGCACGCGGCTCGCCACCGCATCGCTGCTGCTGCCGCTCGGCGGTACGGTGCTGGCGCTGCACCTCGGCGCCCCGGTGGCCGCCACGCTGGTCGTGGGGCTGTGCGCCTACGGCGCGCTGTTCGCGATCACCAGCAGCCTGCACAGCTGGCTCGTCGTCGGCCTCGCCGGCCACGACAACGTCGCCGAACGGGTCGGCTTCTACTATGCGGCCAACGCGACCGGCCGGCTGGCGGGCACGCTCGCCTCGGGTTGGCTCTACGCGACGTGGCAGCCCGGCGTGTCGGGGCTGGTCGCGTGCCTCTGGGCCGCTGCGGGCGCCGTGCTGGTGGCGACGGCCTGCACGGCAGCGGTCGCCGCGCGCAGCTGAACGCCCGCTGCCGCAGTTGTGGCGCTCTTCCTGGCGGCAGGGAGGAGCTCCTGGCTCCGGTTTCGCTGCGCCAGATTCGAGCTGAAAAAATCTCTCGCAGCAGTGCGTCCCCCCCCCTGCCGGAATTGTCTCGAATCCGTATGGTCGCGGCAACTCCGTATGGCCCAGGGCCCCAATGTCCTCCGCCGGACGGACTCACCCGTACCCCCCAGAGCCTCTCCAACTACAGCGACTCGACGGGCTTCACCACGAGCACGATTGTCGACGACGAGGGCATGACGTCGACTCCCATCCCGCTCGGGTTCAACTTCCCGATGGGCAACCACGTCGGCACGCTGGACCAGATCTGGGTCAGCATCAACGGCCACATCTTCCTCACCGACTCGGCCCTGCTCCTGCCCGATCCGCACCCGGCGGGCTGCACCTTCGGCATGGACCTCCTCGACGAGATGCGCGGGGACGCCGTCGGCGAAGGGCCGCGCATCGCCGTGATCGGCGACGACCAGGAAGGCGCCCCGGCTTCGAACGGCACCTTCGAGATCCGCGTCGACACGAGCATCCCGGGCCAGGTCACGGTCAGCTGGATCGACATCATGTCGTATGCGGCAAGCACGACCAAGCCGATGTGGAACTTCGGCTGCACGCTCTACAGCACCGGCGTCGTCCAGATGCGGTATGGCGTGGTCGTCGAACCGACCAACACCCGCTACGTCGGCATGTCGATCGGCAACGGCGTCGGCTCGACCACGTCGGCGGGTCAGGACCTGAACGGCGGCACCGCCGACTCGGGCACCGAGAGCCTGCTGTTCGAGGTGTTCGGCACGACGAACCCGTTCGACCTCGCCAACACCGAGATCACGTTCGCCCCCAACGGCACGGGTGGCTGGGTCGCGGCGCAGACCTCGACCGGCGTCTGCGTCCCGGCCTTCCACCAGGAGTTCGGCATCGGCTGCTACAGCCCGCTGCCCAGCTCGGTCTACGAGCTCTACGCGGACTCGGCCGCGGCCAAGGCGACCCTCGACGGCAACGCCGTCCTGTTTGCCCCGACCGGCGACGGCTACACCGCGCTCTGGGTCCCCGCTGGCGCGTCGGCCTTCGTCCCGCCGTCGGTCGGCGCGACGACCGTGCCGATCTTCACCAGCAACGGCGCCGCGGTGCTGACGCCGTCGATCCCGTTCCCGATCCCCGGTGGCTCCGCCCCGAACCTGACCGTGTCCGAGAACGGCATCGTGACCTGCGCGTCGACCCCCAACAACGGCATCGACACGACCCCGGCAGGCGCCGACATGACGACGAGCACGGCGGCCCCGGACCTCGGGTTCTACGCCTGGCGTGACTACACGCTCGGCGTCGCCGGCAGCGGCGTCATCAAGTACGAGGAGGTCGCCATCGGCCCCGACCCCGTGCTCTGCATCACCTGGGATGGCGTCGAGTCCCTGCCGACCACGCTGGTCAACCCGACCACGCTGCAGTTCCAGTTCAACCTGAACACCGGCACGGTCCAGCTGCTCGTGGTCGACTTCGACTCCGGCAACTCGACCGCCGACGTGCTCGTCGGTTGCACCCTCGCCGGTCTGGGCACCAACCCGGGCTCGTCGAGCCTGCCGACCGATCTGCCGATCGCCATCGCGCCGGAGCAATCGCCGACGGCCTACCAGCTGTTCCCCGACTCGCCGACGGCCAAGTTGGCGCTCGACGGCAACAGGATGACCGCCGTGCCCACCGTCAACGGCTACACGCTCGCCTGGGTCCCCGGTGGCGCCAGCGCCTACATCGCCCCGACCGGTGGTGCGACGACGTATTTCTTCGCGTCGAACGGCGCCAACAACGTGACGCCATCGGTGGCCTTCCCGACGCCGTTCGGCGCCGTGCCCACCCTGACGATCTCGGAGAACGGCATCCTGACCGCCGGGCCGAGCCCCAACAACGGCACTTCGACGGCGCCGTCCGCGACCTCGCTGATCAGCTCCACGGCACCCGACCTCGGCTTCTACTGCTGGCGCGACTTCACGCTGTCGGAAGTCGGCAGCGGGCCGATCCAGTCGGAAGAAGTCACGGTCGGCCCGGACACGGTCCTGTGCGTGACCTGGAACGGTGTCGAAGCCGCCCCGTCGACGGCCGCGAACCCGACCACGTTCCAGTTCCAGCTGAACCTGAACACCGGCGTCGTCGACTACATCTGGGTCAGCTACGACTCGAGCACCTCGACCGGCGACACGCTGATCGGGCTGACGCTGCCGGGCACGATCACCGACGGTTCGGACTCGAACCTCGGCTCGATCGACCTGGCGACGGCGCTGCCGATCACGCTGAAGCCGATCGACCTGCCGCTGTCGCTGTCGGCGTCGCCGGCACCGGCCATCACCGGCGGTGGCACCGGCCCCGCCGTCTCGTGCACCTACACGGTGAAACACGTGCCGGAATTCCCCGGCTTCCCCGGCATCGGCGCGTGCAACCTGATCTTCAGCGTCGGCCCGCCGATCCCCGGCGGTCTGGACCTGGGCACGTTCCCGGTCGACATCGGCATGCCCGGCTGCCGGACCTACATCTCGAGCCCCGACGCGTTCGTCGACATCAGCGGTGTGATCGCCGGCGGCCCCGGTGGCACGCTCGACTTCACGATCGCGATGCCGCAGCCGCTGACGCCGGGCCTGGAGTTCCAGGTGCAGGCGATCGCGCTGCTCGCCCCGGGCACGCCGGCGACCGGCTCCAACATGCTGGTCGGCACGCCCTACGGCGCGCGCACCAGCAACGGTCTGACGATCCACTACGAGATCCAGTGACCCGCGCCGCCCCTCGGTGAGGCCCCGCCTCACCGAGCCAGGCGACGAACGCACGCGGCCCGTCGGCTCCCCGAGTCGTCGGGCCGCGGCCCGTACCGGGCACTACCGCGCCGACGCCGCCAACGCGGGCGATGGCACCCGTGCCTCGTAGACGGCGAGCACGTCGCCGACGAACGCGCCGAGCCCGCGCGGCGGCGCGATCGCGCGCTGCATGCGCCCGAGCAACCGCGGGTCGTCGCGGAACGAGCGCAGCCGCGCCGCGAGCGCCGCGGCGTCCCCCGCCGCGAACAACCAGCCGGTGCGCCCGTGCTCGACGAAGTCGGGGATGCCGCCGATGCGGCTGCCGAGCACCGGGCAGCGCGCCGCCAGCGCCTCGGCGACCACGTAAGGTGCACAGTCGTCCCAGACCGACGGCACGACGACGACGTCGACCGCAGCCAGCAGCTCGGGCAGTGCCGCCGGCGCGTAGCCGCCGTGGAAGTGCACGCGCCCCGCGACGTCGAGCTGCCGCAACTGCGCCAGATAGCCGGGCTCCTGGTCGCCGAGCACCACACACACGGCGCTGCGCTCGGGCAGCAGCTGCAGCGCCTGCACCAGCACGTGCACGCCCTTGTGCGGCAGCACCGAACCGAAGAATCCGACGCGCAGTGGCCGCTGCAGCTCGGCGACGATCTCGCGCCGGCCGCCGGCGCGCTGCCAGATCGCTTCGACCTGCGGCGGCTCCTGCCGCAGCACGCGCACGTGCGCCGGGTCGTCGCCGTTCTGCACGTGCAGGTCGCGCACGCGCGTCGACACCGCCAGGTGCACGTCGATGTCCTCGCGCAGCATGCGGATGCCCTCGCGCCGCCGTTCGGCGTGCGCCGCCGCCGCCGCCGGTGCGCCGACGCACGACGCACACCTGGCGCCGTCGGCGCTGCCGCCCGCGCAGCGCTGCAGCCGGTCGTCGATCAGGTACAAGCGCGCGCAGATCGACCAGTAGTTGTTCGAGCTGAGCACGGTCGGGATGCCGCGCTGCCGGCATGCGCCGGGCAGCGACATGCCGAGGTTGTGCAGGTTCCAGAAGTGCACGACGTCGGGCCGCAGCTCGTCGAGCAGGTCGGCGAACACCGCGCGTATCGCGGGATCGTCGACCTCGCGTCCGGGATGCTGCAGGTCGCGGAACAGCGCCGGCCGGTTGACCAGCCCGAACAGCGCGACCTCGCCTTCGCGATGGCGGCGCACGCCGTACGCCGGCAGGTCCGGCTCGGGCCGGGCCGCCGCGTAGAGCACCGAGACGCGCACACCCTGACGCGCGAGCTCGGCGGCGAACGCGCGCGGCAGCATCGTGCCACCGCCGCTGTCGGCCCAGCCGTACATCACCAGCAGCACGTGCCGCACCGCCGGCGGCCGGCTCGGCAGCGGCAGCGACCACACCTTGTCGATGCGCGGCGCCGCGGCCTCGATCGGCGCCCCGTCGGCGCCGGCGAACGTCTGCCACGGCACCTGCTGGTGGCTCGCCGACCACCGCAGTTCGTCGCCGTCGCGCACCAGGCCGCGCGCCGCCCGGCTGTCGCGCACGACCGCGTGGTCCAGCTCGACGAAGCCCAGCTGCTGCAGCCGCGGTCGCTGGCCCGCGGCCTGCGCGCGCGCCAGCAGTTCGCCGTTGCCGCGTAACGGGCCGCGTTCGCCTGCCAGCGCCCAGGCGCGCCGCGCGGCGTCGGTCGCGCCGGCGCACGCGAGCACGTTGCCGCTGTTGACGGCGAACGCCTGCCGTACCCGCGCCACCTCGTCGCCGACCACCGGCTCCCCGACCGCGCGCTGGTAGCAGTGCAGCGCCAGTTCGCCGTCGGTGTAGGGGCCGAGCGCGCACAGGTTGCCGAGTTCGACCCACGCGGCCGCGCGCGCGAACGGCAGATCGTGCCGCGCCAGCGCCGGGAACACCTCGTCGAGCGTCCAGCTGGTGCGGTGTCGTCGCAGCACCGCCAGCACGTCGGCCAGCGTCGCCGCGCGATTGTCCGCCCCGCTCTGGCTGTCCGGTCGCATCAGGAACAGGCCCAGCGCCTCGCGCACGTGCACGGCCGAGAACCGGCGCGCGATGCGCAGGAACATGTCGTGGTCGTTGGCGAACGGATGTGCTTCGTCCCAGTGGCCCACCACGTCGTGCGCGGCGCGGCGCCACACCGCCTGCGCACCGAACAGGCAGTGCGACAGCGCCGTGGCCGGCGTGTAGTCGGGCCACGAGTAGCGCCGGGACGCCGTGTGCACCTGCCAGGTCTCGTTGTCGCGATGCGTGATCAGCGAGTCGGCGTAGGCGAGGCCGATGTCGGCGTGCCGTTCGAGCGCGGCCACCATGCGGGCGCCGAACTCGGGATGGTGCCGGTCGTCGGTGTTGGCGGTCGTCAGGTAGCGGCCGCGCGCCATCGCGGTCGCGCGGCGGAACGCCGCCGACGTCGACTCGCGCCCGGGAGTGCGCACGTAGCGCAGGTTCGGCGCGCGCTGCTGGTAGGCGCGCACCAGCTCGCCTTCGCGTTCGGGCGAGCCGGCATCGACGACGACGATCTCGAGCCGCTCGCCGAGCGACTGCTGCAGCAGGTCGTCGAGACAGCCGGCCAGGTAGCGTTCACTGGCGTAGGTCGAGACCATCGCCGTGAGCAGCGGCGCGCTCATCGCGCCGGCTCCGGCTCCACCGGCGTCGCGGCGTGGGCGCGCGGCAGCGGCTGTGCGACCATGCGCGCGACCTCGGCCGCGGCCCGCTCGCCGAACGTGCGCCGCACGAGCTGCCGGTACTCGTCGCGGTCGAAGTACTCGAGGAACGCCGCGTCGCGGAACGCCAGCACCTCGCCCCCGGACAGGTGCCTGGTCGGCAGCGGCAGGCAGTCCCGGCTGTGCTGCGAGTAACCCGACCACTTCGCGGGCAGCGGCCAGCCGCGCGCGATCGCGTCGCGATACAGCTGCGAACCCGGGTAGGCCATCGCCGAGAAGAAGTTCGCGAACTCGGTGTTCAGCTGCTTGGCGAAGTCGAGCGTCAGCCGCATCGAGGCCAGGTCGTCGTCGGGCAGACCGAACATGTAGTTGCCCATCACGTGGATGCCGCTCCGTTGCACCATGCCGATCGCCTTGCCGATCGCCTCGGGCCGGTAGCCCTTGTCGACGCCGGCGCGCACGCTCTCGCTGGCCGACTCGATGCCAACCGCCAGCCAGCGCACGCCGGCCGCCCGCATGCGGTCCATCAGCTCCTGGTCGCGGCAGGTGTCGACCCGTGCGTAGGCCCAGATGTTGAGGTCGGCGCGCAGCGCGGCGAGGCCGTCGCAGATGCGGCCGACGTGGTCGCGGTGCAGCAGGAACAGCTCGTCGGCGATCTTGAGGTTCTGCACGCCGTGCTCGGCCACCAGGTGCGCGACCTGCGTCACCACGTGGTCCGGGTCGAAGCGGCGGTAGCTGTTCTTGCTCGGATCGAGCCCGGCCGCGGCCTCGCCGCTCTTGAACGGCGCCTGGATGCAGCAGAACGTGCAAGTGAACGGGCAGCCGAGCGTCGTGTAGAGCGCGGCGTAGGGCTCGCGCCTGTCGCGGCCGAAGCAGTGCCAGTTGTGCGCGCGGTAGCGGTCCATCGGCAGCAGGTCCCACGCCACGCCCGGCATCTCGCCGGGCAGGTCGCGCAGGATCGGCGCGGCGGCGTTGTGCTGCACCTCGTCCCCGTCCCACCACCACAGGCCGCGCACCTTCGACAACTCGGGCCGCGCCACGCCGGCCGCCAGCGCGCCCAGCAGTTCGTCGATCGTGATCGGACCCTCGCCGCCGCAGACGAAGTCGACCTTCTCCTCGCGCAGCGTGCGCTCGGGCAGCGCCGCCACGTGGCCACCCAGCAGCATCACGCGCCGCTCGGGCACGTGCGCAGCGAGCGCGTCGCAGATGTCGGTCGCGCCCGGCATCGCGAACGTCGACGCGTTCGGGTTGTGGCCGTAGACCACGACCACGGTCAGCAGCGGCCGCAGCACCGCCGTGTGCACCGCGACCTCCTCCGGGCTCAGGTCGAGCGCGTTGGCGTCGAGGATCGCGACCGAGCGGCCGCGCCGCCGTGCGTGCGTGGCCAGCAGACCCGCCCAGATCGGCGGCTCCTTGGCGGCCAGGTCGGCGCCGAGGTTCTGGTAGATGCGCCGGCGCCCGCCCGGGTTCACCAGCAGCAGGTCGATACCGTGCTCAGCGGCCATGGCCACCGCCCACGAGCAGGTCGTCGGCCACCGGCGCGCCGTCCAGCAGGTTCTGCATCGCCGCCGCGAGCCGCTCCGGCGTCGGGTAGTACGCGCGCTCGAGGATGCCGCTCGCCGGCATGCCGCGGTCCGGGAAGCAGATGCGCACCGGCGCCTGCCGCAGCGCGCCGTGGGCCCGCTCCGCCACCTGGGCGCACACCTCGGCCGCGAAACCGCCGAACGGGAAGTCGTAGTCGACGACCAGCAGCCGGCCGGTGCGCCGCACCGACGCCACGATCGTGTCGATGTCCAGCGGCTTGATCGTGCGCGGGTCGAGCAGGTCGACGTCGAGCCCGTTGCCCTCGCAGGCCAGGCGCGCATGCACCGCGGCCAGCGACGCGGCGACGACCGTCAGGCCCTCGCCGGCGTGCAGCCGCTGGCACTTGCCGAACGGCAGCGTGTAGATCGCCTCGGGCACGTCGCCGGTGTTCTTGTAGAGCCAGCGGTGTTCGAGGAACAGCACCGGCGAGTCGTCGGCGACGGACGCCAGGAACAGGCCCTTGACGTCGTACGGCGTCGACGGCATCACGACCTTGAGCCCCGGCACCTGCGCGAACAGGCCGTGCAGCGCCTGGCTGTGCTGCGCGCCGCAGCCCCAGCCGCGGCCGATGATCGAGCGGATCACCAGCGGCACCCGGACCTGCCGGTCGAACATGTCCTCCCACTTGGCGACGTAGTTGACGATCTGGTCCATCGCCACCAGCAGGAAGTCGTTGCGCAGGTGCACGTGGATCGGCCGCAGCCCGCTGAGCGCGGCGCCCAGCGCGACGCCGGTCATCGCGTTCTCGGCGATCGGCGTGCCGAGCACGCGCTCGGGATGCGACAGGTTCGCCATCGAGCCGAACACGCCGAACTTGTCGTCGGCGTCGAGGCCGATCGCGAACACGCGCGGGTCGTGCCCCATCGCCTGGTCGATCGCCTCGCGCACGGCGGCGCAGTAGCTGATCGTGCGGCCGCCGGTCGGCGCGGCGTAGTCCTGCTGGAACTTGCTCCACGGCATGGCTCAGGCCTCCAGCAATTCAGGGGTGGGGAACGGGGACGCCTCGGCGAACGCGATCGCGGCGTCGATCTCGGCCTCGATCGCGCGCTCGATCGCCGCGCATTCGTCGGCGCGGACCATGCCGCTGCGGGTGGCGAACGCCTCCAGCTTGACGATCGGGCAGTCGCGCGCCGGATCGACGGCGTTCTCCGGCAGGTCGCAGCGGTCTGGACCCTGGTGCTTCATCCATCGCTTCGTGCGGCAGTGCAGCAGCATCGGGCCGTTGCCGGCGCGGACGTGCTGCACCGCGGCGCCGGCGCGATCGAACACCGACAGCACGTCGGTGCCGTCGGCCTGCAGCACCGGCAGGAAGCGTTCGGCGACGCTGGTGATGTCGTGCGCCGAGTGCGCGCTCTTCGGCATCACGTTCGACCAGCCGTTGTCCTCGCACAGGAACAGCACCGGCAGCTTGCGCAGCGCGGCGAAGTTCAGGCTCTCGTAGAACACGCCGGCGTTGGTCGCCGCGTCGCCGAAGTACGACACGCCGAGGAAGCCGCCGCCGGTCAGCGACGAGGCGAGGGCGGCGCCGACGCCCAGCGCGATGCTGCCACCGACGATCGCCGACGAACCGGGCAGGCCGTGCTCGGTGTCGATCAGGTGCATCGAGCCGCCGAACGCGTGCGAGCAGCCGCTGGTGCGGCCGTACAGCTCCGCCATCAGCTTGGGCAGCGGCAGCCCCTTGGCGAGCGCCGGGCCGTGCGTGCGATGGCCGAGGAACAGCTTGTCGCGGTCGGTCAGGTGGCGGCACAGGCCGACCGACACGGCCTCCTGGCCGATGCACAGGTGCACCGGCGTCTCCATGACGTCGGTCGCATAGAGCTTCGCGATGCGCTCGCTGGTCTGGCGGATCAGGCGCATGCGCCGCAGCATCCAGAGCACGGCTTCACGATCGATGGTGTGGGTTCGCTGCATGGTCAGGCCTTGCCGGGCACGGCCGGCGCCTCGTCGTGCGGGTACGGGATCGCCCAGGAGTCCGGACCCGGCACCTGGTCGGTGTCGCGGAAGGCGGCGATCGGCCGGCCCTCGCGCGCGGCTTCGACCGACGAGAAGTCCTCCTCGCGGTCGTAGAAGATGATCTGGCTGCCCGACGACTCGAACCGGAACGGCACCTGGACCAGTTCCGGCAGCGCCGCCGCGACCTCGGCCTGGCGTTCCGGCGGCACGAACAGCAGCAGGAAGCCGCCGCCGCCGGCACCGGTGATCTTGCCGCCGATCGCGCCCGCAGCCCGCGCCCGCGCGTAGACCTGGTCGACCTCGTCGGTCGAGATGCCGGCGGCGAGGCTGCGCTTGTGGCTCCACGCCTCGTCGAGCAGTTCGCCGAAGCCTTCGATCGAGCGTTCGCTGGCCAGCAGCTCGATGCTCTCGTCGACGAGGTCGCGCAGGATGCGCAGCTGGCGGCGCTTCTTCGGCAGGTCGGTCACGTAGCTCGCGGCCACGCGCGACGCCGTGCGCACGATGCCGGTGTAGAACAGCATCAGGTGGTCGTCGAGTTCCTCGGTGCGACCGGGCCGCAGCACCACCGGCGTCACCACGATCTGCCCGGTCGGCGCGAAGGTGATCTTGTTGAACCCGCCGAACGCCGCGGCGACCTGGTCCTGGGACCCGACGGTCTCGCGCAGCAGCACCTGCTCGGCGTGCATGGCCTCGCTCATCAGCTCCCGCTTGCCGACCATGCGGCCCTGCAGCGCGTGCAGCGCGTGCAGCAGCCCGACGGTGAAGGCGCTGCTCGAGCCCATGCCGCTGCGCGCCGGCAGGTCACCGACATGGTGCACCTCGACGCCGCGCTCGATGCCGAGGTGGCCGAGCAGACAGCGCACGACCGGGTGCTCGATCTCGGCGAGCGTGCGGCAGTTCTCGACCTTCGACCAGACCACGCGGTAGCGGTAGTCGAAGAACGGCGGCAGGTAGCGGCAGCTCAGGTAGCAGTACTTGTCGATCGTCGTCGACAGCACCGCGCCCCCGTGCGCCAGGTACCACTCGGGGTAGTCGGTGCCGCCGCCGAAGAACGAGATCCGGAACGGCGTGCGGCTGAGGATCACGGGCGCACCTCGTCGCGGGCGTCGTGCCGGGCGAGTTCGTGCAGCGAGTCGACGATCAGGTCCGGCGCACACAGGCCGTCGCGCTCGGTGCCGGCGCCGTAGCCGGTGCGCACCAGCGCGGTGCGCACGCCGAGGCGCGTGCCGAGCTCGATGTCGCAGGCCTTGTCGCCGACCACCAGGCACTGTTCGCGCGCGTAGCCGAGCTGCTGCATCGCGGTCACGAGCAGCAGCGGCTCGGGCTTGCGACACGCACAGGCGTCGTCGGGGTGGTGTGGGCAGTGCCAGATGCCGTCGAGCGTGATGCCGGCCGCCGCGAGCTGCCGCCGCAGCTCGGCGTGCACGGCAGCGAGGGTCTGCTCGTCGAAGTAGCCGCGGCCGATGCCGGACTGGTTGGTGACGACGGCGATCCGGTAGCCGCGGGCGGCGAACGCGCGCAGGCCGTCGACGACCCCGGGCAGCAACTGCACCGCCGCCGGATCGGCCAGGTAGTTGCGTTCGTCGATCAGCGTGCCGTCGCGGTCGACGACCAGCAGACCGCCGCGCGGCCGGCGGCGGCGACGCGCACAGGCGGCGAAGAACGCGCTCGCGGCCGCGTAGTCGGCCGGCACGCCGATGTCGAGGAACGGCGCCTCGGTGCAGAACGCGCGCAGCCCAATCGGCAGCAGTTCCGGCAGCACCTGGCGTTCCAGCGACACGGTGTGCTGCGGCGGCAGCAGCGCCAGCACGCGCGCCGGCAGCCAGTAGATGCCGGCGTTGATCCACGCCGCGCCGGCGGCGGACTTCTCGCCGAACGCCTGCACGCGGCCGGCGGTGTCGATCGTCAGCGCGCCGAAGCGCGATGCGTCGTCGCTGCGCGCGGCGACCAGCGCCGGCTCGACGGCGCGCTCGCGCGCCCAGGCCACGAACCCGGCGAGGTCGAGATCGCAGAACGAGTCGCCGTTGACGACCAGTGCCGCCGGCTCGCGCAGCAGCGGCAGCGCGAGGCGCAGCGCCCCGGCGGTGCCGAGCGGCGACGGCTCGCGCGAGTACTCCAGCACGATGCCGGCGTGCTCGCGGCCGAGTTCGCGTTCGATCTGCTCGCCCAGGTGGCCGGTGCACAGGATCGCGCGGCGGCAGCCGGCGGCGGCCAGCTGGTCGAGCAGCCGCAGCAGGAACGGCTCGCCGTCGATCGGCGCCAGCGCCTTCGGCCGGTCGGCGACGCAGGTCGCGAGCCGGGTGCCGAGCCCCCCCGCCAGCACCATCGCCGTGAACCCGGGCGTGGCCGTGGCCTCCCCCGTTCGCTGCGCCGTTCGGTTTCGATCCTCTGCCATGCCGCGACCCGCGACCCCGTCCGGGGCCGCTGCCATCGGGCTATCGGGCCCGCTGGCGCCGCGACTTGAACCCGCCGCGGTCAGCGCGCCAGCAGACGCTGCAGCAGCGGCAGCGGCAGGTTGCCGCCGCAGACGACGATCGCCGCGCGCCGGCCCGCGGGCGGCGCGTCCTGCCGGCAGCCGGCCACGGCGACCGCGGCGGCGCCCTCGACCAGCAGGTGCTGTTCGCCGAGCATCGCCAGCAGCGCATGCTCGATCGCCGGCTCGTCGACGTCGACGAAGCGGTCGATCAGCTGCTGGCAGAGCGGGAACGTGAGCGCACCGGGCTCGACGCCGCCGGCCGTGCTGTCGGACCAGGTCGGCTCGCACGGCACGTCGACGATGCGCCCCTGTCGCACGCACGCGGCCATCGCCGCCGAGGCCGACGGCGAGCAGGCGACGAACTCGATGGCCGGCCGCACCGACCTGGCGTACGCCGCCATGCCGCCGATCAGGCCGCCGCCGCCCAGCGCCACGTAGACGACCTCGACGTCCGGCCATTGCGCGAGCAGTTCGACGGCGACGGTGCCCTGGCCGGCGACGACGTCGGCGTCGTTGTACGGCGACACGTAGTGCCGCCCGGTCGCGGCGGCGACCTCGCGCGCGTGCCGCTCGGTGTCGACACAGTCGGCGCCGAAGCGCTCGACGCTCGCGCCGGCACGTTCGATCGCCGCGACCTTGCCGGCCGGCGTCGACTCGGGCACGAACACCGCCGCCGCGAGCTGCAGCTGCGCGGCCGCCGTGGCGACGCCGAGGCCGTGGTTGCCGGACGAGGCGCAGACGACCCCGTGCCGGCGCTGCGCCGGCGACAGCCGCAGCAGCGCGTGCAGCGCCCCGCGCAGCTTGAACGAGCCGGTGCGCTGCACGTTCTCGAGCTTCAGCCGCACGTCCGCGCCGGTCGCCGCCGACAACCATGGGCACGGCACCACCGGCGTGCGCACCACCAGGTCACCGAGCCGGCGCGCGGCCGCCATCACCTCGTGCGCCAGGGACGCGGACATCGCCGCGCGCTCAGCGTCTCGGTTCGGCGCCGGCGGCGTCCGCCGGCGGCGCCACGAACGGATCGCCCTGCAGCGGGTCGAGGCGCAGGCTGCGACCGCCACCGACCTGGAACCTGGCCCCGCACCACGACAGGCTCGCACCCTCGGCGCCTTCGAAGCGCACCGCGGCGCCGTCGCGGATCATCTGGCCACCGTCGTCGCGCAGCGGCGCGGCGATCGTGGTCGCCGGTGGTCGCAGGAACAACGTCACGCGCTCGCCGGGCTGCAGGTGGCAGACGCCGAACGCGTGCTGCCAGCGCACGCTGCGCGCGCCGGCGTTGAACAGCGTCGCGCGGCCGCCGTAGCGGCTCGGTTCGTCGGCGCGCTGCAGCAGCACCAGCACCGGGCCTTCGCTCGCCCCGGGTTCGGCCGCGGCGCCGAACTGCAGCTGCGAGCCATCGGGCAGGCGCAGCACGTGGTCGCGGCCGCTGGCCTGCACGCGCAGGCGCGTGAAGCGCCGCACGTCGAGTTCGACTGCGGTCGCCGTCAACGCCCCGAGCTGCACGTCGGTCGGTCCCTGGGCGACGAACCGCGTGCTCGCGTGCAGCAGCAGCTCGAACTCGCCGGCCTGGCGCACCTGCACCTCGCCGCCGGCCTGCAACGTGCGCAGCTTGTCGTGGAAGTAGAGCGGCACGAACGCGTCGCCGACCGCCGCGCGCCACCAGACCCGATCGGAGTGACGCACGAGCAGCGCGAGGTCGACGGCGTACGGCAGCGGCTCGCGGCTGCGCAACCGCGCCCAGGCCGGCCAGCCCGCCGGCTCCGGCGCCGCCAGCGGCAGCAGCGGAAACGGCAGCGGCAGCTGCCCGCCGGCCTGCGCGCCCGGCTGCCCGCCGGGCACCGGGTAGTTGCCGTAGCCGGACAGGCGCGACGGGAACACCGGGAAGCCCTCGAACCGCGGCCGCGGCACGCTGGTCCAGGTCGGGTCGAACGGATCGCGCTGCTCCGGCCGCCAGCTGCCCGGCAGATCCGACGGCGTCTCGCCGGACGGCGGCGGCGTCGGTTTCGACGCATCTTCGGGCCGTGGCACCTGGGGTACCTGCGGCACCTGCGCCGCCGCCGCACTCGGCAGCAGCGCGCCGAACAGGGCGACGACTGCGGCGACGACCCAGGGCGCGTTCACGGGCCCCCGATCGGCAGGAAGAACGACTCGTAGCGGTCGAGGAACTTGTCCGAGATCAGCTTGCGCGCCGCGACCGCCGTCTGCAGCGGCACCTCGACGATCTCACCGGCGCGCATCGCCGCCATGTAGCCGAACCGACCCTCCAGCACCAGCCGCGCCGCGCGCGCACCGAGCCGCAGCGCGAAGATGCGGTCGAACGCCGTCGGTCGGCCGGCGCGCTGCAGGTGGCCCAGGACCAGATGGCGTGCGTCCCACTGGATCCGTTCGCGGATGCGCCGCGCCACCAGCTCGGCCATGCCGCCGGTGCGGTACTCGCCGAACTCGTCGCGCTCGCTCGACGACAGGCAGACGCCGTCTTCCCACACCCGCGCGCCTTCGGCGACCGCGACGATCGCCGACTTGGCGCCGCTCTGCCGCAGGTGCTCGAGCCGGCCGCAGAGTTCCTCGAGGTGCGCCGGCCGTTCGGGCACCAGGATGCCCTCGGCACCTGCCGCGACGCCGGCATAGGCCGTGATCCAGCCCGCGTGCCGGCCCATGCACTCGACGACCATGACGCGCGCGTGCGATTCCGCGGTGCTGCGCAGGTCGTCCATCGCGCGCGTCGCGACCTCGACCGCCGAGAAGAACCCGAACGTGAAGTCGGTGGCCTCGAGGTCGTTGTCGATCGTCTTGGGCACGCCGACGATCGGCAGCGCGTGGTCGCGGAACAGCCGGTCGGCGGCGCCGAGCGTGCCTTCGCCGCCGATCGCCACCAGCGCGTCGAGCCGGTGCCGGCGCACCGTCGCCAGCACCTTCGGCACGTCGGTCGCCGGGTGCCGGTACGGGTTGTCGCCGCTGCTGCCGATCAGCGTGCCGCCGTAGACCAGCAGGTGCTGGAAGTTCTCGTGCTGCAGCGAGCGGGTGCGATCCTGCATCAGGCCGCGCCAGCCGTCCTCGAAGCCGATCAGTTCGGCGCCGGCGGCGACCAGGCGCCGGCCGAGGCCGCAGATCGCCGCGTTCAGGCCCGGCGCGTCGCCGCCGCCGGTCAGCACCCCGACGCGCAGGCTCACCGCGAGCCCCCGAGCGTCGACTCGTCGTCGATCGGATAGCGCGGCCCCGTGAACGGTTGCTCGTCGCCCGGTGGCGGCGGCAGGTCGACGCTCTTCTTGCCGAGCTTGCCGGCGAAACCCTGGAACTCGAGGTCGAACTCCACGCGCGTCCCATCGGCGGGCCGCACCATCGCACCGAAGCGTTCGACCATCGCCTGCCGCAGCCGCTGGCTCGCTGGCAGGTTGCTGGCCCCTTCGGCGCACTGGAACCACGCCGTCACGTGCACCCGCTTCTGGGTGCGGGTGTCGACCTCGACGCGCAGCCGCGTGATCTCGGGCAACGCCTCACCGGCCTGCCGCAGGCCGCCCTCGAGCGCCTCGCGGGCGATGCGCACCGGACCCGACGGCGTGTCGCTGACCACCCAGTCCGCCGGCTGCGGCCGTTCGCGGCGGCGCACCAGCCAGGCGAAGTTGCAGACCAGCAGCACGCCACCGCCCAGGAACACCAGCCAGGCCTGCCAGGTGGTCAGCGGCGCCACCAGCACGCGGCCGCCGAACGCGTTGCCGACCGGGCCGGTGTCGAAGCCGACGAAGCCGGGCCGCAGGAAACCGACGACGGCCAGCGCCGCCGCGGCGTTGGCGGCGACGAGGTTGGCCACCAACAGCAGCCGACCCGCGACGCGCTGCCGGGTGGCGGCCATCAGCGGGGCGAGAAGTAGCGATCGACGAAGCCGGTGTCGACCTCGCCGGCGCAGAAGTCCGAGTGGTCGAGGATGCGCAGGAACAGGCTGGCGGTCGTCGTGATGCCGTCGATGGTCAGCTCCTGCAGCGCGCGGCGCGCGACCGCGATCGTCTGCTTGCGGTTCTGCCGGTGGATGATCAGCTTGCCCACCATCGAATCGTAGTGCGGCGGCACCGTGTAGCCCTGGTAGATGTGGCTGTCCCAGCGCACGCCGGGACCCGCGGGCGCGACGAAGGTGCGGACCGTGCCCGGGCTCGGCTTGAAGTTGTGATCCGGGTCCTCGGCATTGATGCGGAACTCCATCGCATGGCCGCGCATGCGGATGTCTTCCTGGCGGAACGACAGCCGCTCGCCGGCGGCGACCAGGATCATCTCGCGGATCAGGTCGGTGTCGGTGACCGACTCGGTCACCGGATGCTCGACCTGGATGCGCGAGTTGATCTCGATGAAGTAGAAGTGCTTGTCCTTGTCGAGCAGGAACTCGACCGTGCCGGCGGAGGTGTAGTTCGCGGCCTTGGCCAGCCGCACCGCGGCCTCGCCCATCGCCTCGCGGGTCTTGTCGTCGAGCACCGGGCACGGGCTCTCCTCGACCAGCTTCTGGTGCCGGCGCTGCAGCGAGCAGTCACGTTCGCCGAGGTGCACGATGTTGCCGTGCTGGTCGGCCATGATCTGGATCTCGACGTGGCGCGGCTTCTCGATGTACTTCTCGAGGTAGACGGTCGAGTCCTTGAACGCCTTCTCGGCCTCGCTGCGCGCCGCGTGGTAGCCGGTGACCAGGCTCGGCTCGTTGTGCGCGACGCGCATGCCGCGGCCACCGCCGCCGGCCGCCGCCTTGATCAGCACCGGGAAGCCGATCTTGCGCGCGATCACGAGCGCGTCCTGCTCGTTGTCGATCGGCCCGTCGCTGCCCGGCACGCACGGCACGTTGGCCGCCTTCGCCAGCTGCTTGGCCGCGACCTTGTCGCCGCACTGGGCGATGGCCTGGGGCGAAGGGCCGATGAACTTGATGTTGCAGCTCTGACAGACCTCGGCGAAGTGCTCGTTCTCGGACAGGAAGCCGTAGCCGGGGTGGATCGCCTCGACATCGGCGATCTCGGCGGCGGCGATCAGCGCCGGGATGTTCAGGTAGCTGTCGGCACTGGCGGCCGGCCCGATGCAGATCGTCTCGTCGGCGTAGCGCAGGTGCAGCGAGTCCTTGTCCGCCTCGCTGTAGACGGCGACGGACTCGATGCCGAGATCCTTGCAGGCGCGCAGGATGCGGAGCGCGATCTCGCCGCGGTTGGCGATCAGGATGCGATGGAACATGGGGCGCTACCGGATCAGGAACAACGGCTGGCCGAACTCGACCGGCTCGCCGTTCTTGACCAGGATGTCGAGGATCTCGAACTCCCGCTCGGCCTTGATCTCGTTCATCACCTTCATCGCCTCGATGATGCACAGCGTCTTGTCGGCGGTGACCTTGTCGCCCACCTTGGTGAACGGCTCCGCCTCGGGCGACCCGGCGCGGTAGAAGGTGCCGAGCATCGGCGACTTGAACACCTCGCCCTGCGGCTCCGGCGGGGCGCCCGCGGGCACCGCACCGTGACCGGTCGCCGGTGCCGCGTGCGACATCGGCAGCGACGGCATCGCCATCGTCGGCGGCGCGGCGAAGGTCATCGTCTGCGGCTCGTTGCGGCGCACCCGCCAGCGGGCACCGGCCTCCTCGAGTTCGACCTCGACCACGTCGCGCGACACCATCAGCTCGATCAGCCGCTCGAGCTGCTGGAGCCGGTCGCCACCGCCCCCGCCGCTCGCGCGGCTGGCAGCGGGCCTCGGCACCGGCGGGGACTTCTTCTGCTTGTTGGGGCGCTTTCCTGCCATCGCATCGATCTCCTGGAGCGGAATCGCTGCCAAGGCCGGGGAAGCTAAGGGGTTCAGGCGGCCGGAGTCCAGTCTCCGTCGGCGATGCCCGGGCGGGCGCAGCAACGCGACGGGATTCGGTCGATTCCACCGGCCAACCGACCGCGATCCGGCTCCTGTGCTCTCGGCGCACGGTTCGCCCTGCCCCGACCAGCTCCAGGACCACCCTTGCCCATGCCTCGCATCGTCTTCCTGCCACTGCTCTGCGCGATCGCCGCCGGCACGCTCCCGGCCCAGTGGACGCCGATGTCCCCCGCCTCGCAGCCGGCCGCCCGCGCGGGTCACGCGATGGCTGCCCACCCGTTCGTCGACGCGGCGCTGCTGTTCGGTGGCGCCGGCGGCTTCAACACCTACAACGACACCTGGCGCTACGACGGCACGACCTGGACGCAGCTCTTCCCGGCCACGTCGCCCAGCTACAAGTTCTACACGGGTCTCGCCTACGACCTCGTGCGCGGCGTGCACGTGCTCTACGGCGGCAACGCGACCTACACCAGCCAGGGCGTCGACGAGACCTGGGAGTTCGACGGCGCGACGTGGACCCAGCGGTTCCCGGCGACGAATCCGGGCCGGCTCGGCGGACACGCGATGGTCTACGACCTCGGCCGCAACCGCGTCGTGCTCTACGGCGGCATCAAGACGGTCGGGCCGATCGTCGACAGCAACGAGACCTGGGAATACGACGGCGTCGACTGGGTCAACCGCGCGCCGGCGACGAACCCGGGCCGGCTCGAGCACCACTCGATGTGCTACCACTACGGCGTCGGCAAGACGATCCTGTTCGGGGGCGTGAACGCCAACCCGAGCACGCCGCCCACCAACGTCTACAACGACAAGACCTGGGCCTACGACGGGTTCACCAACACCTGGACCGAGCTGACGGTGACCGGAGCGCGGCCCAACAAGCGCGAACGGGCGACGCTGGCCTACGACGCGGTGCGGGACGTCTGCGTGCTGACCGGCGGCCTGCGCGGCGGCAGCGGCCAGGCCGAGAGCGGCACCTGGGAGCTGCAGGTCACCGGCACGACCGGCACCTGGACGCTGGTCGACAACCCGGCCACCGGCGGTCGCCTGAACAGCGCGATGGTGTTCCTGATCGGGGAGCGCCACATGGTCAGGTTCGGCGGCAGCAACGCCGCCGGCGGCGTGCAGTACCAGGAGACCCTCGAATGGGGTGCCCAGAACATCGCCTACGGCAGCGGCTGTCCGGGCAGCAACGGCGTGCCGGTGCTGTCGGCCAACGACGCGCCGCGCCTGGGCCAGAGCTGGACCGTCACCGCCGCGAACCTGAACCCGGGCCTGAACCTCGCTGTGCTGGTGTTCGGCTTCACGCAGCTGCCCGGCATCGACCTGGGCCCCCTGCTCGACATGCCGGGCTGCCTGGCGTTCACGACCCCGGACGCGACCGTCGGCATCGCCGGCGCCGGCGGCGCCGCGAGCTGGCTATGGCCCTCGGTCGGCGGCGCGCTCGGCGACACGTTCTACTGCCAGGCGATGAGCTACGACCCGGGCGTCAACGGGTTCGACTTCACGGTCTCGAACGCGATCCTGTCGCGGCTCGGTTGGTAGCGGCACGGGCCGCCGCCGACCGCGGCTACAGCAGCTCGGCGATCTGCACCGCGTTCAGCGCCGCGCCCTTGCGCAGCTGGTCACCGGCGAGCCAGAACGTGAGCCCCGGCACGAACACGCGGCCGAGCCGGATGCGGCCGACGGCGACCGGATCGCGGCCGGCCATCGCCAGCGGCATCGGGTAGCGCTGCTGCGCCGGGTCGTCGACCAGTTCGAGGCCCGGCGCCGCGGCCAACAGCTCGCGCGCGGCCGCGACCGCCAGCGGGCGTTCGAGCTGCACCGTGACCGACTCGCTGTGGCAGCGCTCGACCGGCACCCGCACGCAGGTGGCATCGACCGGCAGCTCGGGCATGCCGAGGATCTTGCGGGTCTCGAACTGCAGCTTGTCCTCTTCCTTCGTGAAACCGTCGGGCTGGAACACGTCGACCTGCGGGAACAGGTTGAACGCCAGCGTCTGCGGCAGCACGCGCGGCGGCCGCGTCTCGCCGCGCAGCGCGGCCGCGGTGCCCTCGCGCAGTTCGAGCATCGCCTGCTGGCCGGCGCCCGACGCGGCCTGGTAGGTCGAGACCACCACGGCGCGCAGGCCGGCGGCGCGCTGCAGCGGCGCCAGCGCCAGCACCAGCAGGATCGTCGAGCAGTTGGGGTTGGCGATCACGCCGCGGTGCCCGTGCACGGCGGCCGGATTGACCTCGGGCACGACCAGCGGCACGGCCGGGTCCATGCGGAACGCCGAGCTGTTGTCGACGACGACCGCGCCGCTGGCGACCGCGCGCGGCGCGTGTTCGCGCGACACGGCGCCACCCGCCGAGAACAGCGCCAGATCGATGCCGCGGAACGACTCCGGACCCAGCGCCTCGATCGGCAACGACTCGCCGCGGAATGCGACCCGCGTGCCGGCGGAGCGCGGCGACGCCAGCAGCCGCAGGCTGCGCAACGGGAACTCGCGCGCGGCCAGCACCGCCAGGAAGTCCTGGCCGACGGCGCCGGAGGCGCCGACGATCGCGACCGAGCGCGGCGTCATGCCGGCTCCCCGGCGGAGTCGCGGCGCCAGTCGCCGGACCGACCGCCCGACTTCTGCAGCAGCCGCACGTCGCGGATCGACGCGCCGCGGCAGCGGCTCTTGACCATGTCGTAGAGCGTCAGCGCCGCGATGCTGGCGGCGACCAGCGCCTCCATCTCGACCCCGGTCGCGGCCAGCGTGCGCGCCTCGCTGGTGATGCGGATCGCCGCGTCGCCGCTCGGCTCGAACTCGACGCCGACGTGGGCCAGCGGCACCGTGTGGCACAACGGGATCAGCCGCGCGGTCTCCTTGGCCGCCTGGATGCCGGCGATGCGCGCCACGGCGAGCGCCTCCCCCTTGGGCAGCGCGCCGGCGAGCACCTGGTCGCGCACCTCGGCGGACAGCTGCACGGTCGCCTCCGCCGTGGCGTGGCGCAAGGTCGCGCCCTTGCCAGAGACGTCGACCATGCTGGCGCGCCCGCGGGCGTCGATGTGGGTGAGACCCGGCGGGTCGCGATCGGGATCGGAGGCGTGCGTTTCGGCCACGGGGCACAGCCTACTGCGCCGTGCCGCCGCGGCACGGCCGCGAATTCCTGTTCGGCATCCGACCGGCGGCGACGTATAGGATGCCGGTCGTGGCTGTTCCGATGGGACGGACACACTGGCGGTCTTCCCCGATCGGGCGGCCCGATGCAGGTTTGCTTGCATCCAGCCGGGTCGAAAGGCCGATCATCCTCGGCGAACCCGGCGACCCTGCGGGGTCTCCACGGCAACCTCATGAACGCAGCCAGATTCCGTTCGGTCTTCACCTGCCTTCGCGCCTGTGTCCTGCTCGCCGCGGCGGCGCCGATCCTGACCGCGCCGACGCTCGGCGCCCAGAGCGGCCCCGCCGTGGCGACGCTGCTGCGCCAGGCCGAGGTCGCCCCGGTGCTGCAGGTCTACGAGTATGCGAACCAGATCGTCGACCTGGCGCCGGACAGCAACCTCGACGGGTTCCGCGACCAGGTACTGGGTGCGGTGGCCCCGGGCAGCAGCGCGGAGACCGCGAAGGGCCGCCTCGCCGCGGCCCTGGCGCTCCGTTCCCTGAAGAACGACAGCACCTACGGCAAGGACGTGCTGGACCTGCTGACCCCGGTCGCGAACAGCGCGGACGACGGCGTGCGCGCCGCGACCATGGCGGTGCTCGGCGACGACCGGTTGTTCAACAACCGCGTGCTGCCCGACGTGCGCAAGATCGTGCTCGAGAACTGCAAGGACGAACTGGTCGCGCCGTCGGTGCGCATCGAGGCGGCGCTGGCGCTGTGGCAGGTCGGCACCAACGAGGATCGTGCGACCGCGAAGGCGACGCTCGAGCAGTTCCTGCAGTCGACCGATCGCGAGCTGCGGCAGCGAGGCGCCCTGGCGCTGGCCGAACTCAACATCGAAGGCGGGCCGGCGTGGACCGTGCTGCGTGAGATCCGCGACGAGCCGACCGACGCCGGTCGCCGCGCGCGCCTGTTCCTGCGCCGCGAGGAGGAACGGCGGCAGCTCGAGCAGTCGCTGGCCCGCATCGTCGAACGCAACACCGGCACCGGCAGCGAGCACGACGACTACCGCATCCTGACCGAACTGCGCCAGCGCGTGCGCGCGCAGCACCTGCGCGGCAGCACCGTCACCGACCAGGAGCTGGTCGAGTATGCCGCCAAGGGCATGCTCGAGGGTCTCGATCCGCACAGCACGTTCTTCACCAGCGACGAGTACAAGCGGTTCTTCTTCGACCTGAACCGCGAGTACGGCGGCATCGGCGCCTTCGTCAACTTCGACCAGGACAACGACTTCTCGATCGTGCGACCGATCTACTCCGGCCCCGCCTACGAGATCGGCCTGCGCAGCGGCGACAAGATCCTCGAGGTCGACGGCTGGGAGACCGCCGGCCACACCTCGGACGAGATCGTGACCCGGCTCAAGGGCCGGCCCGAGACACCGGTCGTGTTGAAGGTGTTCCGCGCCGGATTCCAGGAGCCGCAGGTGCTGACCGTGCTGCGCCGCCAGATCTCGGTGCCGGCCGTCAACTGGACGATGGTCCCGGGCGAGATCGGCTACGTCGAGCTGATCAGCTTCAGCAGCAACCTCGCCGAGGAGTTGCGCCGCGCGCTGGCCGACGTGACCGCCAAGGGCGCGCGCGGCATCGTGCTCGACGTGCGCAACAACACCGGCGGCTTCCTGTCGCAGGCCGGCGACGTCGTCGAGCAGTTCCTCGACGGCAAGAAGCTGGTCGTCTACACCGAAGGCCCGGCCGAGCCGCGGCGCGACTACTACACCGAGGACGGCCCGCGCGCGGTCTGCAAGCTGCCGCTGGCGGTGCTGACCAACAACTTCTCGGCCTCGGCGTCGGAGATCACCGCCGGCGCGCTGCAGGATCACGGCCGCGCGACGATCATCGGCCAGCGCTCGTTCGGCAAGGGCAGCGTGCAGAACCTGTTCGCGCTGCGCAGCGACCCGCCGGAGGCCTGGGACGACCTGAACGGCGACGGCAACTGGCAGGAAGGCGAGCCCTTCACCGACCGCAACCAGAACGGCAAGTACGACTACGGTGCGCACATCAAGCTGACCGTCGCCAAGTACCACCTGCCGAGCGGCCGCTGCCCGCACCGCGAGTTCGACAAGGAGGGCCGCATCGTCGATCCGAACTGGGGCGTGATGCCGGACAAGGTCGTCGACCTGCTCGAGAACAAGCCCGAGGACGCGTGGAAGAACGCCGCCGTGTTCGCGCTGCTGAAGAAGGCCGTGTTCCGCGACTACGTGAAGTCGCACATGGCCGAGCACGAGGCGCTGTTCCGCCAGCTGGCCGAGGGCGACGAGGGTGACCCGAAGAAGTATCCGGGCTTCGACGAGTTCTACCGCGGGCTCGACACCAAGCTGACCGAGGACGACGTGCGCCGCTGGCTGCGCTACGAGGTGCGCGACCAGATCAGCGACCTGCGCGGCGCCGTCTATCCGGGCCAGCGCGCGCTCGGCGACCCGCAGGAGGACGCGCAGCTGCAGGAGGCGGTGCGCACGCTGCTGCAGCAGGACGGCCGCGACATCCGCGAGCTCGCCGCCTACCACAACGTGCTGAAGATCAAGTTCCCCGAGGAGCCGCGCACGTCGGCGAAGTGACCGCGGCCCGGGCGCCCGATGCCATGGTCGGCCGCGGCGGGCGCGGTGCGGAATCGCGCTTCGACCTGCAACGACCGGGCTCGGGCGGGCTAGCCTGTGACGCCCCCCGTCCTGCCCGCCGATGCGCGTTCCACCGTCCCTCCTGTTCGCGTTCGCCGCGTCCGCCCTGCTGACCGCCTGCGGCGGCGGCGGCGGCGGCGGCGGGGGCGGCGGCCCGCCGCAGCAGCCGAACGATCCGCCGAGCCTGCAGGTGCCGACCGGCGTGGCCGGCAGCGGCGCGCTGCGCTCGGTCACGCTGGCGACCACGGGCACCGAGCAGCTGGTGTTCACGGCGACCGACCCGGACGGGGACCCGCTGCAGTGGCAGTTGCAGCTGAGCCTGCCGCACGCCGCCGCGGCCGGACTCAGCTTCCAGACGCCGGTGAACGGGTCGAGCTTCCCGCTGGCGCTCGCGCCGGTGGCGGCGCCGGTCGCGGTGCTCGCCAACCTGCTGGTCGAAGACGCGCGCGGCGCCGCGGTCGCGATCGACCTCCGCATCGTGCGCTCCGGCGCGCCGACGATCCTGGCCGTCGCGCCCGACAGCGCCTTCGTCAACCAGCCACAGGTGGTGACCGTCACCGGCAGCGCACTGTCGCTCGGCGGCACGGTGCAGCCGGCGGTCCAGTTCGACGGCATCGCGGCCGGCGCCAGCACCGTCGTCGACGACCAGACCGTGCGCTGCTCCACGCCGAGCGCGGGCCTCGCGCCCGGCCCGACCGTCGTGCGGGTGACGCAGCTGTTCGGCAGCGCCCAGCTGCCGGACACGGCGTTCACGGCGTATGCCTTCCCGCCGGTGCTGACCGCCGCCGACGTGCGCCTCGATGGCGGTGCCGGCAGCGCGTTCGACCTCGCCAGCGAGGGCGCCACGGTGCACCTGGTCTGGCTCGAGGGCACCGCGGTTGCGCACCGCACCTCGTCCGACGGCGGTGCCAGCTGGACCGCGGCGCAGGTGCTCAGCGGCGGCGAGGTGGCGAGCGAACCGCGCGTCGCGATGGTCGGCGGTGACGTCACGGTCGCCTGGATCGCCGACGGCTCGGGACTGAACGTGCGCAGCTCGCACGACGCCGGCGTGTCGTTCGCCGCGGCGCAGCCGCTGGACGCGGCGGGCAGCTCGGTGCGGCGACCGCGGCTGGTCGCCAGCGGCGCGCGCCGCTACGTGGCCTGGCTGCGCGGCAACCAGGGCCTCGGCGCCTCGCGGCTGGTCGCCAGCGCCTCGACCAACGCCGGCGACACCTGGCTCGCGGCGGCGCTGGTCGCCGACGGCGGCGCCAACCAGTACGAACACAGCCTCATCGGCGACGGCGCCACCGCGCTGCTCGCGTTCGTCGACGAACGGCAGGGCCCCGGCGTGCCCGGCATCTACACGGCGCGCACCAGCACCAACGGCCTCGCCTGGGGCCCCGCGCAACGGCGCAGCCTGACTGGCGCCGCGGCCAACGCGCCGCGCCTGTGCGCCGCCGGCGGTCGCGCCTGGCTCGCGTGGCTGCGCGCCGACGTGCTCGAGTTCGTCGGCTCGGCCGACGGCGGCCTGTCGTGGCCCACCGTGGCCAGCGAACTGCGCGGCAGCGGCCAGGGCGCCGTGTCCGAAGCGAGCCTCGCCGGCGACGGCGACCGGCTCTACGCGATCTACGTGCTCGCCGGCACCAGCGTCGCCGTGACGCGGGTCGGTGGCGTCGGCGCGCAACCGCAACACCAGACCGTCAGCATCGTCACCGGCCCGGCCGGCGCGCCGGAGGTCCGCAGCCGCGGCAACTACGTGGTGGCCGCATGGCGGGACGGCGCCGTTGCCGGCGGGTCGGCGCGCATCGTGCAGGCGGTGTCGACCGACCTCGGCGCCAGCTTCACCGCGCCGGCCGGCTTCGGCGACGCCAGCGCCGCGCAGGAGATGCCGCGGCTGGAACTCGACGGCGCCCGGCTGCTGCTGCTGTGGCTCGACCACCGCAGCACCCCGCCGGGCATCTTCGCCAACCGCACGCAGTAGCTGGCGCTCGGCCCACGCAGGCCGCTGTCCCCGGCCACCCGCCGCGCGGCAACCGACACCCGATGCCGACTCGCCCCGTCGCCCTGCTCTGTGCGCTGCTGCCCCGGCTGGTGGCGACCGCGGTCGCCCAGGCGCCGGCGACGCCGACCTTCACCGAGCACGTCGCCCCGATCGTGTTCGGCTCGTGCGCCCACTGCCACCGGCCGGGCGAGGTCGCGCCGTTCCCGTTGCTGAGCTACGCCGACGTGAAGAAGCGCGGCCGCAACCTGCTGGCCGTGGTCGAGGACCGCTTCATGCCGCCGTGGCATCCGGCGCCCGGCTACGGCTCGTTCCGCGGCGAGGCGCGGCTGACCGATGCCCAGATCGACACGCTGCGCGCCTGGGTCGAAGCCGGCATGCCCGAGGGCCCGGCCGACCGGCTGCCGCCGCTGCCGGCGTTCCCGCCGGGCTGGCAACTCGGCGAGCCCGATCTGGTGCTGCAGACGCAGGGCGCGTTCGTGGTGCCGGCCGACGGGCGCGACATCTACCGCAACTTCGCGATCCCGCTCGGGCTGCCCGACGACGTCTGGGTCACGGCGATCGAGGTGCGGCCGCAGGCACGGGGCGTGCTGCACCACGTGCTGATCTTCCTCGACGAGGAACGGCAGGCGCAGGCACTCGAAGGCAGGGACGGCCGCCCCGGCTTCGCCGGCATGCGGCTGCAGCGCGCACCGATGCTGGCCGGCTGGGCCGTCGGCGGTATGCCCGAACACCTGCCCGACGGCCTCGCGCTGCGCATCCCGAAGGGCAGCGACCTGGTGCTCCAGAGCCACCTCCACCCTTCGGGCAAGCGCGAGTCGGAACAGACGACCATCGGTCTGCACCTGGCGCGGCGGCCGCCGCCGCACACGCTGGTGTCGATCCAGCTGCCGCCGTTCTTCGGCTTCACCAAGGGCCTCGACATCCCCGCCGGGGAGCCGGACTACCGGTTCGCCGACTCGTTCGAGTTGCCGTGCGACGTGCTGGCGATCACCGTCGGCGGCCACGCCCACAAGCTCTGCCGGTCGATGCGCATGCACGCGGTGCTGCCGGACGGCGCCGACGTGCCGCTGCTGCACATCCCCCACTGGGACTTCGACTGGCAGAATCGCTACACCTACCGCGAGCCGGTGCGCCTGCCCAAGGGCGCGGTCGTGCACGCGGAGCTGCGGTACGACAACAGCGCCGCCAACCCCGACAACCCCAACGACCCGCCCGAACGCGTGCGGTGGGGCCGGGAGACGACCGACGAGATGGGCAGCATCACGCTGCTGGTCGTGCCGGCCGACGACGCCGACCTCGACACGCTGCAGGCCGCCGTCGGCCGCAAGAACGTCGAGCTGGCCAGGGCCCGCGTCGAGGGCGCCGTCGAGAAGCGGTTCCACGAGTTCGACACCAACGGCGACGGTGTGCTGACCAGGGACGAGGCGCCGCGCAATCTGCGGCAGTACTTCGATCGCCTCGACCGGAACGGCGACGGCCAGCTGTCGCCGAGCGAAGCCAAGGCGCTCGCCGAACTGCTCGACGGACTCGGGCGCGAGCCGGGCGCCGGTTCCCGGCCCGGGCGGCGGCTGCCGCGATGACACGCTGCCGGACCCGGGGCTGGTCGTGGGCGCTGGCACTGGGCGCCTGCGCGGCCGCTCCGGCCGGGAATCTCGCCCTCGCCGACCTCGACGGCGCCCGGCACGCCCCGCTGCAGGTCGCCGACGGAACCGTGCACGTGCTGGTGTTCGTCAGCCACGAGTGCCCGATCGCCAACGCCTACGCCCCGACGCTGCGCGCGCTGGCCGCGGCGTGGTCGTCGCAGCCGGTGCGGCTGTTCCTGGTGCACGTCGACCCGGACCTGACGCCGGCGGCGGCGCGAGCGCATGCCGCCGGGTACGAATTGCCCGGCACCGTGGTGCTCGACGGCGGCGCGCTGGCCCGGGCGGTGGGCGTCACGCGCACCCCGGAGGCCGTCGTGTGGACCCGCCGGGGCCTCGCCTACCGCGGCCGCATCGACGACCAGTGGCGGGGACTCGGCACGCGCGCGCCAGCGGCGTCGCGGCACGATCTGCAGGCGGCGGTGGCCGCGGTCCTGGCGGGCCGCGAGGTGGCCACGCCGTTTCCGCCGGCCATCGGCTGTCTGCTGCCCGACGGCTGATCGGCGGGCCGGAACCGCCCCGGTCGCCGCGCCGCAATTTGCGAACTCCTGCCCTCCGCCGCTGCTCCGGCGGCAGCCCGGCGACACCGCTCTTTTCGCTACCGGTGGGTTGCCAACGCCCTGGGGACCCAATAGATAGTAGGCCCCCTCGGCACGCCGCCCACTCGTTCCCCATGCCCGTTCGACGGTCTCGGGGCGACGCGCCACCGGGGTCGGGCATCGGTCGGCTGCCCGGAACGCGCCCTCCCGCGCGGTTGTCTGCTGCCGCCACGCGCGTCAGGGCAGGTGCCCCTGGCGCCGGGGCGATGCAGGGATCCCGTGGGTGAGCGCAACAGGCTCAGGCACGTGCCAGGAACATCGGCGAAGACATCGGTGGCGACATTGCTGGAGACACTGCGGGAGACTCTGCGGGCGATTCGGCCTCTGGCGGCACCGCCGCGAGAGAGCACGGAGACACCGTGATGGTCTCGGCAGGATCCCAGTTGCCGCCGCGGTGCGCGCGCGCGATGTTGCCCGGCACCCGGCCTGGCGAGTTGCTGGTATGGAGCGGGCAGGCAGCGGCACCCGGCTGGTTCGGACTTGGTCGGTCCGAACTCTCGCCGAGCGCCTGAAACCACTGGCGGGTGGAGCCCCCACCCGGTGAGGAGGAAGCAGCGTGAAGGTCACTCGTCGGTTCACGGTCAAGGGCAAGTCGCCCTACGAAGGCATCCCGTTCGGCAAGCGCCACTCCGAGATCCGCAACACCAACGGATCGCTGGTGTTCGAGGCGCGCGACATCGACGTGCCGCAGGCCTGGAGTCAGGTCGCCGTCGACATCCTGGCGCAGAAGTACTTCCGCAAGGCCGGCGTGCCGCAGCGCACCGCCGACGGCAAGCTGCGCACCGACGACGCGGGCAACCCGGTGCTCGGCGGCGAGCACGACGCCCGGCAGGTGTTCCACCGGCTGGCCGGCTGCTGGCGCCATTGGGGCGAGGACTACGGCTACTTCGACGGGCCGGACGACGCGCAGGCGTTCGAAGACGAACTCTGCCACATGCTCGCGGCGCAGCACGCCGCCCCCAACTCGCCGCAGTGGTTCAACACCGGCCTGCACTACGCCTACGGCATCACCGGCCCGGCGCAGGGTCACTGGTTCGTCGACCCGGGCAGCGCCGAGTCCGGCCGCCGTGCCCGTGACGCCAAACCGGGCGAGAGCAGGGCGTCGGGCAAGCTGCTGAAGAGCAAGAACGCCTACGAGCGGCCGCAGCCGCACGCCTGCTTCATCCAGGCCGTGACCGACGACCTCGTCAACGAGGGCGGCATCATGGACCTGTGGACGCGCGAGGCGCGGCTGTTCAAGTACGGCTCCGGCACCGGCAGCAACTTCTCGCAGCTGCGCGGCGAGAACGAGCCGCTGTCCGGCGGCGGCAAGAGTTCGGGCCTGATGAGCTTCCTGCGCATCGGCGACCGTGCCGCCGGCGCGATCAAGTCGGGCGGCACCACGCGCCGGGCGGCGAAGATGGTCTGCCTCGACCTCGACCACCCCGACATCGAGACGTTCGTGTCGTGGAAGGTCCACGAGGAGCAGAAGGTCGCCGCGCTGGTGACCGGCAGCAAGATCACGCGCCGACACCTGAACGCGGTCGTCAACGCCTGCCACACGCTCGATGCCGACGGCAACCCGGTGATCGTCACCGTGCCGCGCGAGAACGAGGCGCTGCGCGCCGCGCTGCACGAGGCGCGCGCCGCCTGCATCCCCGAGAACTACCTGCAGCGCGCGATCCAGCTCGGCGGCCAGGGCCTGCGCGCGATCGAGGTGCCCGAGTACACGACCGACTGGGACGGCGAGGCCTACAACACGGTCTCCGGCCAGAACTCGAACAACTCGGTGCGGGTGCCCAACGAGTTCTTCCGCGCCGTCGAGGAAAGCGGCAAGTGGCGGCTGATCCGCCGCACCGACCGCGGCGTCGCCAAGGAAGTCGACGCGCGGGCGCTGTGGGACAAGGTCGCCTACGCGGCCTGGGCCTGCGCCGATCCGGGCGTGCAGTACGACACCACGATCAACGAGTGGCACACGTGCCCGACCGATGGGCGCATCAACGCCAGCAATCCGTGCTCCGAGTACATGTTCCTCGACGACACCGCCTGCAACCTGGCGTCGATCAACCTCGCCAAGTTCGTGCGCGAGGGCGACGACAAGCAGGCCGCCGGCTTCGACATCGAGGGGTTCAAGCACGCCTGCCGCCTGTGGACGATGGTGCTGGAGATCAGCGTGCTGATGGCGAGCTTCCCGAGCGCGTCGATCGCGCAGAAGAGCTACGAGTTCCGCACGCTCGGCCTCGGCTACGCCAACCTCGGCACGATCCTGATGCGCATGGGCATCCCCTACGCCTCGCCGAAGGCCTACGCGATCGCCGGCGGCCTGTCGGCGATCCTGACCGGCGAGGCCTACGCGACCTCGGCCGAGATGAGCAAGGAGCTGGGTGCGTTCCCCGGTTTCGACCGCAACCGTGAGCCGATGCTGCGCGTGATCCGCAACCACCGCCGCGCCGCCTACCACGCGTCGGAGTCCGAGTACGAAGGGCTGTCGGTCAAGCCGGTCGGCATCGACCCGAAGCTGTGCCCGGCACCGCTGCTCGAGTCCGCGCGTGAGTGCTGGGACCGCGCCGTGGCGCTCGGCGAGAAGCACGGCTACCGCAACGCCCAGGTCACCTGCATCGCGCCGACCGGCACGATCGGGCTGTTGATGGACTGCGACACGACCGGCGTCGAGCCCGACTTCGCGCTGGTGAAGTTCAAGAAGCTCGCCGGCGGCGGCTACTTCAAGATCGCCAACCAGAGCCTGCAGCCGGCGCTGAAGAAGCTCGGCTACACGCCGCCGCAGATCGACGACATCCTCGCGTACGTCGTCGGCCGCAAGACGCTGGCCAAGGCGCCGGCGATCAACCACGAGACGCTGGCGGCGCGCGGCTTCGACGACGCGACGCTGAAGCGGCTGGAGAAGGCCCTCGACAGCGCGTTCGACATCAGCTTCGCGTTCAACAAGAGCATCCTCGGCGCCGACTTCCTGCAGACGAAACTCGGCGTCTCCGACGAGGAGTTGGCCGACTGGAGCTTCGACCTGCTGAAGCACCTCGGCTTCTCCAAGGCCGACGTCCAGGCCGCCAACGACTACGTCTGCGGCACCATGACCGTCGAGGGCGCGCCGCACCTGAAGGACGCGCACCTGCCGGTGTTCGACTGCGCGAACCGCTGCGGCCGCAAGGGCCAGCGCTTCATCCCCTACGCCGCGCACATCCACATGATGGCCGCGGTGCAGCCGTTCATCAGCGGCGCGATCAGCAAGACCATCAACATGCCGAACGAGGCGACGCTCGAGGACGTCAAGGTCGCCTATCGCACCGGCTGGCAGTCGATGCTGAAAGCGGTCGCGCTCTACCGCGACGGCAGCAAGCTGAGCCAGCCGCTGAGTTCGACCGTCGAGGACGACGACTACGGCGGCATCACCGCGCCGACGCCGGAGGTGCAGCGCATGGCCGCACGCATCACCGAGCGCGTCGTGCACCGCTACATCGCCAAGCGCCGCCGCCTGCCGAACCGCCGCGCCGGCTACACCCAGAAGGCCGTCGTCGGCGGCCACAAGATCTACCTGCGCACCGGGGAGTACGAGGACGGCTCGCTCGGCGAGATCTTCCTCGACATGCACAAGGAGGGTGCGGCGTTCCGCAGCCTGATGAACTGCTTCGCGATCGCGGTGTCGCTCGGCCTGCAGCACGGCGTGCCGCTGGACGAGTTCGCCGACGCGTTCGTGTTCACGCGCTTCGAGCCGAACGGCATCGTGCAGGGCCACGACCAGATCAAGATGGTCACCTCGGTGATCGACTACGTGTTCCGCGAGCTGGCGATCAGCTACCTCGGCCGCGAGGAGCTGGCGCAGGTTCAGAGCGAAGACCTGCGCAACACGACCATGGGCGCCCGCCTCAAGGAAGGTCCCGAGTTCACCGACGAGGAGGTCGTCTCGGAGACGATCTACGAGGGTGAGGAGGCTCCGCCGGTCGTGCACGACAACACCCACCTGCACCCGCACAGCCGCGGCATCACGCGCGGCTTCGAAGGCGCGGACGCCGGCAGCGACGGCAAGAACGCGGTGCTGCTGCGCGCCGAGACCTCGACGCTGAAGGTGACGATGGAGACGCGGCAGACGCGGCTGAAGATCGCCGAGGCCAAGCTCAAGGGCTACGAAGGCGACCCGTGCGGGGGCTGCGGCGCGTTCACGCTGGTGCGCAACGGCACCTGCCTGAAGTGCGTGTCGTGTGGCGCGACCAGCGGCTGCTCGTAGCGCAGTCGCTGGTCCGTGACTCCTCCCTCACCCGGCGCCAACGAGCGGGCCCAGACCCGCCGGTTCTTCCGCCGCTGCGTGCAGGCCGTCACACGGGTGAGAGCAGCTACCGGCGAACGATGGTAGAATCCGGCCTCATTTCTGGCCCTTTTCTAGCCTGTTCGGGCCATGCCCACCGATACCCCGGCCATGACCGACGTCTCGATCCAGGAGCTGAAGCAGAATCTCTCCGCCTACCTCTCGCGCGCCGAGGCCGGTGAGGCGTTGGTCGTGACCCGGCACGGCAAACCGTTGGTCCGCATCGTCGCCGTGACCGAACCGGAGGTCGTGGTCGGGCCAGGCTTCGGCAAGACGAAGCTGCGCCAGGTCGTGCGCGAGCGGGTCGGAGACCTGGCCCTGCGCACGCTCGACGAGGATCGACGCGACCGCTTCGACGAGCCCAAGGCATGATGAAGCGCCGCGTCTACCTCGACACGTCGGCCTACCTGGCCTCGTTGCTCAACGAGTCGCGGGCCGGGGTGGTGCGCAAGGCCGTCGACAAGGCGGCCGTGTTCACCAGCGTCTTGCTGGTCGCCGAGACGAAGCGGGCACTGGTGCGGCTGTCGCGCGATGGCAAGGTGTCGATGCAGAGCTACGTCACGCTGTCACGTCAGGTGGACGCCGACTGTGCGACGTTCGCCCTGGCGCCGGTCAGCCACGAGCTCTGTGCAAGCCAGGTCATGCCAACGGTCGCGACGCCTCGAACCCTCGACCTGATCCATCTGCGCACCGCGCTGTGGTTTCACGAGCAGCACTTGCTGACGGCGTTCCTCAGTCTGGATGCGCAGCAGAACCACGCCGCTGCCGAGCTGGGCTTGCCGGTGGCCATCGCTAGCACCTGACCGACGAATGCCGTCCGAGTCGCAGCCGCGCCGTCAGCGGCTGCGCGTCACGAGCCCCGCGCACGCGATTCGCATCGCGACAGTTGACTCACCACCACCAGCACGGTCGACGGCGAACTGGCGCCGACCTACTGCTCGACCCCGTCCACCATGCGCCGGATGCGGCGCGGGTTGTCGTCGCGCAGCTCCTCGGGCAGCAGCGCGTGCGGCCAGTCCTGCCAGCACACCGGCCGCACCCAGCGCGTGATCGACGACGTGCCGACGGCCGAGAAACGCGCGTCCGTGCTCGCCGGATAGGGCCCGCCGTGCACCATCGACGCGCACACCTCGACGCCGGTCGGCACGCCGTTGGCGATCAACCGCCCGACCTTGCGCCGCAGCACCGCGATCAGTTCGGCGTGCTGTTCGAAGTCGTCGCCGTCGCCGTGCACGGTCGCGGTCAGGTAGCCAGGCAGCGACCTGGCGATCGCCAGCAGGTCGGCCGGCTCGTGCGTCGGCACCGCCAGCAGCGCCGGGCCGAAGATCTCGCTGCGCAGCCGCGGGTGCGCCAGCACCGCGTCGGGCGTCGCGGCGAGCAGCGTCGGGCAGACCTTGGTCGCCGCGGCGTCGCCGCCGGTCGCGACCGCGTGCACGGCCACCGGCAGCGCGCGCACCTCGGCGAGCACCCGTTCGTAGCCGCTGCGGATCGTCGCGTGCACGGTCGGCCCCGGCCGCGAGGCGCCGAGCTGCGTGCGCAACGCGGCGGCGAACGTACCGGCGCCCGGCCCCGGCAGCCACAGCACCATGCCCGGGCTGGTGCAGAACTGGCCGCTCGCCAGCGTCGCCGACGCGGCGAGCTGCTCGGCGATCCTGCTGCCGCGCAGCGCCATCGCGCGCGGCAGCACGAACACCGGGTTCATCGAGCCCATCTCCGCGAACACCGGGATCGGCTGCGGCCGCGCCGCGGCGAGGTCGAACAGCGCGCGGCCACCGCCCTCGGAACCGGTGAAGCCCACCGCCGTGATCGCCGGATGCCGGACCAGCGCGCCGCCGGTCGCCGGCGTGCGACCGTGCAGCAGCGAGAACGTGCCCGCCGGCAGCCGCTGCGCGCGCACGACCTCGGTGACCATCGCGCCGACCAGTTCGCTGGTGCCCGGGTGGGCCGGGTGGCCCTTGACGACCACCGGGCACCCCGCCGCGAGCGCCGACGCGGTGTCGCCGCCGACGACCGAGTAGGCGAGCGGGAAGTTGCTGGCGCCGAACACCGCCACCGGTCCGAGCGGCACCAGCATGCGGCGCAGGTCGGGCTTCGGCTGCGGCCGGCGCGCCGGGTCGCCATGGTCGATGCGCGCGTCCACCCACGAGCCCTCTGCGAGCAGGTCGGCGACCTGCTGCAGCTGCTGCCGGGTGCGACCGCGTTCGGCCAGCACCCGTTCGGCCGGCAGCGCGGTCTCGGCGGTGATGCGCTGCAGCAGTTCGTCGCCGAGCGCTTCGAGACCGTCGGCGATGCCGCGCAACAGGGTCGCGCGCACCGCTGGCGTGGCCGCGGCGTACGCCGGTGCCGCGGCGCCCGCCTGCGCGCAGGCGCGGTCGATCTGGCCGGCACCGGCCTCGCGGTAGTCCGGCGCCAGCGCGCCACCACCGATCGGGTCGACGCCGGTGAACACCTCGCCCTCGCCGGGCTCGGCGCGGCCCGCCACGAAGTGGCGGCCGGACAGCGTCACGGCAGCACCTCCGGCCGCTGGGCCAGCGCCTGTTCGACGATCGCCAGCGCGTGGTCGCGCAGGGCGCCCTGGACCGGCAGCCGCGGCGGCCGCACCCGCTCGTCGGCGCCGCCGACGACGTGCTGCACGAGTTTGATCAGTTGCACGAACTCCGGCAGCGTGTCGAGCCGCAGCAGCGGCAGGAACCAGTGATACAACGCCTGCGCGGCGGCCGCGTGCCCGGCGCGCGCGTGGTCGTACAGCGCCACTGCCTCGCGCGGGAACGCGTTGACGAGCCCCGCGACCCAGCCGCTCGCGCCGGCGGCGACGCCTTCGAGCAGCAGGTCGTCGAGCCCGACCAGCACCGCGAGCCGATCGCCGCGCAGCGCCTGCAGCGCGGTCACCCGTCGCACGTCGCCGCTGGACTCCTTGACCGCGACCAGGTTCTCGTGCGCCTGCGCCAGTTCGACGATCACCTCCGGCACGAAGTCGGCGCCGTAGGCGGCCGGGTTGTTGTAGAGCATGCACGGCAGCGCCGTCGCCCGCAGCACGGCCGCCACGTGCGCCGCGGTCTCGCGCACCGGCCCGCGATGCAGGTACGGGGGCAGGACCATCAGGCCGCGGCAGCCCAGCTCGGCGGCGTCCTCGGCGAGCCGCACGGCGGCGCGCGTGCTGGTGGCGCCGATGCCCGGCAGCACCGGCCTGGTACCCGCCACGTCGACGATCGTGCGCAGCACGGCCCGCTTCTCGTCCTCGTCGAGCGCCGCGCCTTCGCCGAGCGAGCCCAGCGGGATCACCCCCGAACAGCCCTGCTCGAGCTGGGCCCGCGCGTGCAGCGCCAGCCGCGTGTGGTCGACCGTACCGTCGGCGGCGAACGGCGTCGTCAGCGCGGACAACACGTCGCGAAAGGGACTCTGGCGCATCCCCCCAGCGAACGCCCAACGGCGCGCCACCGCAAGGGCAACCGTGGCCCGGACGCGTATTGCCCGCGCACCGGCGGCCCCCTACGGTCGGGGGCGGTTCCCGCATGCCGTTCGACGCCCTCGATCGCCTGCAGAAGAACGGCAAGCGCGCCGCCGAGGTCGCCGCCGTGCTGGCCAAGTACGGACTCGCCGACGGACTGCGCTGGCTCGACGTCGACTGGATCCAGGACCGGCTGCGCAGTCGCGACGGCGTCAAGCTGCACGACCAGCCGCTCGCCACGCGCATCCGGCTGGCGCTCGGCGATCTCGGCACGACGTTCATCAAGCTCGGCCAGGTGCTGAGCACGCGGCCCGATCTGGTCGGTGCGGAGCTGGCGACCGAACTGGCCCGGCTGCAGGCCCGGACGACGCCGGACCCACCCGAGGTCGCCCGCGCGACGCTGGTGGCCGAGCTCGGCCGCCCGCCCGAGGCGTTGTTCGCCACCTACGAACCCGCGGCGTTCGCGTCGGCGTCGATCGCGCAGGTGCACGGCGCCCGCCTGCACGACGGGCGCGAGGTCGTGGTGAAGATCCTGCGCGCCGACGTGCGGCAGCGGGCCGAGGCCGACCTCGAGCTCCTCGAGGCGGTCGCCCGCCTCGCCGAGCGCCACGCGACCTGGCTGCGCCCCTACCAACCGGTCGCCGTCGCGCGCCACTTCCGCCGCACGCTGCGGCGGGAACTCGACTTCACCTACGAGCGCCGCAACCTCGACACGTTCGCGGCGCGGTTCGCCGGCGACGCGACCGTGCACTTCCCGGCGTCGGTGCCCGAACTCAGCACCAGGTCGGTGCTGACGATGGAGCGGCTCGACGGCATCGCCGCCGCCGACGTGTCGGCGCTGCGCGCGTCGGGCTGCGACCTCGCCGAGTTCGCGCGCCGCGGCGCGTCGATGTGGCTGGCGATGATCTTCCGCGACAGCGTCTACCACGCCGATCCGCACCCGGGCAACCTGCTGCTGCTGCCGGGCACGGTCGTCGGCGTGCTCGACTGCGGCATGGTCGGACGCATCGACTCGGGCCTGCGGCAGCAGGTCGAGGCGCTGCTGTTCGCGGCCGTCGAGCAGGACGCGGCCGAACTGGCCGAGATCGTCCTGCGGCTCGGCAAGGCGCCGATCGACACCGACCGCGCGGCGCTGACCACCGAGCTCGACGAGTTCCTCGCCGACTACATCGGTCACTCCCTGCACGACCTCGACGTCGGCGCGGCGCTGCAGAGCCTGTTCGACCTCGTGCGCCGCTACCACATCGTGCTGCCCGCGCCGCTGTCGCTGCTGCTGCGCACGCTGCTGGTGCTCGACGGCACCTCGCGCGCGCTCGACCGCGACTTCAGCCTCGCCGAGCTGATCGAGCCGTTCTACGTGCAGGCGCTGCGCCGGCGCGCGTCGCCGCGTGCGCTGCTGCGCCGCCTGCGCCGCACCTGGCGCGACTGGGATCGCCTGCTCGACGCCGCGCCACGCGACCTGCGCGACGTGCTCGGCCGCCTGCGCGACGGCAGCCTGCGCATGCGCCTCGAACACGGCCACCTCGATGCGGTGCTGAACCGGCTGACGCTCGGCATCCTGGTGGCCGCGCTGGTGCTCGGCGGCTCGGCGCTGTGGGCCAGCGCGGCGCCACCGCGGCTCGGCGGCGTCTCGGTGCCGGCGGTCGTGCTCTACCTGCTGGCGATCCGGCTCGGCTGGCGCCTGCTGCGCGCGATCCGCCGCTCCGGCGAGCTGTGACCCGGGCCGTCAGGCGTCGCGCGCGCAGCGGAAGCCGGCGAACACGTGCTGGTAGTGCGGTTGGAACCAGTTGCGGAACGACCGCCGCAGGAATCGCGTCGCCGTGACGGCGCTGCCGCCCTTCATCACGAAGTGCCGGCCGTCGAAGAAGTCCGCCGAGTAGCCGCGGTAGAACGGCAGCGGTTCGAAGCCTGCGAACGGCGCGAACACCGTGCTGGTCCACTGCCAGCCGTTGCCGCACAGGCCGTGCACGCCGAACGCGCTCTGTCCGTGCGGGTGGGCGTCGACGGCGACCGGGTCCCACGACGCGAACCCGAAGTTGCCGTGGTGCCCGGGCCGCGGCGCCGCGTCGCCCCACGGGTACTCGCGCTGCGTGCCGGCCGCGGTGCCGAGCGCCGCGCGGTGCCATTCGGCCTCGCTCGGCAGCCGCAGGCCGCGGAAGCGCGCGAACGCGCTCGCCTCGGCATGGCTGACGTACACCGGCCAGGCCATCGGCAGCGGCACCGTGCCGAACATGGTGCGCAGCTGCAGCGCGCGGCGGTCGCCGCTCCAGCCGGCGGGCCGGTCGATGCCGGCCCGCTGCCGCCAGGCCCAGTCGGCGTCGTGCCACAGCTCCGGATCCTCGTAGCCGCCGGCATCGACGAACTCGAGCCAATCGGCGTTGGTCACCGCGTGCCGCTCGATGTGGAACGCCGGCACCTCGACGTCGTGCGCGTCGTACTCGTTGTCCCAGCCATCGTGCGGGTGCTGCGCGCGCGATCGCCCGAGCCGCGCGCAGCCGGCCGGGATCGCCACCAGTTCGTGCGCCGGCGCCGGAGTGCGCGGGTCCTGCGGCACCGGTCCCGGCAGCAGGTGCTGCAGCGGCAGCCGGTGGACCAGGTAGGCCAGCGTCTCGGCGTGCATCGCACGATGTTCGATCGCCATGTGCCAGGCCCAGCCATCGGCGAGCCAGTCCCGCAGCGGCGCCTGCGCCAGTGCGCGATCGACGTCCGCGCGCCGCTCGTCGCCGAACGCCCGCACGTCGGCGATCGTCGGCCAGTCCTCGGGCGCGTCGGTCGGCAGTTCGCCGTCGACGGGATCGATGCCGAACGCGAACAGCTGCTCCCACTCGCGGTGACGCGACGGCCGACCCAGGCAGTCGCGCACCAGCAGGTTCCAGTCGAACACCTCGAGGTGCCCCAGGTAGAAGATCAGGCGGTGCCGTTCGGCGATCGCCCGCGCGTAGAAGCCCTCCGGGCGCAGCATGGCGAACACGGCGTCGGTGCGCGCCCGCGCCGCGCGCAGCTCGGCGAACAGCCGGCTGCGCAGGGCTTCGGCGCCGATCTCGGCCGGCGCCGGGTGTCGTCTCGTCTCCATGGCGGTCGCAAGACCATAGTCGATGCGGCGCACGGATCCTCCTGCAGCGACGCCCCATGGCGGTCGGGATCCCGCCGTGCGATCCTTGGCGCCGCATGCCCGACTCCGCGGAGCGCACGGCCCAGCGCAGCGTCGCCGACCGGATCGGCGTGCCGATCGCACGCCGTCACATCTTCCTGTGTGCCGACGCATCGACGCCGAAGTGCTGCGACCGCGACCGCAGCCTCGCGGCCTGGGAGTTCCTCAAGCGACGGCTGCAGGAACTGGGCCTGTCCGGGGCCGGTGGCATCCTGCGCACCAAGGCCAACTGCCTGCGCATCTGCTGCGGCGGGCCGATCGCGGTCGTCTACCCCGAGGGCACCTGGTACGCGGGCTGCGACCCGGCCGTGCTCGAGCAGATCGTGCAGCGCCACCTGCTGCGCGGCGAGGTCGTGGCGGAGCACGCGATCGTCTCGCGGCCGCTCGACCCCGACGCGTGAACGGCGATGGACCCGACGGCGGCGCCGGTGGTAGCGTGCCGGCCGTGGACCCCGCCGCACGCTTCGCCGCGACACCGTGCAACCGGCTGTTCGGCTTCCGGCTGCGTACGCGCAGCGCGACCCGCGTCGAGATCGAGCTGCCGCTGCGGCCCGAGTTCCTGCAGGAGGAAGGCGTGGTGCAGGGCGGCATCCTGACCGCGCTCGCCGACACCGCCGCGGTCTGGCTGCTGTGGCCCGACCTGCCTGCCGACCGCACGATGACCGGCGTCGACGCGTCGATGCGGTTTCTCGGCGCGGGCCGGCTCGACGGCGGCGCGCTGCTGGCGACCGCGACGCCGCTGCGCGTCGGCACCACCATCGCCGTCTGCGAGAGCAGGATCGAGCAGGCCCAGCGGCTCGTTGCCAAGGGCACGTTCTCGTTCCTGCTGCGCCAGCGGCCGATATAGTCGGGCGCTTCGCACCGATGGGTCTCAACACTCTGTTCAACCGGCTGTCGCTGCGCTCCCGGCGCATCAAGATGGAGCTGCTGCAGCGCTATCTGCCGCTGCAGGGCACCGAGCGGGTGCTGGACATCGGCAGCCAGGTCGACACCCAGTCCCGCCAGCTGCTCGAGCGCTTCCCGGACCAGAGCCGCATCACCGCGGTGAACCTGTTCCCCGAGCACCTCGAGTCGATCCGCGCCGCCTACCCGGGCATCCACACGGTGCAGGCGGACGCGCGCAGCCTGCCGTTCCCCGACAAGTCGTTCGACCTGGTCTACAGCAACGCCGTGATCGAACACGTCGGCGACCTCGCCGACCAGCAGCGCATGGCCGAGGAGGTGCGCCGGGTCGGCAAGCGCTGGTTCCTGACCACGCCCAATCGCTGGTACCCGTTCGAGTTCCACGCCCGGCTGCCGCTGGTGTCGTGGCTGCCCGCGCGGCTGATGCACAAGACGACGCGCCTGTGGTCCTACAACCACGTGCACGGCCGCTACCAGCCCGGCAACGACCTGTCCGACGTACAGCTGCTGACCGCGCGGCAGCTGCGAGCCCTGTTCCCGGACTCACTGATCGTGAAGCCGCGCGTGACGTTCTGGCCCGAGACGCTGGTCGTCATCGGGCCCCTCGCGGCCGACGGCACGCTGCCGGCGCTCGACGGGGTGCGCGCCGAGCCCGCCGGATCGCCCGCGTCGTAGCGCCGGCCGCGTCGACTACAGGCAGCTCCTGCCATCGCGGTCGGCAACTGGAACGAGATCGGATCGACGGCCTGAGCCGCGACGCTTCTGCCAAGGCGCGACCCGACTTGTTGTGAGTGGCACCCGCGGCGACTGGACCCGCGCGCAACCTGTTCGGCACAATCTCCGCACTGCAGCATGCAGCCCATCCTTCGAGACGGACCCGACCCCGCGCCGGCGACGGTCGTACTGGCCCACGGCGCCGGGGCGGGCATGGAGCACCCGTTCCTGCAGACGGTCGCCGAAGGCCTCGCCGCGACCGGCGTCGCGGTCGTGCGGTTCGAGTTCCCCTACCAGCACGCGGCGCGCACCGGTCCACGCAAGGCGCCCGACCGCATGCCGGTGCTGCAGGCGACGATGCGCGAGATCGTGTGCGAACACGCGCCGCCGCCGTTCGTGCTGGCCGGCAAGTCGATGGGCGGCCGCGTGGCGACGATGCTCGCCGACGAGCTCGACGCCGCCGGCGTGCTGGTGTTCGGCTACCCGTTCCACCCACCGCGGCAGCCGACCCGGTTGCGCACCGAGCACCTCGCCGCGCTGCGCACGCCGTGCCTGATCCTGCAGGGCGAACGCGATCCGTTCGGCACGCGGGCGCAGGTCGCCGCCTACGCGCTCGCGCCGGGCATCACGATCGAATGGCTGCCCGACGGCGACCATTCGCTGGCGCCGCGCAAGAGCAGCGGCCACACCGCCGCCGACCACCTCGCGCACGCGATCGCAGCGGCCGCGCGGTTCGTGCGCCGCGTCACGCGGCCGACCTGATCAGCGCGCGTGGCCGGCGACGACCGGGGCACGCTCGCGCCAGGTGATCTGCAGCGACAGCGAGTGGTCGCCGCGGCGCAGGTCGATCGTCAGCTCGCGGTCTCGCAGCTGCTCGACGAACGTGCGCAGCCATGACTCTGCGGCGCGACGCGGCGCCGCGCCGTCGGGGGCGGCGACGACCGCGGGTCCGGCCGTCGCGACGGTCGCGGCCTGCACGTCTCCCTGCCAGATCGCGAAGCCGCTGACGGCGGCGACGAGCAGGGTGACGGCGACGGCCATGCGCTGGTTCACGGCGTCGCCTTGCCGAGCGCCTCGGCGGTCAGAGCCTGTTGTTCGGCCTTGTGCTTCTGCAGCGAACCGGTGGCCGGACTCGCGGCGGCACGGCGCATCGCGCTGCCCGACCACGGCAAGCGGTCGCGCACGAACGTCCACGCGCCCATGTTCGCCGGCTCCTCCTGGCACCACACGAACGCCGCCTTGCCATAGCGCCGGCGCAGCGCCTGCATCGCCGAGGCCGGCCACGGATACAGCAGTTCGAGCCGCACCAGCGCCACGGTCCGGTCGTCGCCGCGCGCGTCGAGCAGGTCGTAGTAGACCTTGCCCGAGCAGCAGACGACGCGGCGCACGGCGCCGGGCTCGCGCACGGTGACGTCGTCCTGCACCGGCCGGAACACACCCTCGGCGAGTTCTTCGGGCCGGCTGCCGGCCTCCTTCTGCCGCAGCAGGCTCTTCGGCGTCATCACCACCAGCGGCTTCTTCTCCTGGTCCAGCGCCTGGGCGCGCAGCAGGTGGTAGTAGCTCGCCGCCGACGACGGATTGGCGACGCGCAGGTTGTTCTCGGCACACAGCTGCAGGAAGCGCTCGAGCCGCGCGCTGCTGTGCTCGGGACCCTGCCCGTCGTAGCCGTGCGGCAGCAGCAGCACCAGGCCCGAGGTCTGGGTCCATTTCGCCTCGCCGGCGGCGAGGAACTGGTCGATCTGGATCTGCGCGCCGTTGACGAAGTCGCCGAACTGCGCCTCCCACAGCACCAGCCCGTCGGTGGCCGCACAGCTGTAGCCGTACTCGAAGCCGAGCGCCGCCTCCTCGCTGAGCAGCGAATCGACGACCACGAACGGCGCCTGGCCGTCGGCGAGGTGGTTCAGCGGCACGTAGCGCCGGCCGTCGCTGGCGTCGTAGAGGGCCGCATGGCGCTGGCTGAAGGTGCCGCGCCCAGAGTCCTGGCCGGCGAGGCGCACCGGCACGCCGGCGACCAGCAGGCTGCCGAACGCGAGCGTCTCGGCGGTGGCGAAGTCGATCGGCTGCGTGCCGGCCAGCATGTCGGCGCGGCGCCCGAGCACGCCTTTGACCTTGGGATGCGGCGTCCAGTCCGCCGGCCAGTCGAGCAGGCGGGCGTTCCATTGCCGCAGCCGTTCGAGCGGCACCGGCCGTGGCTCGGGCGTCCATTCGCGATCGGCGGCCTCGGGCGGCAGCACGACGGGCGGCGGCTCGCTGGCGCGCACTTCGTCGAGCGACTGCTTGAGGCGCTGCTGCACCTTCTGGTCGTAGCCGGCGAGTTCGTCCTCGCGCAGCACGCCGGCCCGGATCAGGTAGTTCTGGTAGATCCGGCGCACGGTCGGATGGGCCTCGATCTGGCGATACAGCAGCGGCTGCGTGTAGCTCGGCTCGTCGCCCTCGTTGTGGCCGTGGCGACGGTAGCAGACGATGTCGAGCACGACGTCGCTGTGGAAGCGGGCCCGGTAGTCCATCGCCAGCCGGATCATGCGCACCGCGGCCAGCGGATCGTCGCCGTTGACGTGGAAGATCGGCGCCTGCACGCCCTTGGCGACGTCGGTGCAGAACGGCGTGCTGCGCGAGTCCTGGGGCGACGTCGTGTAGCCGATCTGGTTGTTGACGACGACGTGCACGGTGCCGCCGGTGCGATAGCCGTGCAGCTGCGACATCTGCAGCGTCTCGTGCACGACGCCCTGACCGGCGAACGCGGCGTCGCCGTGCACCAGGATCGGCAGCACCTGCGTCCACGCCGTGTGCTCGCTGTCCTGCGGCAGACGCTCCTGGCGCGCGCGCGCCATGCCTTCGACCACGGGATCCACCGCTTCGAGGTGGCTCGGATTGCAGGCCAGCTCGACGGCGACGCGGTGGCCGCTCGCGGTCTCGTATTCGGCCGCGGCGCCGAGGTGGTACTTCACGTCGCCGGAGCCCTGCGTCATCGACGGATCGAGCCAGCCCTCGAACTCGCCGAAGATCTTCGTCAACGGCTTGCCGAGCACGTGCGCCAGCACGTTGAGGCGGCCGCGGTGGGCCATGCCGAGCACCGCGCGCTGCGCGCCCAGCTCGGCGGCCCGGTCGAGCAGCGCGTCGAGCACGGGGATCAGCGTGTCGCCCCCTTCGAGCGAGAAGCGCTTGTGGCCGACGAACCGCGTGTGCAGGAACTGCTCGAACGCCTCGGCCTCGACCAGCTTGTCGAGGATCTGCAGCTGCGCCTCCCGGCTGAGGCGCTCCTCGTTGCGGTTGCCCTCCATGCGCTCGCGCAGCCAGTGGCGCTGCTCCTGGTCGGCGATGTGCATGAACTCGGCGCCGACGTGGCGGCAGTACGTGAGGTGCAGCACCTCCTGGATCTCCCGCAACGTCGCGAACGGCTTCTTGGTGACGCCGTCGCTGTAGAACGTGCGCTCCTTGTCCCACAGCGTCAGGCCGTAGGTCGACATGTCGAGCTCGGGCCAGTCGCCGCGCTCGGAGGCGCCGGACTCGCTCCGCAGCGGGTCGAGGTTGGCCAGCACGTGACCCCGCACGCGGTAGCTGCGGATGTAGGTCATCAGTCCGGCCGCGCGTTCGAGGTTCTCGGCCTCGCGCAGGCTGCTGCCGAGCGGTGGCCGGCGGTCGGCGCTGTGGCGCACCGGCCGGTACGGCACCTTCAGCGAGCGGAACACCTCGTCGTAGAAGCCCTCCTCGCCGAGCAGCAACCGGTGCATCCAGTCGAGGAACTGCCCCGACTCGGCGCCCTGGATCACGCGGTGGTCGTAGGTGCTGCTGACCACCATCGAGCGCGACACGCCGAGTTCGGTCAGCGTCTCCGGCGAAGCACCCTGGAACGCGGCCGGCACTGCGATCGCGCCGGTCGCCAGGATGAAGCTCTGTCCGGCCATCAGCCGCGGCAGCGAGCTGACGGTGCCGATCGTGCCCGGGTTGGTCAACGAGCAGGTCGTGCCGGCGAAGTCGTCGGGCGCGAGCGTGCCGGCGCGAGCCTTGTCGATCAGCTGCTGGAACGCCGCGAAGAAGCCGGCGAAGTCCAGCGACGCGCAGTCCTTGACGTTCGGCACGACGAGGCTGCGGCGGCCGTCCTTGCCGGGCAGGTCGACGGCGATGCCGACGTTCCACGCGCGCCCGCGGCGGCGGAACGGCTTGCCGTCCTGCTCGACGAACTGACCGGCCATCGCCGGCACCCGCTGCATCGCGCGCACCATCGCCCAGGCGATCAGGTGCGTGAAGCTCACCTTCGGCAGGTAGAGGCCCTGCTGGTGCCGGTTGATGGAGTGCCGGTTCTCCTCGAGCACCTTGACCGGGATCTCGCGCGTCGACGTCGCCGTCGGCACCGAGAGGCTCTCGGTCATGTTCTTGACGATACGCCCGGCGACGCCGACGAGCGGCTGCAGGTCGGCGTCACCTTCGACGGCGGGTTCGGTCGCCGGCGCCACCTTGCGCGCCGGCCTCGCCACGGCGCTGGCCCGCTGCTCGGGCGGCAACGCCGTCTCGAACCAGCTGCGCCACTCCGTCGGCACCGACTCCGGTGCCTGCAGGTAGTCGCCGTAGACCTTCTCGGCGTAGGCGGCGTTGAGGCCGAACACTTCTTCGAAGTCGGGGCGGTGCATGCGCGGCTCCGCGGGGCGGCTACTTCTTCGTCAGCAGGAGGACCATGCGCCGGCCTTCCATGCGGATGCCGGACTCGACCTTGGCCACGTCGGCCAGCAGCTTGACGACTTCCTGCACGACCTGCTCGCCGACTTCCTTGTGCGCCATCTGCCGGCCGCGGAACAGGCAGCAGACCAGCACCTTGTCGCCGTCGGCGAGGAACTGCCGCGCCTGCTTGATCTTGACCTGCAGGTCGTGCTCGCCGGTCGCCGGTCGCACCCGCAGCTCCTTGACCTGGACCTGGTGCTGCTTCCTGCGGCTCGCCTGCTCCTTCTTCTTCTCCTCGTACTTGTACTTCCCGAAGTCCATGATGCGGCACACCGGGGGCCGCTGGTTCGGGGCGATCTCGACGAGGTCGAGTTGCTTGTGCAGCGCCAGGGCGAGGGCGTCGGCGGTCTCCATGATGCCGAGCTGCTTGTTCTCCTCGTCGATGACGCGCACCTGACGGATGCGGATCTGATGGTTGATGCGCGGACCCCGGTCGTGGCTACCGGGACGCCGCGGATCAGGCCTGCCGGACATGAATCCTCTTCGACTTCATCTGCACGTGGTACGGACTCCTGGGGTGGAGGGATGGAAGGCCGGGGCCGCGCACTCGCGCCGACCCCGGGGGCGAGGAAGGTAGTGGCCGCCGAGCCCCGCCGCAACGGCGTATCGGTCGGCTGTGGCAACGGGCTGGATCGGCCGGCTAGCATCGGGGCCGCGATGCCGCCGGCAGACCCGGCGCCGCCCGCCCCTACCGACCATGAACATCCTCGTCCGCCGGATCCCCCTGTTGCTCCTGTGCCTGGCCGTCGGCTGCAAGTCGGCCGAGGAGAAGCGCGCCGCGCGCGAGGCCAAGCAGGCCGAACGCGAGGCGGCGATCCGGGAGCAGATGCACGCCAACGTGCCCGCCGACTCGCCGCTGCAGAAGGTCACGCTCGGCATGACCGAGGCCGAGGTGCAGGCGATCCTCGGCGCGCCCACCCGGACCAGCACCCACATGACGGGCAAGCAGTTCAACCCGTGGAACTTCAGCGGCCGCGACACCATGCGCGTGGTCTACCACTGGCAGGGCATCGGGCGGGTCGAGTTCTCGGCCGGCAGCTGGGGCCAGCGCAACGGCGCGATCCTCTGCTACGGCGACGTCAACGAGCCGGGCAGCGGCCAGTAGCCGCCGCCGGCGCGGCCCGGCCGGGCGACGCGCGCGGCCTCAGGCGCCGAAGTGGAACGGCACGACGTTCGACGTGCAGGTCGAGAACCCGAACGTCGGCATGCCGCCACCGGTGGGCATCGAGAACGTGAACGACAGCGACAGGCCCTGGCCGAAGCCGTCGACGCCCACGGTCGCGGTGCTCGGCACCGCGAAGCCACGCGAGACGGCGCCGGTCGCGCTCGCCATGCCGAGCGGCACCGGGAAGAACGGCGCGTCGAGGCCCAGCACCAGCGAGCCCGCGCTGCCGAGGCTGATGGTGGTGCTGCCCTGCGTCTCGCCGATCACGACGAAGGCGATGGCGTTGGCCGTCGAACCGGTGAGGTCGACCTGCAACGTGGTACCGGGCAGGCCGGTGCCGGTGATCGCCAGCGTCGAGCACTGGGCGGTCGCGGCGGTGGTGAGCAAGCCGAGGGAGAGAGCGAGCAAGGACCTGGTGAGCATGGTCATGGTGGTGTCGATGTCGGGGAGGTGATTGACGGCACCGTATTGACCGCACCAGCCGCCGCGGGACGGGATTCCGGCCGCCGCCCCGGCGCGCCGCGGAGGCCTCGAGCCGTGCGCACAACCAGAAGCCATGCGGCGTGCCGCGCGGTCACCCGGCACGCTCCGGCCGACGCCGGCACGACACTCGCGCGGCGCTACTTGCGATCGCGGTCGAGTTGCGCCAGCAGGTCCGCGAACGCCGCCACCGGCATCGCGCCGAGGTCGCCGTCGGTGCGCGAGCGCACCGTGACCGTGCCGTTCGCGAGCTCCTGGTCGCCGATCACGCCGACGAACGGCACCTTCTCCTGGAACAGGTGGTGCCGGATCTTCTGGCCGATCTTCTCGTTGCTGTCGTCGGGGTCGACGCGCAGGTCGCGCGTGCGCAGGTCGCGCGCCCGGCCGACGACGGCCTCGGCGTGGCGCTCGCCCACCGACAGCAGCACCGCCTGCACCGGCGCCAGCCAGACCGGGAACGCGCCGCCGTGGTGTTCGACCAGCACGCCGAAGAAGCGCTCGAGCGAGCCGAGCAGCGCGCGGTGCACCATCACCGGCCGCGCCTTCTCGCCCTTGCCGTCGATGTAGGTCATGTCGAAGCGCTCGGGCAGGTTGAAGTCGCACTGGATCGTGCTGCACTGCCAGGTGCGGCCCAGCACGTCCTTGATCTTGACGTCGATCTTCGGCCCGTAGAACGCGCCGCCGCCGACGTCGACCTCGTACGGCAGGCCCACGGCCTTCAGCGCCGCCTCGAGGGCATGGGTCGCCTTCTCCCAGCTCGCGTCGCTGCCGACGCTCTTGCCCGGCCGCGTGCTCAGGTTCATCGCGTATTCGTGGAAGCCGAACGCCTGCAGCATCGAGATCACGAACCGCAGGCAGCGCTCGATCTCCGCTTCGACCTGGTCCTCGCGCAGGAACAGGTGCGCGTCGTCCTGCGTGAAGCCACGCACGCGCAGCAGGCCGTGCAGCGAACCCTGGTTCTCGTAGCGGTAGACGGTGCCGAGTTCCGCCCAGCGGAACGGCAGCTCGCGGTAGCTGCGGCGCTTGCTCTTGAAGATCTGCACGTGGAACGGACAGTTCATCGGCTTCAGCCGGTACTCGGCGCCGTCGATGTCGATGCCCGAGTACATCGAGTCCTTGTAGAAGTCGAGGTGGCCCGAGGTCTGCCACAGGTCGGCCTTGGCGATGTGCGGCGAGTTGACGAGGTCGTAGCCGCCGCGCAGGTGTGCCTGGCGCCAGTACTCCTCGATCTTGTGCCGCACGAAGCCGCCCTTCGGGTGCCAGAGGATCAGCCCCGCCCCGAGGTCCCCCATCGACGAGAACAGGTCGAGGTCGATGCCGAGCCGCCGGTGGTCGCGCTTGCCCGCCTCCTCGAGGTTGTGGCGGTGCAGGTCCATCGCCTTCTTGTCGGGGAAGGCGTGGCCGTAGATGCGGGTCAGCATCTTGTTGTCGGCATCGTTGCCGAAGTAGGCGCCGGCCAGCGCGAGCACGGCGATGCCCGGACCGATCTTGCCGGTGCTCGGCACGTGCGGACCCCGGCACATGTCGACGAACTCGCCGGAACGGTAGAACGTGATCGGCTCGTCCGACGGGATCTTGTCGATCGTCGCGACCTTGTAGTCCTCGCCGTGCTGCACCATCAGCGCGCGCGCCGCCTGCCGATCCATCGACTCGAGTACGAACGGCACGTCCTGCTGCACGATCTCGTGCATCAGCTGCTCGATCTTCGGCAGGTCGTCGTGCGTGATCGGCTGGTCGCCGAAGTCGATGTCGTAGTAGTAGCCGTAGCGCGGATCGTCGACCGGCGGCCCCTTCCACAGCTTGGCCTTCGGCCGGATGCGCTTGACGGCGTCGGCGAGCACGTGCGCCGCCGAGTGCCGCAGCACCTCGAGCCCCTCCTTGCTGTCGCGCGTGTAGATCCTGATCTTCGCCGAGCGCTGGATCGGCAGCTGCAGGCTCTGCACCTGGCCGTCCAGTTCGATGCCGACCGCGGCCTTCGCCAGGCCCTTGCCGATCGACTCCGCGACCTGCATGCCCGTCGTGCCCGCGGCGTACTCGCGCACGGAGCCATCGGGGAGGGTGAGCTGGATCTGGGTGGCGGTCGACATGTGGGAATCGCTGGCGGCGGAACGCCGCGGTTGTGGGGCGACGATTGTTGCGAGCGCCGCCGGAACGGGCAAGCGCGCAGTGGTCTTGGCGTCGATCGCGCGCCTGGTCGCGCCCCGCGTCGGCGCCAGCGAGCCGGCGGCCGGCGCCCGCGTGCAGGCGGCAACGGAGCTTGGCCAGCGCACGCGCCAGCCGCTACAAGCGCACCATGCGCGTCCTGTTCGCCTGTTCGCTTCTCTGCGCCTGCGCCACCGTGCCCCCCCGCCCACCCGCCATCGACGACCCTCACAGCTTCGCGCGCCCGTACGAGGTGCGCTCGACGCACCTGGACCTCGACCTGACGCTCGACTTCGACCGGCACGTCGCGCGCGGCACCGCCACCCACCTGCTCGAGCGCTTCGATGCGACGGCGCCGTTCGTGCTCGACAGCGACGGCCTGAACCTGATCGCGATCGCCGACCAGGACGGCAACGAACTGACCTGCGAGCGGCCGACGACGCCCGATCCGGTGCGCGGCACGCGCCTGCAGATCCGCCTGCTGCCGACCACGAAGCGCGTGTCGATCACCTACGAGACGGCGCCCGACGCCGAGGCGATGCAGTGGCTCGATCCGGAGCAGACCGCCGGCGGCGAGCGGCCGTTCCTGTTCACGCAGGGCCAGGCGATCCTGACGCGCAGCTGGATCCCGCTGCAGGACTCGCCGGCGGTGCGCATCACCTGGAGCGCGCGCATCCGCGCGCCGCAGGGCCTGTTGCCGGTGATGAGCGCCGGCGAACGTGGCCACGACGGCGACACGGCCACGTTCCGCATGGACCGACCGGTGCCGCCCTACCTGATCGCGCTCGCCTGCGGCGACCTGGTGTCGCGCGACATCAGCGCGCGCTGCGCGGTGTGGGCCGAGCCGGCGACGATCGACCTCGCCGCGCGCGAGCTGTCGGACATGGAGCACATGGTCGCGGCCTGCGAGCAGCTGTTCGGGCCGTACCGCTGGGGTCGCTACGACGTGCTGGTGCTGCCGCCGAGCTTCCCGTTCGGCGGCATGGAGAACCCGTGCCTGACGTTCGCGACGCCGACGATCCTGGCCGGCGACAAGTCGCTGGTGTCGCTGATCGCGCACGAGCTGTCGCACAGCTGGTCCGGCAACCTGGTGACCAACGCCACCTGGCGCGACTTCTGGCTCAACGAGGGCTTCACGGTCTACCTCGAGAACCGCATCATGGAGCACCTCTACGGCCGCGATCGGGCGGCGATGGAGATCGTGCTCGGCATGCAGGAACTCGGCGCCGAGATGAAGACGCTGCCGGCCGGCGACCAGGTGCTGCACATCGACCTCAGCGGTCGCAACCCGGACGACGGCATGACCGGCGTGCCGTACCAGAAGGGCGCCGCGTTCCTGCGCCGGCTCGAGCAGATCGTCGGTCGCCCGGCGATGGACGCGTTCCTGCGCCAGTGGTTCGACGAGCACGCGTTCCAGAGCGTGACCACGGCGACGTTCCTCGCCTTCCTCGACCAGCGGTTGCTGCGCGACCACCCCGAGCGGCGGGCGCAGATCGACGTCGAGCGCTGGGTCGGCGCGGCCGGTCTGCCGATCGACGCGCCGGTGCCGGACAGCGTGCTGTTCGCCGCGGTCGACGCCGAACTGGCGCAGTGGCGCAACGGCACGCCGCCGGCCAGCCTCGCGACCGCGGGCTGGGTCTCGCAGCAGTGGCAGCGCTTCCTGTCGGGCGTCGCGGACGCCGACGCGGCGGCGGCGTCCCCGTCGCGGCTGGCCGAACTCGACGACGCGTTCGCGTTCACGCGCAGCGGCAACAGCGAGATCCTGACCGCCTGGCTCGTGCTGGCGACGCGCAACGGCTACCACGCCGTCGACCGCCGGCTCGAGCTGTTCCTGATGACGGTCGGCCGGCGCAAGTTCCTGAAGCCGCTGTACGAGGCGGTGCTGGCCGGGGCCGACGGCAAGGCGCGCGCGCTGGCGATCTACCGGAAGGCGCGGCCGCGCTACCACGCGGTATCACAGCGCACGCTCGACGCGATGCTCGGCTACACGCCCTGAGCCGACCGCGGGCTCCGGCGCGATCCGGCGGCGCGGGCTCGCATCGGCACGGGCCGGCGTCTATCCTCCGCCCCCGCCATGAGCGCACCCAAGTCGTTGCCGATCGATCCCAAGGACCTGCTGCCTGCCGCCGTCGGCTTCGTCATCGGCCTCGGCATCCTGGTGTTCTTCGTGCTGCTCGCGAAGTCGATGGATCTGACGCTGCTGGTCAACCACCACGACATTCCGCGCCAGTAGGCCGCCCCGGAACGAGGCGCCCAGGAACGGCGGCAGCGACGGGCGGCAGCGACGGGCGGCAGCCCGCTGTGCCGGCCAGCGCGGCCGGCGCAGGCCGCCCGCCGGCGGCACACGCGAGCCATCCGTGCCGACCGCGGTCACTTCGTCAACGACGGTGTGCGCAGCTGGAACCCGTGCGGGCCGCGCGGCAGCTGTCCCAGCAGGCCCGCCGCGGCGCCGACGACGACCGCGCCGAACCCGTGCCGCTGCCGCACGGCGTCGACCGCCGCGAACAACCGCTGCCGCGCCTTGCCGCCGTCGTCGAACAGCCGCCCCTGCGCCGGTTGTTCGGCCGCCAGCGACGTCAGGGTCACGCCGACCAGCCGCACCAGCACGCGTCGCACCAGCAGTTCGTCGAGCAGCGTGCTGGCCACCACCATCAGCGCATCGGTGCGTTCGGTCGCAGCCGGCAACGACCGCGCGCGCTCCTGCCGCACGCCGTCGACGTGGTGCAGGCGCACCTGCACGGTGCGGGCCTGCAACCGCTGCTGGCGCAGTTCACTGGCGGCGCGATCGAGCAGGTAGGCGAGCATCGAGCGCAGGAAGTCGCGCTGCTGCGAGCCGGCGTCGCGGCGCGGCTCGAACGACGTCTCGCGCGAGATGCTGCGCAAGGTCGGCGTCGACTGCACCGGTGCGTCGTCGAGACCGCGGCAACGCCGCCAGATCTCCTCGCCGCGCGCGCCGAAACTCTGTCGCAGCAGCTCGACGTCGAGCGCCCACAGTTCGCGCACGGTGGCGACGCCGACCTGCTGCAGCAGCGCCGCCGTCTTCGGCCCGATGCCGGGTACGCTCTCGACCGCGAAGTCGGCCAGGAACTCGAGTTCGCCGCCGGCTGGCACCTCGCAGATGCCGCCCGGCTTGGCCTTGGTCGTCGCCAGCCTGGCGACCGTCCGGGTGCTGCCGATGCCCTGCGCGATCGACAGCCCGGTCTCGGCCCGGACCTGCGCCCGCAGCTCGCGGCACAGCGCCACCAGCGACCGTTCGGCCTCGGCGCGCGTGGTGTCGTCGAGCGCCTGCACGACGCGCAGCGGCACCCCGGTCAGATCGGCGTAGAAATCGTCGAGCGAACACACCTCGACCACCGGCGAGAAGCGGCGCATCACGGTCGCCACCGCCTGCCGGTAACGTTCCGCCAGACGGGAATCGCCTTCGCGCACGATCAGCTCGGGACACCGGCGCAGCGCCTCGTGCAGCGGCATCGCCGTCTGCACGCCGCGGGCCTTGGCCTCGTACGACCGCGACGCGACGACGCCGGTGCCGACCGCCACCGGTCGGCCGATCAGCACCGGATCGCGCAACTGTTCGACGGAGGCGAGGAAGGCATCGATGTCGAGGTGCAGGATGCGGCGCAGCATGGCGCCAACACCCTAACAAACCACGAACTCGGTTGCACGCCGCCTCGTCTCACGCCGGCTCAAGGCGGCGTGGACAATGTGCACGTTTCTCCAACCTCGCTGCCGCTCTCTGCTTCCGATGTTGAGAAAGCGTGGAGGCGCCACGGCCTGTGCAGACCGATGTGGAATCGCGCGCGCGGCGGTGCGCCGGCTTCAGGCCACGGTCAGCCGGAAACAGCGCAGGCGGCGACCGCGCGCCCGCAGCGCCGCCGCCGCCACGAACTCGGGTCCCGGCGACACGTCCAGCAGCGACCAGTTGGCGGGCTCTTCCCTGCCATCCCGGCAGGCGAGGAACTCGGGCTGTTCGCCCAGGCTGACGTCGAAGGTGTCCAGCGGCATCGACAGGCCGACGCCGAGGGCCTTGATGTAGGCCTCCTTGCGCGTCCAACAGCGGTAGAAGGCGAGCTGCCGCGCCGCGTCGTCGAGGGCGTCCAGCGCCGCGAACTCGAACGCGGAGAAGTGCCGCCGCGCGATCGCGGTCAGGCTCTCGAGGTGGCGCACCTTCTCCAGGTCGACGCCGATCTCATGGTCGGCGACGGCGATCAGGGCCAGCTTGCCCGAGTGCGAGAGATTGAAGAACGGTCCGCGGCCGGACAGGTACGGTTTGCCGCGCGGCCCCTGGGTGAAGTCGACCGCCGCCGGGTCGACGCCGAGGTAGCCGCCGAGGATCGCGCGCAGCGCGCCGTGCCCGATCTGGAACCGCCGCTGGTGGTCGGCGAAGCGGAAGCGCGCCGCGCGCTCGCGTTCCTTCGGCGCCAGCAGCATCGCGAAGGCGTCCGAGTCCCCGTACAGGGACACGGCCCAGACGTGCACCTCCTCGGGGTGCAACTCGACCTCCCCGGCCGAGCCGGGCGCGAACGACGGATGCAGCGCGATCTCGTCCATGCGACCGCCAGAGCCTAGCCCGGAGCGTTCACCAAGTCCGCAGCGAATCGCGCCAGCGGGCGACGCGCCCGTCGCTGCCGCACGCCCAGACGCTGCCATCGCCGCCGACCGCCAGGCTGTGGAAGCCCGTGCGGCCGCACGGTCGCCAGCTGCGGCCACCGTCGACCGAATCGCTGGCGCCGTGGGAACCGACCGCCAGCAGCCGCCGGTCGTCGAGCCAGACCACCGCCGAACGGTAGCCACCGGCATCGGCGGCCGACCAGGTCGCGCCGCCATCGTCGCTGCGCGCCGCGGTGCCGACCGGCGCCTGCGGATCCCGGTAGTCGCCGCCGACCGCGACCGCACGCGCGCCGCGCAACGCCAGCGAGAACGCGCCGCGCGACGCGGCACCGTGGGCGAGCGGCAACGGCACCGCGCGCGGCGCCTCGTCGCCGAGCGACACCCCGAGGCAGCGCACCGCGCCGCCACCGGTGACCACCAGCGCCTGCGGCGCCCGCGGACCGTGGCCGAGCGCGACACAGGTGCCGCTCGCCGCGAACGCGGCTTCGTCGGGCTGCGGCGGCGGCAGGCGCGCCGGCGCAACCGCGTGCCAGGTGCGGCCGGCGTCGCGGCTCTGCCAGACCTCGAAGGCGCCGTCGATCGCATCGCCGAACAACACGCCGTCGTCACCGGCGAACGCGATCGCGTCCAAGAACGCGGCCGGGCGCGGGTCCTCGTGCACGACCACCCAGCTGGCACCGCCGTCCTCGGTGCGATAGACGCGCGCCGGTTGCCCGGCGACCATCGCCAGCGCCACCTCGGCCGAGAACGCGTGCAGGTCGCGGAAGTCGCAGTCCGCCGCGCCCGCCGGGCACACGTCCTGCCACGACGCGCCGCCATCGTCGGTGCGCAGCAGCGTGCCGTTCGTGCCCCCGACCCAGGCCACCCTGGCATCGACGGCCGCCAGCCCGCGCAGGCTGGCCGTGGTCGGCGTCGGGATCGGCTGCCACGGTTCGGCGACGATGGCGGGCGCGGCGCGGCAGCCGGCGACGGCGAGCAGGAGCAGGGCCAGGCGACGACGGTGGTTCATGCAGCGACCTCGTTCCCGAACGACGGGCCGCCGAGTATCCGGTCGACGCGGCCCTGGCCGCAACCGCCCGGCGCGTGCCGCCAGCGGGCCCAGCACCGCGCGTCTCCGCAGCCCGGCGGGCCGGATCCGCGCGCGGAGCCGCCGTCGACCAACGCACCCGCGGCCAGGGTCACCGGCCACCGGCCGCGCCGGAGCGGTTCCCGGACGCGATCGGCACGACCTGCCGCCACCCGACCACCCAACCCGGTGATCGGCGGCGTGAGCCACGGGCGACGCCGCTGTCAGAAGTAGTCGACCAGGAAGTCGCCGAGCAACGCCTTCATGCCGGGCGACTCGTCGCGGCGCATGTTCGCGAGCCGCAGCGCGTCCTCGACCGTCAGCGAACGCATCGTCATCAGGTTCAGCGCCAGCAATCGCAGCTGCGGCAGTTCGCCGCGGTCGAACAGGATGCGGCGCAACAGCTCCGCACAGCGGATCTGCAGCGCCGGATCGCGGCGATCGGCGGCGAGGCCGGACAGGGTCGGCAGCAGCAGGGCACGATGCCGCCAGTCGGCGCGGTCGAGCGCGTCGAACGCGTCGAACACCTGGAGTTCGGTCCCGCGCACGTTCAGCAGCAGCGTCGGCACGTAGTTCCAGGTCGTGAAGAGACCCGCGGCACCGCGTGCGACCAGCAGTTCCGGACCGCGGAACAGATCCAGCAGCGCCGCGCACGCCGCCGGCGACGCGTTCTGCGCGATCGCCTGCAGGAACGGACGACCCTCGCCGGCCGGCGCGTCGCGAAACCGGTCGACGAGTTCGGGGATGCAGCGCGGGTCGCCGCTCGCCGCGATCTGCGACAGCAGCAGCTGCAGGCGCGTGCCGGACGCGGTCGCCAGTTCGTCCAGCATCACGCCGACGACCTGGTTGCGACCGCGGCGCGTCAGCTCCCGCAGCGCGATGCCGCGCGTCTCCCAGGCTTCGTCGGGCAGCGCCAGCACCTCGTAGACGTCGGCGACGTCGTCGCCGTCGATGCGCACCAGCGCCCGGGCGACCTCGTGGCGGATGTCCGCGCGTTCGTGCGTGGACAGACGCAGCAGGTCGCTGCGCAGCGGCCCGAGCTCGCCGCGCGCACAGTGCCGGATCGCGAACAACAGCGAGCCGATGTCCTCGCCGCGCAGCGCCTCCTGCAGCCAGATCGTGCCGGCCGGATCGCCCGCCGCATGCAGCACGCCGGCGATGATCGCCTTGAACTCGCCGACGGCCTCCGACCATCGGGTGCGCAGCACCGCCGCAGCCTGCTCGGGCGGCAGCTGCAGCGCTTCCTTCAGCACCTGATCGCGCACGACGATCGGCGCGCTGCCGCCCATGATGTCGCGCAGGATCGGCACCGCATCGGCACCGAGCCGCGTGCGCACGGCCTCGAGCCAGGCGGCGCGCGAGCGCGCGTCCATCAGGCCGAGCCAGCCCTGCATGATGCGCAGGGTCGACGGCGTGCCGCAGGTCGCCAGGGCCTGGAACGCCGCCTGCCGCACGTTCGCATTGGCGTGTTCGGCCGCGCGGCGCAGCGCCGGCTCGAGCCGTTCGTTGGCCATGCGCCCCATCGCCTCGACGCAGTTCTTGACCACGTCGGCGAGCGCCGGACTGCCGAACGCCCGGTCCATCGTCTCGACCAGCGGCTCGACGGCATCGTCGGGAGCGCGCCAGAAGAACTCGGTCGCCATGTGCCAGGCTTCGCTGCGCACGTTGCCCTGCAGGTTCGCGCACAGCCGCTCGAGGATCTGGCGCCGCGTCTTGTCGTAGCCGGTGCCGTGCCGGTTCGGGTACGTCAGTTCGGCGGGGAAGTCGGCGTGGAACGGTTCCAGTCGATACGGATTGTCGGCCGCCGGCGCGGCGGCAGCCGGCGGCGGCGCCTGGTCCTGCGCGCGCGGCGCCACCGGCGGCACGGCACTGCACAGGCCCGCCACCACCAGCACCCGGATCGAGATCGTCGCCATGTTCCGCCTGATAGCCCCGGATCGCCCGCCGGTCACCGCGCCGCCGGCGCCCGCAGCAACCCCTGCACGTACAGCAATCGGCTCTGCGCCACCCGGTAGTCGAGCTGATTGCGCAGGTGACGGCTCTGCGCCTCGCTGAGGTCCTGGATGCGCCGCTGGACCTCGAACGCCGTCGACGAGCCGACCCGCAGCTTCACCTGCTCGGTCTCCAGGTTGGTGGTCGCCAGCCGCACCGACTCACCGCTCGCGGCGATGCTCTGCGCCAGGCTCTGCAGGTTGCGCACGGCCTCGCGCACTTCCTTGGTGACCTCGAGCGTCGCCGCGTGCAGTTCGCGGCGCTGCCGTTCGACCTCGAGCGCCGCCCGCTGGCGCCGCGACCAGGCGGCGTGGTTGCCGACCGGGATCGAGAACTCGAGCCGCACCGACCAGTCCGGATACTGCTGATCGATCGAGTCGTTGAAGGCGGGGTTGAACTGGTCGCGCACGCCGTCGCTCGAGTAGCCGCCGATCAGGTCCAGGCTCGGCAGCGTGTCACGATCGGCCTCGACCTGCGCCACCTCGGCGGCGGCGACGGCGCTGCGCAGGCTGCGCAGATCCGGTCGCTGCAGCAGCGCCACCTCGACCAACGGCGCGAACGCGATCTCCTCGACCAGCGGCGCGACGGTGATCGCCGAGGTCGGGCGCAGGTTGAAGTTCCACAGCTGCGGGTCGGAGCCGTCGAACAGCAGCTGGCGCAGCGCATCCTCACGCGCGCGGATCGCGTTCTCGGCAACGATCAGTTCCTCGCGTCGCCGCGCCACCTCGCTCTCGTCGGCGACCCGATCGCGCGCCGCCAGCTCGCGCACGCGGATGCGCTCGTCGGTGATGCGCAGCTGTTCGAGCGCGACGGCGAGCGCCGAGCCGACGACGCGCCAGTTCTCGCGCGCGAACACCAGCTCCCAGTAGGCCTGCACGATCTGCAGCAGCGTGTCCTGCACCACCCGCTCGAACTGGTGGTTCGCCTGTGACTCGAGGAACCGCGCCGTCGTGATCGGCGCCAGGTTGTAGTCCGTCCACGCGCCGCGCAGCAGCGGCTGGCGGAACGTCGCCGACCACTCCGAGGAGTACTGCCGGTCCGGGAACGCCGTCGAGCCCGAACTCTCGAAGCGCGCGGGCCGGAAGGCGAGGTCGAACAGCCCGCCGGTGACGACCCGCTGGCGCCAGCCGAGCGCCGCATCCAGCGTCTTGGTGGTCACCGACGGCTGGAACAGGTTGCGCGCCGGCGACTGCGAGTCGGCGTAGCCGACCGAGCCGTACAGCTCCGGCTCGAAACCCGCCTCGGCGAACACGACGTCCAGCCGCGCCTGCTGCGGCAGCAGTTCGGCCGCGCGCAGGCCGACGTTGTGCAGGCGCCCGAGCTGCAGGACCTCTTCGAGCGACAACAGGCGCACCGGCGTGCCACGTCGATCGGCCTCGGCATCGACGGGGATCGGTGGCGGCGGGGTCGCCGCACCGGCCGCTTGCGCGGGCTGCAGACGGGCCGACAGGGCGACACCGAGGAGAACCAGGAACGCGCGCAATGCCTCTCTCGCCATACCGTTCAGGTGCGAACCGCGACGGTGGTACCCGACCCCGTTGTCGAAGCCCAGCGAAAACGAACCGCGCCGACGCGCGGTCAGTCGCCGGCGCGGCCCAACGAAGCCGCATCCCCGGGCCATGCTGCGTAGCCGGTCGCGAGGCACAGGCAGAACGCCGCGCGCGGGGCGAGGCTGCCCGGATCCGGCAACACGGCGAGGCGACGCAGTTCCCGCTGCAGCCGCGTGAAGCCGAGGCGGCCCGGTTCGAAGCCCCAGGCGAGCTGGTGCACGGTGACGAAATCGGGTGCCAGTCGCAGCGGCGTCCACCGGCGCAGCTCCCGCTCGACCTCGTCGCGCTCCGCCGGCGCCAGCAGGTCGGCGCAACCGTAGAGCATCGCCGCCAGCAGCCCGGGGCCGTCGTCGCCGGCGTCGCGCCGTTCGCGCAGGCGGCCGAGCAACAACTGGCGCACGATGTGGCAGCGCGCCGCATCGACGCCGACACCCGGCAGCAGGCGCAGCAGCCGCGCCGCGTCGGCGATCGTCGCCACCGGCACCGTGCCGCTCAGCAGTTCGGGCCGGCGTCGCCCCCAGGTGTCGTCGTCGGCGCGCAGCACCTCGTCGATCAGCCGGCTGCCATGCTGTACCAACAGGTCGCCGTATCGGCCGCCGATCGCTTCGAGTTCGACCAGCGGCGCCAGCGCGACGACGAGCCGCGCATCGGTGCACCGCGACAGCCGTGCCGCCAGCCAGTCCCCACCGCACGCCAACGCCGTCGAGCGCTGCTCGCTGACCGCACCCGCGGCGATCAGCGCTCGCACCCCCAACGCGACGGCCTGCAAGGTCGCCGCATCTGCGGCGTCGGCGGTCTCGGCGCATCGCGTCGACAGCTCCGCGGCGATGCGACCGGTCAGCTCCTGCACGCGCTCGTCGACCGCGACCAGGCCGCCCTGCAGCTGCAGCAGCGCGCGGCGCACCTCGGGGTGCGCGCGCAATTCGTGATCGGCCCGCAGCGACGCGAGCGCGTTGCGCGGTTCGAGCCATCGCCGCAGCGGATCCGATGGCGGCCGCAACGCCGCCTCGAACGCCTGCTCGAGCCGGCGCGAGGTCTCCAGGCCGAGCCGGCCGCGCAGGGCATCTTCCCAGGCCACTTCCGCAGCCTCGCGCATCACTGGCTTGGACCCCGGCTCCGCAGCCACCGGATCGGCAGGGGCGACCGGATCGCCACGCATGCGCCCCCAACCCGGCGGCGGAGCGTCGATGCGCACGACCGGCGCCACCTGCGTACCGGCGCGGCGACCCAGGGGATCCCACTGCCACAGCACGGCGAAGCCGATCACCGCGGCGGCGGCCACGCAGGCTGCCTTGCCCAGCCAGTGCGGGCGTGGCGCCGGCAGGGTACGCCGCTCGGCCCGCCGCACCACGTCGCTGAGGCGACAGCCGAGGCTCGCGCTCGGCTCGACCCGCAGTTGCCGGAACGACTCGAACAGCGCCACGGTCTCGGCCATCGCCAGCGCCAGTTCCGGCTCGTCGGCGATGCGCGACCGCAGGGCCTGTTGCGCCTCGGGCGTGCCCTCGTCGAGCAGCAGGTCGGCGACCGTCAGCGCGTCGTCGTCGTCGTCGATGCCGGCGCTCATCCCGCGCCTCCGATGTCGCGCCGCGGGCCGCGGCGTTCGGCGTCGCGGCGCTCGCCCGCCGCGCCCATGATCTGCTTCAGGGCCTGCACGGTGTTGTGCATGCGCGACTTCACGGTGCCGACCGGAATGCCGAGCAGCTCGCTGATCTCGCCGTACGGACGCTCCTGGTAGACCGCGAGTTCGAACACGATGCGATGCGGCTCGGTCAGGCTGTCGATCGCGCGCCGCATCGCGGCCTTCTCTTCGGTCTCGGTGACCTCCTGCAACGGCGTCTTGGCGTCGCCGGCGAACTCGCGCGACGGCCCGGTCTCGCCGTCGGGCAGCGTGACCTGGTCGAACGAGTAGCAGCGCGGCCGCGGTCGCATCTGCCGGTAGTGGTCGATCCACAGGTTGGTCGCGACGCGGTAGACGAACGTGCCGAGCCGGCCTTCGGGTCGGTACCGGCGGCTGCCGAGCAGCAGCTTGAGGAACAGGTCCTGCACCAGGTCCTCGGCGCGATCGCGATCCCAGCACAGCCGGTAGAAGAACTGCAGCATGCGGTCGCGGTAGCGGTCCACCAGCTGCCGGAACGCCTGGCTGTCACCGGCCCGGTACTGCGCCAGCAGGTCGACGTCGCCTTCGGGAGGGGGCTTCGGTTTCACGCGTTCGCCTGGCAGAGGGACAACCTCGCAACGTCGCTGCCGACGCCAGGTTCAGTCCCGGAACGACATCTTCGGTCCGCCGGCGATCCAGGAGAAGTCCGTCGCCGCACCGGCGCGCAGCGCGACCGCGCGACCGCCGTCGGCCGCCAGGCCGATCTCGACCCACAAGGTGCTTGCCGGCAGGTAGTTCTGCACGAGGTTGCCCCACTCGACGACACTGACCGAGCGGCGGTCCAGCAGGTACTCGAGGCCGCCGTCGTCGAGGAACCCGCGCAGCTTGTCCGGCAGATACGCGTCCGCGTGCAGCAGCGGCACGGGCCCCGGGTGCTCGACGACCAGCAGGTAGGTCGGGCTGCAGATCGCCTCGGCGTCGTTGACGCGAAGGCCGCGCGCGAGGCCGCGCACCAGCGTCGTCTTGCCGGCGCCAAGTTCGCCGACCAGCGCCACCACGTCGCCCGGACGCAGGTGCTCGCCGAGCCACTGGCCGCAACGCTCGGTCGCCGCGGGATCGGCCGGCAGCAGGAACTCAACGCGCGCCGAGCACATGCCGGAAGCCTAAGGGCGCGATGCGTTCGCGGCGACCGTCGCGGATGAGCCACAGGCCGGGCGCGCGCACGACGACACCGAGGGCGCGGCGCGCGCGGGCCGACAGCGGACCGCCCGCGGGCAGGTCGACGCGCGGCGCCTGGGCCCACAGCAGCACATGGTCCTCGCCGTCCCCGAGCGCCGCCCGCAGCGCGCGTTCGTGGTCGCCGCCCGCCCGACGTCGCGCCGCGGCGCGCACCGGCACCGCCGCCGCGTCGATCTCGGCGCCGAGCCCGCCCGACGCGCGCAGCAGCGTCGCCAGATCGAGCAGCAGCCCGTCGCTGACGTCCAGCGCCGCGTGCACGGCCGGCTGCCGCGCCAGCCAGGCACCTTCGCGCAGCGCCGGCCGGAACCGCAGATGATGCCCCGCCATCGCCCCGCCGAGCGGCCCGGTCACGTGCAGCGTGTCGCCGATGCGCGCACCGCCGCGCGTCAGCACGCGCTGCCCGGCGTGGCCGATCGCGGTCACGGTCACGACCAGCGGACCGGCGTGGGTCGCGACGTCGCCGCCGACGACCCGGCAGCCACCGGCGCGCGCCGCCGCGCGGATGCCGGTCAGCAACTGCGTCCGGCGACGCGCCGGATACGACCGCGGCAGCACCAGCGACACCAGCAGCCAGTCGGGCTGTGCGCCCATCGCGGCGAGGTCGGACAGATTGCGGTTGACGGCCTTGCGTCCGACCAGGTGCGCCGCCGTCGACGCGGTGAAGTGCACGCCCTCGACGACCGGGTCGCAGCAGACCACCGACGCCTCGCCATGGTTGTGCACCACCGCCGCGTCGTCGCCGATGCCAAGGCGCACGCCCTTGCCGCCGCCGAAGAAGCGCGCCAGGCCAGCCGTGAAGTCGCGTTCATCCACCGCCGCGCGCTCCGTCGCCGGGGGCGAACACGACCATCACGGCGCCCAGCACCTGGCTGCGCGGCAGCGCACCGAACGCCCGGCTGTCCGGGTACGGCGCCATCGGATCCGGGTTGGCCACCAGCACCGAGTCGCCGTCGATCGCCTGCACGCGCGTCAGCAGCCGGACGCCCTGCGCCCGCACGAACACGTCGCGGCCGACCTGCACCGCGCTGGCGCGACGGTCGACGAGGCAGAGCGAGCCGGGCGCGATGCTCGGCACCGTGCGCATGCCCGGCGGCACCCACTCGGTGCCGAACGCGGCGTAGCACCACACGCCCAGGCCCACGGCCAGCACCAGCGTCAGCCGGCGCACCCAGCGCGCGAGCGAGCTCGGATCGACCCGCGGCCGAGTGCGGGCCGGAACGGTGCCGGAGACTGCCATGGCCGCCCAAGCATCGACGGCCCCGGCCCGAAGTCCAGCGCGGGCACCTCGCGACACCCTCACAGTGTCTTCGCACGGCGCCAACCAAGTCTCACGTCGTCTTGTCCGTTTCCTCACAGAAGGTCCCTAGCGTCTTCCCTGCGCCATGCCGGACCGGCGGTGCCAACCTGCGAGGAAACCCGATGTCGAACCTGATCTTCCGTCTCGGCCGCCCAGCCCTGCTGGGCGCCGCCGCCACCGTCTCTCTCGTCGCCCAGGACCCTGCCGAGGCAACGTCCAAGGTAGATCGCGAACTGCCCAAGTACACCGCGGTCGCCGGCGTCTCCGGCAACCTCAAGAGTGTCGGTTCCGACACGATGGCCAACCTGATGACCCTGTGGGCCGAGGGCTTCGCCAAGTTCTACCCGGACGTCAAGCTCGAGATCGAGGCCAAGGGCTCCGGCACGGCGCCGACCGCGCTGATCAGCGGCACCGCCCAGTTCGGCCCGATGAGCCGGCCGATGAAGGAGAAGGAGATCGACGAGTTCGAGAAGAAGTTCGGCTACAAGCCGCAGGCGATCGCGACCAGCATCGACATGCTCGCGGTCTACGTGCACAAGGACAACCCGCTGGCGTCGCTGACGCTGCAGCAGGTCGACGCGATCTTCAGCAAGACGCGCAAGGGCGGCGCCGAGAAGGACGTCGTCACCTGGGGCGACCTCGGCCTGACCGGCGACTGGGCCAGCAAGCCGATCAGCCTCTACGGCCGCAACTCGGCCTCGGGCACCTACGGCTACTTCAAGGAGCACGCGCTGTTCAAGGGTGACTACAAGGACAGCGTCAAGGAACAGCCGGGCAGCTCGGCGGTCGTGCAGGGCGTCGCGACCGACAAGTACGGGATCGGCTACTCGGGCATCGGCTACAAGACGGCCGACGTACGCGCCGTGCCCTTGGCCGCCGACGCCAAGAGCAAGGTCGTCGAGGCGACGCCCGAGAACGCCTACCGCGGCGAGTACACGCTGTCGCGCTTCCTGCTGCTCTACGTCAACCACAAGCCCGACACCGAGCTCGACCCGCTGCGCCGCGAGTTCCTGCGTTACGTGCTGAGCAAGGAAGGCCAGATGGACGTGATCAAGGACGGCTACTTCCCGCTGACCTCGGCGCTGGCACAGAAGCAGCTGACCAAGGTCGGCCTGAAGTGATCTGACCGCCGCCGCCGGGACCGCGGGTCCCGCGCGCCATCCCCGCCGCCGCCGCGACGCACCCTTCCACATGCCGACGTTCACCGGTCTGCATCGCACGCGTCAGACGTCGCGGCTGGTCGCGTTCAGCGATCGGTTCGCCAGGGCGGCGATCACCGTCGGCGGCATCGCGACGATCGTCGCCGTCGCCACGGTGTGCCTGTTCCTGGTCTGGGTGGTGTTGCCGCTGCTGGGCAGCGGCGACGCGGCGCCGCTCGAACCGGTCGCCCGCGCCGACCGGCGGCCCGTGCTCGAGATCGCCGAGGATCCGTACCGGCACCTCGGCTGGCTGCTGCAGGACGACGGCACCGTGGTCGCGTTCGCGAGCCAGGACGGCACCACGGTCGAGACGCAACAGCTGTTCACGCGACCGGCGGTGCGGTGCGTCGCGCGCCAGCGCAACCGCGTGCTGCTCGGCCGGGCCGACGGCAAGGTGGAGTTCGGCAGCGTCGAGTTCGGCAACCAGGTGGCGAGCAGCACCGATTCGCCGCAGGCACAGGCGCTGCGGCCCGGCGAGGTGCTGGTCGACGGCACACGCCTGTTCGAGCGCACACCGGAGGGCCAGTGGCGCCTGCAGCAGCTGCAGCTGCGCCACGAGCAGCCGACCCCGCTCGGTGCCGCCGCCGTCGAGCACTGCGACTTCGCCGAATCGGCGAACGCGATGCTGGTCGCGGCCGTCACCGAAGACGGCCTGCTGCACTTCAAGCGGCGCACGACCCGCCACGACCTGCTGCTCGACGAGGACATCGTCGAGCTGACCGGTGCCAGCATGCCGCTGTCCGAGATCGTGCCCGATCTCGGCGAGCAGAAGCCGGACCACGTGCTGCTGACCGGCGCCGGCGACAGCGTGTTCCTGATCTGGAACGACGGTCGGTTGCTGCGTCTCGACACCCGCGACCGCGACGCGCCGCGGCTCGCCGAACGCCTGCAGGTGGTGCCCGCCGGTCGACGCATCACCTGCGTCGGCTTCCTGATCGGCAAGACCACGCTGCTGATCGGCGACGACCAGGGCGACGTCGCGTCCTGGTTCTGCACCAAGCCGCCCGCCGCCGACACGATCGACGGCGCGACGCTCGTGCGCGCGCGCGTGTTCCCGCCGGCGAGCCCGTCCCCGGTCGTGGCGCTGCATGCCTCCAGCCGCAGCCGGCTGTTCGTCGCCGGGCACGCCGACGGCCGCCTGCGCGTCTGGCAGGGAACCAGCGAACGGCTGGTCGCCGACGTGCGCCTGCCCGCGGGCGCGACGCTCGTCGCCGCCGCGCTGTCGCCGAAGGACGACGGCATCCTGGCGGCGAGCACCTCGAATCTGCACCGCTGGGACCTGCACCCGGGTCACCACGAGGTGACGCCGGCGACCACGTTCCTGCCGGTCTGGTACGAGGGTGCGGTCGGCCCCGAACAGGTCTGGCAGTCGACCGGCGGCACCGACGACTTCGAGCCCAAGCTCGGCCTGTGGCCGCTGATCTACGGCACGCTGAAGGCGACCTTCTACTGCCTGCTGTTCGGGGTGCCGCTGGCGTTGCTCGCGGCGATCTACACCAGCGAGTTCCTGCACGCACGCGCGCGGGCGCGCATCAAGCCGCTGATCGAACTGATGGCGAGCCTGCCGAGCGTGGTGCTCGGCTTCCTGGCCGGCATCGTGTTCGCGCCGCTGGTCGCCGAGCATCTGGTGGCGGTGCTGCTCGCGATCCCGGTGATCCCGTTCGTGCTGATGACCTTCGCCCAGCTCTGGCAGCAGGCGCCGCCTTGGCTGCGGCCGACGATCGAACGGCTACGCGTGCCGGCGGCGCTGCTGGCGGTGCCGACCGGCGTCTACGTGGCGGTGCTGCTGGCGCCCGCGGTCGAGTCGATGCTGTTCGCCGGCGACTTCAAGAACTGGCTCGCCGTCGCGACGCGCGCCGCCGACGACCCGGACCGCGGGTCGCCATTCGGCGGCTGGCTGCTGATCTCGACCCCGTTCGCGGCGATGGCGGCGATGTTCGTCACCGCCCGGCTCGCATCGGGCTGGCGCGGCGACACCGCCAACCTGCGCCGGTTCGGCTTCGGCACGGTCGCCGCGGTCGCGATCGGCTGCGGCACGAGCGCGCTGCTGTCGGCGGTCGGGCTCGACCTGCGCGACAGCCTGTTCGGCACCTTCGACCCGCGCAACTCGCTGGTCGTCGGCCTGGCGATGGGCTTCGCCGTCGTGCCGATCATCTACACGATCGCCGAAGACGCGCTGTCGGCGGTGCCCGACCACCTGCGCGCGGCCTCGCTCGGCGCCGGCGCGACGCCCTGGCAGACGGCGGTGCGCGTGATCTTCCCGACCGCGATGAGCGGTGTCTTCAGCGCCGTGATGATCGGGCTGGGCCGCGCGGTCGGCGAGACCATGATCGTGGTCATGGCCGTCGGCGGCACGCCGATCATGGACATCAGCGTGTTCAACGGCTTCCGCACGCTGTCGGCGAACATCGCCACCGAGCTGCCCGAGGCGGTGCGCGACAGCTCGCACTACCGCATGCTCTATCTCGCCGCGCTGTGCCTGTTCGCGATGACCTTCGTGCTCAACACCGCCGCCGAGGTGGTGCGCCAGCGCTTCCGCCGGAGGGCCTTCCAGCTGTGAGCGCCACCCCCGCCCCGATGCCCACGTCGGCGCCGCCCCGGCCCTTGCTGCGCCGCGTGACCGACCCGCAGCAGTCGATGCGCGCGCGCGGCGAGCCGATGCTGTGGCTGTGCGGCGGTGCGCTGGCCATGTGCCTGCTGATGGTGGTCGGCCTGTTGACGTTCGTGACCGCCAGGGGGCTCGGTACTTTCTGGCCGACCGCGGCGGTGCAGCTGCGGCTGCCCGATGGCACGCTGCGCCTCGGCGAGATCACGCGCGAGAGCACGTTCACGCCGAGCGCCGAGCAGATCGCCGGACTCGGCGACGCCGAGAAGGCGGTCGCGCTGCCGTTCCTGCACTCGCGCGACGGCGTCTCGGTGCGCCACCTGATCCGCACCGGCAACACCGGCGACCAGTTCTTCTGGGTGCCCGACTACCTCGTCGTCGAGCAGACCACGCCCGAGTGGGCGCTCGTGGTCGAACGCGAGGCGACCGTGGATCGCCAGTCCTGGGGTCGGTTCTACGGCTTCCCGACCGAGCTGCGCATCGACGGCGCGACGGTCGCCGACACGCCGGCGGCCACGATGGCCCGCTTCGCGGTCGAGCACGACGCCAATCGCGCGCGCGTCGACGCGGCGCGCTCGATCCGCAAGCAGCAGCTCGGCGCGCTGAGCACGCGCGAGGAAGAGGCGCGCCTGTACGCCCGCAGGATGGAGCTGCGCCACGGCGCCGATTCGCCGGAGCATCGCGCCGCCCTGGCCGCGATCGCGACCGTCGCGCAGGCCAACGTCGAACCGCGCGAACGCCTGAACGCCGAACTGGCGCGCCTCGAGGCCGAGAACACGCGCTACCAGATGCGCTTCCGCACCGCGGACGGCACCGTGCAGGACCTCTACCTGGCCGACATCGTGCGCCTCTACCCGGCCAACCAGCTGTCGCTGACCGGCAAACTGGCGGTGTTCTGGGACCGTTGGATCGAGTTCCTGACCGCGGAACCGCGCGAGTCGAACCAGGAGGGCGGCGTCTGGCCGGCGATCTTCGGCACCGTGCTGATGACGTTGATCATGTCGCTGCTGGTGGTGCCGCTCGGCGTGCTCGCCGCGCTCTACATCCGCGAGTACGCGCGCGCGGGCCTGGTGATCAGCGCCGTGCGCGTCGCGGTCAACAACCTCGCCGGCGTGCCCAGCATCGTCTTCGGCGTGTTCGGCCTGGGCTTCTTCTGCTACCTGACCGGCGGTTCGATCGACGCGCTGTTCTATCCCGAACGCCTGCCGAACCCGACCTTCGGCAAGGCCGCGCTGGTCTGGGCCTCGCTGACGCTGGCGCTGCTGACCCTGCCGGTGGTCATCGTCGCCACCGAGGAGGCGCTGGCCGCGGTGCCGAGTTCGATGCGCGAGGGCAGCTATGCGTGCGGCGCCAGCAAGTGGCAGACGATCCGTCGCATCGTGCTGCCCCGCGCGATGCCCGGCATCATGACCGGCACCATCCTGGCGATGGCGCGCGGCGCCGGCGAGGTCGCGCCATTGATGCTGGTCGGCGCCGCCAAGTGGGTGCCGGAACTGCCGTTCGACGGCGAGGCCCCGTACCTGCACCCGTCGCGCAGCTTCATGCACCTCGGCTTCCACATCTACGACCTCGGCTTCCAGAGCCAGAACAGCGAAGCCGCCAAGCCGATGGTCTTCACCACCACCCTGCTGCTGATCGGCGTGATCATGGTGCTCAACGTCACCGCCGTGTTCCTGCGCAGCCGGCTGCGCCGCCGCTTCGTGGCGGCGCAGTTCTGACCCGACACCCCGGATTCCGCGTCGACACCATGGCCGAGCCGCGCAAGATACCCGTCCCCCGAGCCGCGACGATGCAGCCCACGCCACGCCCACAGAGTCTCGACGCCGCGCCCCCCGCCGACCGCGCGAGTCGCCCCGGCGTCATCGACGCCATCAACCGCGGCGACCGCGTCGAATCGCGCATCCACGACCAGGTCGCGCACGAGGAGCCGGTGCTCGGCATCGAGAACTTCAGCCTGTTCTACGGCGAGTCGAAGGCGCTGCACGACATCAACCTGCTGGTGCCGCGCGGCAAGGTGACCGCGCTGATCGGTCCGTCGGGCTGCGGCAAGTCGACGCTGCTGCGCTCGGTCAACCGCCTGAACGACCTGATCGACAACGTGCGCATCGCCGGCGACATGAAGTTGAACGGCGACTCGATCTACGGCCCGCGCGTCGACGTGATCGAGCTGCGCAAGCGCATGGGCATGGTGTTCCAGAAGTCGAACCCGTTCCCGATGAGCATCTACGAGAACGTCGTCTACGCGCTGCGCATCGACGGCGTGCGCGACCGGCGCGTGCTCGACGAGGTCTGCGAACGCAGCCTGCGCGGCGCGGCGCTGTGGGACGAGGTCAAGGACCGCCTGCATCAGTCGGCGCTGCGCCTGTCCGGCGGGCAGCAGCAGCGACTCTGCATCGCACGGGCGATCGCGGCCGAGCCCGAGGTGCTGCTGATGGACGAGCCGTGCTCGGCGCTCGACCCGATCGCGACCGGCAAGATCGAGGACCTGATCTGGCAGCTCAAGGGCTCCTACTCGGTGATGATCGTCACCCACAACATGCACCAGGCGTCGCGCTGCAGCGACTACACGGCGTTCCTCTACCTGGGCCGCCTGATCGAGTACGGGCCGACCGAGGCGATCTTCACCAAGCCGCTGACCGGCGAGACCGAGGCCTACGTCTCGGGCCGCTTCGGCTAGGAGTCTGCGCCACGGAAGGCAACTGCCCGCCGATCCGGTTTCGAGATTGGCGGGCCGCTACTTCGGTGACGCGAAGTCGTGAAGTGACGGTCGGGTGGCGCACGTCGGTACGCGGTTCATGGACGCCGTAGGCGCCGTACCGGGGGCCTCGCGACCTTCT
>JAEUHS010000066.1 GCA_016794035.1 Planctomycetota bacterium
GAGCCACTGGGCGACGACATTGGTCCCGACGGTGGAGGCGGCGAGCGGGTGCGGCAAGTCGATGGCGGCGTAGCCGCGGTCGATGCCGGTGGTGCCGGTCATGGTGAGCACACTCGCCGCGGGGTCGAGGTAGACGGTGCAGCCAGGGAAGCCGAACGGCGACAGATCGATCGGCGTCGGTAGCGCGGTGAAGGCGAGGTTGAGCGCGGCCAGCGCGGCCGGGTGGGTCTTGGCGACGGTGATCCGCGAGCCGGCGGCAAGGGCGCGCACGCCGATCAGTGGCAGCGTGCCGGAGCTCGTGCACGCGGTACCGGTGACCGGGCCCTGACCGGCGCGCGCCACGTTGTAGGCTCGGGTGCGGCCCGCATAAGTCCCCACCATCCACCAGTTGATGTCCATCCAAGCGACCACCGGATACGGACTGCCCGGCTGCACGCCGAGGCTCGCCGAGTACTCCATCCAGCCGCTGCTGCCGTTGTTGCCGTTGGTGGACAGGAAGTTCTCGACCCGCCACAGCTCGCTGCCGTCGCGGCCCGAGTGGCACCAGGTCCAGCCGTACACGTTCGGCGGCAGCAGGATCCAGTCGGCGCCGGTGACGATGTCGTTGACGCCGTCCTGGTCGAAGTCCTCGCCGGTCACCACCGAGTTGCCGTAGTCGACCCAGCTGCGGATCAGGTTGCCCGTCTGCCCGGAGTACGCGACGGCCATCAGGCGCGACGCCGACCAGTAGGGGAACGCCGCGTAGTCGTTGACGCCATCGCCGTCGATGTCGCCGAGGTTGCTGACGAACTCCGAGGTCTTGTCGCCGGCCTGCAGGCCGTAGGTCTGCCGCAGCACCGCGCCAGTCCGGCCCGAGACCAGCATCTGCAGACCGCGCGTCGTCGTGTCGTTGCAGCCGACCACGAACTCGTCGCAACCATCGCCGTCGAGGTCACCCAGCTTGCACAGGCTGATCGCGATCAGGCCCTGCGACAGGCACGGGATCGTGTATCGCAGCGTGCCGTCGTGGTTGTAGACGTAGACGTCCGACTGGCTGGTGTGGCTCGTGATCGTCACGAAGTCCGGCCGGCCATCCCCGCTCACGTCGAGGTCGCCGAGCAGGGCGTCGCCGAACTGTCCACTGCTCGGGCCGAACACTTCCCACAGCACCTTGCCGGTGCGCGGCGACAGCATCTGGATGCGCATTTGGGGCAGGTACCGGGTCAGCACGGCGAGATCCGGATCGCCGTTTCCGTCCATGTCCCCGGCTAGGCACGCCCCAGGGTTTTGCAGCTGTGTGCTGTCCATCGACCACAACGTCGCCCCATCCAGGCCCGACGCGATCTGCAACGACACGTAGTTCACCGTCGGCAGCGGGAGCACTATACGCAGGAAGTCCCGGTAGCCGTCGTGGTTGTAGTCCGTGAAGGCCCCCATCCAGGACGATTGGACCAGCGACGGCCCCGATGCAGGCACCTGCCAGCGCAGTTGCTGCGCCGGCGCGAGCCCGGCCAGGGCCAGACCGAGAAAGGACACACGCATCGGGGGGTTCATTGGAACATCACCCAGATCGCTTCGGACACCGAGGTGTTGCTGACGAAGAACAACATGTAGATCCCGCGCGGCACGACCGTCTCCGGCCGGTCGGTGCTGAAGGTCACCTGATTCCCGTTGGTGACGCCGGTCTTCAGTTCGACGTAGCGCTGGCTCATGTCGCTGTGGTGGGTCACCGAGCCGGGCGCCATCAACACCGCCTTGGTAATCGTCTGTCCCAGGGGCAGCGCGGCGAAGTCGATCGCGTAGGTGCTGTCTCGCTGCAGCACGTACGCGTCGTAGCGAGGGTCCACGAACGGCACCGGCGCCTGCCACACCGGATTCACCGGCCGGTTCGCCGGGTCGTCGAGGTACGCGGGCGAGAAGATCTCGTAGTCGTAGTCGCGATCGTCGCCGCCGCCGATGAAGACGCGTCCATCCGCTAGCAGGACCGGGGCCGAGTGGTAGGTGCGCCGCGATGGGATCGGATTCGCCGGCAGGATGAACCACTTGCCGTCCTCGAACAGCAGCGGATGGTACACCGGCGTGTTGGTGGTGCCTTGGTGCTGCCCGCCCACGGCCAGCAGCGCCCCGGTGGGCAGGATCACCAGGCTCACGAACGCCCGGCCACCATCGGGCAAGGTCCCGGTCGCCGGCATGTCGGACGCGCCCGGTTCCACCCAGGTCGCGCTGCTCGATCCGGCATCGATCGACTCGGTCGTCGCCGTCGTCGGGCCCGTGAACCCGTTGGCGCCACCGACGCGCAGGATCTGGTCGCGGGTGTCGCCAAGGTTCGGGAACAGCACCGCGCTGCCGTCGTGGCGCTCGGCCTGCCAGTTGGCGCTGAACGTGCCGGCAGGCTGACCCGGCTGGTTGGCGACTTGCGTCCACAGGCCCGGGCTGCCGTCATGATCGAGCCACGCTCCCCGCGGCGCGTAGCCCGAGAAGAACAGCTTCCCGTTCGACAGCAGGTGGCAGCGGGGGTACTCGTCGGGCCAGTCGACACTCGTTGTGCCCCCGGTGGTGCCGCAGCCGATCCAGGTCCGGACCGTCGTGGCACCGACGGTCTGGTCGTCGACGGAGAGAGCCAGGAAGTTGGCCAGCGCCTCGCCCTCGATGACCAGCGCCTCGTAGCTGTTCCGTGCCTCCAGGGCTGGTGGCAGCGGCGATGGCAGCGCCGGGACCGCCTCCGTACCACCGAACACCAGCATGCGTTCGCGGGGCGGCGACAGTGGATTCGCAGCCGGGGCTCGCGAAAGGCGGTGCGTCAAAGTCGCCGTCGGGTACCAACGCCGGTGCTGGAGGTCCGGCCCGCGCTGCCACAGACCGAAGAACACCAACGGCGAGGTCGGATCGTAGAACTGCCCGCCACCGCCCAGCGGCCACGCGCCCACGGCAAGGCGCGGGTTCCATGCGTAGGTCAAGATCCCGCCGTGGTAGCCAGCGCCTCCCGACGGCAGGTAGTCCGTGCCACCGACGACGATCAGGTCGCCGAACGGCGACCACGCGTGCCCGGAGCAGAACAGGTCCTGCACCGCAGGGGCCGTCGGCAGCGGACCCCCAACAGGCCCATAGGCGGCGATGGGCAGCAGGAAGTTGCGGCACCGGATGCCACCCAGGAGGTTGCTGCCCGGGTCGACGATCGCGTAGCACTGGAACACGTACCGGGTGCCACCGCCGACTGGCCATTCCGCGATGACCCGCTCATCGCGGTTCATCACGAACACCATGCCGCGGTAGGGCCCTTTCGGGATCAACGCCATGTGCACGGCATTGAAGTTCCGGCCGCTGGCGTCCGGCTGCGGCCACCCATACGGAACCCCGGTGGTCGGATGCTTGAAGACCTCGGGCGGATTTGGCACCGGCGTCCCCGCTGGCAGCGGGTTTGGGTAGGGGTACGTCGGTGGATTCAGCCACGGCGCGAAGGGGTTCGTGAAGTCCCCCTTCTCGTTGTGGTTCCACGGCTCACCCCAAGTCTGGGCCTGAGCGGATGCAACCAGGGAAGTCAGGAGGCACAGCGCGGCGAGCGCGCCCTTCCTTCCTTCCTTCCTTCCGCGTGAACAGCATGGGAACGTCTCCGAAGGTGGCTTGCGCGACGTGCGGCGCCGAAACGATGCCGCCTGCACGCGCACCCCGGACTCTAGCCGCCCTTGCTACCGCGCCAACCCCCCACCGCACATGCCGGTCGGCGTCCCCTCAGCCCACCGGACCGCCGACCTTGCCGCAGCACTTCTTGTGCTTCTTGCCGCTGCCGCACGGGCACGGCTCGTTCGGGCCGACCTTCTTCTCGAGCCGCTTGAACGGGCGCGGCTTCACCTCGACGCCGTCGACGAAGTACCAGGTGTCGTCCTCCTTGCGGAAGCTGGCGACCTCGTGGTGCGTGATGTCCTCGCCGGCGATCGTGTAGTAGGCCTTGAAGTCGACGAAGCCCTCGGCGTCGTCGACGCCGCCGCCCTGCACCGACAGCACCTCCATGCGGTGCCAGGTCGCGCGCTTGCTCCACTGCTCGGTGGCGTTGCGGTCGACGAACTGGCGCCCGTCCGGCGACTGGCTGTCGACGATCCAGTCGGTGTGGCCGAGCGCGTAGGCCGAGTAGCGCGAGCGCATCAGCTGCTCCGCGGTCGTGGCCTTCTGCTGCTGCTGGATGATCGGCTCGCAACACTCGGCGTAGGTGGCCCCACTGCTGCACGGACACTTCATCGCGCGGACCGTAGGCACCGGCGGTGGCCCGGTCAACGTCGGGGCGGCGGCGCCGCGGCCGGCGCCGCGCCGAGCGTGTCCTGCAGCAGGTCCAGCGTGCGGGCGGTCGCGCCCTGGTTGTCGGCGATGACCCGCTGGGCGCGCTCGCCGAGCACGGCCCGCGCCTCGCGGTCGACGAGCAGCCGGCCCAGCTCGGCGGCGAACGCGGCGCGGTCGGCGACCTGCACGACGGCATCGGCCGCCAGCAGCAGCTCGACGTCGCGGCGGAAGTTGGCCGTGTGCGGGCCGAAGATCGTCGCGCGGCCCTGCGCCGCGGGTTCGAGCATGTTCTGGCCGCCGTGCGGGATCAGGCTGCCGCCGACGAAGGCGACGTCGCAGGCGGCGTAGAAGCCCTGCAGCTGGCCGATCGTGTCGACGACGACGACGGCGCTCGCCGACAGCGGCGGCCGGCTCGCCGCCACCTCGCTCCAGCGCACCGGCTCGGCGCCGGCGGTCGCGACCTGTTCGCAGATCGACGCCGCGCGCTCGGGGTGGCGCGGCACCAGCACCGTGCGCACGTCCGCGCCGCGCTGCCGGCGCACGGCGGCGACCGCCTCGAGCACCGCGACCTCCTCGTCGGCGTGGGTCGAGCCGGCCACCAGCACCGGCCGGCCGTCCGGCGACAGCCACGGGCGCAGCGACGCGGCCGCCGCCTCGTGGCGGCCCATGACGACGCTGTCGTACTTCATGTTGCCGGTGACGTGCACGCGTTCGCCGGCGACGCCGAGCTCGAGCAGACGCGTCTGGTAGGCCCGGTCCTGCACGCAGTAGATGTGGATCAGGTCGAGCTGCGGCAGCAGGCCGCGCGCGCGCCGGTAGCCGCGCAGCGTGCGTTCGCTGATGCGGCCGTTGATGACGCCGACCGGGATGCGCCGGCGGCTCGCGGCCTGCAGGAAGTTCGGCCAGATCTCGAGCTCCATCAGCAGCACGCAGCGCGGCCGGATGCGGTCGATCGCGCGCGCCGGGCAGCGGCCGAAGTCGAGCGGGTAGAACACCACCGGCAGGTCCGGGTACTCCTTCTGCGCGATCAGGTGGCCGTTCGGCGTCGTCGACGAGATCACCAGCTGCAGGTCCGGGCGCCGCTGCCGCAGCTCGGCGACGAAGTTGCTCGCGGCCTTGACCTCGCCGACCGAGACGCCGTGGATCCAGACCACCTCGCGGCCGGCGCCGAGCGGCGGCACGCGGCCGGTGCGCTCGAAGAAGCGGGCGCGGTAGCGGCGGTCGGTCAGGCCGCGCCAGACGATCACCGGCGAGTAGACCAGCAGCAGCAGCAGGAACAGCAGCTGGTAGAGCCCCATGGTCAACCAGCTGCGGCCGCGGCCGCCGCTCTGCGGCAGCGGCAGCGGGCCGTTCGGTTCGCCGCTGGCGCGTGCCAGGGCCGGCATCACGACGTCGCCGGCATCAGTCGAAGGCCGGGGCGCAGCACTTCTTGTACTTGATGCCCGAGCCGCATGGGCACAGGTCGTTGCGGCCCGGCTTCGGCGCGTTGGCAGGCCGCGCCGGCGGGCCGCTGCGCGGCACCATCGGCCGCTGCCCCATCGGCGCGAGCCGCGTCGGGGCCGGCAGCGGCGGCGGCAGCGCCGGGGCAGGCACGGCCGGCGCCACCGCCGCGGCCGCGGCCGCGGGCGGCGGCGCACCGACGTCGCCGGCCGGCGGCGCACCGTCGGCGGCCGCGGGCGCCAGCACCAGACCCTGCGGCGTGACCTTCAGCACGAAACGCTCGCCCTTCGCCATGCGGTCGAGCACCTCCGGCGGGATCTTGCCGGCCGCGATCAGCGACTCGAACAGCGCCTGCAGCTCCTCGGGCGTGCGCGGCATCGGCATCGGCGCCGGCTGCCGCGGCTCGCTGCGCAGCTTGCCGGTGACCATGTCGCGGATCGTGTCGGTCGCCTCCTGCTTGTAGACGAAGCCGGTCACGTGCTCGGCGATCTCGGTCTTCAGCTGCTGGAACTTCTCGAAGCCCTCCTTCTTGTACTCGTTCTTCGGATCGACCTGCGCGTAGCCGCGCAGGCCGATGCCGGTCTTCAGCACGTCCATCGCGTACAGGTGGTCCTTCCACTTGTTGTCGATCGTGTCGATGACCAGGAAGCGCAGCACCTGCTCCCACGGCTCGCCGTAGTGCTCGCCGCGCGCGTCGTGCAGCTTCTCGACGCGCTCCATGATCCACTCGAACAGGCTCTCGCGCGGCACCGACTCCAAGCCCTGGAGGTCGAACGCGTCGCCGCAGCGATGCTGCAGCCACTTGCGCAGCTCGCCGTGGTCGACCGGCTGGTCCTTGTCGCCGGCGCAGCGCTCGATCACGGGTTCGAGCACGGCCTCGAACATGCCGAGCACCTTCTCGCGCAGCCCCTTGCTCTCCAGCGCCTCCTGCCGCTGCGCGTAGATGAACTTGCGCTGCTTGTCCATCACCTCGTCGTACTCGAGCAGGTGCTTGCGGATGTCGAAGTTGCGCTGCTCGACCTTCTTCTGCGCCTTGGCCAGACCGCGCGTGACCATCGGGCTGTCGATGACCTCGCCGGTCTTCAGCCCCATCTTCTCCATCATCACCTTGACCCAGTCGCGCGCGAAGATGCGCATCAGGTCGTCGTCGAAGCTGAGGAAGAACTTGGTGCGGCCGGGGTCGCCCTGCCGCGCGCAGCGGCCGCGCAGCTGGTTGTCGATGCGGCGCGCCTCGTGGCGCTCGGTGCCGATCACGTAGAGGCCGCCCAGCGCGAGGATCTCGTCGTGCTCCTTCTGGCACTGCTCCTTGAGCTTCGCCAGCAGCGCCTTGGCCTCGTCGCTGTCCTCGGCGAGCCCCTTCTGCCCGAGCTCGCTCTGCCACAGCGCCTCGGCCTTGCCGCCGAGCACGATGTCGGTGCCGCGACCGGCCATGTTGGTCGCGACCGTGACCGCGCCCTTGCGACCGGCCTGCACGATGATCTCGGCCTCGCGCGCGTGCTGTTTGGCGTTCAGCACGTTGTGCGGGATGCCGGCCCCGGTCAGCGCCGCCGAGATCGCCTCGGACTTGGCGATCGACGTGGTGCCGAGCAGGATCGGCCGGCCCTTGGCGTGCTCCTCGCGGATCTCGGCGACGATGGCGTCGAGCTTGCTCTTGCCGTCGAGGTAGACCTGGTCGTTGTCGTCCTTGCGCTGGTTCGGCCGGTTGGTCGGCACCTGCACGACGTCGAGGTCGTAGATGCGCGAGAACTCCGCGGCCTCGGTCATGGCCGTGCCGGTCATGCCGCTGAGCTTCTTGAACATGCGGAAGTAGTTCTGCAGCGTGATGGTCGCCAGCGTGCGGTTCTCCTCGCGCGGTGGCAGGCCCTCCTTGGCCTCGACCGACTGGTGCAGACCGTCGCTCCAGCGCCGCCCCGGCATCAGACGGCCGGTGAACTCGTCGACGATGATGACCTCGGGCTCGCCGTCGCTGCCGTCCGGCTCCTTCTTCTGCTGGATGACGTAGTGCTTGTCCTTCTCGTAGATGTGGTGCGCGCGCAGCGCCGTCTCGAGCAGGTGCGGCCACTCCATGTAGGCCGGGTTGCTGTAGAAGCTGTCGACGCCGACCAGCTTCTCGGCGCGCTCGACGCCGGCCTCGTTGAGGATGCACTGGTGCTCCTTGAGCTTGATCTCGAAGTGCTCGTCGACCTTGAGCTGCCTGGCGACGCGGTCGGCCATCAGGTAGCGGTCGGTGGTGCCCTCGCCCTCGCCGGAGATGATCAGCGGCGTGCGCGCCTCGTCGACCAGGATCGAGTCGACCTCGTCGACGATCGCGTAGTTGAGCCGGCGCTGGACCTGTTCCTCGGCGCGCCACTTCATGTTGTCGCGCAGGTAGTCGAAGCCGAACTCGTTGTTGGTGCCGTAGGTGATGTCCTTCTCGTACTCCGCCTGCCGGACCTGCGCCGGCATGTTGGACTGGATGGTGCCGACGGACAGGCCGAGGTACTCGAACACCGGCGCCATCCAGTCGCGGTCGCGCTTGGCGAGGTAGTCGTTGACGGTGATCACGTAGACGCCCTGGCCCGACAGCGCGTTCAATGCCGCCGGCAGCGTCGCCACCAGCGTCTTGCCCTCGCCGGTCGACATCTCGGCGATCTTGCCGTGGTGCAGCACGGCGCCGCCGATCAGCTGCACGTCGAAGTGGCGCAGGCCGAGCGTTCGGGTCGCGACCTCGCGCGTCAGCGCGAACATCTGCGGCAACACGTCGTCGAGCGTCTTCTCGCCCTGCTGCACCTGCTGGCGCATCTCGGCGACCGCGGCCTTCACCTGTTCGGCGGACATGGCCTTGGCCCAGTCGGCCAGCGCGTTGACCGCCTTGACGATGGGTTGGTACTGCGCGAGGGCGCGTTGGTTGGCGGAGCCGAACAAGCCCTGCAGGGACTTGCCGATGCGAGCCGGGAGCGAACCGAAGTCGAGTTTCATGACAGGATGGGGAATGCGGGAACGGAACGGCGCCGAGGTCGGGCCGGCGACGCGGTGCGCTGCGTGCACACCGCCGTCGCGAGGAAACGGGAACGGGACGGATCGGCGGCTGCCGCGCGGCAGCCGCCACGGACCTGACCGTTCAGACCGTCGGTGCGCGCGGCGGCGGCAGGCCGCCGGCTGCGATCGTCTGGGCGCGCGGGCGCGGGCGCGGCAGCGCCGCGGTGACCGCGCCGGCGCCGGGCCGGTCGTCGGCGGCGAGGCGCGCCGCCGCGTACGGCAGCGCGCGCACGGTGCGACCGTGGCACGCCTCGATGCGCGTCGCATCGGCGATGACGCCGCCGGCGGCGGGCATGCCCGCCGCTGCCAGCACCACGCACAGCATCAGCGCGCCCAACCAGCCCGGGCCTCGCCAGCCGAGGCCGGGTTCGCGCCGGCCGTGCGTCGGCCGCTCCCGTGCGCCGGGCTTCATCGCTTCACTTCCTTGCCACGCAACACCCGGTCGATCATCTCGAACAGGAGCGACTCTGGAAATGGTTTGGCCAGAAACCCGTCGGCGCGCTGGATGTCGGCCATCGACACCCGGCCGGCGCTGTTCAGCAGCACCGGAATCGCCCGGGTCGCCGGGTCGGCGCGCAGCCGCTCGATGACCTGCAGCCCGTCGAGCTCCGGCATCTCGTAGTCGAGCAGCACCAGGTCGGGCAGCAGCTCCCCGGCGGCCTCGAGCCCGGCCTTGCCGTCGAACACCTTGTAGGTGCGGAAGCCCGCCCGGCGCAGCACCGCCTCGACGGCGCAGGCGAGGTCCTCCTCGTCGTCGACGATCAGCACGAGGCCGCGACACGGACCGTCGGCGGGTTCGCAGGTGGCGAGCAGCAGTTCGCGCAGCATCGCGCAGGTGTCGAGGCCGACCGCCTGGAAGCGCGTCTCGATCTGGCGCTTGAGGTCGCGGTTGAAGCGGCGCACCGTCATCCAGGCCTGGTAGTCCGGGTAGTCGGGCTGGATCTCCATCTGGTCGTGCGTGTCAACCGCGAAGAAGAACTCGCCCGGCACCAGGTGCTCCTGCAGCAGCAGCTTCATGAACGGGTAGTTGCGGTTGCCGAGGCGCAGGCTGTAGCGCACGCACGGGTGGCCGGGGATGGTCTCGACCTGTTCCTTCTGGAACAGCGCCAGCAGCGCTTCGCTGCCGCCGGTCGTGGGCAGTTCGACGCCGCGCCGCGGCCGGCCACCGGTGCCGTAGGCGAGGTCCTGGTAGACCTTGACCGCCTGTCGCACCATGTCCGCCGTCAGCGCCGCGAGCCTCATGCCTGCCCCCCGTGGCCGGTCGGCGCGTGCGCGGCCGGCGCGCAGCCGGCGGGCGCGGCGGCGTCGGGCGGTCGATGCAGGCAGCCGCGCAGCTCGGCGATCGTCGTGCCGGCGGCGGTCAGCCGTTGCCGCAGGTCGTCGACGATGTGCACCATCAGCGCCGGATCGGTGAACATCGCCGTGCCGACCTGCACCGCGCTGGCGCCGGCGCAGACGAAGTCGAGCACGTCGTCGGCCGAGCGCGCGCCGCCGACGCCGATCACCGGGATCCGCACGCTGCGCGCGACCTCGTAGACCATGCGCAGCGCGACCGGCCGGATCGCCGGCCCCGACAGGCCGCCGATGCCGCGGCCGAGGACCGGCCGCCGCCGGCGCCAGTCGACCGCCATGCCGATCAGCGTGTTGATCGCGGTGAGACCGTCCGCCCCGCCCTGTTCGGCGGCCTTGGCGATGACGGTGATGTCGGTGACGTTCGGCGACAGCTTCGCGAACACCGGCACCGTCGCAGCTCGTTTGACGGCGGCCACGGCCCGCTCTGTCAGCCGCGGTTCGGTCGAGAACAAGAGTTTGCCTTCCTGCACGTTCGGACAGGACAGATTGACTTCGAGTGCGTCGACGCCGGCCGCCGAGAAGCGCTCGGCCAGCGCCACGAATTCATCGACCGACTCGCCGCCGATGTTGATCACGACGCGCGGCCCGGGGCGACCGCCCGCGCCCGCCGCCAGCTGTCGCATCCGGGGCAGGGTCTCGGCCAGGAAGTAGTCCGCGCCCTTGTTCTCGAGGCCGATCGAATTCAGCATCCCGGAGGGGGTCTCCTGGATGCGCGGCGGCGGATTGCCGTGCCGCGGCCGCACGGTGACCGTCTTGCTGACCAGCGCGCCGACGCGGCCGAGGTCCGAGAACTGCCGCCCCTCCCAGCCCGAGCCGAAGGTGCCCGAAGCGCTCATCACGGGGTTCTCGAGCTGCAGGCTGCCGAGGGTCGTGGAAAGCACGGTGGAGGGCGCGGCGCGGCCGCGGACCGGTCAGGATACCCGCTGCCTGGCCGCGGCGCGATCCTCCCGCCACAGCAGCAGGAACAGCCCGATGGCGCCGACCGTGATGCAGGAGTCGGCCACGTTGAAGGCCGGGAAGTCCCAGGGCACCGGCCACTGGCCGGAGAACCGCAGGAAGTCGCGCACCGACCGGTCGGCGCGCACGAAGTTGTCGTAGAGGTTGCCGAGCGCGCCGGCGAACACGAGGCTCAGCACGAACTGCTGCCAGCGCGCCCCCGGCGCCGTGCCGCGCACGAACCACAGCAGGCCGACGACGGCGAGGCAGCGCACCACCATCAGCACCAGGGTGCCGTCCTGGAACAGGCCCCAGATGGTGCCGGTGTTGCCCCAGGCCACCAGGTCGAAGCGCAGCCCGGCCGTGTCGAACACCAGGTGGCTGCGGCCCGCTTCGACGCGGTGCGGGTAGCGCTCGGCGAGGAAGCCGAACACCACCGACTTGCTCCACAGGTCCAGCACCACCAGCACCGGCCACGGCCACCAGAACCACGGCTTGCCGCCGAAGCCCTTGGCCGGCGCCGCGGCGCGCTCGCCGGCCGCGGACGCATCCACTCCCGACGATCCAGCGTCCGCCAGCGGGTCGGTCGCCGCCACCGGGCTAGGCGCTCTCGCGGTTGCGCTCTTCGACTTCCTGGTGGCGCACGCAGTACCGCGCCCACGGCAGGTACTCGAGGCGCGCCTTCGGGATCCAGGCCTCCGCGGCCTTGCCCTTGGCCTTCTTGGTCGGCGCCTTCTTCTGGCCCTCGAGTTCCTCGGCGCACAGCGGGCAGGTGCCGAAGTCCCAGTCGCCGCGGCCCTCGATCCGCTCGAGGGCCTCCTCGATCAGCTTGATCGTCTCTTCCTCGTTCTCGATCAGGCCCAGCATGAAGCCCTGGTCGTAGTTGTCGGTGCCCTGGTCGGCCAGGTGGTCGACGGAGGCGTCCTGGTCGGAGGCGCGCAGCGCTTCGTCGCGCATCGACCCCACGTCGCCTCGCAACGACGCCAACTGACTTTGGAGAATCGACTTGTACTTGGCCAGCTCGGCCTTGGTCGGCTTCGACATGGGCGGACGAACCACTCGTGCAGCAGGAGGAACAGAGGAGACGGCGCCGAGGCATCCGGCACCGCCGGCCAGGTCGCCGGCCGGTCTTCGGGCCGGGGCGCGTACGCACCTGACCGAAGGGGCGGGGACCATACGTAGGGTCCGACGAACCGTCAAGGTGGTCTGGCTTGTGGTTCGGTCGATGGCATCGACCGACGGGACGTGGTCGACGGGCGTCGCGCGGATAGCGTTGCCGGACGTGGGCGACGTGCGCGGCGCGGCAGGCCAGCGGGAGCTGGCGGACTTCCTGGTCTACCTCGGGGTGGAACTGCAGGTCTCGCGCCACACTGTCGCCGCCTACCGCAGCGACCTGCAGCGGCTGCTGCGCGGCCGCGCGGCGCTGCCCGACCGCGACGCGATCGACCGGCACCTGACCGGCATGCTGGCGACCCACGCCCCCGCGTCGGTCGCGCGCGCGGCGGCGGCGATCCGCGGCTTCTACCGGTTCCTGCAGGCAGAGGGCCTGGCGGCCGAGGACGTCGCCGAGGGCCTGCTCGGACCGAAGCTCGAACGCAAGCTGCCGAAGGCGCTGAGCCGCCGCGCGGTCGCGCGCCTGCTCGCGGTCGCTGCCGACGCCGCCGACGACCCGCTCGCGCGGCGCGACCAGGCGATCCTGCAGGTGCTCTACGCGACCGGCTGCCGCGTGACCGAGGTCGTCACGTTGCGCACCACCAGCGTGATCGCCGACCACCGACTGCTGCGCGCGTTCGGCAAGGGCAACAAGGAACGGCTGGTGCCGATCTCGGACGCCGCGCTCGCGTGCGTGCAGCGCTACCTGAGCGACGTGCGGCCGTTGCTGCGCGCGCGCGGCAAGCAGGACCCGGGCGACGTGCTGTTCCTGTCGCGCACCGGCCGACCGCTCGACCGCGTGCGCGTGTTCCAGGTCGTGCGCGCCGCCTGCGACCGCGCCGGGCTGACGGTCGCGTGTTCGCCGCACGCGCTGCGGCACTCGTTCGCGACCCATCTGGTCGCCGGCGGCGCCGACCTGCGCTCGGTGCAGGAGATGCTCGGCCACGCGTCGCTGCAGACGACGCAGGTCTACACCCACGTCGACCACGAACGGCTGCGCGCCGTGCACGAGTCGCTGCACCCGCGCGGCGCCGGCGCGCGCGCTCAGCCGTCGCGGCGCGAACCGAACACGTAGAGCGTGCCGTCGCCGTGCTCGCGCGGGCACGGCAGCACGCGCAGCAGCTGGCACTCGCCGCGCAGCAGCGCTTCGGCGCCGGGGTCGCGCTGCAGCGACTCCAACTCGTCGCGGCGCAGGATCACGAACACTCGGCGTCCGGCGGCGGCGGCGAACAGCGCCCCGAGCGCCGCGGTCGCATCGTGCGCCAGGTGCTCGACGCGGATGCCGGGGTGCGGATCCACCTCGCGGTCGAGCCAGTGGTTCGGCCGCAGATAGTAGGTCAGGCTCGCGCTGCCGCAGCGCGCGCCGACGACGATGCCGCGGCCGTTCGTGTCGGCGTCGAGCGCGAGATCGGCGGCCTGGCGCCACGGCGAACGACCGCCGACGAAGACGGTCGCGTGCAGCACGGCGGCGACCAGCAGCCAGGTCGCCGCGGCCGCCGGCACGGTGACGGCTCCGACCCCCGTGGCCGGGCCCGGTGCGGTGGCGCGCACCTTGGCGGCGACGCTGGCCGCCGCCGCCG
>JAEUHS010000090.1 GCA_016794035.1 Planctomycetota bacterium
CGCCCCCGTCGGCCCCGGGGCGGCCCCGGCCGGCCCGGCGCCCGCCCCGGGCGGGGGGGTGCCGTGCGACCGGGGGGGGGGGCCGCTCGTCGCCGACGCCCGCCCGGCCCCGGCCGCGGCGGCCAGGACCCCGGCCGCTGCGGCGGCCGAGCCGGCGCCGCCGTCGGGCATGCAACTCGGTTCGCCGCTGCTCGACGTCTACCAGAGCACCCGTTCGCCGGCGGCGTTCAAGGCGCTGGGCGGCGTCGTCGTGTGGTGGCGGCTGACCATCTTCGGCGCCCAGGGCGAGGTGATCGGCGTGCGCGAGGTCACGCACACGGCGGACTGCGCGTTCAGCGAACGCGACCGGCTCGAACTGGCCGACGGGCGCGTCTACGGCCGGTCGGCGGCGTCGGTGTTCGCCGAGCGCCAGGGCATGCCGTGGCCGACGCTGGCCGAGTCGGCGCAACAGGAGCTGATGCTGTACGGCCTGCACCTGCGCCTGCCGTGGTGCTTCGCCGATCCGGCGGCGTTCGTGGTCAGCAGGCGCGACACGATCGAACGCGGCGGCGAGGCGTTCGCGCGCATCGTCGTCGAGCGGCGACCGCCGGGCGGCGCCGAAGTCATCGGGCCCGAGGTCGAGCCGCAGCCGCGCGACCGTTTCGAGATCGTCTACGAGCCGTCGACCGGCCAGCCGCGCGAGTTCGTGCATCGCTTCGCCAGCACGATGCAGTCGCGGCGGGTGCTGCTCGAAGACTGGCGCGACGTCGCCCTCGGCGAACGCCGCGACGGCGGCGCCGTGCGCATGCCGTTCCGCCGCGTCTACGTCGACGAATCGCTGCGGCAGACGACGCAGATGGAGATCCTGCGCATCGAGGCGACGCGCACCAGCGAGCGCGACTTCCGGCTGCACTGAGTCGCCGCGGGCTCGGCGCCGGGCGTCAGAACGGCGCGCCGGCGGCGACCCAGGCCCGCAGCGCCGCGATCTCCGCGGCCGTCGGCTGCGGCTTGTCCGCGGGCGGCATGTGGTCGTCGTCGTCGAGCGGCAGTTCGCAGCGCGTCACCAGCGGACTCTCGTCGGGGCGACCGGGCACCAGCACCGGTCCGTTCTCGCCACCGGCGAGCATGCCCTCGCGCGTGGTCAGCAGCAGGTCGCCCTTCTGCTTGTCCGGGTTGTGACACTTGGTGCAGGTGCGTTCGAGCAGCGGCGCGATGATGCGCTCGTATTCGCTGGCGGTGGCCGCCGTCGGCGCCGCGCGCGCCGCCGTCCGGTGCAGCGGGGCGAACAGGAAGTCGGCGCCGTGAGTGATGCTGCCGCCGAGGTGGCCGGCGGGCACCATCACGAGCAGCGCAGCGGCGAGCACCACGCGGAACGGCAGGCGACCGGCGCGCAGCGCCAGCACCGCCGCGAGCAGCAGCAGCGCCGCCAGCACGAGGCCGAGCACCTGGTGCTGGCCGACCGTGTCGCCGCCGTACGGTTCCCGCGCCAGCAGCAGGCCGCTGCCCGCCGCCAGCGCGCCGGTCAGCGCGCCGAGCCAGGCCAGCGCGAGCACCGCGCCGCGCGGCGGCGCGCGCCGCAGCAGCAGCGCGCCGAACTCGAGCAGCGCCGTGGCCGGCAGCACGCCGAGCGGCAGGTGCAGCACGACGGGGTGGAACCGACCGAGCACGGCGAGCCACGGTGAGGCCTCGGCGGCCAACAGGGGAACGGGGTCGGCGTACACGGGCCGCGGATCTTGCCATCCAGGTGCCGGAACGTCACGGCGGCAGCCGCCGCGGACCGCCGATCGCATGGGCGGGTCGCCTGCCGCGGCCCGGGCCGCGTTGGGGAATGGCTGTGCAGAAGTACCAGAACGCGACGCCGGCCCGCGGCCGATTGGCGAGCGAGCGAGGGTGGTGGTAGTTTTCCACAACCGGTCGCCCACTCGTGTCCCTCCCTCTTCGCGCCAACCTGCCGCTCGCGGCCGACGTCACTGTGGCGTCCGCGCGGCCACTCGATCGGCTGCGGTGGCGCCTGGTGCGCGCCTACATGCACGCCGAGCTGCCCGCCTGGGGCCGACTCTATGCGTGGGCCGGCGGCAACGACGCCGAACGGTGGCGCCACGCGCCGACGGCCGTGATGCGCGGCAAGCTGCACGGCTACCGGCTGCAGCTCGACCTGTCGAACTGGTCGGAGCGGTTGTCCTACTGCCTCGGCCGCTACCACGACCTGCCGATCCAGGCCTTGCTGCACCGGGTGCTGCAACCCGGCGACTGCTTCGTCGACATCGGCGCCAATCTCGGCCACATGTCGCTGCTGGCGCGGTCGTGCGTCGGCGACCAGGGGCGCGTGCTGGCGTGCGAGCCCAACCCGGAACTCGTGCAGCGCCTGCAGGCGACCTTCGCCGACAACGGCTTCCGCAACGTCGACCTGGTGGCCTGTGCCGTCGGCGCAGCGACCGGCAGCGCCGAACTGCGCGAGTACGCGCACCACTCGGGCTGGGGGTCGCTGTCGGCAGTCGGCCCGCAGGGTGCGGTCGCGACGCATCACTGGACCGTGGCCATGGTGGCGGGCGACGACCTGCTGGCGCGAGTGCCGTACGAACAGCCGATCGTGATCAAGATCGACGTCGAGGGCCACGAGGTGCCGGTGCTGACGGGCCTGCAGCACACGCTGGCCGAGCGCCTGCCGCTGGTGCTGCTCGAGGTGGCCGACGAACACCAGCGGCGCGCCGGCTACTCCGAGGCGCTGCTGCGGGCTCCGCTCGAGCAGCTCGGCTACAGCGGCTACGCGATCACCGCGGCCCGGCACGGCCTGCGGCGCCGGCGGCTGGGGCTGCAACCGATCGGCTCGGCCCACGGCGGCGAGGTCGATGCGGTGTTCGTGCCGCCGCGCGGTCCGCTGCGCGAGCGCATGGGCGCCCTGTTCGGCTGATGCCGCGGTGCCGGCTCAGAAGCTGTTGCCGAACGCGAGCGTGAAGTTGCTGCCCTCGTCGCCGTAGCCGAAGTCGACGCGGAACGTCGCCTCGCGCGAGAACGCGAGCCGGAAGCCGAAGCCGACCGAGTCGAGGAACTTGCCGTCGGGCAGGTCCTCGATGCCGTCGGCGACGGTGCCGCACTCGTAGAACACGCCGAGCCCGATGCGCTCGATGCGGATCGTGTCGGTGAAGGTGATGCCGCGCGGGATCAGGCTCAGCCGGTACTCGACCGACGCGTGCGCCGCGGCGCGGTCGGTGAAGCGGTTCTGGATGTAGCCGCGCAGCGTGTGGGTGCCGCCGAGCGTCGGCAGGCTGTAGAACGGCAGGTCGCCGACCGTGTCCTGCACGAACGCGCCGAACGCCAGCACGTCGGTCGGCGGGTTCTCCTCGCGGCCGTACGCGCCGCGGTGCAGCAGCGGCGGCAGCGCGAACACGTGCTGCGCGTCGAGCCCCAGGATGGCGCCGAACTCGCCGCCGCTGCCGTAGCATAGGTTGGCGACGAGGCCGGCGCGCTTGCCTTCGTAGGGCTGGTGCAGGCTGTCGCGCGTGTCGTAGCCGAAGTTCGTCAGCAGCCAGAGCTGGTCGATGCCGTCGCCGGCGGCGAACTCGGCCGCGAACGCCTGGTCGGTGGTCGGCACCGCGCTGACGCGGCCCGGCGACAGACCGTGGTGTTCGGCCTGCGCGTCGACGCGCAGCAGCCAGTCGCCACCGGGATCCGGCAGCGACACCCGCATGCCGAAGCCGACCTGGGCCAGCTCTTCGGTGTAGCTGGTCTCGGCGCTCTCCGGCGAACGGCTGCCGAAGCCGAAGAACCGCCGCGTCAGCGTCTTCTCGTAGCCGCCGCGCGCGTAGAGCCGGCCGCGCTCCTCGCGCAGCACGCCGCCGTCGGGCAGGTCGCGCACGTTGAGCCACTTCGACCAGAACATGCGGTAGGCCTGCTGGCCTTCCGCGCTGTAGGTCATGACGATGTTGGCGAACTCGCGGTAGCGCTGGCTGCGGAAGTCGACGTCGGTCAGCGCGAAGCCGCCGCCGAAGCCGATGTCCGCCTCGCGGAACACGATCGGCGACAGGAAGCTGCTGACCAGGAAGCGATCCAGCACGTTGCCGGGCTTGATGCGGCCGGCGGGCGTGTAGCGCCAGCGTTCGGGGTGCTCGATGTCGGCGGGGATGTCCGGCTTCGGGATGCGGCCGTCGGGGTCGAGGCCGCGCAGCGGGTCGTAGTCGCCGACCACGACCGGCTGCGGCAGCGGCGGCGGTTCGACCTGTGCCAGGGCGGCAGCGGCAGGGACCACGGTGAGGAGGGCGGAACGCAGGAACCGTCGCACGCGCGCATCGTGGCGAATGGCGCGCGCTGCGCAACGGTCGAGTCGACGGGTATGGTGGCAGTCCATGCGTTCGTGGGTGTCCGCCCTCGCCGTCTCGCTCGCCTGCACCGCGCCCTTGGCGGCACAGGGCGACGCGGCCGAGTCCCTGCCGACGATGCTCTGCCGGCTGCTGGAGCAGGACTGGCTGTTCGTTCCGGCGCCAGCGCCCGGCGAGCGCTGCGTGCAGTTCTCCAGCACCGACCCGCGGAGCCGCAACGGCTCGGCCAACCGCGACGACTGGTATGCCAACGACGACCGCGGCCACTACCTGCGCGTCGTCGACGCGGCCGGCGGCGCCGAGCACGTGCTGGTCGATGTGAAGGGGCCGGGCTGCCTCGTGCGTCTGTGGTCGGCGAACCCATCGGGCACGCTGCACTTCGACGTCGACGGCGAACGGGTCTGGAGCGTCGACTTCGCCGCGCTGTGCAGCGGCAGGGTCGACGGCGTGCCGCCACCGCTGGCGGCGATGCACGCCCGCGGCGGCAACCTCTACCTGCCGATCCCGTTCGCCGAGCGCCTCGTGGTGGCGGCGACCGCCGGCGACCTCTACTACCTGGCCGACGTGCAGCAGTTCGCGCCGGGCACCCGGGTAGAGGGCTTCGCTCCCGACCAACTCGGCCGCGAACGGGAGCTGATCCAGCAGCTGGTGCCGGGCCACCTGAGGTCTGGCTACTCGGCCGGCACGCGGGTCGCCTCGGCCGAGCGCGTCGAGGTGCCGGCGGGCAACGTGGTCAAGGGCGTCTACCTGGAGGTTCGCGAACGCCGCGCGGACGCCGACCTCGCCAGGTCGCTGCAGGCCGTGCGGCTCGTCGTGCACGCCGGCGAGGAGCAGACGATCGACGTGCCGGTGCCCGACTTCTTCGGCAGCACCAGCTGGCGCGACTGGCGCAGCTTCCAGCTCGGCATCCTGCCGGCGAACGCCACCGGCATGGGCGAGCCGCGTTGTGGCTACTGCCTGTGGCCGATGCCGATGCCCGACGGCGGCACCTTCGAACTGGTGGCGGCGGCGCCGCTCGACGACGTCGAGCTGCGGCTCGATGTGCGTTACGACCAGCTGCTCGCCAAGGCACCGCTGCGGTTCCGCGCCAGCTACCAGCTCGCCAAGGCCGTCCCGACGCGGCCGTTCTCCGACCACCTGGTGCTCGACGCCAAAGGCGCCGGCCGCTTCGTCGGCTGCTCGCTGCTCGTGCGCAACCCGTCGCGCATCTGGTGGGGCGAGGGCGACGAGAAGGTCTGGGTCGACGGCGAGGCGTTCCCGTCGTGGTTCGGCACCGGCACCGAGGACTACTTCGGCTTCGCGTGGTGCGACCCGACGCCGTTCCAGGCGCCGTTCCACGCCCAGATCGAGTGCCAGGGGCCGCAGAACTTCGGCTTCACGCAGCTGCACCGCACGCACGTGCTCGACAACATCCCGTTCCAGACGTCGCTGCGGGTTCAGTTCGAACGCTGGCACTGGGTCGAGTCGGTGGCGATGGACTACGCGACCGTCGCGTACTGGTACGGCGCCCCGGGCGCGCAGTCGGGGCTGCCGCCGGTGCCGCCGGCCGCCGACCGCCGGCTCGAACGGCTCGAACGACCGCCGATCTGGCTCGCCGACGGCGTGATCGAGGCCGAGGACCTGCGCGTGCTGTCGTGCAGCGGCGGCTCGCACCGGCGCCAGGACATGGGCCAGTTCGAGCGCCAGTTCTCGCAGGACGGCATGCAGTGGTGGTGGGACGGCGAGATCGGCGATGCGCTGGTGCTGGCGCTGCCGGTCGCGAAGGCGGGCCGCTACCGCGTGTCGGCCGCGTTCGGCCGGGCCGAGAACTCGGGCCGCGTGCAGGTCGCGATTGCCGGCACCCCGGTCGGCGCGCCGTTCGACGGCTACGCGCCGCGCGCGCAGGCGAGCGGCCCGATGGTGCTCGGCGAGGTCACGCTGGCCGCCGGCGAGCACGAACTGCGGCTGGAGCTGGTCGGCGCGAACGAACGGTCGCAGCCCGGCCATCAGGTCGGCCTCGACTACCTGCGCCTGGAGCCGCTGCCGTGAAGCGCCGCCGCACGCCGCGGCGCGAGAGCTTCGAGTGCCCGCACTGCGGCGCCGACGTGCCGATCGGCAGCCCGGTGTGCCGCGAGTGCGGCAGCGACGCCGACACCGGCTGGCAGGACGGCGCCGAGATCGACTACCGGAGCATCGAGATCCCCGACGGCTACGGCCCCGACGAGCACGCCAGCGGCACGACGTCGACCGGGCCGCGCCGATGGATCGTCGTCACCGCGCTGGTCGTCGCCGCGGCGCTGGTGTGCTGGCTCGTGGCGGCGCGCTGGTGAACGGCGCCCGTGGGGTCACTGCAGGTTGATCCACGCGATCTGGTGCCACGGCACCGCGCGCAGCGAACCTTCGGCCTCGATCACCAGCCAACCGTTCGGCCCCTCGGGCAGCGGCTCGTGCAGCCGGCCGATGTAGTGGGTGCCGTCCATGATGCGCACCTGGATCGCGGCACCGACCTGCGGCGGCCACTCGCGCGGGCCGTCGCGCGGCACGGTCGCGGTGGCCGGCGCGAGCGGCGCCGCCGGTGCGCGCGGGCTCGGCGGCCGCAGGCTCGCGGGCAGCGTCTGCTCGGGCGCCCCGCGGTAGAACTGCGCCGCGGGATCGGCGTCGACCGCGGCGTCGACGGTGACGGTCACCGGGTAGTGGTCGCTGTAGGTCTTGCGCCACGCGAGCTTGTCGGCGCCCTCGGGCGGCAGGTGCACGCGATACGAGTCGCGCCGCAGTTCCGCGAAGCCCGGCCCCGGCGCGATCTGGTCGATCGGTTCGGCGAAGTGCTGGATGGTCGGCGTCGGCGTCGGCTGGTCGACGTAGCGCACCACGTCGCCTGCCTCGAGCACCTGCTCGGGGTCGCTGCCGTAGCTGCTGTTGAAGTCGCCGAGCACCACGTAGTCCTGGTCCTCGCTGGCCGACTGCCGCAGCCGACGCAGCCAGTCGTGCAGCTCGCCGGCCTCGAGCCGGCGCTTCTGCTCGTCGGGCGGCTTCTGGCCGGCCTTCAGGTGCACCGTCACCATGCGGAAGTCGAAGCCGGTCGCCTTGACGCGGAACCACGCCGTCACCGGCGCGCGGTGGAAGATCGGCACGCCGTCCTTCTCGCGCGGCAGCTCGAGCAGCTCCTCGGCGCCGAGCAGGTCGACGACGGCGCCGTCGTAGAGGAAGCCGATCGCCTGCGCGGTCTTGCCGTCGGTCCAATTGCCGGTGGTGCCGAGCAGCCCGCGCCAGCTCGGCCCGGCGCCGGCGGCGACCTTCTGCAGCGTCGCCGCGTCGTTGACCTCCTGCACCGCCAGCACGGCGACGCCGAGCTCGTGCACGTAGGCGCCGATCTGCTGCAGGTCGCCGTCGTCGCGCGGCGGCACGTCGTGGCGCACGTTGCCGGGCGCGCCGAGGAACTCGAGGTTCCAGGTGCCGAGGCCGATCGTGGTCGTCGGCGCGGGCGTGGCCTGCGCCGTCACGGCGGCGAGAAGCAGCGGCAGGAGGGAAAGGCGGCGCAGATGCGTGCGGAACGTCATGAGGAGCCTTCGGCCCGGGCGCGGATGGCGCGCATCAGGTCTTGCAGGAAGTGGATGTTGTGCAACGACAGCAGGATGCCGGCCAGCATCTCGTCGGCGACCGCGAGATGGCGCAGGTAGGCACGCGAGAACGTGCCGCAGGTGTAGCAGCCGCAGCCGTCGACCAGCGGTGCCGGGTCGTCGGCGTACTGGGCGTTGCGCAGCTTCAACGAGGTGCCGTCCTTGCCGAACGCGGTGTGGTTCCGGCCGTGGCGGGTCGGGATCACGCAGTCGAACAGGTCGACGCCGCGCGCGGTGGCCGCGAGCAGGTCGTCGGGCGTGCCGACGCCCATCATGTAGCGCACCCGGTCGGCCGGCAGGTGGTCGATGCAGGCGTCGAGCGCGACCGCCATCTGCTGCTTGGTCTCGCCGACGCTGAGCCCGCCGATCGCGTAGCCGTCGAACTCCATCGCCGCCAGCGCCTGCGCACTCGCAGCGCGCAGCTCGGGGTCGATGCCGCCCTGGCAGATCGCGAACACCGCCTGGCCGCGCGCGGCGCCGCCCCAGCGCTCGTGCACGTCGCGCGCCGTGCGGGCCCAGCGCAGCGTGCGTTCGTGGGCGATGCGCTGCGTGTCCCGATCGGCGTCGCCGGGCGGGCACTGGTCGAGCACCATCGCGATGTCGGGTCCGAGCTGGCGCTGGAACGTCAGCACCGATTCGGGCGTGCAGCGGTGCGTGCTGCCGTCGATCACCGACTGGAACGTGACGCCGGCGTCGTCGATCGCGACCTTGCCGCCGAGCGAGAACACCTGGTAGCCGCCGGAGTCGGTCAGGATCGGTCCGGACCAGCCCATGAAGCGGTGCAGGCCGCCGAGCCGTTCGATGCGTTCGGCGCCGGGTCGCACGTGCAGGTGGTAGCTGTTGGCGAGGATCAGTTCGCTGCCGGTCGCGCGCACCTGCTCGGGGGTGAGCCCCTTCAGCGTCGCGTAGGTGCCGACCGGCGCGAAGCACGGCGTCTCGAACGAACCGTGCGGCGTGTGGTAGCGGCCGCGGCGCAGCCGACCGTTCTCGGCGAGCAGTTCGAAGCGGAACGCGCTCACGCGAACGGCAGCTCGCCGGTGTGATGCTTCGGCGGCTCGGCGCCGACGTGGGCGTAGGCCTGCGGCGTGGCGATGCGGCCGCGCGCCGTGCGCGCCAGCAGGCCGCAGCGGATCAGATGCGGCTCCAGCACCTCTTCGATCGTGTCCTCGGCCTCGTCGACCATCGCCGCGAGCGTCTTCAGGCCGACGGCCTCGCCGCGCTGGATCAGCGCGCGCAGCACGCGGCGGTCGACCTCCTCGAGGCCGAGGTGGTCGATGCGCAGCCGGTCGACGGCGTCGCGCGCGGTCGCCGCATCGACCGCCGGCTTGCCGGTCACCTGCGCGAGGTCGCGCACGCGGCGCAGGATGCGCAGCGCCATGCGCGGCGTGCCGCGGCTGCGCTGCGCGCACAGGTGCGCCGCCTCGGCCTCGAGCTGCACCTGCAGCCGCACGGCGGCACGCAGCAGGATCTGTTCGAGGTCGGCGATCGGATACGGCTCGAGCCGCTCGACGATGCCGAAGCGCGAGCGGAACGGCGCGGTCAGCAGGCCCTCGCGCGTGGTCGCGCCGACCAGCGTGAACGGTTGCACGCCGAGCCGCACGCTGCGGCCGCTGGGACCCGGATCGAGCACCACGTCGATCGCGTGGTCTTCCATCGCCGAGTAGAGGTACTCTTCGAGCGCCTTCGGCAGCCGGTGGATCTCGTCGACGAACAGCACCTGGTCGCGCTGCAGGCGCGTCAACGTGCCGGCCAGGTCCTTCGGCGCGCCGAGCGCCGGCCCCGAGGTGATCACCAGGTCGACGCCCATGCCCTGTGCGATCAGGTGTGCCAGCGTCGTCTTGCCCAGGCCCGGCGGCCCGCACAGCAGCACGTGGTCGAGCGGCTCGCTGCGTTCGCGGGCGGCGCGGATCGCGATGCCGAGGTTGTCGCGGATCTGCGCCTGGCCGACGAACTCACCGAACGAGTTCGGTCGCAGGCTGCGGTCGAACTCGCGGTCCACCGCGTCGGGCACGTCGTGGAACACCATGGCGCGCGGATCGTACTTGCCTTGCGGCCGCGTTCCACCACGCTGTGCGTGTGGACGCGTCCGAAGAGCTGCCGATCTTCCAGTTGCTGGGAGCCGAAACCCTGAGCGCGATCGTCGCCGGCTTCTACCGGCGCGTGCCCGACGACCCGATCCTCGGGCCGCTGTACCCGGCGGGGGACTTCGTCGGCGCCGAGCAGCGCCTGCGCTCGTTCCTGCTGTACCGCTTCGGCGGCCCGCCCGACTACCTGCGCGAGCGCGGCCACCCGCGGCTGCGCATGCGGCACGCGCCGTTCGCGGTCGACCGGGCCGCGCGCGACCGCTGGATGCAGCTGATGCTGGCCGCGGTCGACGAGCAGGTGGCGGCCGGCAGGGTGTCCGCGCAGCACCGCGACTACCTGGAGCGGTTCCTCGGCGACATCGCGACGTTCCTGATCAACCGCGCGTGAGCGGTTCCGGGGTGCGGCGGCGCCGGCTACCGTGGCCGGCCATGCGTCTCCCGTCCGCCTTGCTCGCCGTCGCCTGCGCGCTCCCCGCCCAGACCCTCGATCCCGCCGCCGCGGGCTTCCGCCGGCTGTGGAACGGCACCGACCTGCAGGGCTGGCACGGCCAGCGGCACTTCGATCCGGCGCAGCTCGCGGCCATGGATCCCGAGGCGCGCGCGAAGCTGCGCGCCGAGGACGACGCGACGATGCGCGCGCACTGGCGCGTCGAGGCCGGCGAACTGGTCAACGACGGCGAGGGCGCGTTCCTGACCACCGACGCGGACTTCGGCGACGCCGAGTACCGGCTCGAGTACCGCACCGTCGCCAACGCCGACTCCGGCATCTACCTGCGCGGCTGCCCGCAGGTGCAGATCTGGGACTGCACCGAGGCCGGCGGCAAGTGGCAGCTCGGCGCCGACAAGGGCAGCGGCGGGTTGTGGAACAACCAGACCCACGAGCGCTTCCCGCCGAGGGTCGCCGACAAGCCGTTCGGCGAGTGGAACCGGCTCGAGATCCGCCAGCTCGGCGAACGCGTCTGGGTGACGTTGAACGGGGTCGTCACCGCCGACGGCGTGGTGCTGGAGAACTACTGGGACCGCACGCGGCCGGTGCCGGCGCGCGGGCCGCTGCAGCTGCAGACCCACGGCGGCGAGATCCGCTTCCGCGAACTGTGGGGGCGCGACATCCCGGCCGACGAAGCGAACGCGGTGCTGGCGGCGCGCGACGCGCCGTCGTTCGTGCCGATCTTCGACGGCGAGACGTTCGCCGGCTGGCAGGGCGACGTCGACAGCTACGAGATCGTCGCCGGCACGATCCGGTGCAGGGCCGGCAAGGGCGGCAACCTGTTCACGGTGGACTCGTTCGGCGACTACGTCGTGCGGCTGCAGTTCCGCCTGCCGCCGGCGGGCAACAACGGCCTCGCGATCCACTACCCGGGCCAGGGCGATCCCGCCTACGCCGGCTGCGAGATCCAGGTGCTCGACGACACGGCACCGCAGTACGCCCAAGGCGAGCCGTGGCAGTTCCACGGCTCGGTCTACGGCGTCGTGCCCGCGCAGCGCGGCTACCTGCGGCCGGTGGGCGAGTGGAACTTCGAACAGGTGACCGTGCGCGGCACGCACGTCACCGTCGAGCTGAACGGCACCACGATCGTCGCCGCCGACGTGAGCAAGCTGCCGACGCACCTCGGCGAACGCCACACGGGCAAGGACCGAACCGAGGGCCACTTCGGCTTCTGCGGCCACAACGACCCGGTGGCGTTCCGCGACGTGCAGCTGCGGCGGCTCTGACCGCCGCCCCGCTCACCAGATCGGCAGCTCGGTACCGGGGCTCGCCGCGAGGCCGAACGGCGCCTGCGCATCGAACGCGAACAGCTGCAGGAACACCGACTGCGGCGGCAGCGCGGCGGGGATCGGCACGTTCCAGGTCGTGTGGCCCGGCTGGCCAGCGCCGCCCGGCAGGAAGAACAGCCGCGCGGCGTCAATCTGCACGTTCAGCGGCAGACCGAGCAGCGACCAGCCGGGCTCGAACGACGCGTGGCCGAGGCCGAGCACGCCGATCGTGGTGCCGCCGCCGGCGACGAGACCGAGCTTCCAGTCGGCGTTGCCGGGGAACGCCGGCACGGTGTCGATCACGAGCGGCATCGTCGCGCCGGCGCGACCCTGGCCGAAGGTGCGCGGCGGCGGCGCCACCGTGCTGCGCAGTGTCGGGTGGTCGAACGGCGGCAGCTGCAGCGCCGCGCGCTGGTCGGTCAGCGCCGTGCGCACGAACTCCTGCGCCAGGAACACCTCGTTGGCGCTGACGCCGAGTTGCTGCAGCGGCAGCAGGAACGGATCGAGGTTCGACGTGTCGACGCCGTGGCCCTGCAGGTAGACGTTCAGCGTCGAGGCCGGATCGGTCCACTGCAGCGGATCGTCGAGCGCCGGGCTCTGGCCGTTGTGGAACAGCCGCGGTCGCAGGCCGGCGTTGCGCAACGTCGGCGTCTTGAACGCGCCGTCGTCCTCGGAGACGTCGCTGAAGGCACCGACGCCCAGGTCTTCACCGGCGGGGCGCAGGCCCAGCGAGTGCCACAGGTCGTCGCTGAACGTCGGCGCCCAGTGGCAGGCGCTGCAGCGGCCGGCGCCCTGGAAGACGATCCAGCCGTCCTTCTCGGTCGGGGTCATCGCGCCGGTGTCGCCCGCCGTGTAGCGATCCCACGGCGTGTCGTCGGGCAGCTGCGTGCGTTCGTAGCTGGCCAGCGCGAAGGCGATGCGCCGCGCGTCGATCGCCGGCGTGCCGAAGGCCGCGGCGAACAGCAGCGGGTAGGTGGGGTTCTGCTGCAGCGCCGCCTGCACGTCGCCGGTCAGCGCGTGCGCGAGCGCCAGCGGCGTCGCGCTCTGCAGCTTCTGCCGCACCTGCGACCAGGTGCGGCCCTCGTGGCCCATCTCGACCGGGCTCAGGATCGGCACCACCGCCTGGCTCTCGAGCGCGCCGCCGAACGGGATCGCCTCGGCGCCCGTCTCCGGATCGAGGAACTGCGAACCGGCGCGCAGATCCCAGAACAGGTCGAACGCCGCGGCGGCGCCCATGTGCGAGGGCGCGGTGCGGTGCGTCGCCTGGCGCCGGAAGCCGAACGTCGCATCGGCGGTGAAGCGGCCGTTGCCGGCCTGGCGCGTGACCCCGAACGAGCCGCGCGCGTCGTCGGCCGTGCCGAAGATGCCGTCGGCCCCGGGATGCAGCGCCTGCGCGGCGCGCGGATCGCTGCCGCCGAACGCCGGCTGGTGGCAGGTGCCGCAGGCCGTCGAGTCGTCACTCGACAGCTGTTCGTCCCAGAACAGGATCTTGCCGAGCACGACCTTCTCGGGCGTCAGCGGGTTCTCGGCCGGCACGTAGATGGGAACCTGCGCCGGCAGGGACGCGGCCAGCAGCAGCGCGCCGGGGACGATCTTGCGGAGCATGGGAGACGGCGGTCGGCTTGGGGCCCGGACAGTCTACCTCGGGCGGCGGCGGTCGGCGCGGGTCGCAGGACGTAGTCCGGTCAGCCGCCGAACAGCTGCGTCCAGGTCTGGCCGTAGCGGCCGAGGCCGGTGCGCGCGTGGCCGCCGAGCATGTTCTTGTGGTGGCCGGGGCTGTACCACCAGGCCTCGATCGCGCCTTCGCCGCGCGACTGGCCGGCGGCGATGTTCTCCGCCGATGCGCTGGTGCCGGCGCGCGAGGCGCGGTCGCTGAACGTGCGTTTGCCTTCGACCGGCGACTCGTGGGCGAAGAAGCCGAGCGTGGCCATGTCCTTGCTGTGGTCGCGCGCCGCGTTGCCGAGCTTCTCGTCGATGCGCACGGCGTTGAGCCCGAGCGCGATGCGGATGCGGTTGAGCTCCAGCGTGCCGGCGAACTCCGCCGCATCCATGCCGATGCGCAGGGTGTCGTTGGTCTCGAGCGCGCGGCGGTCGCCGGCACCCAGCGGCAGCGCGTAGAGGCAGGCGCGCGCGAACTCGTCGTCGACCCCGGCGTCGCCCGCCGGCGGCGCGGGCAGGCCGGCGCGTTCGACGTGCCGGCGGCCCTCGGCGTCGCCGTCGAGCTGGTGCGCGGCCTCGAGGCAGAGGTCGTGCCAGCCGTCGAGCGCGGCGACCTTCTGCCGCAGGGCTTCGACCTCGGCCGCCAGCTCGGGCTCGTGCGCGAACACCTGCGCCGCGGTCGGCAGCAGCATGCCGCGCAGCTCCGCCAGCAGCGGGTCGAGTTCGGCGTGGATCATCTCCTTGCTGAGGTCGGCGCGCGCCGTGATCGAGCGGGCGGTCTTGCGGGCCGCGTCGACCTTGGCCTCGCCGCCCTTCCCGAGCAGCGCCTGCTGCGTCGCCGGCACCGCCTTGGCGAAGCGCTGCAGCGCGCGCTCGCGCAGGCGTTCGCACTGTGTGCGCTGGTCGGCGTAGGCCTTCGTCAACGCGTCGAACAGCGACGTGCGCACCGGCACCGTGCGGTCGTGCAGTTGCCCGGCGATGCCGCGGGCATCGTCGAGCGTGACGTCGCGCGCCGACAGCCGCATCAGCAGCGTCGAGGCCGGCACGGCGGCAGGCTCCTGCGCGGTGAGCAGCGTCGTCAGCAGCACCAGCGGCGCCAGGGCGCGCGCCCGCCGCACTACTTGCCGTCGCCGGGCGGCGTCCAGTTCGGGTTCTTGTTGAGCCAGTGCTGCCAGTCGGTGAACTGGGAATGCGAGGCGCCGGTGAGCTTCTGCAGGGTGCTGTTCCACTTGCCTTCGATGGCGCGCAGGGTGCGGCGCGCGTTCTGGGGGCCCATGTCGATCGGTGCGTTCGGATCCGTCGGGTCGGCGGTGGTCGCCAGCTGGTGCAGCGCGCCCCACTCGCGGATCAGGGTCTTGACGGTGCTGCGGCGCAGCTTCAGGTCGAGCTCGGTGTAGTTGCCGAGCGCCTCGCCGGCGGCGGCGCGCAGTTCGTCGTGCGGCGAACGCACCGCGGTGTCGGTCAGCAGGTCGACCTGCTTCTCGTCCTTGGTGCGGCCGAGCGCCAGCAGCAGGTGCGCCAGGAGCGGCAGGTTGTCCTGGTGCCGCTTGTCCTCGACCGCCTTCGCCAGCTCCTTGCCGCCGTCGGCGCCGAACTTCGCCAGCGCGTCGGCGGTCTCGCGGTAGAGGATGTCCTTCTCCGGCGGGCGCGCCTTGCCGGTGCGGAACACGTCGCCGAGCGCCTTGGCCAGCCGATCCCGGTCCTTGGGGTTGCGGTGGTCGACGTCCTGGGTCAGCTTCTGGATCAGCCCGATCGCCTGGAAGTCGTTGGCCATCTTCGTGTCGCTGACCAGCGCCTTCAGCTCCTTGAGCTGGTCGGGCAGCGCCGGGTCGACCGGCGGCGGGGTCGGGGCCTGGGCCGTGGCCAGCGCCGCCATGCACAGGGCGATGGCGAGGCCGCCGGGAGCGCGGGTCGGCTGCGGGGTCATGGGCGTAGCGTAGCGTCGACCGGCGCGGCGCGCGCGTGTGCGCCGCGGAACGGCGCCGACGGCGGCGGCGATGCCGAGTCCGGCCGCGATCCTGGCCGGGCATCGCCGCCGGGCCGTGCAGATGCAGGCAAGGAAACCCGGTGCGGGCTTGGACTCACCGGCCGCCTTCCGTTAGCACATTCGCCCCTCGTTGGATCCTCACGTGCGGTCCGTCCTGATCACTGGTGGCGCCGGCTTCATCGGCTCGCATCTCGGCCAGCGGCTGTTGGCCGCGGGCGATCGCGTGCGCGTGCTCGACAACCTCGACGCCTTCTACGACGTCGCGCTGAAGCGGCGCAACCTCGCCGAACTCGCCGCGGCCGGCGGCGATCGGTTCGAGTTCCTGGAGGGCGACATCCGCGACGCGGACGCGTGCCGGCGCGCGGTGGCCGGCGCCGACACGGTCGTGCACCTGGCGGCGCTGGCCGGGGTGCGGCCGTCGATCCAGGACCCGGTGCGCTACATGGACGTCAACGTCACCGGCACGCAGGTGCTGCTGCAGCAGATCGAGGCTCGCGCGACGCGCTTCGTGTTCGGCAGCAGCTCGTCGGTCTACGGCGGCAACACCAAGGTGCCGTTCGCCGAGGCCGACCCGGTCGACCGGCCGGTGTCGCCGTACGCGGCCAGCAAGAAGGCCGGCGAGGTGCAGTGCTTCACCTGGCACCACCTGCACGGCAACCGCGTCACCTGCCTGCGGTTCTTCACCGTCTACGGGCCGCGCCAGCGGCCGGAGATGGCGATCCACCAGTTCGCGCGCCACATCACCGACGGCACCGAGCTGCCGTTCTTCGGCGACGGCAGTTCGCGGCGCGACTACACCTACGTCGACGACATCGTGCAGGGCATCGAGGCGGCGATGCGCTGCGAACGGCCCTACGCGATCTACAACCTCGGCGGCGCGGCGACCACGTCGCTGGCCGAGATGGTGCACCAGCTCGAACGCGCGCTCGGCAAGCCGGCCAAGAAGAAGCAGCTGCCCGACCAGCCCGGCGACGTGCCGATCACGTTCGCCGACGTGTCGCTGGCCGAGCAGGAGCTCGGCTACCGCTGCACGACTCCGCTGGCCGAGGGCATCCAGAAGTTCTGCCGCTGGTACCTCGAGCAGAAGCGCGCAGGGGTCGTGCGATGATGGAGCGGGTGCTGGTCACCGGCGGTGCGGGCTTCATCGGCTCGCACCTGTGTGCGGCTCTGTGCGCGCAGAGGCGGGAGGTCGTGGTGCTCGACGACTTCAGCACCGGCGCCGAGGGCAACCTCGCGGACCTCACGGTCGAACTGCACCGCGGTTCGGTCGCCGACGCCGCCGCGGTCGCCGCCGCGATGCGCGGCGTGCGCAAGGTCGTGCACCTCGCCGCGCTGCCGTCGGTCGCGCGCTCGGTCGAGCAGCCGCTGCCGACGCACCATGCCTGCGCCACCGGCACGGCGGTCGTGCTCGACGCGGCGCGCCGGCAGCAGGCGCGCGTGGTCTACGCCGGCAGCAGCTCGGCCTACGGCGACCAGGACGTGGCACGCAAGCACGAGAGCCTGCGCGAAGCGCCGCTGTCGCCGTACGCCGCGGCCAAGCTCGCCGGCGAGCTGTACTGCCGCTCGTTCGCCCGCGTCTACGGGCTGCAGGTCGTGGTGACGCGCTTCTTCAACGTGTTCGGCCCGCGCCAGCCGGCCGACAGCCCGTATTCGGGCGTGGTCGCCGCGTTCTGCCGCGCGCTGCTGGCAGGGCGTGCGCCGCGCATCGACGGCGATGGGGGGCAGTCGCGCGACTTCACCTACGTCGAGGACCTGGTGCAGGGCGTGCTGGCCTGCCTGGACGCGACCACGGCCGGCTGCGAAACCGTCAACCTGGCCTACGGCCAGGCCACGACCGTGCGGGAACTGTACGACCGGCTGCGTGCGCTGGCGCTGGCCGTTCCCGGGCTCGAGCCGCCCGCCGATCCGGTGCTGGCGCCGCCGCGCGCCGGCGACGTGCGGCATTCGCTGGCCGACGTCACGCGCGCGAAGACCCTGTTCGGCTTCGCCCCGCGGGTCGGTTTCGCCGAAGGTCTGCAGCGCACGTTCGCCTGGTACCGCAGCCAACCCTCCCGGAGTCCTCTCGCATGAAAGGTGTCGTCCTCGCCGGCGGCCTCGGCAGCCGCCTCTATCCGCTCACGAAGATCACCAACAAGCACCTGCTGCCGGTCTTCGACAAGCCGATGATCTACTACCCGATCCAGTGTCTGGTGAACGCTGGCATCGACGACATCCTGATCGTGACCGGCGGCAACTCGGCGGGACACTTCCTGCAGCTGCTGCGCAACGGCTCCGACTTCGGCCTGAAGCGGCTCAACTACGCCTACCAGGAGGGCGAGGGCGGCATCGCCGACGCGCTGAAGCTGGCCGAGCACTTCGCCGAGGACGAGGACATCTGCGTGGTGCTCGGCGACAACATCATCGAGCGCAACATCAAGAAGGCCGTCGACGACTTCGAGGCGCAGGGCGGCGGCGCCAAGATCCTGCTGAAGGAAGTGCACGACCCGCAGCGTTTCGGCGTCGCGACGATCGACGGCGGCATGGTCAGGAAGATCGTCGAGAAGCCGAAGGAGCCGGAGACCAACCTCGCGGTGATCGGCATCTATCTGTACGACAACACGGTGTTCGACATCTGCCGCACGCTGAAACCCAGCAGCCGCGGCGAGCTGGAGATCACCGACGTCAACAACGAGTACCTGCGCCAGGGCAAGCTCACCTGCGAGGTGCTGCAGGGCTGGTGGACCGACGCCGGCACGTTCGAGTCGCTGTACCGGTCGGCGACGCTGATCCGCGAGAACGGCGCCAACCGCATGGATCTGTGAGCGCGGACCCATGAGCAAGGTCGACTACCTCGTCACCGGCGCCCAGGGCCAGCTCGGCCGCGCGGTCATGGCGTTGCTGGCGCAGCGCGGCCAGCGCGCGGTCGGCGTCGACGTGCAGGAGATGCCGCTCGAGAGCCGCGCGGCGATCCAGGCGATGGTCGCGTCGCAGCAGCCGCGCTTCGTGCTGCACCTCGGCGCGATCACCAACGTCGACGGCTGCGAGGCCGAACCGCTGGTCGCCTGCCGCGTCAACGGGCTCGCGACCGCGTGGGTCGCCGAGGCCGCCGCGGCCGCCGATGCCGGCATGGCCTACGTCAGCACCGACTTCGTGTTCGACGGCGCGCAGCACGGCACGCCCTACGCGGTCGACGCGGCGCCGCGGCCGCTGTCGGTCTACGGCCTCAGCAAACGACTGGGCGAGGAGGCGGTGCTGGCGCACGACCGCGCCGACTTCTACGTGGTGCGCACCAGCTGGGTGTTCGGCCCCGGCGGCAAGAACTTCCCGCGCGCGATCCTGACGCGGGCCAGGAGCGGCCAGCCGCTGAAGGTCGTCACCGACCAGGTCGGCCGGCCGACGATGACGCTCGACCTCGCCGAGGCGCTGATCGACCTCGCGGCGAGCAAGGCCCCCGGTGGCATCTACCACGCCGCCAACGAAGGCCAGTGCTCGTGGCACCGGTTCGCCGTCGACATCCTGCAGGCGGCGGGATTGGGCGACGTCGCGGTGGGCACGCAGACGGCGGCCGACCTGAACCAGCCGGCGAAGCGGCCGGCGTGGTCGGTGCTCGACACGCAGAAGCTGGCGCAGGTGCGGGGCAAGCCGCTGCCGCACTACACCGACGCGCTGCGTCGGCACCTCGAACTCGACCGCACGGCGGCCGCCGCGCCGACCGACACCGGTCCCGGCAGCACCTTGCGCGGCAAGCAGTACTGAAAGGAGCAGCGAGCGTGAGCAAGATCCTCGTCACCGGCGGCGCCGGCTTCATCGGCAGCAACTTCGTGCGCATGGTGCTGCTCGGCAGCGACCACGAGGTCGTCAACGTCGATGCGCTGACCTACGCGGGCAACCTCGAGAACCTGACCGACGTCGAGCGGCACCAGCGCAACACGTTCGTGCGCGCCGACATCGCCGACCCGGCGGCGATGGACCAGGTGTTCGCCGAACACCGCCCCGACGTCGTCGTGCACTTCGCCGCCGAGAGCCACGTCGACCGCAGCGTGATCGACGCGACCGCCTTCGTGCGCACCAACGTGACCGGCACCCAGGTGCTGCTCGACAAGAGCCGCATCTACAAGGTGCAGCGCTTCGTGCACGTCAGCACCGACGAGGTCTACGGCTCGCTGGGCCCGTGGGGCTACTTCACCGAGGAGACGCCGATCCAGGCCAACTCGCCGTATTCGGCCAGCAAGGCCGGCAGCGACCTGCTGGTGCGCGCCGCGGTGCACACGCACCACATGGACTGCATCATCACGCGCTGCTCGAACAACTACGGGCCGTTCCAGTTTCCCGAGAAGCTGATCCCGCTGATGATCGCCAACGCGCTCGAGGGCAAGAAGCTGCCGGTCTACGGCGACGGCCGGAACGTGCGCGACTGGATCTACGTGACCGACCACTGCGAGGGCATCCGCATGGCGATGGAGCACGGCAAGGCCGGCGAGGTCTACAACTTCGGCGGCGACGCGGAGCGCGAGAACATCTTCGTGGTCAAGGAGATCCTGCGCCGGCTCGGCAAGGGCGAGGACCTGATCGGCTACGTCAAGGACCGCCCCGGCCACGACCGTCGCTACGCGATGGACTCGAGCAAGGCGCGCGCCACGCTCGGCTGGACGCCGCGGCACACGTTCGAAGCGGGTCTGCAGAAGACGCTCGACTGGTACGTCGCCAACAAGCCCTGGTGGGAGCGGGTTCGCAGCGGCGCCTACCAGGCTTACTACGAGCAGCAGTACGGCCGGCGCTGACCCGCCCGCTCAGACCGGTTCGGTCGCGCCCGAGACCAGCGCCCGCTGCATCGCGTCGAGCGTGCGCATGTCCAGCAGCGCCTGCTCCGCCGGACACGGAAAGCCGTCGCGATCGTCGAGCCAGCGCGCGAACCGGCCGTGCCCTTCCAGCGCCGGCGCGAGCCGGGCACGGGCCTCTCGCAGCGCGGCGCCGGCGACGATCCGCTCGGCGCCCGCGCCGTCGTAGCCGAACGTCGCCCCGTCGTAGCCGCGGCTGCCGCGCACGACGACGGTGTCGCCGAGCCACAGCACGCTGCCCGCGGTGCCGCGCACGCAGAAGCTGCGTCCGGCCGACAGGTGGCTGGTCGCGAACACCGCCTGTACCTCGCCGCGCAGCCGCGCGGTCGCCACGGCGCTGTCGACCGCGGTCGGCCGCAGCCCGCGCATCGTCTGCGCCTGCACCTGCACGCAGCTGCGGCCGGTGAGCCAGGCCACCAGGTGCACGTCGTCGGCCAGCGGCAGCAGCGCATCGGCGGGACTGCGCGGCGCGCGCGATGCGGCGTCGGCGCCGCGAAAGCCGTGGGCGGCGATCAGCGCGCCGAACCAGCCGTCGACCAGCATGCGGCGCAGCTGTTCGGCGACCGGGTCGCCGATGTCCGGCACCAGCACGCCGAGGCGCACGTCGGCCGCCTCGCCGGCGGCGACCATCGCCGCGGCGTCGGCGAGGCCCGGCGCCATCGGCGCATGCAGCAGCACGGGCACGGCCTGTTCGCAGGCGAGTCGCACCTGCTCGAGCCGCTGCTCGGCGGGACCGGTCAGCACGACGAAGTCGACGCCGGTCGCCAGCAGATCCTCGAACCGGCTCGTGACGGTGCCGACGCCGGCCGCGCGCTGCAGCGCCTGCGCGGCCGCCTGGTCCGGGTCGTGCGCGGCGACGATGTCGCAGTGGCCGTGCGTTCGCGTCGCGGCGATCGCGGCCAGTCCCGCCGCTCCGCAACCCGACAGACCGGCGCGCAAGCTCGTCACGGGCGCAGGCTACCGCGCCGGCGCAGCAGGTCCAACTGGCCCCACAGCACCGCCAGCGCGGTCTCGGTGCGCAGCGGGTGCGGGCCGCTCGCGATCGGCAGGAAGCCGGCGGCGGTCAGCGCGGCGACTTCGTAGGGGATCAGTCCGCCGTCCGGCCCGAGCAGCAGCGCGAACGGCGCCCCGCGCGCGAGCCGCAGCTCGTGCGTGGCGGTCGCCGCGGTCGGGTGGCCGACGCACCGCAGCGCCGGCAGGCCGAGCGCCGGCAGCGCATCCTCGACCATCGGCCGGAACAGCGGGAACGACTGCACCGTCGGCACGCGGGTGCGGCCGGCCTGTTCGAGCCCCAGCAGCAGCTGCGCCCGCTGCGCGTCGGGCGCCATCGCCGTGCTCTGCAGGTGGGCCTTGTCGACCCGCCACGAACGGAACAACACGATGCGCGCGAAGCCGAGCGCCGCGGCGTGCGCCAGCATGCGCAGCAGCACCTTCGGCCGCGGCACCGCCAGCAGCAGCACGTCGGCGGTGGGCGGTGGCTGCTCGGCGCAGTCCGTGGCGACGGTGATCGAGTCGGCCGCCATCGCCAGCACGGTGGCGCGGCCGAGCGGCCCGTCGACGATGCCGGCACGCAGCTGCTGGCCGACGGTCGCCCGCAGCACGGTGCGCACGTGCTCGGCGCGCCGGCCCTGCAGCCGGGCGATGCCCCGGTCGTCGACCTCGTCCCGGTGCAGCAGCAGGAAGTTCACGCCGCGGCACGGTAGCCGACCCGGAGCCCGGCGCCGAAACACCATCGCCAGCGATACCCGGGGGCGGGTACCATGCGGCCCGTGAGCACCCCCCGCATCGACGACTTCCCGCGCGTGCGCCGCCGCCGCGGGCTGCGCCGGCTCAAGGACGTGCCGGTGCTGCCGAGCCTGATCACGCTCGGCAACGTGTTCTTCGGCTTCCTGGCCATCGCCAAGGTCGCCGACGCGCTGCGCCAGTCGGCGCCGGGCGCCTCGTTCGCATCGGTGGTCGGCCTGTTCGAGACCGCGGCGATCCTGATCTTCGTGGCGATGGTGTTCGACGCGCTCGACGGACGGGTCGCGCGCATGACCGGCCAGACGACGCCGTTCGGCGCGCAGCTCGACAGCATGGCCGACATGGTCACGTTCGGCGTGGCGCCGGCGTTCCTCGGCAAGACGCTGGTCGACTGGCACGCGCAGACCGACAACAACGGCCTGCTGCCGCTGCAGCCGAAGCTGTTCTACGCCGCCGCCGCGGTCTACGTGCTGTGCGCCGCGCTGCGCCTGGCGCGGTTCAACGTCGAGACCGGCGCCGACGAGGACGACCACGACGAGTTCAAGGGGCTGCCGTCACCCGCCGCGGCCGCGGTGGTCTGCTCGCTGGTGTCGCTGTTCTGCACCAGCCACGACGAGAACACCGACCTCGGCCGCTGGATGCTCGGCCCCGAGAACTTCGACAAGATCGTCGTCGCGATGCCCGCGGTGCTGGTGCTGCTCGGCCTGCTGATGGTCAGCCGCGTGCCGTACCCGCACGCGATGAGCGCGATCCTGCGCGGTCGCCACAGCATGCCGTTCCTGGCCGGACTGGTGGTGCTGATCGTCGTCGCCGCCGTCGAGTGGCAGTTCGCGCTGGTCGCCTGCACGCTCGGCTACGTGCTCTGGGGCATGCTGGTCGGCCTGTTCCGCTTCGTCACGCGGCGCCACGACGACGACGACTTCGACGACGAAGTGCCGGTGCGCCCGGCACCGAGCCGCAACTGAGGGTCCGGAACACCCGCCCGTGCGCGACACCACCGCCTACCTCGCCCTGGGCAGCAACGAAGGCGACCGCGCGGCGCAGCTGCAGCGCGCGCTCGAACGGCTGCGCGCGGTGCCCGGCGTCCACGACCTGCGCGCCTCCGCGTTCCGCGAGAGCGCGTTCGTCGGCGACGGGCCGCCGCAGGGGCCCTACCTGAACGGCGTCGCGAGGCTGCGCACGACGCTGCCGGCCCACGCGCTGCTCGGCGTCTGCCAGGCACTCGAGGCCGAGGCCGGCCGCAAGCTGCCGGCGCCGAGACACCACCCGCGGCCGCTTGATCTCGATCTGCTGTTCTACGGCGACGAGGAGATCGACACCCGCGAGCTGACGGTGCCGCACCCGCGCTGGCACCAGCGGCCGTTCGTCGTCGAGCCGCTGCGCGAGCTCGGGGCGGACGTCGAGGCCCTGCCGCGCTGGCGGCGACCGCTGTCGTTCGAGACCGCCGCCGAGTTCGCGGCGCGCTGCTCGACCTGGCACGCGGGCGCGTTGGTGGTCGGCCTGGTGCCGACGATGGGCGCGCTGCACGCCGGCCACGCGAGCCTGCTGCGGCGTGCGCGCGAGGAGTGCGATCGGGTCGCCGCGACGATCTTCGTCAATCCGCTGCAGTTCGCGCCCGGCGAGGACTTCGCCGCCTACCCGCGCACGCTGGCCGCGGACCTGCGCCTGTGCGCCGAGGCGGGCGTCGACGCCGTGTTCGCGCCGACGGTGGGGGCGATGTACGACCCGGAGTTCTGCAGCCATGTGGCGACCGGCAGCGCCGCCGAGACGATGGAGGGTGCGGTGCGCCCCGGCCACTTCGCCGGTATCGCCACGGTGGTGACGCGGCTGCTCGCGCTGGCGCGGCCGACCCGCGCCTACTTCGGCGAGAAGGACGCGCAGCAGCTGGCGGTGATCCGGCGCCTGGTGCAGGACGTCGGCTTCCCGACCGCGGTCGTGCCGTGCGCGATCGTGCGCGAGCCCGACGGCCTCGCGCTGTCGAGCCGCAACGTCTACCTCGGCGCCGACGATCGCCGGGCCAGCACCGTGTTGTTCCGGGCGCTGGCGAGCGCGCAGCTGGCGTTCCGCCGCGGCGAACGGGATCGCGACGCCCTGCTGCAGCGGGCGCACGCGGTGCTGGCCACCGAACCGCGGGCCGAGGTCGACTACCTCGAACTGCGGCGCGAACACGACCTGCGCCCCCTGCCGGCCGGCGCGATCGACGGCGGCCGGATGCTGGTGGCGGCGCGGTTCCGCGACGGCGTGCGGCCGGTGCGGTTGCTCGACAACCTGTCGCTGGGGGCGGCGGGCACGTGAAGGCGAGCGACGGCCTGCGCCTGCCGGCGCGCGCGAAGCTGAACCTGGTGCTGCGCATCGTCGGCCGCCGCGCCGACGGCTACCACCTGCTCGAGACGCTGTTCCATGCGATCGAGCTGCACGACGACCTGTGGCTCGCGCGGCGGCAGCACGGCATCACGCTGCGCGTGACGGCCGACGAGCCGCAGCTGGCGGTGCCGCCGGATGCCGACAACCTGGTCGTGCGCGCGCTCGCACGCCTCGGCGACGCGGTCGGCGGCGCGCCGGGCTTCGCGGCGCACCTGCACAAGCGCATCCCGCACGGCGCCGGCCTCGGCGGCGGCAGCAGCGACGCCGCGGCGGCGCTGCGGCTCGGCAACGAGTTGCTCGGCGCGCCGCTGGATCCGGCGCAACTGGCGCGCCTCGGCGCCGGTCTCGGCGCCGACGTGCCGTTCTTCCTGCGCGGCGGCAGCCAGTGGGGGCGCGGCGTCGGCGACGAACTCGAACCGGCCGCGGTGCCGCCGATGCACTTCGTCCTGGTGGTGCCGCCGTTCGGCTGCGCCACGGCCGACGTGTACAAAAACCATGCAGCGCACTGGCAGAGCGGTGCGCCGCAAGATAGCGTCCGAAGCGTAACGGGCCCAGCCACCAGGGATTCCGCCGTGCACTCAGGGTTCTGCAACGATCTGGAGCCAGCCGCCGAACGGGTTCGTCCCGAACTCGCGGTCCTGCGTCGACGGATCGTGGCACTCGGTCACCCCGACGTGTGCATGACGGGCAGCGGTTCGACGCTGTTCCTGGCGATGGCGGACGCGGCGCGGGCGGCGCAGTGTGCGGCGGGGCTCGAGGAACTGGCGGCTGCCGGGGTGCGCGTCGTGACGACGCGCAGTGCGGGCGAAGCGATCGACGTGCCGGTGCGCGCGGGCTGTTCGGCGGATGATCCCGCCGACTCCACGGCGCCGCAGCGGCCGCGGCGCGACCACGAAGGCCCGAACGGTGGCTGACCAGGGGGCGGCGATGCAACGAAGCAAAGGGAGGCGGAGATGCAGGGCGAACGCAGCAGCGAGCACGGAGCGGCGCAGTTCCACATCACGGAGGTGAGGGTCAAGCTCACCGACGACCCGCGCAACAAGCTGCGGGCCTACTGCAGCGTCACCATCGACGATGCCTTCGTCGTGCGCGACCTGAAGATCATCGACGGCAGCAAGGGACCGTTCGTGGCGATGCCGAGCCGCAAGCTCGCGGACCACTGCCCGAAGTGCCACCACAAGAACCACCTGCGCGCCGCCTACTGCAACCAGTGCGGGCTGCAGCTCGATCCCGAGCGCGCGCCGAAGGACGCTCGCGGCCGCGCGCGCCTGCACGCCGACCTCGCCCACCCGATCAACAGCAACACGCGCATCGAGCTGCACAAGGCCGTGGTGCGCGCCTACGCCGAAGAGGCGGAGGCCGCCAAGGCGGCCGGCGCGGCGTACCGGCCGAAGAGCTTCGACGACTTCGACGTGCTCAGCGACATGATCGACGACGACTACCTCGAAGAGCTCGAGCGCCGGCAGGAGGAACGCGAACGGCGCCGGCAGCTGCCGAACAGCGACGGCGGCATGATGGCCGGCGGCGCCTGATCTGCCGCTGCCGCGTTTCCGCGTCGACGCACGGCGCCTAAGATCCGACCGCCGTGGTGCTGCGCATCGTCATCGTCGGGCCGGGTCGTGTCGGCGCCGCCCTCGCCCGTCGCCTGGCGCTCGCCGGTGTCGACGTGCTCGGCCTGGTCGGCCGCACGCCGGAGCGCACCGCGGCCGCCGTGCAGTGGAGCGGCGCCGGCGCCGTGCTCGACTGGGCCGACCTGCCGCGCGCGCACGTGGTGGTGTTCGCGGTCGGCGATCCGGAGCTGCCGGCCGCGATCGCGACCGCGGTCGACCGCGGTGCGCATCGGCGCTGCGCGCTGTGGTTGCACACCAGCGGCCGCCACGGCCTCGACGTGTTCGACGCGGCGGCGGGGCACGGCCTGCGCCGCGGGGCCCTGCACCCGGTGGCGCCGTTCGCCGACGCGGCCAGCGGCCTGCGCGCGCTGGCCGGCGCCCCGGCGCTGTGCGAGGGCGAACCGCGCAGCGAACGACTGCTGCGGCGGCTGTGCACGTGGCTCGGCATGGTGCCGCTGATGGCATCGGGGCTCGACCGCGCGTGCTACCACGCCGCCTGCGCGCTGGCGGCGAACGGCACGACCGCGCTGCGCGCGCTGGTCGACGCGGCGTTCGCGGCCGCCGGGCCGCTGGCGCCGGCCCAGCGACGGCTGCTGGCCGACTCGCTGATGGCCGCCGCGCTGCACGGCAGCAGCGAACGCGGCGCGGCGGCGGCGTTGTCGGGGCCGGTGCGGCGCGGCGACGACGCGACCGTCGCCCAGCACCTCGCCGCGCTGACCACGGCGGCGCCGGCCGCGGTCGACAGCTATCGCGCCCTGATGCTGCATGCCCTCGTGCTGGCCGGGTCGCAGGGGCTCGCCGCCGATCGGGCCGCCGCGGTGCGGCGGGCGCTGGCGCCGGGGTCGGGGCGCTGAGCATGGCGCTGATCGTCGCCAGCCTGCTCGCCGAGTCGCGCGAACAGGTCGCACGCGCCGCCGCGAAGGCGGCGATGGCCGGCGCCGACTGGGTCGAACTGCGCCTGGATCGCTGGCCGACCGGCGCCGACCTCGCGCCCGTGATCAGCGCGTGTCGCCTGCCGGTGCTGGTCGCCTGTCGCACGCCCGACGACGGCGGCAGCTTCCGCGGCACGCTGAACGAGCGCCGCGAGCTGTTCCAGCGCGCGCTGGTGGCCGGGGCGCAGGGTCTGGACCTCGAGGGCTGGGAGACCTGGGCGCCGCCGCCGCGCCATCGGCTCAAACTGGCCGTGCGGTCGTTCCACAGCTTCACCGGCGTGCCGAAGGAACTGGCCGAGATCCGCGACCGCCTGCACCAGCGGCCGGGCACGACCGCCAAGATCGTGGTGACCGCGCACGACCTCGCCGACGCGGCGCCGGTGCTCGAGTTGCTCGCGCACACCGACCAGCAGGTGCAGCCGACGGCGGCGTTCGCGATGGGGCGCACCGCCTGGCCGGTGCGACTGCTCGCCTGCACGATGGGTGCGCCGCTGGTCTACGGCAGCGTCGAGCCGGGCAGCGAGACGGCGCCGGGCCAGGTGCCGGTCGCGCTGCTGGCAGGGCTGTACCGCGCCCGCGACCTCGGCCCGGGCACGTCGGTGTCGGGCCTGCTCGGCAACCCGGCGCTGTCGTCGCTGGGGCCCTGGCTGCACAACCGTGCGTTCCGGCGACTCGGCGTCGATGCGGTCTACCTGCCGTTCGAGACCTCGCGACCCGAAGCGGTCCTGGCGATGCTGCCGCGCCACCAGCTGCGCGGACTGTCGGTGACCGCGCCGTGGAAGGCGACGATGGCCGCGGCCTGCCAGCGGCTCGATCGCGACGCGCAGGCCACCGGCGTCGTCAACACCCTGGTGGCCGAGCCGAACGGCGACCTGGTCGGGCACAACACCGACGTCGCCGGGGTCGAGGCGGCGCTGCAGCGCGCCGGCGTCGGCGCCGGCGAAGGTCGCCCCGCGGTCGTGCTGGGCACCGGCGGCGCGGCACGCGCCGGGGCCTGGGCGCTGCTGCGCATGGGCTTCGCCGTGACGATGCTGGGCCGCTCGCTCGAGCCGGCGCGCGCGTTCGCGCAGCAGCACGGCATCCGGCTGGGCGGGTTGCAGGCGCGCGTCATCGACGAGATCGGCCCCGCCGTGGTGGTGCACGCGACGCCGGTCGGCGGCATCGACCGGGATCCCGAGCAACGACTGCTGCCGGACTATCAGCCGACCGCCGGCACCGTCGTCCTGGACATGGTCTACCAGCCGCAGCGCACCCGCCTGCTGCGAGACGCCGATGCGGCTGGCGCCGTGGCCGTGTCGGGCGTCGAGATGTTCCTCGCCCAGGCCGCCGCGCAGGTGCAGCTGTTGACCGGCGCCCGGATCGAGGTCGAGTCGCTGCGGGCGTTCCTGGCCGGCACTGCAGTTGCGCCTCCGGCCTCCCTCCCGTAGACCGATGGCGTGAGACGACTCGCCGCGATCGCCCCTGCCCTGCTGTTGTCGTGCGCCTGGCTGTCCGGCCAGACCGCCGCGGCGACCGCCGACTTCCAATCCGGCGGCGTGACGGTCGACGGCCAGCGCTACGGCTACCGGTTGCTGGCGCCGCTGCCGCAGTGGCGTCACGTGCCGCAGCCGCTGGTGGTGTTCCTGCACGGCGCCGGCGAGCGGGGGTCGGAGAACGAGCGCCAGCTGGCCTGGCTGCCCGAGCAGCTCGCGCAACCCGCCTGGCGCGACCGCCAGCCGTGCTGGGTGCTGTGCGTGCAATGCCCGTTCGGCGAGACCTGGGCCGACGTGCCGTGGACCGACGTCGCGTCGCACGCGATGCAGCCGCAACCGACGCGCGCGCTGCGGGCGGTGTCGATGGCGATGGACAGCGTGCTCGCGCGCCCCGGCGTCGATGCGGCGCGCGTCTACCTGGTCGGCCTGTCGATGGGCGGCTTCGGCGCGTTCGACCTCGCCGCGCGACAGCCGGAACGGTTCGCCGCGCTGCTGGCGATCTGCGGCGGCGGGGATCCGGCGATGGCATCGCGATTGCTCGGTCTGCCGATCACCGTCTACCACGGCACCGCCGACGACGTCGTGCCGGTGCAGCGTTCGCGGGTGATGGTCGCCGCGCTGCGCGAGGCCGGCGCGCTGGTGCGTTTCCACGAGCTGATGGGCGTCAAGCACGACGCTTGGCGCGCCGCGTTCGGCAACGGCGGCGCGCTCGACTGGCTGTTCGCGCAGGACCAACGGCAGCAGGCGCGCGGCGACAGCGCGCGACCACCGCTGATTCCGGCGGCCGACGCGATGGTGCTGGTCGGCGGCACCTTCCAGCTGGCCCCGGCCGCGCGCTGCATCGCGGCGGGGGACGCGCTGACCGCGGCGCGTGTGCTGCTCGATGCGCTCGCCTCGGCCATGCCGGTGCGACCGGGTCTGGTCGCGTCCGGCCCGGCGCGGGCCGGCGACCTCGTGTTCGAACTCGACCCGAACCTGCGCGCGCTCTACGAACTCGACGTCGGCGCGACCATGCGCGTGCGCGCCGCGAACGCCGACGGCTTGCTGCGCGGTGCCGCCGCCGCCTGGCAGGCGCTGCACGCGGCACCCGACCTGCGCTGCCCGCGGGGCCGGTTCGTGCGGACGCAGCCGATCGACAGCGGCACGGTGGTGCTCGGCGCCAGCGCGGCGCCATGGTCGGCCGAGCACCTGCGCCAGGCGGTGCGGCTGTGCTGGCTGTACGGCGCCACCGCGCTGGCCGGCGAGGGCCTCGAGCGTCTGTGGTGGCTCGATGCCAACGGCCGCGAACGGCTGCGGGCCGAAGCCGACAACCACGGCGTGCGGCTGGTCGGACCCGATGCCGCGACCCAGGCGGTCGCGGCGGTCGTGTTCGACGGCCGGCGCCTGGCGGCCGAGGGCGTCGACGTCGCGAGCCTGCTGCGGCGGCCCGTGCCGGCCAACGGCGGGGCGCTGCGCTACGTCGTGCACGTGCCGCCGGCCGAACCGCCGGCCGCACTGGACCGCCTGCGCGTGCAACTGCCGGCCGCGGCGGAGCGCATCGACCGGGCCGGACGCAGCGTGCACGTCGGCGGTTTCCTGACCCGGCTCGGGCAGCTGCTGCGGCAATGACCGCGCCTCCGGCTATCCTCCGTCGCGGATGGATCTGACCGACGACGAACTCGAGCAGCGGCTGCGCGCCGGCGACGACACGGTGCTGGCGACGCTGCTCGAGCGCCACCGCGAACGGCTGCAGCGCATGGTCCACTTCCGGCTCGACGCGCGCCTGGTCGGCCGCATCGACGCCGAGGACGTGGTGCAGGAGGCCTACCTCGACGCCGAGAAGCGGCTGTCCGCCTACCGCGGCGACGACAAGCCGTTCCTGGTCTGGATCCGGCTGATCACGCAGCAGACGATGATCGACGTGCATCGCAAGCACCTCGGCGCCGCGATGCGCAACGCGGGCCGGGAGATCAAGGCGCCGGCCAGCGGCACGCTGTCGGGGTTCTTCGTCGCGCACGTGACCTCGCCGAGCAACGCGGCGATGCGCGAGGAGCTGCGGGTGCACGTCGAGACCGCGCTCGAGAACATGGACGAGATCGACCGCGAGGTGCTGCTGCTGCGCCACTTCGAGGAGCTCAGCAACAAGGAGGCGGCGGCCGTGCTCGGCATCCAGGAGAACGCCGCCAGCAACCGCTACGTGCGCGCGCTCGGCCGGCTCAAGGGATTGCTCGGCGAACTGGGCACGCCATGACCGGCGCGGAGCAGCCAGCGGATCGCGATCCGGTCGACCTGCTGGTCGAGCAGTTCCTCGCCGAGCACCGCGGCGGCGCCGCCGTCGACGTCGAGACGTTCGCCGCCGCACACCCCGAGCACGCCGCTGCGCTGCGCGAACTGCTGCCGACGCTGGTCGCCCTCGAGCAGGTCCGGCGCGACCGCGCGACCTCGACCGGCAGCGGGAAGCGGCGGCTGGCGATGCCGACGCTGGAGCGGCTCGGCGACTTCCGCATCGTGCGCGAGGTCGGCCGCGGCGGCATGGGCGTGGTGTTCGAGGCGGTGCAGGAGTCGCTCGATCGCCACGTCGCCCTCAAGGTGCTGCCGCAGGCGTCGCTGTTGTCCGGCACGCAACTGCGCCGCTTCCAGCGCGAGGCGCGCGTCGCTGCGCAGCTGCACCACAGCCACATCGTGCCGGTGTTCGGCAGCGGCCAGAGCGACGGCTTCCACTGGTACGCGATGCAGTTCATCGACGGCCAGAGCCTCGACCACTGGCGCCACCAGCACGCCGAGACTCCGCCCGCCGATGCGGCCGCCTGGCGCGAGCGGGCGCGCTTCGTCGCCCGTATCGGCGCCGAGGCCGCGAGCGCTCTGCAGTACGCGCACGAGCAGGGCACCCTGCACCGCGACATCAAGCCCGCCAACCTGCTGCTGGCACACGGCGACCACGTCTGGGTCACCGACTTCGGACTGGCCAAGGCGCTCGAGGCCGAGGGGCTGACGCACTCCTCGGACCTGCTCGGCACGCTGCAGTACATGGCGCCGGAGCAGTTCGCCGGCCACTACGACGCGCAGAGCGAGGTCTACGCGCTCGGCGTCACGCTGTACGAACTGCTGGCGCTGCGGGCCGCGTTCGCCGGCCGCACGCGCAGCGAGCTGATGCAGCAGATCCGCACGCTCCGGCCGACGCCGCTGCGCCGCTGCTGTCCGGACCTGGCCGAGGACCTGATCGTGATCGTCGAGCGGGCGATGGCGCGCGATCCGCGCGACCGCTACCGCGACGCGGCCGCGCTGCAGCAGGACCTGCAGGCGTTCCTCGACGACCGGCCGATCGCCGCACGGCGCCACAACGCGGCCCAGCTGCTGCTGCGCTGGTGTCGCCGCAACCGCACGGTCGCCGCGCTGGCGGCGTGCACGGTGCTGGCCGTGGTCGCCGCGGGCGTGACCGGCTGGGTCGCCTACGGCATCACCGTCGACGCGCTGGCGCAGGCGAAGGTCTCGGCGCAGGCAGCCGACGACCGCGCGCGCGAGGTCGAGGTCGCGCTGGCCCAGGCGCGCCGTTCGGCGGCCGTCGCGGCGGAACAGAGCGAACTGGTGGCCAGCAACCTGAAGCTGACGCTCGCGGCCTTCGGCGAGCTGTTCGACGCGCTGGTCGGCCGGGACCCGGCGCTGGCGGTCGACGAGGATCCCGACACCGGCGAACAGACGGTCGTCGCGCGCACGGTCGTCGAGCCGCGCGACGTCGAGCTGCTGCAGGAGATGCTGCAGTTCTACGATCGCTTCGCGACCGCGAACGAGAGCAGCCAGTCGCTGCGCTTCGAGACCGCGCGCGCCCACCGGCGCGTCGGCGCGATCCAGGCCCGGCTCGGCAATCTGGACGCGGCGGCGACCAGCTACCTGGAAGCGCTGTCGCGGTTCCTGCTGGTCGAGGATCGGGACGTGCGGCGCGAGCTGGCCGGGGTGCACGTCGACTATGGCCAGATCGAACAGCGGCGGGGCCGGCCCGGCGAGGCCGTGCAGCGCTTCCGCGTGGCGCTGGACCTGCTCGGCGCCGACGACGTCGCCGACAACCGATCGCTGCGGTTCGAGCGCGCGCAGGCCCATTTCCTGATCGCCCGTCGGCCCGGTCCGGGCCCCGCCGGCGGTCCGAACGCACGCGCGGGGGCGGAGCGGCCCGGCGGCGAACGACCGGGCGGCGAGCGACCCGGGGACCGCGTGCGCGCGGAGGCGCAGCAGGAGTTGTCGGCGGCACAGGCGATCCTCGCCGACCTGCTGCGCGAGGAGCCGCAGAATCCCGAGTTCCGGGCCTTGCAGGCCCGCTGCCTGCTCGAGTCCGGCCGCCGCAGCGGGCGCGGCGAGGCCGACCGGCAGGCGGCGATCACGATCTTCCGGCAGCTCGTCGCCGAGCATCCGCAGGCCGAGCAGTTCACCTACGAATTGTGCGAGGCGCTGTGGTCCGACGGGCGACCGTTCGCGCCCGACGACCCCAGCGCGATCGCGACCGCGATCGAGCGCCTGGGCGAAGCGGCCGAGCACGCGGAGCGCCTCGTGGCGCAGCAGCCGAACGTGCTCGAGTACCGCGGGCTGCGGGCCCGGGTCGCTTCGAGTCTGGGTCGCCAGCTGCTGCGCGCCGCCGCCGCGAACCCCGACCGGGCCGAGGTGTTGCGGCACGAGGCCGAACTCGAACTGCGGGCGGCGATGGCGATCGAGGACGCGCTGGCGGCCGACGACAAGGTCGTCGACCTGCGCCTGGCCCTGGCCGCGATCGGCACGCGCTCGGCGCTGACGCTGCTGCTGTTGGACACCGGCCGGGTCGACGCCGCGCGCGCCGAGGCGGAGACCCTGTTCGGCGCCCTGCGACGACTGGCGGCCGGCACCGACGGACGCCGGCGGCTGCGCGGCGAGCAACTCGACGAAGCCGAACTCGTCGCCCGGCGGCTGGCACGTTCCGACCTCGCCGGCGAACTGCGGCGACTGCGCGACCGCCTGCCGCCGGAGCCCGAGGGCCCGCCGCCGCGCCGGCGCTGATGCCCGCCGGCACTACCGCGTCGGTGCCGACAGGATCCAGCGCTCGTCGTCGAAGCTGCGGTAGAACGCCTCGGTCGCGACGCCGGTCGCGCGGCGGTGGCTGCGGCCGGGCTGCGGCCGGCGCGAGCCGAGCCCGACGTAGCCGGCGCTGAGGTTGCGCGTGTAGGCCGGCGGCGCGTCGTCGCAGTAGAGGAACGCGCTGTGGCCCGGGCCGGCGACGCCCAGCGGCCAGGCCAGGGCCTCGTAGGCCGGCTCGCTGTCGCGCCCGACGATCGCCGTCGGGTCCGGCGGCGAGGCCGCGAGGTGGAACGCGTAGTGCTTGTTGCGCAGGGTCAGCAGCGTGCCGGGCAGCGGCGGCGTCACCACCTCGAGGTCGTTGAGGAAGACGCCGTCCCGCAGCGCCAGGCAGTAGAAGCGGGCCAGCACGACCTCGATCGCGTCGGCATCGAGCCGGCCTGCCCATTCGTTGCTGGCCCCGAGCAGGCGTTCGGCGATGCTGTCGGCGCGCTGCTCGACGCGCGCGGTGCGCTCGGCGGTCAGGAACGGCACCCAGATGCTGCCGGCCAGCATCAACACGCCGATCGCCGTGTACCACCCGGCTGGTGTGCCGATGCCACGCCGCCGCCAATTCTGCATGCGGCGCAGTATGGTGCGGCACGATGCACGTTGCCAGGATCGAACCCGCCGCCACGCTGCCGCGCGAAGTGCACGACGTGCTGCGCCGCCTGTCGACCGCGGGCCGCGCCTGGCTGGTGGGCGGCACGGTGCGCGACCTGCTGCTCGGCCGCGCGCCGCGGGACTTCGACATCGCCACCGACCTGCGGCCGGCCGCCGTGCAGGGCCTGGTGCCGGGCGTCGATCTGCGCGACGCGCAGTTCGGCGTCGCGGCGTTGCCCGGCGCCGCCGTGCCGCTGACGATCACGACCCTGCGGCGCGAGGCCGGCTACGCCGACCAGCGGCGCCCGCGGCAGGTCGAGTTCGTGACGTCGATCGAGGCCGATGCCGTGCGGCGCGACTTCACCGTCAACGCGCTCTACCTCGAACCGGACGGGCGGCAGGTGCTCGATCCGTGCGACGGGCTCGCCGATCTGCGGCGCCGGGTCCTGCGCACCATCGGCGAGCCGGCGGGGCGCTTCGCCGAGGACTCGCTGCGGCTGCTGCGGCTGCTGCGCTTCGCCGCGCGCTGCGAACTCGACGTCGATCCGGCGACGGCGACCGCCGCCATGGCCCGGGCCGGCGACCTGTCCCGGCTGTCGGTCGAGCGGCTGCTGGCCGAGCTGACGGACGCGTTCACCAGCCACGGCCGCGGCCGCGCGCTGCGGTTGCTGGTCGAGCTCGGTTTCGCCGCCGTCGTGCTGCCGGAGGTCGCGGCGCTGGACGGCGTCAGCCAGCCGCCGGAGTACCACCCGGAAGGGGACGTGTTGACGCACGTCGCGCTGGTGCTCGACCAGGTACCGGCCGGTGACGCCGCGCTGGCATGGAGCGCCGTGCTGCACGACATCGGCAAGCCGGCGACCTGGCGGCAGGCCGAGGACCGCATCCGCTTCGACGGCCACGACCAGCTGTCGGCGCGCATGGCCGACGCGGTGTTGCGGCGTCTGCACGCGTGCAACCAGTTGCGCGAGGTCGTGGTCGAGGTCTGTCGCGACCACATCCGCTTCGCGAGCCTGCCGCAGATGCGGCCGCGGCGCCGCGAGGCCTGGATGCGGTCGCCGCACTTCGCGACCCATCTCGCCTTCCACCGCGCCGACTGCCTCGGCAGCCACGGCAAACTCGAGATCCACGACTTCGCCGCGGCGGAGTTCGCGGCGTTGCCGCCCGCGGCACCACCGCTGGTCACCGGCGCCGATGCGCTGGCCCTCGGCGTGCCGCCCGGTCCGCAGCTCGGCGCGCTGCTGCGCGCCGTGCACGCGGCCGCCGACGAAGCGCCCACGCCAATGGAACGTCCGGCCGCGCTGGTCCTGCTGCGGGAAATGGTCGCTCGCTGGCGTCAAGGTGCGGGTCCCGAGGCTCGATAAGAGCCGTGGCGACGCCGGATCGGCGCGCCGCGGAGGGAGACCATGAGCCTGCGGAGCAACGACCAGTTCGACGACTTCCGGAAGGAGCGCCAGCGCATGCGCGCCAAGCTCGGACCGGCGCCCAGCACACTCGGCTACGAGAACAAGGCGCTGCGGGAACTCGAGGAGGTCGAGGCCAAGGAAGTGCTCGAGCAGCGCCTGACCCGGGAGGTGCACGAGTTCTTCGCCAGTGCCACGCGTCAGGCCGCCGGCATCGTCGAGAACTTCGCGCGCGATGCCGAGCAGGCGGCCGGCGCCCGCGTCGAACAGGAGATGGAGTCGTTCCTGATCGACGCGCTGGCACGTATGAACTCGTTCGTCGTCGCCGTGCTGCAGCAGCGGCGGCCGCCGGTCGCCTCGACCGAGATGGAGCCGCGGGTGGCGCGCATCGTCGGCGACAGCCTCGACGAGTTCCGCTGGGAAGGCACGGCCGAACTCGGCGACAAGCACATCGGCCAGGACCCGTTCGAGACCGACGTCGACGATGTGCGCCGCGAGTTCCGCGCGCAGGTCGGCGCCCAGGCCGTCGAGACCGAGCCGACGATGCCGATCGACGAGCACCTGGTGGCGGCGGTGCAGGAGCACGACGCGGCCGCGACCGGCGCAGCCGCCGACGCCGGCGTCGCCACGGCCGCGGCCGACGACGAGGCCGCGTCGGCCGGCGCCGAGGCGGAACCGGTCGAGCCGGCCCACACCGGACCGGCGGCGGAACCGAAGCCCGACGCGGAGCTCGAGCGCTTCAAGTCGGCGCTGAAGGCCTTGGTGCACCAGGGCACGATGACGCGCGACGAAGCGCGCGCCGCCTGGCAGACGCGGCTGAAGAACCTGCAGGCCAGGGCCTGATCGCCGCCGGCGCGGCGTCAGGTCAGGCTGATGCGGCGCGCGATCCACCGCGCCGGCACGATCGCCAGCACGATCGCCAGCGCCTGCCAAGGCCGGTCCGCGGCCAGGGTCAGCAGGGCCGTGTAGAGCATCGTGCCGAGCAGCAGGTGCAGCATCGAGCGCCGGATGGCCGCCTGGTTCCAGTCGCGCTGCCGCGCGTTGCGGCGCAGGAACCACAGGATCGGCAGCAGGGCCAGCGCCGGCGCCGGCCAGAGACCGCCCTGCACGGCGCTGAGGCCGCACAACGCCGCCAGCGGCGGAGCCGCGGCGACGGATGCGACCGCCCGGCCGCGCACCCGCGGCGTGTCCTCGAAGATGCCGAGCACGGTCACGGCGGTGATGTAGATGCCGTAGCAGCCGCAGGCGACGCGCACGGCGACGGCCAGTTCGGGCGCCAGTTCCCCGCCGGCCATCGCCAGCCCGGTGGCGAGGTTCAGCGCCCGCAGCGTGCCCATGACGAGCGCACCGAGCCACAGCACCCGCTTGCTGCCGAAGTCGTAGGCGAGCACCAGCGCGGCGATCGTGGCGTGGTGGCCGCGGCAGGGCGACACGTAGATGCCGGCCGCGAGCAACAACACGCCGAGCCCGATCGCGAACGGCAGCGACAGGTCGCCGCGTGGCAGCGGCCGCTCGGGCCGCTGCACCGCATCGAGGCGGCGATCGGCGACGTCGTTCCAGACCATGCCGGCCGCATAGAGCGCGACGCTGGCGCCGATCGCCGCGATGGCGTCGGCGTTCCACGGCAGGCCGAGCATCGCCAGCGATGCGACGACGTCGGCGGCGGGGGAGAACAGGGTGCCGACGCGCAGCAGACGCAGCAGGGGGAGCAGGGCAGGCACCGCCGGATTCGACGGCGCCGCGGCGTCTACAGCAACCGCAAGATGTCGTTGTAGGTGACGAACAACACCAGCAGCAGCACGAACACCAGTCCGACGATCTGGCTGTAGCCGAGCACCCGGGTGCTGACGGGCGAGCCCTTGACCTTCTCGATCAACAGGAACAGCAGGTAGCCGCCGTCGAGCACCGGCACCGGCAGCAGGTTGACGAAGGCGAGGTTGACGCTCAGCAGCGCCAGGAAGTACCAGAACCAGCTCGCGCCCCGTTGCGCGGCATGGTAGCTGACCTGGCTGATGCGGATGATGCCGCCGAGGTTCTTCGCCGCGACGTCACCGGTGATCAGCCGTTTCAGGGTGACGTAGAGCTGCTTGACCAGGTCGAGCGAGCAGACGGTGCCGAGGCGCACCGCCGCGCCGATCGACTCGGCCTTGATCTCGTCCTGCAGGTGCAGCAGGCGCACGTCGAAGCCGAGGTCGGGCAGCGGCTCGCGGCGCGGCGCGACGACCAGTTCGACGGGCGTACCGGCGTCGTGTGCCAGCGCGTCTTCGGCGGCGTCGACGGGGAGCCGCAGCACCTGCAGGTGCAGCGGGCGGCCGTCGGCCGCTTCGACGGTCGCCACCAGCTCGGGCCAGGTCGCGATCACGCGGTCGTCGACCCGCACGATGCGATCGCCGGCCCGCAGGCCGGCTGCCGCCGCCGGACCGGCGTCGGTCGGCGCCACCAGCAACGACTTCGGGTCGATCGTCAGGGCGACGTGGTCGACCAGCGCCGCGCGTTCCGCCGCCGTGGCCGCCTGCTCGAGCACGACGCGCTGGCCGGCTCGCTCGACCAGCCAGCGCGTGCGCGGTGGGCCGTCGGCAGCGACCGCGAGATCGCCACCGAGGAACGGCGCGCCGTCGATCGCGAGCACGATGTCGCCGCGCTGCAGACCGAGGCGCTCGACCAGCGCGCTGCCGGGTCGCAGACCCTTGACGACGCGCGAGATGGCGCGCACACCGATGCGCGGCGGCACGCCTTCGGTCAGCGGTCGTGGCGTGACCGTGACCTGCAGCGTCTCGCCGGCGCGCCGGACCGCGACCGTCGCGGGCACGCCGGGCGCCAACGAATCGGGCAGATACGGAGCCGTCGCCTCGCCGTCGACCGCGAGCAGCTGGTCGCCGGTGCGCAGGCCGGCCGCTGCGGCCGGACCGTCGGCCGTGACGACGATGGTGGGCGGCTCGGGGTCGATCGCCGGTCGGATGCCGAGCCCGAACAGGCCCGCCGCCGCATCGAACTGCGGGGTCGCCGTCACCACGCGCCGGCTGCCGTCGGCGGCGACGATCTCGAGCGCGACCGGCCGGCCGCCGGCCAGCGCTGCCTCCACCATCAGGTTGTCGATCGCGTAGATCGACTTGCCGGCGATCGCCGCGACGCGATCGCCGGGTTGCAGCCCGGCTTCCCAGGCCGCACCGCCATGGTCGACCTGGCCGATGACCGGCGCCTCGAACGACACGCCGGCGCGGAACACCAGCGGGAACACCAGCAGCGCGAACAGGGCGTTCATCAGCACGCCGCCGGACCAGAACAGCGCGCGCTGGCCGGCGCTCTTCGCCCACAGCGACTCGCTGCGCGGGTAGCGCCGGTCGCCGGGGTCCTGCCCGGCGACCATGACGTAGCCGCCGAACGGCACCAGCGAGACCCGGAAATCGGTCCCGCGCCAGGCGGCCCCGAACACGCGCGGACCGAAGCCGAGCGAGAAGATCTCGACGCGCACGCCCGCGAGCCGCGCCGCCAGGAAATGCCCCAGCTCGTGGATGAAGATCAGCAGACCGATGCCGACGGCTGCCAGGAGGATGTTGCCGACTTCCATCAGGTTGTACGAGCCGTCATGCGATCACCGCGCGACCCCATGGGCGGCGACGGCGGCGGTCGCCGCGCGCCGCCCCTCTGCATCGGCATCGAGCGCGTCCTGCAGCGAGCGGATCTGTCGCGGCACGCGGTTGCGCACCGCCTGTGCGACGATGTCGGTGATCGCCGGGAACGGCAGGCTGCCGGCGAGGAACGCCGCGGTGGCGACCTCGTCGGCCGCGTTGAGCACCGCGCCCGAGTCGCCGCCGAGCCGCAGCACGTCGTAGGCGAGCGGGATCGATGGATAGCGTTCGTGGTCCACGGGCAGGAACTCGAGGTTGCGCCAGCGCACCGGATCGAACGGTTCGAAGGTCGCCGGCAGCCGCTCCGGATGGCCGAGGCAGTAGCGGATCGGCACGCGCATGTCCGGCACGCCGCACTGCGCCAGCATCGAGCCGTCGCAGAACTCGACCATCGAATGCACGATGCTCTGGGGATGCACGACGACCTCGATCGCGTTCGAGGCCAGGCCGAACAACCAGTGCGCCTCGAGCACCTCGAACGCCTTGTTCATCATCGTCGCGCTGCCGACGGTGATGCGGGGCCCCATGTTCCAGGTCGGATGCCGCAGGGCCTCGTCGGTGGTGACCGCGGCGAAGGTGTCGAGCGGCCGCTCGCGGAACGGTCCGCCCGACGCCGTCAGCCAGATGCGGCGCACGGCGCGCGGGTTCTCGCCGTGCAGGCATTGGAACACCGCGCAGTGTTCGCTGTCGACCGGCAGCACGGTGGCGCCGGTCTGCCTGGCCAGACCCATCAGGAACGGCCCGGCGGCGACCAGCGACTCCTTGTTCGCCAGCAGCAGCGTGCGGCCGGTGCGCAGCGTCCAGGCCGAGGCGGCGAGGCCGGCGGCGCCGGTGATGGCGTTCAGCACCCGGTCCGGGGCGCTGGCGTCGAGCGCTGCCAGCAGGCCGTCGGCGCCGGCGAAGAACCGCGTGCCGGCGGGCAGTTCCGGCGCGCTGTCGCTGCCGGTGAGACAGGCGACCGCGGGGCGATGCGCCGCCGCCGCCGCCGCCAGCCCCGCGGCCGACGTGTGGGCGGCCAGCAGGGCGACCTCGAACTGCTCCGGATGTTCGGTGACGACCTGCAATGCCTGCCGGCCGACCGACCCGGTGCAACCGAGAATGGCGACACGGCGTCTGGGCACGCCGCGATCATGGACCGGTGGCGCGTGGAATCCAACCGCCAGCAGAAGGTTGCCGTGCGAGCAGCGGCTCTGGATGATGGGCCGGAACGGCGTCGGGCATTCCGCGCCACATCGGAGCCCTGACCTTGAGTGACGCTTCCTCCGCTTATCAGCGCGCGGGTGTCGACATCGACAAGAAGTACGCGGCGGTGACCGGCGCGACCGCGGCGATCCGCTCGACCTACACCCGCGGCGTGGTCGGCGACGTCGGCATGTTCGGCGGCCTGTTCGACCCCGGCGCGGTCGGTGCCGCGGGCGAACTGCTCGTCGCCTCGACCGACGGCGTCGGCACCAAGGTCATGATCGCCCGGGAACACGGCGACATGCGCACGGTCGGCGAAGATCTCGTCAATCACTGCGTCGACGACATCCTGGTGCAGGGCGCGCGGCCGTTGTTCTTCCTCGACTACATCGCGATGGCGCCGATGCAGCCGCCGCTGGTCCAGCAGATCATCGACGGGCTCGCCAAGGCCTGCCGCGAGAACGGCTGTGCGCTGATCGGCGGGGAGACCGCCGAGATGCCCGGCGTCTACCGCGAAGGCGAGGTCGACATCGCCGGCACGATCGTCGGCAGCGTGGCCCGCGAGCAGCTGCTCGACGGCACGCGCGTCAAGGTCGGCGATCGGCTGCTGGGGCTGCGCAGCTCCGGCCTGCACACCAACGGCTACTCGCTGGCGCGCAAGGTGCTGTTCGGCGACGCAGGGCTGAAGCTCGGCGACCGGCCGCCCGAGCTCGGCGGTCAGACCGTGGCGGACGCCCTGCTGGCGGTGCACCGGAGCTACCTGCGAGCGTGTCTGCCGCTGGTGCAGCGCGGCCAGCTGACGGCGATGGCCCACATCACCGGCGGCGGCCTGCCGGACAACGTGCCGCGCAGTCTGCCACCCGGTGCCGGGGTGCGCATCGACGCGCGGCAGATCCCGCGCCTGCCGATCTGCGAACTGATCGTCGGCCGCGGCAAGGTGGCGCGCGCGGAGGCCTACCGGGTGCTGAACATGGGGGTCGGCATGGTGCTGTTCGTGCGACCCAAGGACGTTGCGGTCGTCGAGCGGTCGCTGCGGGACACCGGCGAAGAGCCGTTCGCCTTGGGTGAGGTGGTCGCCGGCGACCGCACCGTGGTGTTCGTCTGACCGGCGCGACCGGCCGCGAGACGCCGGCGGCAGTGGTCCCCGGAGCGGTGGTCCGATACCGTGTGCACACCCCTCGCCCCGGTGCCGTAGTCGCGCCGTCGACCGCTACCAAGGAATGCCGATGTCCGTACTGGTCTCACTGCTGCTGGCCCCGCTCGCCGTCCTGGCCCCCCAGGGGGATCCGCCGCCTGCGGCGCCGGCCCAGGAAGCCACCGCGGCGGCCAGCGATCCGAAGCTGACCCCGGCCGAGCAGGCGTCGCTGCGCAACAAGCTGGTCAAGTATCTGAGCGCCAACGCGGCCTACGACGCCGCGACCGGGCTCAAGGACCGCGACCGCGCCAGCAAGCGGCGCGAGAAGGCCCGTGACGACTTCGACAAGGAGTGGAACAAGCTCGAGGAGAAGAACGGCAACCTGATGGCGTCGATGCCCGACCTGCGCGCGGTGTTCGACAACTGCTTCGAGATCGACCGACCGACCTTCTCGCTCGGCCAACTGCGCAAGGACACCGTCAAGGAGGACGGCGTCGACTTCAGCTTCCTGCTGCCCAAGAGCTACAAGTCCGACGTGCCGACGCGCACCATCGTGGTGCTGCCAGGCACGACCGCGCAGGCGGGCGAGGCGACCTGGGCCAAGCCGGCCGACTACTTCGCCGAGACGTGGGAGAAGACGCCGGCGATGAACGACACGATCTTCATCGTGCCGCAGATCCCGAACGGCCTCGAGATGGACCCGGTCCCGGACTTCACGCGTGAGGGAGCCGAGGCCGAGGAGTTCCGCCGCAACAGCACGGTGTTCGCCGGCTGGGCGCGCGTGATGGCGAGCCACAACGTGGATCGCAGGCGGCTCTTCCTCGACTGCGGCCGCGGCAACTGCGGCTACGGACTGCGTTTCGTCTCCATCTTCCCGGATCGCTTCGCGGGCGTCGTACTGCGCGAACCCGTCGCCGTCGACGACATCCGCCTCGGCAGCCTGCTGGGCATTCCGGTGCTGATGCTGAAGGCCGCTGCCAACGCCGCCGTCGTCGACGGCCTCAAGCAGCGACTCGAGGCCATCACGCCGGGCAGCGTGACCGTGATCGACACGACCGACGAATACCCGCACAAGGAAGCCACGGCGGCGATCGAGCAATGGCTCGCGACCCGGACCCGCAACATGACGCCGATGCGCGTCGTGATCGAGCCGAACCACGATCGCTACAATCGCGCCTACTGGGTCGACATCGACCGCGCGGAGCCGATGCTGGGGGCGCCGCTCGAGGCGCGGCCGCGCATCGAGGTGAAGGCCGATCGGGCCAACAACCGCATCACGGTGACCGCGCGCGGCATCGAGAGCTTCGTCCTGTATCTCAACGACGACCTCGTCGACCTCGACAAGGAATTCACGGTGGTCGTCAACGACAAGGCCGTGACCGAGAAGCGCGTGCGCTCGTTCCGGGACATGGCCGATCGCATGGACAAGCGCCGGGACTGGGACTACCTGTTCCCGGTGATGTACCACAGCGTCGTGCCCAAGCCGGCTGCCGACGCCGACGCCGGCGACAAGAAGCAGTGACCGCCGCAGCGGTCGCACCGGCTGCCGTCGGTGGGTTGCCGCTCGGCCGCGGCATCGCGGCGGCCGCCCTGACCGGCTTCGGCGTGATGGCGGCGGAACTGACGGCCGTGCGCCTGCTCGCGCCGCACTTCGGCGACAGCGCCTACGTCTGGACCAACGTCATCGGCATCATCCTGGCCGCGCTGGCGGCTGGCGCCTGGTTCGGCGGCCGGCTCGCGGCCCGTACCGAGGCGGTGCAGTGGCTGTGGCGCCTGCTCGTCGCCGCCGGCGCCTGGCTGGCGCTGGCGCCGTTCGTCGCCGGCCCGCTCGGTGGCTGGCTGTTGCCGGCCGATCTGCCGCTGGACGCGGCGATGTCGGCGTTGGTGCGTGGTTCGTTCGTCGCGACCGCGGTGCTGTTCGGGCCGCCGATGCTGCTGCTCGGCGCCGTCTCCCCGCTGTTGATCACCGTGGTCGTGCGCGGTGCGATCGCCGTCGGCCGTGCCGCCGGGGTGCTCGGCGCGGCTGGCACGCTGGGCAGCCTGGTCGGCACGTTCGCCGCCACGCACTGGCTGGTGCCCGAGTTCGGCTGCCGGGCCGCGAGCACCATCGCCGGCGCGCTGCTCGTGCTCGCTGCCGTCGCCACGGCCCAGCGGCCCCCGCTGCGCGCCGCCGGGTTGCTGGTGCTCACGATCGTGGCAGCGGCGGCGCTGGCGCCGCGCGGTCCGCTGCGCCCGGCGCCCGCGGGCCGCGAACTGCTGGCCGAACGCGAGAGCCGCTACCAGTTCCTGCAGGTGCAGCGCACGCGGCCGACGGACCAACCGCGGCACACGCTGCTGGTCGTCAACGAAGGCCTCGACTCGTTCCACTCGGTCTACGTCGAGGGTTCGGCGCTGACCGGCGGCGCCTACTACGACTGGCACGCCATCGCGCCGCTGCTGGCCGGGGACGGCGCGCGCCCGGCCGACCTGCGGGTCCTGTCGGTCGGCGATGCCGCAGGATCGCTGCGCGCGGTCTACGCCGGTGTGCACCCGGGAGCCGTCGTCGACGGTGTCGACATCGACCCGGAGTGTCGCGAACTGGGCCGACAGTTCTTCTCCCCGCTGCAGGCGCCCGGCGAGGACTTCACGGTCGACGGCCGCGTGTTCCTCGCCCGAGCGCACACCCGGTGGCACGTGATCCACGTCGATGCCTATGCGCATCAGGTCTACGTGCCGGCACATCTCGCCAGCCGCGAGTTCTTCGCGCTGGCGCGGCAGCGGTTGCTGCCCAACGGCGTGCTGGCCTGCAACGTCGGTGCCCTGCGCGACGACGATCCCGTGCTGCGCTCGATCGGCACGACGATGGCCGCCGTGTTCGGCCACGCGCTGGCCCTGCGCGTGCCGGCATCGCGCAACTTCCTGGTCGTCGCGCGCAACGGTGACGCGCCACAGCCGGCGACCCTGCAGCAGTTCCGCTTCGGCGCGGAACGGCTGCCGGAGGTGGACGCCGCTGCGTGGCAGCAGATCGTGGCGGCGTCGGCACAGGTCGGCGTGTGGACGGATGTCAGCGGCGGTGGGGAGGTGCTGGTCGACGATCGCCCCGCGCTCGATCGCAAGCTGCACGACAGCTACCTGCGGCGCGACGACAGCGGGCGGGCGATCGTGTGTACCGGCGCCATGGAGCCCGCGGGGGCCGAGATGGCGGCCTTTGCGCATGGGCAGGCCCGCCAGTGGGCCGAGGTGCTGATCGCCGTCGGTCGCAGCCGCACCGCCACACCCTACCTGCGGGAACTCGCCGGCGATGCCCGCTGGTCCCTGCGGCAGCTGGCGAGCGCGGTGGCCGAATACGAAGACGCCTTGCGGCTGCCCGTCGACCCCGACGCGGCCGTACGCCTACGCCACAAGCTCGCGACCGCGCGCGAGGACCTGCAACCGATCGCAGCTGCCGATCGGGTGGCGCTCGAACTGCGCTGGCTGCAGGTCGCGGCCGTCGGCGGCCTGCTGGCGTTGCTGGCCCTGGCTCACAGGATGTCGAGGATGCCGGCGGCTCCGTCCGTCAGCGTCTCGGTCGCCGCGCGGTAGTTGGTGGTGGTCGCGTAGGCTGCGTTCCAGGGCAACGGCGCGGGATCGCACACGGTGCCGAGGGCCACCGCCGCGAAGGCGCGGGTCAGCGGGGTCAAGCGCTCGTCGTCGAGCATCGCCAGCAGCGGTTCCAGGCTGCGGCGATCGCCGATCTGGCCCAGCGCGGCCGCCACCGCCGACAGGCGCAGCAGGCTCGGTTCGGGATGCTGCAGTTGCTGGCACAGCTCGTCGACGACCGTGAAGTCGCCGAGCAGGCCCAGGGTGCGCACACCCTGCTGCAGCACCTGCGGTCGTCGCACCGAGGCGCGGACCAGCGCGCGCACCTCGCCGGTGGCGTCGTGGTCGCCCATCAGCCCGAGACCGAGGGCCAGGTAGCCGGCGAGGTCGTCGCGGTGGGCGTTCTGCACCAGCGCGGAGCGCACCGCGGCCCCGGACTCCACGTCCTGCATCAGACCCAGGGCGAGGCCCAGCGAACCGATCGCCGCCGGCGTGCGCGCGGCGCGGAACGCGGCGCGAAGGGCGTCGGCGACACCGCGGTCGATGTCGACGGCCGCACCGGTCGCGAGGCCGCTCTCCAGCCGCCGCGCCGACCAGACCCCCAGCGCGATCGCGTACCACGGCAGTTCGATGGCGGCGCTTGCCTGCGGCAGCCCGGCGAGCATGCGATCGCGGACCCGAGTGCCGCCGATGCGCGCCAGCGCGAGCAGCGCGAACGAGCGGGTCTGCTGGTCGCGGTGCTGCCGGTGCACGCGCCACAGCAACTCGCAGGTGGCAGCGTCGGCGCTGTCGTCGCCGTCCCACGGCTGGCACAGGCTGCCGAGCGCCAGCGCGCAGGACTGCGCGATGTGCGGACTGCTCTTGCCGCGCGGATCGGCGGCGACGGCACCGTCGAGGTCGCGCGCCAGGTCCGTGGCGAACACCTGCTGCCAACGCGCGGTCGCCGGATCGTCGAGCGCCAGCAGGCGGCCGAGCATCGGCGGCACGTGCGCCTGGACCAGCTGCTCGCCTGGCCCTGCCGCGGCCAGGTAGAACGCACCGAGTTCGTCGACGATGCCCTGCCGCAGCGCGTGCGGCGCGACGCCGTCCCAGTCGCCGGGGAACAGCCCCAGCGCCTCGATCGCCGCGACCCGCAGGTTCCAGCCGAGCGCACGATCGGCCACCAGTGCGCGCAGCCCGGTGACCGTGCGGAAGGCGGCCGCCGGCCGGCGCAACTCGCGCAGCTGCAGGCCAAGGCCGAACGCGGCGAAGGCCCGCGTCCGCTCGTTGACCGCGGTCTGTCCGGACAGCCGCCGCGCGGCGTCGGCGTCGCGCGCCAGGTCGGCGAGCAGCGTCAGGCTCTCGTCGTCGCCGCGGGCCGCGATGCCGAGCGCGAGCGCCGCCGTTTCGCGTTGTTCCTGATCGTTCCGGGCCAGGAACGGCACGACGCTGTCGAACAGCTTCCAGTCGCGGCCATCACGCCCGATCTTGCCGAGCGCAACCAGGCAGGCAGACACCGTATCGCGATCGGCAGCCTGCTGCAGGGTGCGCGCCAGGCTGTCTGCCACCCGCTGCAGGTCCGCCTCGGTGGGGCGCTCGATGGCCCGGCGGCGATCGTGGAAGCGCGGGTTCAACAGCGCGTCTTCGGGACTGACGGCGCGTCGGCCCGCGTCGACGGCATCGCGCAGCCGCAGGTACGGGTCCTTGCCGAACTCCCACCAGAACTCCCAGCGGGTGAGGTCGTCATCGAGCGGCGCCCCGCGCATGCCCGCTCCGGGGGCCGTGGCACCGCCCGTGGGTGCCGTGGCACCGCCCGCGGGCGCGGTGGGACCGCTCGCGCCGGTCGATGTCGTCGGCGAGCCGCTCGCCGTGCCGCCGGTCGAGCCCGCGCCCGCGCCGCTGCTGCCGCCGCTCGAAGTCGCGCTGGGGCTTCCCACCTCGCCGGGTCCCCGGTACTGACCACCGTGCGCTGCGGTCGGGAGGGCGAGCAGCGTGGTCGCGAGCAGAAGATGGAGGGTCGGGCGTCGGTGCATGACCATCGAGTGCAACGAACATGCCTGCGGGCCGCGCCGAAACGACGAGGGCCCGCGCGGCGTCTGCCGCGCAGGCCCTCGTCGTCTGCACCGGCGCGGCCGGTGCGCGCCGGGTCGCGGTTACAGGATGTCGAGGATGCCCGTCGACCGATTGGTCAGGGTTTCGACCGAAGCGCGGTAGTTCATGTTCGTACCGATCTTCGAGTTCCAGGGCAGCGACTCCTTGTCGGCGACACCGCCGAGCGCCACCGCAGCGAACGCGCGGGACAGCTCGCCGAGCTTGGAGTCGAACAGCATCTCCTTCAGCGGCTGGATCGTGCGCTGGTCGCCGATGAAGCCGAGCGCCGAGGAGATCGCCGCCAGCTTGGCCAGGTTGCCGCCCTCTTCGGCGGCGAGCATCTTCTGCAGGTCTTCGGCGACCCGCTTGTCGCCCAGCTTGCCGAGCGCGATCGCGGCCTGCTGCAGCAACTGATCACGGCGCACCGACTGCGCGACGACGTTGCGGATGTCCTCCTGCGAACGGGTGTCGTTCATCAGCGCCAGACCGATGCAGAGGTAGCCCGCCATCTCTTCCTTGGCCACGTTGCCGACCATCATGCTGCGCATCAGGTCCGCCGCTTCCGTCGCCCGGCTGAGGCCGAGGCCGATGGCCAGCGCGCCGATCAGGCTGGGGTCCTTGTTCTGCTTCAGCGCGTCGAGCAGGGTCGTGCCGATCGTCGTCTCGAGCGGAGCATTGCTCTGCTGCTCGTACTTGTTGAACGAGTAGACGCCGAGCGCCAGCGAGCACCAGGGCTTCTCCTGGTTCTTGCCACCCTTGTCGAACTCCTTCAGCAGGACCTCGCGGTTGAGTTCGCCGCCGATCTGGCCGAGGCCGAGCACCGCGAAGTTGCGGGTCTGGGAGTCCTTGTGGTCGTGGTAGGTGTCCAGCAGCAGCTTGCTGTAGACGCCGTCCGGGCACTTCTTCGCGTCCTTGTCGTCGTACGGCTTGGCCAGCATGCCGAGCGCCATCGCGCAGGAACGGGCGATGTCGTTGCTGGAGCGCTTGACCTTGCCCTTCTCCTGCAGGTCGGCTGCGAACAGCTGCTTGAAGTGATCGGCCCTGGGGTGGTCGCGGCCGATCAGCTTGGCGATCGCGGTGGGGCAGTGCGCCTGGATCAGCTGCTCGCCGGCGCCGAGGCCCTTCATGTAGTAGTCCTCGAGGCTCTGCAGCGCCTCCTCGAGCAGCTGCTTGTCCTGGTCGGTCGAGGTGCCGACGTTGAGGATGCCGATCGCGTTGATCGCCGCGACCTTCATGTTGCGGTCGCTGACCTTGTCGTCGGCCAGAAGCTGCTTCATCACCGCGAACGCCTGCGCCTTGATCTCGGTCTTGCTGGTCTCGTGCGCCAGCAGGCCGAGACCGTAGATCGCGAACGAGCGCGTGCGGTAGTCGATCGAGCCGCCGGCGGCGTCCCGGGCCTTCGGCTGGTCGAGCGCGAGGTCGACCAGCAGGTTGACCTCGTCCTCGCCGGCGATGGCCGCGATGCCGATCGCGAGCGCCGCGACTTCGCGGATCTCCTGGTCGGGCTTGCGCAGGCGCGGCTTGAAGACGTCGATCAGGCGGAAGTCCTGGTGGTTCTTGCCGATCTTCGCCATCGCCACCATGCACGACGAGTTGATGTCGCGCTGCTCGGTCGAGTCGATGGCCTTCTTCAGGGCCGGCAGGATCTCGTTCTGGATCTGCTCGTCGGTGGGCTTCAGCGAATCGCGCGCTTCGTTGCGCCGCGTGCTGCCGAGGAAGAAGTCGTCGCTACCCGTCTGCGGGCCACCGGCCTGCACCGCGTCCCTGAGGCGGATGAACGGGTCCTTGTTGAACTCCCACCAGAACTTCCACTCGGTCAGGTCGTCTTCGATCGTCACCCCGCGACCGCCCGTCGTCGGACCGCGTCCGCCACCCGGGGCACCGGGGCCACCGGTCGTCGGGCCGGACCCGCCACCAGTCGTGGGACCCGACGGCGCCGGCGCGCTCGGGCCGGCGGGGCCGCCGGTCGTCGGGCCGGACGGACCGCCGGAGTTGCCGCCACCGCCGCCGCCGCCCGGGCTGGGGGGAACGACGTCACCGGGGCCGCGATACTGGCCGCCGTGGGCATGACCGGTTTCCGGCAGCAGCGCGAGCAGGCCCGCGCAGCACAGTCCAGACAGGAGGAACTTCTTCATTGGTTTGGCTCCAAGGCCGCCATTCGCGACGGCGCGGTTGCTAGAGAGGGTCGATCCGGAGATGGGGACGGGCATCCGGATCGCTGCGGGCATCGGCGCCGGCCCTTCACCATGGGGAGGGGCGACGCGGGCACGCGATCGTATCCGGTCGTGGCACATCGTTGCAAAACCGGGACCACACCGCCACATGGATGCCACAACGCCCCTGCAGACCGATCGCCGATGCACCTCGGACGCCGTCCGTCGGCAGCGTTACCGCCGCGAAACAACAAGCCCTGGACGCGTGCCCCGCAGCAGCCGGAGCAGGGCAGCGTGGATCCTGGGGCCCGCTGCCACGCTCGGCGTATGGCCGACCGCCAGGTCCTCGAAGGGGAACACCGGCGCCCCGCTCCAGGTGGTGAAGCGACCGCCAGCTTCCTCGAGCACGAGCCCGGCAGCGGCGATGTCCCAGCTGCGGCCTTGTTGCTGCACGTTCGCGTCGAGGCGCCCCATCGCGACGTCCATGAGCTGCGTCACGGTGCAACCGAACGTGCGGATGCGATTGCCGCGGCGCTGCAATCGGGCCAGGAACGCGAGCTGTTGTTGGCCCCGGTGCCACTGGCAACCGACGATGGCGGCATCGTCGAGGGTTCTGGTCGGGACCCGGATGCGGCGGCCGTTGCGGCGCGCGCCGAGGCCGCGCACCGCGCTGTAGAGCGCGTTCTCGGGCGCGCAGTGCACGACTGCGAGCAGCGGGCGGCGACGATGCAGCAGGGCGACCGAGACGGCGAAGTGCGGCAGCCCGCGCGCGTAGTTGCTGGTGCCATCGACGGGATCCACCACCCACAGCCAATCGTGATCGACGTGCCGCCCGTCGCTCTCCTCGCCGAGAAAGCCAGCCTCGGGCAGCAGCGCCGTCAGCTGCCGGCGCAGCGCACGTTCGCAGGCGAGGTCGACGCGGGTGACGAAGTCGCCGACGCCTTTGCGTCGCACGTCGGCTGGTCGCAGTCGTTGCTGCGCGCGCGCAATGCGCCGGGCGGCCGCGGCGACCAGCTGCATGGTCGGCCGCCGCAGTGCCGCCGCGCGCTGCCGCGGGGTTCGGGTTCGCTTGCCAGTCATGGCCGGGCAGCGTAGGGCGCGCGCGGTGCGGGACCGATCCGAAAAGGCGCGTGCGCGCCGACGGGGCGGCGCTACAAGAACCGGCATGTGGCGTCACGGTGGCCGGGTCGACCCGATGGGCCTGCTCTTGCTGGTGACCCTGTCGGCGTGCGCGGCCCAGGTCGAGCCGCGCCCGCCGGGAATGGGCGGGGTGCGCGGCCAGTCCGTGCTCGCAGGTCGTCCCGCACCTGCGACCACGACGACGGATCGCACGGCGATGGATGCGGCGGCAGCGCCGGAGCCGCCGACCATGGCCGACAGCTACGACGCATCGGCCCTGGAACGGTCGCTGCGCGAGGAACTGGCGACGGCGACCGACCCGGCGCCGGCGGCGCTCGAATTGGCGGATCTGCTGTCGGCACTCGAGCGCCACCGCGATGCCCTGGACGTGGTCGATGCCGCCCGGCAACGCAGCGACGATCCGGCGCTGCAGGTGTGCCGGGCCGGGTTGCTGCGCGACCTCGGGCAACGACCAGCAGCCGTCGCCGCGCTGCTGGCGTTGGCACGGGCCCACGGTCCGGCCGCGATGCACCCCGGCCTGTTGTTCGAGTGCGCGGAGCTGCAGTGGCTGGTGGGGGATGCCGACGGCGCCGCGGCGACCCTGCACGACCTGCAGGAGGTGCATGCGAACGACCCCTGGTGCGCCACCAACCGGCTCGCCCTCGAGGGCCTCGCGGCCGAACTCGCGACGCGCGACGCGCCGCCGCGAGCGCGGGTCCGGGATCTGTTGGCGAGCTTGCGCGGCAACGGCAGCGTCTCGGACCGCATCCGGCTGCTCGGCGACCTGGTCGCGCTCGCCGACCAGGAGACCGGCGCGCGGCGGCAGCACCTCCGCACCCGGGCGCTGGCGATCGCCTGCGCCGACGAGTCGCCGGCCGTACGCGCACGGGCTGTGCAGCTCGCCGACCCGCCGCAAGAGGACGCCGAGGCGTTCTGTCGCGCGGCCCTCGACGATGTGGCGCCGATCGTGCGCCGTTTCGCCGCCGAGCGAACGCCGGCGTGTGCACCCGCGGCGGCGACCGGGCTGTTGGTCGACGCCATGCAACACGAGGACGATCCGGCCACGTTCGCGGCGATGCACGCGGCTCTGGCCGGCCTGGTCGAGAACGGGCCGATCCTGGCGCCGCACGCCGAGGACGACCCGGCGACGCGTGCGCAGCTGGCCCGGGCCTGGAGGCAGCGTTGCAGCCGCTGATCCTGGTGGTGGGAGGGGCCGGCTACATCGGCTCGCACACGGCGCTGGCACTGCGCGATGCGGGTTTTCGTACGCTGGTGCTCGACGACTTCAGCACCGGCCATCGCGGTGCATTGCTCGGTGGCGACTGCGTCGACGTCGACCTGCTCGACGTGCGGACGCTCGGCGACGCCCTGCGCGCCCATCGGCCGCAGGCCGTCGTGCACTTCGCCGCCCGCTGCTACGTCGGCGAGTCGGTCGCCGATCCCGGGCTGTACTACCGCAACAACGTCGTCGGCACGATGAACCTGCTGGAGGCCATGGTGGCCGCCGACGTGCGCCGCATCGTCTTCAGCTCGACGTGCGCCACCTATGGTCTGCCCGATCGGCTGCCGATCGAGGAGTCGTGCCCGCAGCGACCGATCAACCCGTACGGCAACACCAAGCTCGCCTGCGAGTTCCTGCTGCACGACTTCGGCCGCGCTCACGGCGTGTCCTCGGTCGCCCTGCGCTACTTCAACGCCGCCGGAGCCGATCCCGGGTGCCGACTCGGCGAGGACCACCGACCCGAAGCGCATCTGATCCCGCTGACCCTGGCGGCTGCCGCCGGACGGCGCGGTCCACTCGAGATCTTCGGCAACGACTACCCGACCCCCGACGGCACCTGCATCCGCGACTATGTGCACGTCAGTGACCTCGCCGATGCGCATGTGCTCGCGCTGCAGAGCCTGATGGACGGTGCCGACGGCATGCGGGCGTTCAACCTGGGCAACGCGACGGGGGCCTCGGTCGCCGAGGTCGTGGCCGCCTGCGCCCGGGTAACCGGCCGCGACGTGCCGCACGTGATCGTGGCGCGGCGGCCCGGGGATCCACCGCGGCTGATCGGCAGCACCGAGCGCATCGAACGCGAACTCGGCTGGCGGGCACGGCGCTCGTCGCTCGAGCAGATCGTCGCCACGGCCTGGGCCTGGCACGAACGGCACCCGGATGGTTATGCAGACTGACAGTCCATCGAACCGCCGCGGCGCGTGGGCTCGCGCGTGGATCGCCGGCTGCGCGCTGCTGGGCACGAGCGCCTGTTCGGTCGCCGACAACCTGTCGTTCGCCGAGATCGTCAACGAGATCGACGGCATCGTCACCATCGTCGGCGACGGCCCGGTGCGTTCGGTGCGCTACGCCGATCGGGCGCCGGTTGCCGCGTGGTACATGCGACAGTTCTGGTTGGTGCCGATGCGCTGGGCGTTGGGGCCGGTGTTCGGCTACAGCGCCGTGCACGACATCGACAACCCGGCCGGGCACGTGCGCGAACTGCTGCAGGAGCTGCCCGACGAGACCGGCGGGGACCTGTTGTCGTGCGCGCAGGCGACGACGCGGTGCGGCTGGCTCGCCGAGGTCGACGCGAACGGTCACAGCCGCGTGGTGGCGATCGATGGTCTGGTCGCGGTGGCGCAACAACTCGCCTTGCCGGTGTTCGCCGGCGACTTCGCACAACTCGGCGTGCCGCTGGCGGCCGACCGCCACGATGCCTCGCGCCGGGTGATCGCCAGCTGGCGGCCCGACCAGCGCGGCGGCGACCTCGGACCCGCCGACCGGGCCGGCTACACGACGGCGCTGCAGGAACTCACGGCCCGGCCGCTGGCGTCGTGGACGGATCGCCTGCTGCTGGTCGAGGACCTCGTGCAGTTGCAGCGCGCCGAGCGCGACGAACTCGCGCGCGTCGCGACCGAGGCCGCGCTGCGTGCCGGCCTGCGCCACTGCATCGAGGGCATTCTGCTGCGCACCGTCGAGGGGCGAGATCCGCGCTACGTCGAGGTGCGGTTGTGCGCGATGGAGCAGATCCGCCGCCTCGCCGGGCCGCGCGGCGTCGGGCTGCTGCTGGCCGTGATGTCGGCCACACCGCAGCAACTGGCGCGCTTCGAGCCGCGCTTCGACCCTGATCCGCTGGTGCAGCTGCGCCTGATCCACCTCTGCGGCCAGCTGCGCGGCGAAGTGGCGACCACCGAGGTCCGCCTGCCTGGTCGCGAGACCGGCCTGGCCGTCGCACCGGTCGACTTCCTGGCGCAGACGATCCTGACCGAACAGGCCTACTATTCGAAGCTGCGCACCCCGGCGATGGCCGCGCTGTCGCTGTGCCTCGGTCGACCTTCGCTGGACCCGGATCCCGCCTGGGTCCGCGAATGGTATCGCGAACGGCAGGCCCACGGTTGAGGCCCGCCCGGCCGCACCCGCCACGATGAAGACGCACTGGATCGACGCCCCCCTCGCCTACGACGGCTCGCAGCTGCGGGCCCACTGGGTGCTGGCGCGGACCGGCATCGCCGGCGACGCGCTGGTCGCGTTCCGGGGTCCGTGCCGCGTCGCCGCGGCCGAAATGGCCGACCTCGCCGACCTCGACGGCCCCGGCATCGCCGGCGACGACATGGTGCACGTCGTCTGGGAGGAGTTCACCGCGCCCGACCTGCTGCTGGCCGTGCATCGCCAGCGGCTGTTGGCGGCCCAGGCGGCTGAGGTCTTGCATGCGATGTCACCCGCGGCGATGGTGCGCCGCGACGGCGACGACCTGTGGGTTGGGACCGGCAAGCTCTCGATCTCGATCGCCACCGTGACGCCCGTCAGTTCCCTGCTCCACTTCGCCGTCAACGCCTCCGCCGGCGGAGCGCCGGTGCCGACGGCCGACCTGCGGCAACTGGGCGTCGAGCCCCGCGCCTTCGCCGACGCCCTGCTCGAACGAGCCGCGGCCGAGCAGGACTCGATCGCCATCGCCCGCGCGAAGGTGCGAGCGAAGGGAGAGTGGCGGTGAACAAGCACCTGGTCACGCTGCTGAAGCTGCTGTTCGTCGCCGGCCTGATGTGGTGGGTGCTGCGCGACATCCACTTCGAGGACCGGCTGGTCTACCGCAGCGGGCCACCCGAGCAGCTGGTCGTCGTGCGCGAGCAGGTGGTCTCGATCCAGGGGCCGTGGAAGGACGAGCCCGTGCTCTACACGGTCGCAGGCGACGCGACCGAACGTCAGGCCGTGCGCGGTCCGCTGCCGGACGGCACCACGCTGGACGTCGAGCCCGGCTTCCTGACCTACTGGCACAACCTCGATCCGCTGTTGTTCGTGCTCGGCGCGCTCTGCTACTTCGTGACCGTGCTGATCTCGGGCGCGCGCTGGTGGTGGCTGCTGCGGGTCAACGGCACCGACGTCTCGCTGATGGAGACGCTGCGCTTCACCTGGATCGGCATCTTCTTCAACAACGTGGTCCCCGGCGCCACCGGCGGCGACGTGATCAAGGCGATCTACATCATGAAGCGCTGCCCCGGCCACCGGGTGCAGGTGCTGGTGTCCGTGATCGTCGACCGTGTGCTCGGGCTCGCCTCGTTGGCGCTGCTCGGCGCCGTGATCGTGCTGTTCGCGTTCGATCGTTTCGGTGAGATCGCGCTGGCGATCTGGGGGGTGATCGGTGGCGTCGGCGTGCTCGGCGCGGTCGCGTTCAGCCGCCGGTTGCGCCAGCTCGTGCGCCTCAAGTGGCTGCTCGAGCGGCTGCCGCACAAGGTCAGCCACCTGCTGAAGCTGGTCGATCAGGCGGTGTTCTTCTACCGCGACCATCGTTGGGTGATCATCGCCAGCCTGCTGGCCGGCGTCGTCAACCACGTGATGTCCGTGCTCAGCGTCGTGCTCGTCGGCTTCGCCCTCGGCATCGGCATGCCGGCGTTCCCCTACTTCGTGCTGATCCCGGTGATCAACATCGTCAGCGCGGTCCCGATCGGCCCGAACGGCTGGGGCGTGGGCGAGTGGCTCTACAAGAACCTGTTCGCCCGATACGGCGCCGAGTACCTGCCGATGGTCGCCAACGCCGCCGAGGCGATGGGCACGCGGGGTCTGGCGCTGTCGCTGCTGTATCGCCTGCACCTGACCTTCTGGTCGCTGCTCGGCGGCGTGTTCGTGCTGCTGGAGAAGGACCGCGTCACGCGCGCCGACATCGAACACGAAGTGGAGCTCGAAGAGCACGACGACGTGGATCCGAAGCAGTGACGCAGCTAGGCTCCGGCGAATGTCCCTGCTCGTAGTCGGCTCGACCGCGTTCGACACCGTGGAGACCCCGCATGGCACCGCGACCGAGTGCCTGGGTGGTTCCTCGACCTACTTCAGCCTGGCGGCCCGCCTGTTCACGCCGGTGCGCCTCGTCAGCGTGGTCGGCGCCGACTTTCCGGCCCAGTACCGCCGCCTGCTCGAGGAGCGCGGCATCGATCTGACTGGCCTCGAGAAGAAGCCGGGCAAGACCTTCCGTTGGCACGGTCGCTACTCGCAGGACATGAACTCGCGCGAGACGCTCGAGGTGCAACTCAACACGTTCGGCGATTTCCAGCCGAAGGTGCCGGCGGCGTTCCGGGACACGCCGTTCGTGTTCCTCGCCAACGGCTCCCCGGCGACCCAGCGTTCGGTGCTCGAGCAGATGGAGGCGCCGCGGTTCTGCGTCGCCGACACGATGGACCTGTGGATCGAACGCGATCGGGACGCCCTGGTCGAGCTGCTGCGCCGCATCGACGGGCTGATCGTCAACGACAGCGAGGTCAAGCAGTTGACCGGCAAGACGAACCTGATCCAGGCCGGCCGCGCCTGCCTCGCGCTGGGCCCCAAGCTGGTGATCGTCAAGAAGGGCGAGCACGGCTGCTTCGTCTTCTCCAACTTCTTCCACTACGCGCTGCCGGCGTATCCTACCGAGGCCGTCGTCGACCCGACCGGTGCCGGCGACAGCTTCGCGGGCGGCTTCATGGGCTACCTGGCGACCTGTGACACGATCAGCCTGTGGAACATGAAGCGGGCCGTCGCCTACGGCACCGTCACCGCGAGCCTCACCGTCGAGGGCTTCGGCGTCGAGCGCATCGCCGGCGCCGACATGGAGACGGTGCAGCGCCGCTACCACGAGCTGCAGCAGTTCGTCACCGGGGCGTGAGCGGTCGCGGCCGAGATCCGGCGCGGCCGAGCGGGCCGGCGCCGGCGGGCGCACAGTTGCTGGCACCGTCGGCAGGCGGGGGCTATCGTCTTCCGCCCTCATGATCGCGTTGCAGAGCTATGTCAGTGGGCGCTGGACTGCCGGCAGCGGCGACCCGGTGCCTCTCTACGAACCCGCGACCGAAGCCGTGATCGGCGAGGTGCGCCCTGGCGGCGTCGACTTCGCCGCGACCCTGGCCTACGCGCGCGAGGTCGGCGGCCCGGCCCTGCGCGCGCTCACCTTTCCGCAGCGCGCCGAGCTGCTCAAGGGACTCGCGGCGATGCTGCACGAGCACCGCGACGAGCTGCTCGAGATCGCGGGCCGCAACGGCGGCAACACCCGCGGCGACGCGAAGTTCGACCTCGACGGCGCCTCGGGCACGCTGGCGTTCTACGCCAAGCTCGGCGAGGGCCTGCCGGCCGGCAACCTGCTCGCCGACGGCGATGGCGTGCAGCTCGGCCGCACGGCACGGTTCTGGGGCCAGCACGTGCTCGCGCCGCGGCCCGGCGTCGCCGTGCACATCAACGCGTTCAACTTCCCGGCCTGGGGCATGGGCGAGAAGATGGCCTGCGCCCTGCTCGCCGGCGTGCCGGTGATCGAGAAGGCCGGCACCCCGAGCGCGATGCTCGCGTTCCGTATCGCCCAGCTGGTGGTCGAGAGCCGGATCCTGCCCGAGGGTGCATTCCAGTTCGTGCCCGGCTCGATCTCGGGCATGCTCGACCTGCTCGGTCCGATGGACGCCGTGGCGCTGACCGGCAGTGCGCGCACCGGCGCCCTGATCCGCGGCAACTCGCACCTGGTCGCCCGCAACGTGCGCGTCAACATCGAGGCCGACTCGATCAACTCGGCGGTGCTCGGGCCCGACGTCGAGAGCGGCAGCGACACCTGGGAGCAGTTCCTCGGCAACCTGACCGTCGACATGACGCAGAAGGCCGGCCAGAAGTGCACCGCCGTGCGTCGCATCCTGGTGCCTCAGGCCCTGGTCGCCGAGGTGCAGGAGGCGCTGGTCGAGCGACTGAAGGCGGTCAAGGTCGGCAACCCGCTCGACAACGACGTGCGCATGGGGCCGGTCGCCAGCAGCAGCCAGTTGCGCGACGTCCGGGCCGGTATCCGGCAGCTGGCCGAAGTCGCCGAGGTCGTGCTCGGCGGCGCCGAGCCGATGCCGGGCAAGGGCTACTTCGTGTCGCCGACGCTGCTGCGGGCGCGAGACGCCAGCGCGCCGCGTATCCACGACCTGGAAGTGTTCGGTCCGTGCGCGACGATCGTCGGCTACGACGGCGCGGTACAGACCGCCATCGACCTGTGCAACCGCGGTGGCGGCAGCCTCGTCGCCAGTGCCTACAGCGACGATCGCGCGTTCGTGGAACGACTGGTGGCTGGCATCTCGCCGTGGCACGGTCGCATCTGGCTCGGCAGCGAGAAGACCCACGGCCAGGCCCTCGGGCCCGGGGCGGTGCTGCCGGCCACCGTGCACGGCGGTCCCGGGCGAGCCGGTGGTGGCGAAGAGCTGGGCGGCCTGCGCGGCCTGCACCCATACCTGCAACGAACCGCGGTCCAGGGCGACCGGGCCGTCGTGGGCCGGGCGACCGGCCTCGAGACCGGCGGCGCCTGAACGGAGGCCTAACGCGAGGTCTCTTTTCCGGCCGATTCGGCCCGGAAAAGCACCGATCGCTGCAATTCCGGCACATTCGCGAACCGGTGGTGCACGGGCCCGGCGTAACGCGGGGTGCCCTGGTCTCCCCAACGAGGCTCCCATGACGGTTGCCGCTGTGCTCGCCTGCTGGTGTATCGGTTCCTGCATTCTCGCTCCGATCGTGGGCAGAGCCATCCGGTTCTCCCGCGCCGGGGCGCTGCGCCTGCGCGTCAGCCGTAGCGAGCGCCAGGGGTTCGCCCGGGTCGCTTGATCCGTCGAGCCGCTGGCAGATGCCAGCGCGCCATGCCACCCGGTGCGGTTGGCTCATGCAGACGACCCGACCTGTGGCCGCTTTGATCGGCCCGGTCACGCCTGGCAATCGCTCGGCCTGCCGGTGGTGCCGAAAGCAACTCGAACCGGCTAGTGCCGCTCCGGCGGCCCAACGGTCGGTGCAAGCGTTGCCAGCTGCGGACGCGGGCCAAGGCCTCGAGACCGCCGGCGGCGCCTTCCCGGATCGCCTGGCAAGCTTCGGTGGCACCGAGCCGAGAGCCTCGGCTTGCACACCGGGAACCCCCTCCGGGCCGCCGCGGCAGACGGCCTCGGGGCCGCAACTCGCGTCGATCGCGGGACGACGTTCGAGGGAAAGGTGGTGGGCGTTACAGGAGTCGAACCTGTGACCCTCAGCTTGTCGAGCTGATGCTCTAGCCAACTGAGCTAAACGCCCTCGAAGGTGCGGCGCGATCATGGCGAGCCCGCGGCTGGAAGCAAGCAAAACTCCGCCGCGGCGAAACGCCACTCGCTGCCGGCCCGGCGAGGGGGCTGCATCGCGCCGACCCGGTGCGCTACGTTGCGCGGCCGCGATGGACCCCGGACCTTGCATGCCGCTGCAGACGCCGCTCGCGCGCCCCCGGCGCGGTGCCAGCACGCGCGTGCAGTTCGGCAACAAGGAGGTCGTGCTGGAGGCGACGCGCGGCGGTTACTCGCTGGTTTGGCTCGACGGTCGCGAGGCGCGACGCTTCGCCGTCGGGCTCACGGCCCGCGGCACCCTGCACCTCGCGCTGCGCGCACCGCGGCTGCCGGTGCGCGTCGTGGCGCGCGACACGCTGACGCTCGCTCCCGGTGCGCGCCTCCGCGGCTACGTGCAGGTGCCTCTGGTGCCGACGATCGTCTGGCAGGACACCGACATCGAGCCGCAACTGCTGGCCGAGTTTCCGCGGCCGGAGCTGGCAGCCGAATGGGACGACCGGGAAGGCACCATCTACCGATGCGTGTCGCCGTTCCATATCCGCTACCCGATCCCGGGCAGCGACCCGCGGGCGACGGTACCGGTCTGGCTCGGCAATCCGGGCGGCAACGTGGCGAGTCCGGCCTTTGTGCCGCTGCTGATCCTCGACGAAGAACTGCACGAGCGCCGCGGCGGCGTGGCGATCCTGCCGCGACGTCTGCGCTGGAACGGCCAGAACCTGCAGCCCGCGCCGCGGCGGCGCGCCGAGGTGGCGCTGTGAGGTGCGGCTTCGGGCCCGTGCTGTTGCTCGGCCTCGCTGCCTGCGCCCCGGCCAGCCCCGGTGCCGAGGCCGAGGTCGCCGCGGAACTGCGCGCGCTGCGGCAGGTGCTGGTCGCGCGCCCACAGGGCGAACCGCGCAGCGCCGCCGACGTCGCCGCAGCGTTGGCGCCGCTGCGCCAGGCCCTCGAGGCCCTGACCGACAACCAACAGGAACTGCAGCAGCGGCAGCTGGCCTTGACGCAGGAACTGCAGCGCTGGTCGGCGCTGCTGGTCGAGAACGCCGCGGGCGCCCGCCGCGAGGAGACCGAAGCGCTTGCGGCCCGGCTGCGGCAACTCGAGGCTTCGCTGCAGGCGCAGGATGCTCGCCATCGCGAGATGGAGACCCTGCTGCAAGGCGCCCTCGATCGAACGGCGGATCGGCTCGGCGCCTTCCTGCAGGCGGTCGGCGCCGAGGTCGAGCCGGGCACGGCGCCAGCCGACGCCAGCGCGCCGCCCGCGGTCGAGTCTCGGCAACCGGCGCAGCCGCCGGAGCCGCCCGTACCAGCGGGCGGGGGCGCGTCCGCGACGGCGACGCACGATGGCGCGGCCGCCGGCGCCGTCGACGATGCGCACGCGGATCGGGACCGGTGGCAGGGAGGCGCGACCGTGCCGTGGTGGTGGGCCGGGGTCGGACTGCTCGGCATCCTCGTCGGGGCCGTGTGCCTGCGCCGCTGGCAGCGAGCCGCGGCTGCCGGGGCGCCTGCACGGGCCGCGCGCGCGCCGACCGGCGCGACCGCGCCAGACCCGGCCCCAGCCGCGGATCCCGGCGTGCAGGAGATCTGGGCCGCGGCCGCGCTGTTGGGCGAGGCCGTCGGCCGCCTGCGGGACCGGTCCAGCGGCGCGCCGGCCACCGAGGACGACGGCCTGGACGACGATTTGATCGTGCTCGACGACGAACTGCTGTCGCCGGCCCCGGCCGCCACCGCGGCACCGGCAGCACCGGCGGCGGCGCCGATGGGCGCAGCGGTCGCCGACGACCCGGCCGGGACGCGCGCCCTGCCGGTCGCGGCCACCTGCCGGTTGCGCACGGCCGATCCGGCGCGCTCGCTGGCCTCGGTGCTGCAGATCCTGCAGGAGGATCCGCGCGTGCTGCGGCGCCCGGAGCCGGCCGTGCGCTGCGCGCGGGATTGCCTCGAGGCGTCGTTCCGGCTGGTGCCGGATCTGCCGCCCGGCGAGCGCAGCCACCTCGAGCAACGCCTGCGGGACGCCTGCGGCACGAGCGCCTGAACGAGAGGCTTCCCGAACGAGAATTCGCGGCCGGGGCGCAGGCTCGGTATGGTCCCGCGCCTCGATTCCCCGCCAAGGCCAGAGGAGCAGACTCGCATGATCATCGGTGTCCCCAAGGAGATCAAAGCCCAGGAAAACCGCGTAGGCGCCGTGCCGGCGATGGTCCTGGACCTGGTCGGCGCCGGCCACACGGTGCTGGTGGAAGCCGGCGCCGGCGCGGGGGCCGGCGTGACCGACGAGGCCTACCAGAGCGTCGGCGGCAAGATCGTCGCCACCGCCGGCGACGTCTATGGCAAGGCCGACATGATCGTGAAGGTCAAGGAGCCGCTGCCGGCCGAATACAAGCTGATCCGCAAGGGCCAGATCCTGTTCACCTACTTCCACTTCGCCGCCGCCCGCGAACTGACCGACGCGATGCTGGCCTCCGGCGCGCACTGCTTCGCCTACGAGACGCTGGTGCACCGCAACTCGCTGCCGCTGCTGACGCCGATGAGCGAAGTCGCGGGCCGCATGTCGGTGCAGGTGGGGGCCGTCTGCCTCGAGAAGCACAACGGCGGCCGCGGCATCCTGCTCGGCGGCGTGCCGGGCGTCGAGCCGGCGACGGTGGTGATCCTCGGCGGTGGCGTCGTCGGCACCAACGCCGCGAAGATGGCCGCCGGCCTCGGCGCCGACGTACGCCTGATGGACATCGACCTCGATCGACTGCGGTATCTCAGCGACGTGATGCCGGCCAACGTCACGCTGTTGCACAGCTCGGCGATCGCCATCCGCGAGCAGATCGTGCACGCCGATCTGGTCATCGGTGCCGTGCTGGTGCAGGGTGCCCGCGCGCCGCGGTTGATCCGCCGAGAAGACCTGAAGGTCATGAAGGACGGCGCCGTGATCGTCGACGTCGCCGTCGACCAGGGCGGCTGCATCGAGACCTGCCGACCGACCACGCACGCGGATCCGACCTTCGTGGTCGACGGCGTGTTGCACTACTGCGTCGCGAACATGCCCGGCGCCGTGGCGCGCACCTCGACGTTCGGCCTGACCAACGCCACCGGCCCATGGGCGCGCAAGCTCGCCGGCCTGGGGGCGCAGAAGGCGGCCCAGGACCCGGTGCTCGGCACCGCGGCCAACATCCTCAGCGGCGTCTGCACGCACCAGGCCGTCGCCGAGGCCTTCGGTCTGCCGTACCGCGCGCCCGGCTCGGTGCTGTGATCGTCCTGCTGGCGGGCCTGCCCCAGGGCCCCGCGATGACGTTGTTCGACGCCCTGGTGCTCGGACTCGTCGAGGGCATCACCGAGTTCCTGCCGATCTCGAGCACCGGCCACCTGATCGTCGCCCAGCGACTGCTCGGGCTGGAGGAGGGTGCGGCCAACAACGCCTTCTCGATCGGCATCCAGATGGGAGCCATCACGGCGATCCTGGTGCTGTACTGGCGGCGGTTGGTCGACGCGGCACGCACGGTGCTGCGGCCGACGGCCGGGTCGCCGAACCTGCTGTGGCAGATCGTCGTCGCCGCGTTCCCCGCAGCCCTCCTCGGGCTGCTGCTCGACGACTGGATCGATGCGCACTTGTTCTCGGCGCGCGTCGTCGCGGCGACCCTGGTGGTCGGCGGTGTGCTGCTGCTGTGGCTCGAACGCTGGCTGCTGCGATCACCATCGTCGACGCACGAGCTGTCGCAGATGCCGTATCGCACCGCGCTCTGGGTCGGCCTGTTCCAGTGCCTGGCGCTGGTCCCGGGCACCAGCCGCGCCGGGGCCACGATCGCCGGCGCCATGCTGCTCGGTCTGTCGCGCACGGCCGCTGCCGAGTTCTCGTTCCTGGTCGGCCTGCCGGTCCTCTACGGCGCGTCGCTCTACAAGCTCGGTCGCCACCCCGAGTTGCTGAGCAGCGACGCGGTGCCGACGTTCGCCGTCGGCATGCTGGTGTCGTTCCTGAGCGCGCTGGTCGTGGTGCGCCCGTTCGTGCGGTTCCTGCGCAGTCACACCTTCGCGCCGTTCGCGTGGTATCGCATCGTGGTCGGTGCGCTGCTCGCGCTGCTCTGCTGGCAGGGCTTCGTCGCCTGACCGCCGGTCAGGCGCGCCGGTAGCCGAGCTCGCGCAGCACCATCAGCACCTCGCTCCAGCTGGGGAACGGGCGGCCGTGTTCGCGTTTGAAGCGGTCGATCGCCTCGATGAACTCGAGCGCATCGGCGTCGATCTCGGCCATCGGCGGCGCCGATCGCTCGGCGGCGGGGGCTGCACGAGTGGCGGCACCAGACGAGCCGGCGCCAGCTTTGCGCGGCGAGCGCGCCTTGCCGCGTCCCGAGCGCCCGGGCGCGGTCTTCTGCTTCTTCTTCGTGGCGGTGGCCATGCCCGCCTCATCGGCGCTGCGCGAACGTGTTCTTGATCGCCGCCGGGAACGGCGGCTGCAGGATGCCGGCATCGGTGACGAAGCTGGTCACCAGCCGTGCCGGCGTGACGTCGAAGGCCGGATTGCGCGCGGAGACGCCGTTGGCAGCGAGCGCCTGGCCGCCGACGGCCAGCACCTCGCGGGTATCGCGTTCCTCGATCGGGATCTTGCTGCCGTCGGCGCAGCGCAGGTCGAACGTCGACAGCGGCGCCACGACGTGGAACGGCACCTGGTGCGCCGCGCAGGCGAGGGCCAGGCCGTAGGTGCCGACCTTGTTGGCGGTGTCGCCGTTCAGGGCGATGCGGTCGGCGCCGACCAGCACCAACTGCACCTGGCCGCGGGCGATCAGACCCGCGGCCGCGCCGTCGACCACGACCTGCACCGGAATGCCCGCCGCGGCGAGTTCGAGCGCCGTGAGGCGCGCACCCTGCAGCAATGGCCGGGTCTCGTCGGCGAGCACCGAGAAGCGCACGCCGCGTTTCCAGGCCGCGAACAGGATCGCCAGCGCGGTGCCGTCCCCGGCCGTGGCGAGGCGACCCGTGTTGCAGTGGGTCAGCACGGTGCTGCCGTCGCGCACCAGGGCGGCGCCGTGTTCGCCCATGCGCCGGCTCGAGGCGATCTCCTCGGCCTGGATCCGGCGGGCCTCCTGCCACAACACCGCCAGCGTCGGCTGCGACCGCACGGCCGCCAGACAGCGATCGAGCGCCCACTGCAGGTTCACCGCCGTCGGGCGGGCCGCGGCGAGCCGCGCGGCGACGGTCCGGGTGGCGTCGACGAACGCGGCCGGCAACGGGCGCAGACGCCGCACGCCCAACAGCAGGCCGTACGCCGCCGCGACGCCGATCGCCGGGGCACCGCGCACCGCCAGCCGCACGATCGCATCGACGACACCCTCGGCCGAGTCGAGCCGCAGCACGACGAACTCGTGCGGCAGTCGCGTCTGGTCGAGCAGTTCCAGGTGCCCGGTCTCGTCGCCGATCCAGGCGATCGTCGGCGGCAGTGCGGCGGGGGGAGTGGTGGCCATGGTGCGGTGACTGCCGGATTCGCTCAGCAACCGAAACGGGCGCGGACTTCGCGGTCCTTGGCGAGCGTCTTGTCGCGTTCGGCGGCCCGCGCACCGTCGACCTTCGTGGCGAGCGCAGGGTCGCTGAGCGCCAGGATGCGCGCCGCGAACAGGGCGGCGTTCCTGGCCGCGGCCGTGCCGATGCCGGTCGCGGCGACGGGGACGCCGGGCGGCATCATCGCGGTCGACAACAGGGCGTCCTCGCCGCGCAGCGGCCCGCTGTCCACGGGCACACCGATCACCGGCAGCGGCGAGTGCGCGGCGAGCGCGCCGGCCAGATGCGCCGCCATGCCGGCGACGCCGATCAGCACGCGCACGCCGTTCGCCTTGGCGTTGCGCGCGAACTCGCCGGCCTCGTCGGGCGTGCGGTGGGCGCTGAGGATGCGCACGTGGAAGCCCACGCCCAGCTCCCGCAGCGTCGAGAACGCGGACTCGAGCACCGGCAGATCGGAGTCCGAGCCGAGCAGGAAGGCGATGGGGCGGGCAGGCGTCGTCATGCCGTGGCGCGGCCGGTGAGGCGTCGTTGAATGTCGCGGTAGGTCTGCGCCGTCTTGGCGACGACGTCGGTCGGCAGGTGCGGCGGCGGCGGCGTCTTGTTCCAGCCGGTCTGCGACAGCCAGTCGCGCAGATACTGCTTGTCGAACGACGTCGGGTTGCCGCCGGGCCGCACCTCGTCGGCCGGCCAGAACCGGCTCGAGTCCGGGGTCAGGCACTCGTCGATCAACATCGGTTCGCCGTCGAACAGGCCGAACTCGAACTTGGTGTCGGCGATGACGATGCCGCGCGTCTTGGCGTAGGCGCGGCCGCGCTGATAGAGGCGCAGCGCCGCATCCCGCGCCGCGCTGGCGACCCGTTCGCCGACCAGTTCGACCACCTGCGCGAACGAGATCGGCTCATCGTGGCCGCTCTCGGCCTTCGTCGACGGCGTCAGGATCGGCGGCTCGAGTTCGCTGGCGTGCTGCAGACCCTTGCCGAGCACGACGCCGCTGACCGCACCGTCCTTCTGGTAGTCCTTCCAGCCGCTGCCGGTCAGGTAGCCGCGCACGACCCATTCGACCGGCAGCGGTTCGCACCGGCGGCAGCGCATCGTGCGGCCGCGCAGCAGCGGTTTGTAGTCCGCCGGCACGTCGCTCCAGCTGTCGACGTCGGTCGACAGCAGGTGGTTGGGACAGACCTCGGCCAGGTGCTGGAACCAGAACGCCGAGGTCTCGGTCAGCACTCGCCCCTTGCCGGGGATGCCCTCGTGCATCACCACGTCGAATGCGGAGATGCGGTCGCTGGCGACCAGCAGCAGATCGTCGCCGAGCGCGAAGATCTCGCGCACCTTGCCGCGGCCGAGGCGACGGCAGAACGGCAGGTCGATGGACAGCAGCACAGTGTCGGTCACGGCGGCGATTATCCGGCGCCGGCGCGGCGGCGAAAGAGCGCGCGCCGGAATGCGGTCAGGTCTTGCGTCGCACGCCGAGCCCGATGTTCAGCTCCGGAGTGTTGTTGCTGCGCAGTTCGATGAAGTCGTCGACGAACAACAGGGTCTGGTAGCTGCGATCGATGGCGGCGAACCAGGTCTCGTTGGTGCCGCTGATCGTGACGGTCAGGTGCCCGTCGGCGGCGAGCACGTAGCTGCCCGAGTAGGCGAAGTCCGCGCCGCTGTTGCCGACGCCGTCGAGACGGAAGCCACCCTGGGCCGTCAGGGTGACGACGCCGGTGAACGCGTCGGAGCCTGGATTGCTGGGGTTGACGAACAGCGTGTGGCCCCCGACCAGGAACGAACCGGGCACCCGCACCGAATCGACCGGCGTCGCCGGCGCATCGAACTTGCGCACCAGGAACAGGATGCCGGCTTCGCCGTCGGTCTCGTCGGCGTCGAGGCCGTAGACGACGTTGTCGCTGGCGGCCGCGAACATCACCCGGCTGTCGCCGTTGTAGGCGACGGTCAGGTTGCAGGAGCCGTCGCCCGTGCTGCTGCCGTCGAGCAGGTTCTGGATCGAACCGCCGAAGGTGACGGCCGACGTGCCCTGTGTGCTGGTGCCCTGCGTGCCGGTGCCGCTGACGGTGCGCAGCGTGCCGGCGGCGCCGGCGCCGACCGACACCCCGCCGTGCACGCCGCGGCCGACGTTCTCGGGCGACAGGATCGTCTGGCCGAAGATCGTGTGCAGCGACAGCAGGTGCCAGCCGCCCTCGAGTTCGACCTGACCGGTCACGACCCGGGTGCCGTAGAACAGGCCGATCGAGGGGGAGTTGGTGGTCGAGACCCGATCGGTGAACTGGTAGTCGGCCGTCGTCGGGTTCACGCCGGCGAGCGAGTACCCGCCGCGGAACAGGACCGACGGCTCGCTGCCGCTGCCGGTGACGAAGATCGACAGGGCGCCGTCGGTCTCGAGCGCATAGCGATCCGCGGCCGAGGTGCCGCTGGTGCGTGCGATCGTGTAGCTGCTGTCGTCGAACAGGTTCAGCTGGCCGCGGTCGGTCGTCACGGCGGTCGCCGGCACCGGGAACGTGCCGAACCCGGCCAGGCTGCGGAAGCCGAACATGTGGTGGCTCGCGGTGAGTTTCACTTCACTCTGCGGCCGGGTCTCCTTGCCACCGTCGGCACAGGCCGCGGCGATCGACAGGCAGGCGAGGACGAGAACGCGGGACGTGCGGTGGGTGTGCAAGCTGGGTGAGCTTAGCGTCGGGGCCCGCGGCGGAAACCGGCGACGCACGCGGATCGTGCAGGCCGCGGGCCGGTTTTCGGGCGTGGCGCCCGGGCCACCGCACGCTAGGCTGCGACGGATGCGGTGGGCCGGTGCCGTGGGCGCGTGTCTCCTGGGAACGTCGATCGCCGGCTGCGCCGGCGCGCCCCGGCTGCGCGGGCCGATGCCGGTCCGCAACCAGCACCCCGCCCAACTGACCGTGCTGCATCTGCCGCCGGCGCCGGTCACCGTCGCGCCGGCCGGCACCGTGGCCGCGCGCGTCGACGCTGCCTACTCGAGCCTGTGGCTCAGCGGGTCGGGCACGGGCGGCCGTTCGTGGACGATGGACGGCGAGTACCTGCGCACGGCCCTGGCCACCAGGATCGGCCTCGGCGCCGGGCTCGAGTTCGGCGTCGAACTGCCGTTCGCGCACACCTCGGGCGGGTTCCTCGACAGCTTCGTCATCGGCTACCACGACACCTTCGGCTTCTCCGACCAGAACCGCAGCGGCACGGCCAAGGACCAGTTCGGCATCGAGGCGCGGCGCAACGGCGCCACCGTGTGGCAGGTCGAGCGCAGCGGCTACGAACTACTCGACGTGCCGCTGTCGTTGACCTGGCAAGCCACCGATCCGGCGCGTGGTCTCGGCATCGCGCTGCGCGGCGGCGTCGAGTTGCCGACCGGCGCTGCGGCCCGCGGCTACGGCAGCGGCGAGACCGAGTTCGCGCTCGGTGCGCTGCTCGAGCAGCGTGCCCTCGGCTGCGGCTGCTACGGCCACCTGCAGCACACGTTCGCCGGCACGCCGGGCCAGGCACGCCGCGCGGACTTCCGGTTCGCCGACGTGACCTCGGCCGGTCTCGGTGTCGAGGCGCCGCTCCATGACGGCGTCGAGGCCCTGGTGCAGGTCGAATGGGAGACCTCGGCGCTGCGCGACCTCGACATCCGCGTGACGCGCCGCGACCAGTGGTTGCTGTGGGTCGGGCTGCGCCTCGACCTGGGCCGCGAGTGCGACCTCGAACTCGGCTTCGGCGAGGACCTGCAGGGCCTCGTGTCGCCGGACTTCACGGCCTGGCTCGCGATGTCGTGGACGCCGGCCGCGCCGGCCCGGCCGCGCTGACCGGCAGTGCCGGCACACGGGGGAAGGACCCTGGCAGCGGCTGGCCGGTCCCAAGGGCCGGCTCCCCCGCCTCGCTTTACATAACATATCTTATCGGAACATCTGCCTGGGCCAGACCGTCGGCTGACTGCCGGCGGCCGGGCCGACTCGTTCCGCTTGGGAGGCGGTGCGTGTCCGCGCCCGCCTTTCAGCCCTTGGAGCGGCCCTTGCCGCTGCTGACCGCGACCGGCGCCGCCGCCGCGAGCCGCTGCAGTTGCTCGGCCAGCGCCACCTGCAGGCTGGTGAAACCGGCGTAGTGCACGGTGCGCGCCGGCACACCGGCGCTGCGCGCCAGCTCCAGGGCCGGCTCGGTGGTCTCGTGCCGGTTCCAGTGCAGCAGCAGCAGCACGTCGATGCCGCCGCGCACGCGGTCCGCGATGGTGCCGACGACCTTCTGCGGCGACGTGTAGTTGGTCATCAACCACTCGGCCGCGAAGCCCCACTCGGCTGCCAGCTTCTCGAGCCGCGGGTGGTGGCGACGCTGGCGCTCGTTGCCGCCGACCACCAGGACCCTGGGCTCGCGCCCCAGGACCTTGGCCAGGGCTTTGGTCGACTCGCGGCCGCTGTCGCCGACGCCGGCCTCCTGGTCGGCCAGCTCCAGCAGCTTCTCGATCGCCGCCAGGTCGTCGTTGGCCAGCTCCGGGAACACGCATGCCACCTCCTGCAACAAACCGTGTGCCTGCTGCAGCGCCTCCGTGTCGCGGCGCGCGCGCATCGACCGGGCCACCGCGACCTGCAGCTGCGCCCGATCGTAGTCGCGGCCCTCCATCTCTTCGTAGACGGCGGCCAGCTCGACCTTGATCTCGACGTGGTCCAGCGCCTGGCCGACGAACTCCTCGTTGCGCAACAGCTTCTCGAGCACGTCGAACTTGCCGCGCTGCTGCAGCAGTTCGCGCATCTCGGCGTAGCAGGCGCGCGCCTGGTCGCGTTCGCCGAGCATGTTGTGCGCCGTCAGCACCACGCGCAGCGCCTCGATCCGCTGGTCGAGGTCGACCGCGATCTCCAGCACCCGTCGCGCCGCGAGCAACGCCGGCTGCGCCTCCCCGAGCGACAGGTACTCCAGCGCGACGAACAGGATCTGGTCGGCCGACGTGCCGCGACCGACGTCGACGGCATCGAGGAACCGCAGCGCCAGCCGGCGATCCAGCTTCTTCAGCGCCTCGTGCACCGAGTAGAAGCTCTCGAGGTCCGGCTTCACCGTCTCCAGAGCCTGCTCCATCAGACGCAGCGCGCGCGTGGCCTCGTTGGAGTCACCGGCCGCCAGCAGTGCGGCGGCCTGGAAGAACCGCGCCCGGTCGCGCAGCTGCACGTCGCGGCCTTCGAGCCGCCGCAGACCGGCGATGGCGCGCTCGAACCCGCGCGCCGCGGCCTGCAGGTCGCCGGCCTCGTATGCCAGCAGACTGCGCAGGTAGACCGCCTCGGGCGCCGCCTGGTCGGGCTGCTCGGCGACGTGGCGCAGGCGATGCAGCGCGGCGTCGCGCTCGAGCCGCTGCTGCCGCGGTTCGCAGGTGGTCGTGTCGTGTTCCCGCAGTTCGCCGAGCGCCGCCACCAGCGCCGCCGAACTCGCGAGTCGATGGTGCGACCCGGCGAGCACCTCGGCGCGTTCGGCCGCGGCGATCGCCATCGCCCACTCGCTGGCCGCCAGCAGCCGTTCGGCGAGCGCGCGGTGGTAGCCGGCCTGCACGTCGGTCGGCAGGCGATCGAACCCGGCCATGCCGAGGATCTTGCCGAGGATCGACGCGGTGCTCTCCTGGTCGTCGGTGTCGACCCGGGTCTCGAGCCGGCCGAGCAGGTCGGTGACCGCGGCATCGACGATCGTCTCCAGCTCCCCGGCGCCGGGTTCGGCGGCCAGATACTGGATCGCACGCACCGCGAGCTTGAGGTCGCCGGACCAGAACAGCGAGCGGACCACCAGCGGCAGCACGTTGCCGGCCACGGCCGGATCGGCGAGCAGCTCGAGCAGCGCCTGCGGATCCTGCAGGGTCTCGGCGATACGTTCGCGATCGCCCTTGCGGTCGTGGGCACGCAGGGTCCCGAACAGCTCCCAGCGCCGCGCCGTCACGTCGCCGGCCGGCTCCGGCAGATCGATGCCGAGCAGCGCCCGCGCGTAGCCGCTGACGAAGCTGCTGCCAGGTCGCCCGGCACCCAACTGGCGGTACTCCTGGATCTGATTCCGGAGCACTTCCGGCTTCAGCTCGCCCTTCTCGGCGAGATGGACCTGCTGTAGCAGCAGACGATCGAGCGCAGTCTCCCAGGCCATCGGTCCCGTCCTCCATCGCGACTATCGGCCCGAGGCGGTGCCCGCCTGGGAGCAACGGCCGAACGCGCGGTGCGACCGGCCTCACTCCATCAGGCTGCGCACGGCGCCCGGCAACACCACGACGAGACCCGCGAGCGCGACGCCGCCGGCACCGGGCTCGAGCGCACCGAGTACCAGGTCCCCCACGCGCAGGCGCGCCGTCGTCGTCGCCGGCGCCATCAGCCAGTGATGCTCTCCCTCGTCGTCGCGCACGCCGAAACCGGCCGCGCCGAGATCGTCGACGGCGAGGATGGCCGGCCGCGCGCGCACGCCGCCCGCGGTCGACAACGCCAGACCGGCGGCCTCGTAGCGCTCGACCTGGTCGACGAACGTCGGCCCGCACTCCTGCAGCACCGAGGTCAGGTCCAGCTCCTGGGTCTGCACCACCCAGGCGTAGAAGCGCTGCAGTTCGGCGAAGGCGCTGCGCACGACCACCGTTCGCCGCCCCGGCTCGGCGCCGAGGTAACAATGGACCAACAGTCGCAGCAGGTCCGCGCCCCGGACCTGCTCGAGGTCAGTGCGCGGCACGGCGGCGTTACGCTGCAGCTCGATCCACTGCCGCAGCACACCGGCCCCGGCGTCGTGCTCGCGGTCGGTCTCCCAGAGGTACTCCTGCACCAGCGGCTCGAGGTCGCCGTCGAGGTTGCCGCCGCGATCGGCGATCGCGGCGTCGTGGTCGTCGACCTCGTCGCGGTCCGACTCGAACCCGCGGTCGCCGGCCTCGTCGCGGTCCGGTCCGGCGTGCTCGAGCTCGGCCTCTTCTTCGGCCTCGATGCCGGCCATACGTTCGAGCTGTGCGAACAGGTCCTCGACGTCGCGCTTCTGCCGCAGGCCCTCGTCGAGCGTGCGCACGAGCTGCTCACCGAGCGACTCGCTGGCCGCGGCCTCCATCGTCGCTGCCACCGGGCCGGGCGGGCGGTTGCCGTGGTGCGCGTTCCAGATGCGCAACAGGATCTCCCGCGTCGCATCGAGGTCGATGTCGGTCTCGAAGGCGAGTTCCTCGAGCAGCGGCCCGATCACCGCGCCCGGCCGCTCGACCGCTCGCAGTTGCGAGCTGACCTCCGCGGCGGACTGCCGGCATCCGCTCGCGCGCAGCAGCGCGTCGAGGTCCGCTTCGAGATGTTCGAGCGGCACCGTATCCACGTTCGCGGCCGTCGGACTCGGCGTCTGATCGGTACGGCGCAGCAGCAGGTGTTCCAGTTCGATCTGCCGCAGCCGCCGGTGCAGCGCCAGTCGCTCCACGTCGCGTCGGAACGCCTCGGCCAGCAGGGCGCCGGGACGGAACACCGCCGCTGCCGACGACGGTCGCCACTGATCCGCTCCAGCGTCGAACAGGCGACCCACCAGCAGGTCCCCCGCCAGCAGCGATCCCGCCGGCACCGACAGGTCGAACACCGTGTCGTCCTGCAGGTCCTGCGCCTCGACCGTCTCGGCGTCGCGCGCGAGCACGAGGAACACGCCGACCGTCGAATCGACCAGGTCCCGCCCCTCCTCGGCGAACGGCGGCACGTCGATCGGCGGTGCGCCCAGCACTTCACTCTCCCGCTCGAGCAGCAGCCACTCGACGAACCTCTGGCCGGCGGCGTCGGTCGGCAGGCGCTCGGCCCCGCCGGCCGCGCCCTGGCCGAAGAACTCCCGCTGGGCCCGCAGGCGTTCGGCGTGCAGCCGCGGATCGGCGTCGAGGCGCGACGCCAGCTTGGCGAGGGCGACTTCGACGGCGCGGGCTTCGTGGCGGCTCATCGGGAGAAGGCTCGCCGGATCGTGCCGCGAAAGCAACGTGACATAACTGATGACTTGGGTGCAGTTCCCGGGTTTTGCTGCCACCGTTGCGCCGATCGCGCCACCCATGCACTGCCGAAGCCCCGTTGGGCGCGGCAGGAGAGCACGTTGGCATTCATCCCACCTCGG
>JAEUHS010000100.1 GCA_016794035.1 Planctomycetota bacterium
TCGAGGTGATCTTCGGCGGCGGCGGCGCCGCGGCGATCAGCGGCGAGGCCGACGACACCGCCGACGTCGCGCTCGGTGACGACCTGTCGGCGGCGGTCAACACCACCGCCGGCACGCGCCTGGTGCTCAGCTTCGTCAACACGTTCCTGCGCTCCGTGGTGCACGGCGGCAGCTTCGACGGCAGCTCGATCCTGAACCTGACGCTGACCCAGCCGCTGCTGCGCGGCGCCGGCCGCCGCATCGTGCGCGAGCCGCTGACGCAGGCCGAGCGCGACGTCGTCTACTCGATGCGCACGTTCGAACGCTTCCGGGCCCAGTTCGCGCTGCGGGTCGTCAGCGACTACTGGGACGTGGTCGGCCAGATCGCCGACCTGCGCAACGTCGAGGCCAACTACCAGAGCCTCAGCCAGTCGCGCGAACAGATCGAAGAACTGTACCGCGCCGGTCGCCGCACGATCACCGACCTCGGCCGCGCCAAGCAGAGCGAGTACAACGCCGACGCGCAGCGGGTCGCCGCGGTCAACCGGCTGCAGACCTCGCTCGACCGCTTCAAGCTGACGCTGGGACTGCCGGTGACCGCCCAGGTCGAACTCGACCCGGCGGAGCTGGACCAGGTCCGGGCCCGCGGCGTCGAGGCCGTCGACCTGACCGAGGACCTCGCCGTCGAACTGGCGCTGCAGCGCCGCTACGACCATCGCACGGCGATCGACCAGGTCGAGGACGCCGGCCGGCGCATCTTCGTGGCCGAGGACGCGCTGGGCATGACGCTGGACTTCACCGCGGCGCTGAACGTGCCGGCGGAGTCGGGCAGGGGCCTGAACCTGGACTGGTCGCGGGTGAACTGGTCGGCCGGCTTCGAACTCGACCTCGCGATCGACAAGCTGGTCGAGCGCAACGCCTACCGCAGCGCGCTGATCGCGTTCGATCTGGCGGTGCGGACCCGCGAACAGAGCGAGGACGAGATCGCGGCCGACGTGCGCAGTTCGCTGCGCAACATCCAGACCGCGCTCGAGAGCTACCGCATCCAGTCGGTCGCCGTCGAACTCGCCGCGCAGCGCGTCGAGGCGACGACCGACCTCTACGCCGCCGGCCGCGTGCAGGCGCTCGAGAAGCTCGACGCGCAGGACGCCCTGCTGCAGGCCCAGCTCGACCTCACCGCCGCGACCGTCGACTACGCGGTCGCGCGGCTGCAGCTGATGAACGCCCTCGAGGCCATCACGCTCGAGAACCAGGGGCTGCGCTTCGACCCGACCCTGCCGCTGCCACACCCGAAGACCGCCGAATGAGCCGCACGATGCCCAAGTTCGATCGCACCCTGCACCGCCTGCTGGCCGGTGCGTCCCTGTTGGCGGTCGGCGCCTGTGGCGGGTCGGACACGGCTCCTGCGGCCGACGCCAACCTGTTCCGGGTCGCGCGCAGCGACCTGCACATCACGATCAAGGAGAACGCCGAGCTGCAGGCCGTGCGCGAGACGCTGGTGCGTTCGCAGGTCGAGGGGCAGGCGACGATCATCTACCTGATCCCCGAAGGCACCTACGTGCAGCAGGGCGAGAGGCTGGTCGAACTCGACGTCAGCGACCTGGTCGAGAAGCGGGCCAACCAGGCGATCTCGGTCGCGAAGGCCGAGGCGGCGCTGGCCCAGGCGCAGAAGGAGAAGGAGATCCTGCAGAAGGAGCTGCGGACCAAGGAGAACACCGCGCGCAGCGGACTGAGGATCGCCGAGATGGAGGTCGAGAAGTTCCTCGGCCGGCGCGGCGGCGGCGCCGAGGGCAAGAACGCCGACATGCTGCGCAAGCTGAGCGAACTGGTGGCGACGCCGCCGAGCGCCCCGCCGAGCGACGCCACGGCCGAGGACTCGGCCGCGAGCCTCGTCAACCAGGTCGACCCGCGCAACTACCGGCCGCTGGTCGACAAGGTCCGCACCCTGCTGGCCGAGGCCGGTCACGAGACCGGCGGCCTCGACCGCGACATGGGCGACATGGCCAACAAGGTGCTGCGGCAGGTCGACAGCATCCGGCTGGCGATGGCCAACCTGAAGGTCAAGGAGGACACCCTCGGCCACAGCCGGCGCCTCGCCGCGAAGACGTTCATCACCCGCAACGAGCTCGAACGCGACGAACTCGAATGGCAGAGCCAGGTGTCGCAGGTGACGCTGGCCTGGAACGAACTCGACCTGCTGATCAACTACGAGCTGCAGAAGCAGCTGATCGAGCTCGAGCAGGCGCGCGACAACGCGCTGCTCGAACTCGAACGCGTGCTGGCCACCAACGACGCGTCGGTGACGCGGGCCGACAGCGACCTGACCAGCCGGCAGGCAGAGTACTCGCTGGCCCGCGAACGCCTGCAGAACCTCGAACGCCAGATCGAGAGCGCCGTGATGCGCGCGCCGACACCCGGACTCGTCGTCTACGCCCGCCTCGACCGCGACCGTCGCGGCGGTGAAGCGGTACGCGAAGGCGTGCAGGTCCGCGACCGACAGGAGCTGATCGTGCTGCCCGACACGACCAAGATGCGCTGCGTGATCAAGGTGCAGGAGGCCCAGGTGTCGATGGTGCGGCCGGGGCAGACCGCCTACGTGCAGGTCGAGGCGCGGCCCGGCGAGGTCTACAGCGGCCACGTCACCAGCGTGGCGCCGACCGCCGACAGCAACAGCGGCTGGATGTCCAGCGACCGCAAGGTCTACACGACCAACGTCGACCTCGACGGCGAGAACCAGGACGCGGCGCTGCGTTCGCGCATGGCGGCGACGGTGACGATCAGCGTCGAGACGATCCCGAACACCCTGCCGGTGCCGCTGCAGGCGGTGATGCGCGATCGCTCCGTCAACTACGTGTGGGTCCAGACGCCCCAGGGACCGATCGCGAAGCAGGTCGAAGTGGGCCGCCACAATTCCGAGCAGGTCGAGGTGGTGCAGGGTCTGGTCGAGGGCGACGTGGTCCACCTGACGAAGCCGGTCGGCGAACAGGACCCTCAATTCGCGCAGCCGATACTGCCCACGACAGCGCAAGCGGCGGCGACGACCACGGAGAACGCCGCGACGTCGTCGCCGGCCTCGCGCCAGCCCACCGCGGGCCCCGGTGACGGCACCGGCACGAATCCGGGCACGGGCCGCCCGCCGAACGCGATGCGGAAGAAGTTCGCCGAGATGACACCCGAAGAAGTCCAGCAGCGCCGCGACCAGCTCGCCGGCATGCCGGACATGATGCGCTCCCGGCTCGACGCCGAGCAGATCAGCAAGCTCGAGACTGCCATCGCCGAGATCGTCAAGGCGATCGACGAGAAGCGGCTGGACGACGCTCAGACCCTCAGCGACGGCCTGCGCTCGCTGATGCCCCGCCGCCAGGGTGGCGCCGGTGGCGGGCGCGCACCCGGTGGCGGCAGCAGTGAGACTGGCGGCGGTGGCGGCGGCAACCGTTCGGGCAACTGATCGCCATGGACCGCTCCGATCGCCCCATCATCGCCGAGTTCATCGACGTGCATCGGCACTACCTGATGGGCACCAACGTCGTCAAGGCGCTGAACGGCGTCTCCATGCAGGTCCACAAGAGCGACTACTTCGCCATCATGGGCCGCTCCGGCTCCGGCAAGTCGACCATGCTGAACCTGCTGGGTTGCCTCGACCGCCCCACCAGCGGCTCCTACATGATCGGCGGCCGCGACGTCAGCAAGCTCAACGACGATGCGCTGTCCGAGGTGCGCGGCCGCGAGATCGGCTTCATCTTCCAGTCGTTCAACCTGATCCCACAGCTGACCGTGCTCGAGAACCTCGAGGTGCCGCTGTTCTACCAGGGCCGCGTCGGCGCGGAGTCGCGGCAGAAGGCGGAGTACCTCGCCGAGCGGGTCGGCCTCGGCCAGCGCCTCGAGCACCGCCCGCTGGAGCTGTCCGGCGGCCAGCAACAGCGCGTCGCGATCGCGCGCGCGCTGATGAACGACCCGCTGTTCCTGCTCGCCGACGAGGCGACCGGCAACCTCGACAGCAACACCGAACGCGAGATCCTGGATCTGTTCGACGACCTGCGTCGGGACGGCGTGACCATCGTCATCGTCACCCACAACCAGAAGGTCGCCGATCGCGCCGAGCGCACGCTGTGGCTCAAGGACGGTCAGGTCGAGCGGCTGGTCGAGAATCGCGCCGCGGAGGTGCCGCAGTGATCCGCGACAGCTGGCGCATCGTGCAGCTCGGCCTGAAGAGCCTGATGCTGCACAAGCTGCGTAGTTCGCTGACCACCGCCGGCATCCTGTTCGGCGTGGCCTCGGTGATCGCGATGCTCGCCGTCGGCGAAGGCGCCAGCCAGGAAGCGCTCGAGCAGTACCGCGACATGGGCGTCACCAACGTGCTGGTGCGCAGCGTCAAGCCCGAAGAGACGCAGCAGACCAGCTCGAGCATGTGGAGCATCCTCGACTACGGCCTCACCTACGCCGAGGCCGATCGCATCGAGAACCTGCTGCCCCAGGCCACCGTCGTGCGCGTGCGCGAGGTGCAGCGCGGCGTGATGCGCGGCGAGGCGTTCCGCGTCACGGTCGTCGTCGGCACCGAGCCGCAGTTCCTCGACGTCAGCAACATGGCGGTCGCCGAGGGCCGCTGGCTCACCGACCTCGACATGCTGAACCAGGAGAACGTCTGCGTGCTCGGGCAGAGCCTCGCGCGGCTGCTGTTCCCGCTCGAGAACCCGATCGACAAGACGATCCTCGCCGGCACCGACGACCGCTTCCGCGTCGTCGGCGTGCTCGCCGGCCAGGGCCGCGCGGCAGGCCCGAGCGGCACGACCTACGACGAGTGCGTGTTCGTGCCGATGACGAGTTCGCGGCGCCGGTTCGGCGACACGATCCGCAACCTGTCGACCAACCGGTTCGAGCTGACCGAGCTGCACGAGATCAAGGTCAAGCTGTCGACCTCCGAGGAGGTCGAGAACGCGGCGAACGTGCTGCGCGAGATGCTGCGGCCGGCACACGCCACGCGCGGCGACTACGAGGTCACGGTGCCGCTCGAGCTGCTCAAGCAGGAGGAGGCCAGCAAGCGCATGTTCAACATCGTGCTGGCGGTGATCGCTTCGATCAGCCTGCTGGTCGGCGGCATCGGCATCATGAACGTGATGCTGGCGACGGTCACCGAACGCACGCGCGAGATCGGCATCCGCCGCGCGCTCGGCGCCAAGAAGAAGCACATCGTGCAGCAGTTCCTGGTCGAGGCGGGCGTGCTGTCGGCGCTGGGCGGCATCGTCGGCGTCGGCCTCGGCATGGTCGTGCCGCAGCTGATCACGTACTGGTTCGCCCAACGCACCGTGGTGCTGGTGCCGCACGTGATGCTGGCGTTCTGCATCTCGGCGGCGGTCGGCGTGGTGTTCGGCATCTACCCCGCGTGGCGGGCGGCGAACATGGACCCGGTCGAAGCGCTGCGGCACGAGTGAGCCGGCGGACCCGGCGTCACGCCAGCGCCGAGAGCGCCGCCTCGGCGACGTCGATCAGCTCGTCCGCCAACGGTCGCCCCGCGCCGGCGCGCAGCCGCGCGCCGATCGACGCCGCGGTGGCGCCGTCGGCGATGCAGGCGGCCGTCACGGCGGCGAGCCGGACCAGCGCCGCACCGACGGCGCCGGCCATGCCGTCGCGGCCGCCGACCACCTGGTCGTCGCGCCACCAGCGCGCCACCAGCGCACAGCGCAGCCAGAAGTCGTCGGTGCCGCGCTGCAGCAGCCAGCCGAATCCGGCCGGGCCCGGCCGGGTCGCGTCGAGCGCCGAACCGAGCTCGCACAGCAGCGCGGCGCCACCGAGGTCGGCGAGCCGGTCGTCGGGCCAGCCGGCGACGCGCGCGAACAGCACCGCGAGCACGGCGATCTCGGTGCTGCGTCGCAGCAGCACCGGATCGCGCTGCAGCAGCACCAACGGCTCGAGCCCGCCGGGCACGACGAGCAGTCGATCGACGACGGCCTGCACGACGACCTTGGCGACGCTCGGCGGGATCGGCCCCGCCTGGGCGAGGTCGTGCATCAGGTGGAACTGCAGGAAGACCGACCGCAGGCGGGAGTCCGTGTCGGCGAGCCCGTGCTGCCGCCGACGCACGGCCCGCGACGGTTCGTCGGCGATCCGGCGGGCGCCGTCGTGCACGCCCGGCCCCAACGGCGCCGATTCCCGCTGCGCCGGCGGGCGGCCGCAACGCTGCGCGGCCGCGCAACGTGCCGCCCAGGCCAACAGTTCGTCGACCTCGACGCCGGCGTCGAAGCAGATGTAGTCGAGCTGCAGGTCGCGCAGCATGGTCGCGAGTCCCTGCGCCGCGCCGAACACGCCGACGTCCATCGGCAGCGGCATGCCGTTGGCGTGCAGCACGCCGCCGCTCTCCGCGAGGTGCAGCGCGCGCAGCTGGCCGCCCGCGGCGTCCAGGGCGACCCGCGCCTCGGCCGCCGCCGCGGTGACCGCCGCCGCGTCGTCGGCGCGACACGCGCTCAGCAGCGACCACAGCGTGGTCACGCAGCGTTGCAGTTGCCTGGCCCCGACCATGGCCGTGGAACGGACCGGCGGCAGCCCGCCGATCCGAGCCGGGTCAGGCCCGCTGACTGACGTGCTTCTCGACCAGCTCGATCAGCTCGTCGGGCTCGAACGGCTTGCGGAAGTAGTCCGCGGCCCCCATCTCGGTGCTCTTCTGATGGCCGCGCGAATGCTCGCGCGCCGTGAAGATCACCACCGGGATGCCGGCGGTCGCCGAGTCGCGCTTGAGACGCGTCAGCGTCTCCCATCCGTCGATGCCCGGCATCATGATGTCGAGCAGGATCAGGTCCGGCGTCTGCGACTTCGCCTTGGCGATGCCGTCCTCGCCGTTGGTCGCCGATTCGACGCGGAAGCCCGCGGCCTCGAGCACCATCTGGGTGGAGACGATGATCAGCTTCTCGTCTTCGATGATCAGAACGGTTCGTTGCATCACACTCTCCACTGCTAGGTCGTGACGACCGGGATCGGGGTGTTCGCCGCCTGTTGGTACAGTGGCAACACGAAGGAGAAATCGGCTCCGGAGCCCAGTTGACTGGAGACTTCGATGCGACTGCCGTGCGCCTCGACGATGCCGCGGGCGACGAACAGGCCCAGTCCGGCGCCGCCGTGATGGCGCGTCAAGGGATCCTCGACCTGGAAGAACTTCTCGAAGATGCGGCGCTGGTAGCGCGGGTCGATGCCGATGCCATCGTCGCGCACGCCGAACCGCAGCCCGCCCCCGGGCGTGGCTTCGATGCGGACTTCGACCCGGCCATCGTCCCTGGCGAACTTCACCGCGTTCTCGACCAGGGCCTGGCAGGCCCGTCTCAAATCGGCCCGATCGGCGAACAGGCACTGGTCGCTGGCCACGGTCTGGAAGCTCAGCTCGATGCGGCGATCCCGCGCCGGCTGCTCGAACGGGGCCAGCAGGCCGGCGGCGAACTCGCCGACCGGGATGACCTCGCGGTCCTGGCCGTAGTCGGCGGACTCCAGGTTGCCGAGGTTGATCAGCTTGTCGATCTGGTGCTCGAGGCGGACGGACTGCTCGCGGATCGACTCGCAGACCCGCTGCTGCGGCTCGCCGAGCGCACCGAGCGTGCCCTTGGTCAGCATGGTCGCGAACGTCTTGATGCCGGTCAGCGGCGTGCGCAGCTCGTGGGCGACGATCGACAGGTACTGGTTCTTCAGCTGGTCGGTCTTGAACTCGGCCGTGACGTCGCGCAGCACCGACAGCACGCCGGCCGGTTGGCCGCGGTAGTCGAGCACACGGCTCGTCATGCACTTGATGTAGAGCAGGTCCTGTTCGGTGTGGTGGACCTCGACCGTCTGCACGACCTCCTTCTGCGTCTGCAGCCGCGCATGGTCGGCGGCGAGCGTCTGCACCAGGTCCATTCTGCCCTGGAGCGCGGCCACCGGCTTGCCGATCGCGACGAACGACTTGACGCCCAGCAGATCCTCGGCCGCCGGATTCATCAGCGTGACGTTGCCGCCGCGATCCACGAACACGATGCCGTCCATGATGTTGGTGATGATGTTCATCATCCGCGACAGGTCGAGGAAGAAGGTCTCCTGGGTCTCGCGCAGCCGGTCGGCCTGGAAGGCACATCGCCGCCTGAGCTCGTCGGACTGGAATCGGAACCGACGCGTCTCCTCGCAGCGCGCGACGAGCTGCTGCCGGCGCGCACCCGCACGCTGCAGCGCCTGCAGCACGGCGTCGGCTTCGGCATCGTCCTGCAGCACGGCGACGCAGCCCTCGGCCACCGCGAGCCGCCACTGCGCCGGCGTCGGCTCGGTCTCGGTCGACAGCACGACGACCGCGTCGTGACGCTCGGCGGCCGCGTGCAGGTCCGCCCACGCCGTGGTCGGCACCGCGTGATGCACGATCAGCGCGTCGACCGCCGCCAGCTGCAGTCGCTGCGCGACCGCGCCCGGATCGTCACAGGTCTCGACCCGCACGCCGTGCGCGGCGATCTGCCCGGCGCGGCGGCCTGCCGCAGGCCCGTCGGCGTCGACGATCAGCACGCTGGCAGGTGTCGCCAATGGATCCACCACCCCGCGGCCGGACACGGCCCGGGCCTCCAGCGCTACTTGCTGGCCTTGATCGCCTGCAGGGCGTCGTCTTCGGTGTCGTAGATCGCCAGGTGCTTCGAGATCCGCATGATCTCGAAGATCTTGACGATGAACGGCTTGATGTTGCTCAGGTAGAGCTTGGTGTTGCGCGACGACGTGACGTTGTTGGCGACGATGATCAGCCCCACGCCACAACTGTCGATGATCTTGACGTTGTCGAGGTTCAGCACGAAGTGCTGGAACCCGTCCTCGATCTTGCTGCTGATCGTCTCCTTCAACGACTCCTTGAGGGCGTCGGTGACGTAGAAGTTCAAGCTGCGGTCGTTGAACGAGATGATGACCGTCTTGTCTTCCTTGAGCGCGGTGACCGACAGTCCTTGGCTCTTCTTACCAACGATTTCCATGGCGTATCCTCGGTGAGCGGGCGCCCAGATCGCCTGGCACGCGCCCCGTGTGCATCGGCGCCCCCGTGACCCCGAGTTGAGCCCGGCTGCCGGAAAATCGGATCCGCCCGGTGCGACCGGCGCATCCGGAGCGGCCGTCGATCAGCCGAACGTCGCCGATTCGCCGTCGCCGCGGCCGTAGCGGACCCGGATGTTGCTGCGGCCGATGTCGGCCAGCACCGCGGCGCTCTTCTTCAGGCCGAGCAGGTTCGCCTTGTTGGCGATGCTGGCGACGGTCCGGCCCAGCTCCCGCGCGACCGCCAGGTTGTCGCGATCGGCGTAGAGCGCGCGCAGACGTGCGACCTCGTCGTGGCTCCAGCGCGGCATGCGGCGCCGCGAGGTCGCCGCGGCCGCGGGATCGCCGGTGCCGGCGGACGCGTGGGCGGCGAATCGCTTGTCCTTCGCCAGGCACAGCGCCGCCGCCTCGGCCGCGATCTCGGCGCGCGGGCGCTGCAGGGCGACCTCGAGATCCGCGTCGCTGCGGGTGCCGTAGAGGTCCTTCAGCGCCTGCAGCTCGGCGCGTGTCCACGGCCCGGACCGCAGGTGATCGCGCAACTCCGCGGCACGCTTCCTCAGTTCGGCCTGCGACCTGCCCATCATCGGCGCCAGCAGGCGCAGTTCGACCGCCCCCCACGACTCGCGCAGCTGGGCGTCGTCGCTGTCGGTCCAGGCGCCGCGGCGCGGCGGCACCCGCAGCAGCTGCATCGCCTTGCGATGCACGCAGGCGGGCGAGCGGCGCAGCAGCAACGCGGTGTCGGCGACGCCGCGTCGCGGCAGCAGCTGGCGCAGGCGCTCGAGCTCCTGCACGTTCCAGTTGCCTCCGCGCAGCGGCCGCTCGCTCACGAGCGACGCTCCTCCGCGGCCCCCAGCTGCCGCGTCCAACGGACCTGGATCTCCTCCTGGACCAGCTTGCGCACCAGCGCCGTGGACGGCCTCGCGATCGCGCGCCGCGCCAGATCGCGGCACTCGTCGAGCGTGAAGCTGCGCAGCATCAACTTGACGCGCGGCAGGAACACCGGCGCCATCGACAGCTCGCGATAGCCCATGCCGACCAGCAACGGCGTGAACCAGTGGTCGCCGGCGATCTCGCCGCAGATCGACACCGACTTGCCGGCCGCCGTCGAGGCGATGGCGATCTGCTCCAGCACCCGCAACACGCCCGGGTGGAAGGGGTCGTACATCTTGGCGACGCGCTGGTTGTCGCGGTCGACCGCGAGCAGGTACTGCACCAGGTCGTTGCTGCCGACCGAGACGAAGTCGACCAGCGGCAACAGGTCCGGCAGCACCGACACCAGCACCGGCACCTCGACCATGACGCCGAGTTCGATCTCGCGGTCGTGCGGCACCGCGTTGGCACGCAGGTCCTCGGTGAGCTGCTGCAGCACCTCGCGGCAGCGCACGATCTCGCTGCGGGTCGTGACCATCGGCAGCAGGATCCGCGCGTGGCCCAGCGCGCTGGCGCGCAGGATCGCCCGCATCTGGGTGTAGAGGATGTCGGGCCAGTCGAGCGTCAGCCGCACGCCGCGCCACCCGAGCACCGGATTGCGCTCCTCGGGCATGCGGAAGTAGCCGAGCGGCTTGTCGCCGCCGACGTCGAGCGTGCGGAACGTGACCGGCTTGCCCTTCGCGCCCTCCATCGCCCGGCGGTACATCGCCACCTGCTCCTCCTCGGTGGGGAACTGGCGGCGCTCCATGAACGCGAACTCGGTGCGGAACAGGCCGATGCCGGCGATCGCCTCGGTCTCGAGGCTGTCGAGGTCGCGCACGCCCTCGACGTTGGCCTGCAGCTTGACCGGCGTGCCGTCGAGGGTCACCGACGGCTGGAAGCGCACCTCGGCGATGCGCCGGTCGATCGCGCGCTGCTCGCGCAGGGTGCGTTCGTAGTCGGCACGATGCTCGGGCGTTGGATCGAGGATCACCACGCCGGCGTCGCCGTCGACGATCGCCAGGGCGCCAGTGACCGACTCGAGCATGATCGGCTCGATGCCGACCACCGAGGGGATGCCGAGCGACCGGGCCAGGATCGCCCCGTGCGAGTACTTGCCGCCGTGCGCCGTGACGATGCCGCGCAGGTGTTCGCGATCGAGCAGACCCGCGTCGCTCGGCAGGAACTCGTCGGCGACGAACAAGTAGTCCTGGCCGTTGGCGGTGTACTTGCCGCGTTCGGTCGCCATCAGCGCCGAGACCAGCTGGCGGCCGATGTCGCGCAGGTCCGACGCACGCTCGCGCATCGCCGCGTTCTCCATCGCCTCGAACACCGCCTCGTAACGGGCGATGACCCGCTGCAGCGCGACCTCGAGGTTGATCCCGTGCTGGCGGACCTCCTTCTCGACGTCGGCCTGGAAGGTCTGGTCGTGCAGGATCGCCAGCTGCGCGTCGTAGATGCGCGCGTCCTGGGTGTCGATCGCGCCGGCCAGCTCCTTCTGGATCGTCAGCAGCCCCGCCGTGACCTCGCCCGCCGCCGCCTGGAAGCGCCGCAGTTCGGCCGCGACGTCGCCGGGCTGCACGCTCCAGGTCGGGATGTGGTCGAGCGTCGGATGGAAGTGCACGACGGGGGCGATCGCGACTCCCGGCGCGGCGGCGATGCCTTTCAGTTTGCGAGCCATCCGTGCCAACAGGTTTTCGGGGACGGTGCGGCAGTTTGCAACACGCGTGCTTCATCTCGTGGCACCGGCCTGCCGATCGATCGCTGCGGAGAGCCGCCTGACATCATGAAGAACCCAGCCGAACCCAATTCTCCGACCGCCGATCTGCCGAGCTTCCTCGACACCGGGACCGACATGGCGACGCGCGCAGACGACGGATCGCTGGCGACGGACGCGATGGACACGAACGTCGACGAGACGTTCGCCGAGGACGAAGGGGACGCCGCGGACGCGAGCGTGCCCGCGCACGAGTTCGACGACGACGAACCCGTCGACGCCGACGCGCCCGGTCGGGCGAGCCTGCTGCGGCGGCGTGCGGCGGCGACCGAGCCTGTGCGCGGCGCCGACGGCGGCGCCGGCATCGGATCGCTGGTGGTCGGCGGCGTCGCGGTCGTGTGCGCCGCGCTGCTGGCGACCGTGCTCGAGGCCAGCAACGCCGCGACGGCGCTGGAGCGCTTCGGCATCACCCCGGCCACGCTGGTGGTGCTCGCCGGCGTCGCGTTCACGGCCAGCACGCTGCGCCGCCACCTCGCGACCCTGCAGGCGCGCGTCGCCGACACCGGCAGCGGCGACAGCGAGTTCACGCGCACGGCGCAGGAGAGCCTCGAGTTCCTGGTCGCGGCCCAGCACGCCAGCAACGAGCGCCCGCCGGCGGCCGGCGAGGAGCTGCAGCACGTGCTGATGGCGATGCAGCGGCAGGACGAGAAGATCAACAACCTGACCAAGGCCATCAAGATGTACGGCAAGCCCCTGATGGAGATCTCGGGGCAGACCACGGACCTGGCCGGCGCGGTCGCGCAGACCAAGACCTCGATCGAGGCCGCGGCCGAGGCCGCGCGGCAGGCGTTCTCGCGCCTCGAAGGACACCTGCGCGACGACGCCGCGCCGAAGAAGGAACGCGCCGAGATGCTCGACGCGCTGCACGTGATCGCCGCCGACGTCGACAAGCTGACCAAGAAGCAGGTGGCCGTGTCGCTCGAGCCGGTACAGCAGCACCTCGGCAAGCTCGAGGTGGCCATCGCCGCGCTGTCGCAGCGGCTCGAGAGCAGCGAGGTGCAGAAGAGCCTGCTGCGGCTCGAGGACGCCACCCAGAAGACGCGCGACGAGGTGCACCAGCTGCGCGGCGACGGCCTCGGCAAGGCGACCACGCAGTTGCAGGACCGCCTCGAGAAGGCGACCAAGGGACTCGCCGACGGCCTGCAGCAGATGCGCGACGGCAACCTCGGCGGCCTCGAGAACGGCGTACGCGAGATCCAGCGCGAGCTCAGCGGCGTCGCCACGACCGTGGCGCAGATCCAGGCCATCGTGCGCAGCGGCAAGGGCTCGGTCGCCGCGGCGGCGGTCGCGAGTGCGCCGGCCCCGGCCCCGGCGGCGACGCCGGCTCCCGCGGCGCCGGCACCGGCAGCCACGAACAAGACCGACGACGCCGGCACCGGCTACCAGACGGGTACGCGTTCGACGTCGAGCAAGAACGTGCTCGGCGCGATCGCCAAGCTGAAGCAGATGAAGAACTGACCGCGCCGCCGCCGGCGCCTACGCTTCTGGCATGGACGCCGTCTGCGATCCGAGCCGCTGCCCGCTGTGCGGCAAGCCCAACGCGTGCGCGATCGCGGCCGGCAGCGATCGGCCGTGCTGGTGCGCGGGCGTGACGATCGACGCCGCGGCGCTGCAGCGCGTCCCGCCGGCGGCGCGCGGCCGCGCGTGCGTGTGCACCGACTGCGCCGGCGTCAGTTCGTCGGCCGCGTCTTCTGCGCGCCGCTGCGATGACCCTGCAGGTCCTTGACCGAGAACGACAGCGTGAACAGCAGGTCCGCCGGCAGTGCGAACGGCTGCACCAGCGTGAAGCCGGTCGCGTCCGCGACCTGCACCTGGAAGAACGTCGAGATCATCGCGCCCGGATCGATCGGCACGCCGAACAGCGCCGAGTGCAACGTGGTGTAGTCGAGGTCCTGCCAGCCGTCCGGATCCTCGAGCCGCACGACGATCGTGCCGTCGACGGCGATCGTGATCGCGACGTTCGGTCCGTGCGCATCGACGAGCCCCTGCTGGTGGATCACCGTCACCGCGTCGACGTCGGCGCTGCCGGTGCCCGGATCGAAGATCGTGGTGCCGCCGCTGTCGGTCGACTGGCCGGCGACGACGTCGACCAGGCGCACCTGCGTGATCGCCGCGAGGTCGACGACGCCCGCCGTCACCAGCGGATGCAGCGCGAGATCGGCCAGGTCGAACGCGTCGCCGCCGGCCGCGACGACGTCCTGTGGATCCGCGCCGGCGATCGGCCCGAACGCGACGTGCTGCCCGGCCAGGTTGCTGGCGCTGCCGACCGGCAGGCTGCCGAACGCACCCGGTGCCGACGCCGGCCCGAACCACCGCGACGGGAAGCGCGCGAACTGCACGCCGTCGCTGCTGACCTCGACGAACATCAGCTCGGCGAAGGTGGCGAAGAACGTGCCGCCGACCAGGAACGGGTTCTCGGCGACCAGGAAGTCGGCGCCCGGCCCGTTCGCGATCGGCACCTGAAAGCCGAGCGTCAGCTGGCCGCCGATGCCGAGCGAGTGTACGTCGAGCGCGCCGAGCGGTGCGCCGAGCGCGTTCACCGGCGCGAAGATGCCGCCGCCGGAGCCGCCGTTGGTGTTGCTGCTCACGACCTGCGTCGCGAACACGCTCTGCGCCGGCAGGGAAGGAACGGCCAGCGCGCCCAGCAGGGCGGCGGCCACGGAGTACGGACGGATCGGTTGCATGGCCATCGGCGTCGCTCGCGCCGGACGGAGGAAACGGGCGGCGCCTCGCGGCACCGGTTCCACACGGATCTTCTGGCTCCCGATTCGTCCTACTGGCGATCCCTTCCCGGCGTCGCCGACACGGCGGCGCCAGTGGTTGTCGATCGCGTTCGTCCTCGGTCACAGCTGCGGGACAGCGCCGGCTTCGCACCGGACTTCCCCGCGGGGAACGGGTGCACGAGTACCGCTCGGCACTGCGGAAAGCAAACCGCGCATCGGGTCTGATGCCGGGCATGGACGAGCGACTGCCGGCGAACGTGCGCCGTGACCAGGACCCGGGCGGGCGCGACCTGCTCCGCCTCGAACACGAGGGCGATGTCGTCGAGGTCGCGCGGTGCGGCGCGCAGGTGCTGCGCTGGCTGCGTGCCGGCAAGGACGTGCTGTGGACCGCGAGCCAGCCGAAGTACGCCACCGGCCAGCCGGTGCGCGGCGGCGTGCCGCTGGTGTTCCCGTGGTTCGGCGACCATCCGGACGGCGGCAAGCTGCCGGCGCACGGCTTCGCCCGCACCCAGACCTGGCAGCTGGTGCACGCCAACGACACGCCCGAGGTCGTGCTCGAGTGCGTCGACGACGACGCGACGCGGGCGATGTGGCCGCACACGTTCCGCCTGCGCCTGTCGGTCGTGCTCGGCGCGAAGCTGCGGCTCGGCCTGACGATCGAGAACACCGGCGCGGCGCCGTTCACCTGCGAGCAGGCGCTGCACACCTACTTCGCCGTCGGCGACGTGCACAGCGCGACCGTGCACGGCCTCGAAGGCGTGCCGTGCACCGAGCAGGCCAGCGCGCCCGAGGCGAAGTGGGACCCGAAGCAGCCGCTGCACTTCCGCGCCGAGACCGACCGCATCTTCCAGGGCGTGCCCGACCGGCTCGAACTGCGCGCGCCGGCGCTGTCGCGCACCATCGTGCTGCAGACCACCGGCGCGCAGTCGGCGATCGTCTGGAACCCGTGGCCGGCGAAGACCGCGCGCCTGTCGCAGATGGCGCCAGGGGACTGGCAGCGGTTCTGCTGCATCGAGTCCGCGAACGTGCGCGCGCAGGCCGTGACGATCGCGCCGGGCGAGAGCCATGCGCTGTCGCTGCGGCTCGACTGCCGCGACGGCGACGACTGAGTCCGGACCGCGCGCTGCTCGCACCACCGGCAACGGTTGCTCGTCGACGACCTGCGCGAACACGACGATGCGCAGATCCGCCGCCGCGGCCTCACCCCGCTCGCGACGCTGACCCTGCTGTGCCTGCGCGACCTGCGCGGCAAGGCACCATCGCGGCGAGACCGCCGGCCGGGCCCGGCCGACGTCCCGCGGGACCGCAGGGTGGAATCACGCCGCCGCCCCCGCGAGACTGTCGCGCCGAGGCGTGCCACCCTGGTGCCGGCATGCGCTCGCCAGGCCCGCCATGAAGGACCCGTCGCCCGACCCGCAACGTCTCGCGCGCGTGCGCGAGCTGCTTGGCCGCGCCGACTCGCTGCCGCCGGGAGAGCGCGAGGCGTTCGTGCGCAAGGCGGCCGGCGCGGACACGAAGCTGGCCGACGAAGTGCTGGCGCTGCTGGGGGCGCAGGCCGACGCGGTCGACGTGACGATCGACGTGCAGCAGGCCGCTGCCGCGGGTCTGTCGCCGGCAGAGCCGAGCGAGATCGGCCCCTACCGCATCCTCGACACGCTCGGCGAGGGCGGCATGGGCACGGTGTACCTGGCCGAGCAGTCGGCGCCGGTGAAGCGGCGGGTGGCGCTGAAGCTGATCAAGCTGGGCATGGACAGCAAGGCGGTGGTGGCGCGCTTCGAGCAGGAGCGGCAGGCGCTGGCGCTGATGCAGCACGACGGCATCGCCAAGGTCTACGACTGCGGCACCTCCGACCGCGGGCAGCCGTTCTTCGTCATGGAGCTGGTGAAGGGCGTGCCGCTGA
>JAEUHS010000128.1 GCA_016794035.1 Planctomycetota bacterium
GGCCGAAGGCGTGCCGTCGCTGCTGGCCGCACTCGATGCGCTGCTGGGTGAACTGCGCGCGGTCGCCGCCTGCGAGTTCGTGTTCGTCGACGACGGCAGCACGGACGCGACCGCCGCGTTGCTGACGGCGGCGGTGGCGAGCCGTCCGCACGCGCGCCTCGTGCGGCACGAACGCAACCGCGGCATCGCCGCCGCGATCCGCACCGGTCTGCAGACCACCGACGCGCCGGTCGTCGCGTCGATCGACGCCGACCTGTCGTACGACCCGCGCGAGATCGTGCCGATGCTGCCGCTGCTGACCGATGCCGACGTCGTCACCGCGTCGCCGTACCATCCGGCCGGCGGCGTGCACGGGGTTCCCAGCTGGCGCCTGGCGCTGTCGCGCACGCTGTCGTGGCTCTACCGGCGGCTGCTGCGGCAGGACGTGCACACCTGGACCGCCTGCTTCCGCCTCTACCGCCGCGAGGCCGTCGTCGACCTGCCGCAGGACTATCCCGGTTTCCTCGGCACCGCCGAGCTGCTGGTGCGGGTCTTGCGCCGCTCCGGCCGCGTCGTCGAGCACCCGTGCGTGCTCGGCGTGCGGCGCTTCGGCCAGTCGAAGCTGCGCGTGCTGCGCACGATCCGCGACCACCTCGGGCTGCTGTGGCAGGTCGCGCGCGGCCGGATCAGCTGACGGTCGCCATCGCGCGCACCGGCGGCACCTGCCGCGGTTGCCGGCACAGCGCGCCGATCAGGCCCGGTCGCAGCAGGCGGCCGACCAGCTTGCGGTACTGCCGCACGCGATGCCGGCGACCGAGCAGCGCCATGCCGCACCAGCCGACGAGTCGGATCGAGTGGCCGACCAGCAGGCACGCGCGCACCCATTCGGTCCAGAACCGCCCGTGCCACGCGGCGTGGTAGAGCAACCTGCTCTCGAAGTAGGCGAGGAAGGTCTTCTCGGCCGCGAGGTTGGCGCTGAAGCTGCCGTAGTGCACGAACCTCGCGGCGGGCAGCCAGCGCACGTGGCTGCCGGCCTGCCGCACGCGTTCGCAGAAGTCCTCCTCCTCGTAGTACATCCAGAACCGCTCGTCGAGGCCGCCGATGCGCTCGAGCATGCTGCGGCGGATCAGGAACACGCAGCCGCTGACGCAGTCGATCTCGGTGTCGGTGGTCGGCGCACGCTCGGGGAACAGCCCGTCGAGGAACAGCGCCTCCGTCAACGCGTGGCGCGGCAGGTGCCGCTTCCACGTCGTGCGCTGCGGCCGGCCGTGCTCGTCGACGACGCACGGTCCGAACACCGCCGCGTCGGGATGCGTTTCGGCGGCGGCGAGGAAGCGTTCGATCTCGGTCCACGACGCCTCGGCGTCGGTGTTCAGCAGCAGCACCCAGCGGCCGTTCGCGCGCTCGAGCCCACGGTTGACGCCGTAGGCGAAGCCGCCGTTCTTCGGCTCCGCCAGCACGATCGCAGCGGGGAACGCCGCGCGTGCCGCCGCGACGCTGTCGTCACCGCTCTGGTTGTCCACGACGATCACCTCGCAGGGCATCGGCGTCGGGAACAGCCGGCCGAGCAGCGCGAGCAGCAGGTCGCGCGTGTTCCAGTTGACGATCAGGATCGACAACACGGGGGCGTCGCGGGTCGGTTCGTCGGTGGTGGCGGGCATCGGCATCGGCATCATGCATCGGTTTGCGGGTGATGTCTCGTGCAGCGATGTCGGCGCCTTCGAGCGGTGCGCGCCCCACTCAGCGGTCCGGGTGGCCTGCCGGGAGGGCCGCCCGGAACTCGGGCTCGGCGAACAGATCGCGGAGCGTCGGGTAGTTGGCAAGGCGCGATGTGTCGATGCCGGTCTCGTCGATCGCGGCTCGGAACCAGCGGGTCGCCTCGCCGTCGACACGTAGACGGGTCGCGACGACGAGGCGCAGCAGAGTCAGGGCCAGGGTCTGCCGGCCGAGGGCGGAATGTCCCGCGACCGCCCGAGCAGTCGACAGGCCGGCGACCAACCGCTCCACCGCGGCGTCGGGGTCGCGTGCGTTGATCAGCGCTGTGCCGTGGTTCAGCGAGGTCATCGCCACCGTGAGCTGCCGCGCCGCGTCGTCGGGCGCCTCTGCGAGCAGCGCCGCGGCGCGTTCGGTCGCTTCCTCGACGAACGCGATCGCCGCGGCCACGTCGCCGGCCCGCATGGCCAGGTCACTGGTCATGGCGAGCAGTTCGACCAGACTGCGCTGGCCCTCCGTGTTGCGACACCCTCGGCAGACCTCGAGCGCGTGCTCCGCGCAGGCGCGGGCCGCAGGCAGGTCGCCGGCGTGCTGCAGGGCCATCGCCTGGCTCGCGAGCACGGACGCAAGGTTGCCGCGCGTCGGGTCGTCACCGGGTTGGGCGTCGAGGCTCGCCGAGAGTCCTTCCGCCGCGCGCGCGAAGTCGGCCAACGCGGCCGAGTGGTTGCCGGCCGCCTGATGCCAGGCAGCGCGTTCCGCGAGGGCGATTGCGAGGGCGCGGCGCAGGGCGCCCTCGGTCTGCGTCTTCGCGAGTGCCTGCTCGAGCAGGACGACGGCGCGGTCGTGGTCGGTGCCGGCCGAGGGGCCGTGCAGAGCCACGCGCGTCGAGGCCCGAGCACCCAGGACGCGGGCCAGTCGCAGCGGCCACCTCGCGATCGACGGTTCGTCCTGCAGCAGCCGTTCGTAGTCGGCGCTGGCACGATCCAGGAACGACACGGCAACCTCCCATTCACGTCGCTGTTGCGCGATGAGCCCCAGTCGTTCGAGCAGGCCGGCACGCAGCGAGATGGCCGCCAGTCGTTCGCGGTCCGCCTCGGGCAATGCGTCGAGCCGCCGCATTGCTTCGGCAAACGCCTGCTGGGCACCCTGCGTGTCGCCCGTGCGGGCCAGCAGGATGCCGCGATGATCGGCGACCTCTGCCGACAGTATGGACTGCATCGTCGGCGCGTTGTCGTCGGCAAGGCCGGACGCGAAGCGACGTTCGAGTTCCTCGAGCACGGCGAAAGCCTCGCTGACGCGCTGTCGTCGCTCGAGGCACACCGCGAGTGCCAGGCGTGCTCGCGACACTCCCTCGACCACGCGCGGATGGGTCGAGGTTGCCGGCGCGGCATCGAATAGCTCGATTGCCCGGCGGTGCGCGGCCTCCTCTTCGTCGACCCGATCGGTGCGAGCATGCACGCACGCGAGCTGCTCCCACGCCGTCGCGAGCTCGATGCGCAACGCGGCGGGCCGCGCCGACGTTGGCAGCAGCATCGTCAGCGACTCGATTGCGCTGCGCAGCAAGGTCGCGGCTCGGTCGAGATCGCCGAGATCGGCCTGCAACGCGCCGAGGCGCGACTGGGCTCGCGCCCTGTCCTCGACGGCGCGCGGGTCGTCCGGCGCCGGTCCAGATTCGGCGATCAGGGTCTCGTGGAACGCGATCGCATCCTGCAGCAGATCACGCCGTAACTCGGCAGTGCGGGGCGCTTCGCCGAGGCGAGCGTCGGCCGTGCGGAGCAGCAGTTGGTCCACCGCGCGCAGCGCCAGCTCGAAATTGGTCTCGGCGCGGTGGCGTTGTTCCTCGGCCGCGTGGAATGCCCGCTGCACGCGGGCCGCGGCGGCGCTCTGTTGCCAGGCCAGCGCCAGCGAGCCGGGCACCAGAGTCAGGAAGCCGACCGCGATCGCGGCCGCCCGTGCCGGTCGGCGTCGAATCCAACGGACGGTCCGGAGCAATGGCGACGGCCGCCGGGCCCGCACGGTGCGGTGCTCGAGGAACGCGGTCAGGTCGTCGGCCATCGCGGCGGCACTCCGGTAGCGTCGCGCCGGATCGACGTCGAGGGCGACGAGGCAGATCGCCTCCGCGTCCGGGTGGATGGTGCCGTTGCGGCGCGACGGCGACTCGAGGTGGCCGGCGAGGATGCGTTCCCGCAGCGTGCCGTCCTCCTCGCCGTGCGGTAGCGAGAGCGTCAGCAGCTCGTACATCGTGACGCCGAGCGCATAGACGTCGGTGCGAGCGTCGATGTGCGTGAGATCCCCACGGACCTGTTCGGGCGCCATGTAGGGCAGGGAACCGAGCGTCGCGCCCGAGCGGGTCAGGCGCTGTTCGCCACGTGCGGAGGCGAGCCCGAAGTCGATCAGACGCACGGTCCCGTCGGCCGTCAGCAGCAGGTTCGTAGGCTTCACGTCGCGATGCAACACGCCATGGTCGTGCGCGTGCTGCAGAGCGACCGCCGCGTCCCGAACGAGGCGGCAGCAGGCGTTCGTCCACGCGCCGTCGAACACCGGCGCTTGTCTGGTGCCGGCCAGGTCGCGCTTCTTCGCCATCGCCCGTTGGAGCGCGCTGCGCAGCATCGGGCCGTCGAGGGCCATCGGCGCCACCCCCGCGAGCTCAGCGAGCACCTCGCCGAGGCTCGCGCCCTGCACCAGCTCCATCGCATAGTACGGGATGCCATCTGCTTCCCCGCTGGTCAGGATCGGCACGATGCCCTGGTGCTGCAGACGAGCGACGGCGAGCACTTCGCGGCGGAAGCGCTCTCGGGCGCCACCGAAGAACAGTTGTTCGGGATGGACGAGTTTCAGCGCGACCTGGCGCTGCAACGGCTCCTGCTCCGCGAGGTAGACGACCCCCATGCCGCCGTGGCCGATCTGCCGCAGCAGGCGGAACTCGCCGAGGCGCTCCGGGATGCCGCTGCTGGTCGAGCGCGCGCGCAGGATGCCGAGCGCGGCCAGGTTGTCGAGCCGCTCGCGCAATGCGGGGGCCGCGTCCGGATGGCCGTCGAGGATCGCGTCGAGGGCGTGTTCGTCCGGTCCGTCGAGAGCCAGGATGCACTGCTCGAGCAGGGTGTCGATCTGCGAGGGGGAGGGCTCGGGCATGTGGGCGCCGGGGGAGGATACTGCGCGGGGCGATGGCTGTGCCCCCCGTTGCGGTGGGCGCGCAGGCCGGTCGGTGCGATGCCGCCGGCTACCGGGTCGACGCGCGAACGGATCGGGGGGTCGCGTCGCTCCTACCGGTAGCATCCCGCTACGCGCGCGGCGCCACCACACCGAAGGGCCACCCCGTGACCGACGACTTCAAGACGACCATGGCAGCGCTCGCGACCGGCGACCCGGCAGCCCGCGACCGTTTGTTCGCCGAGAGCCTGCCCGCGTTGATGGCGTTCCTGCGGGCCAGGGTGGGCGCCGCTCTCGGTGGCCGCGAGTCGGTGCGGGACATGGCGCAGTCCGTCTGCCGCGAGGTGCTGCGCGACCTGCCCAAGCTGCAGTTCGCGCGCGAAGAGCAGTTCCGCGCCTACCTGTTCTTGCAGGCCACGCGCAAGGTCCTGGACCGGAACCGATACCACAAGCAGGAGAAGCGGGACGCAGCGCGGGTGAAGCCGCTGCCCGACGACGGCGAGGAAGCCGAGGCGCTGGGTGCGTTGGTGCCGCTGACGCCGTCGCGGGTGGCGGGAGCCCGCGAGGAGCTGACGCGGGTCGAACTCGCTCTCCAACAGCTCCCGGAGGCACAGCGCGACGCCGTTCTGTTGTCGCGCATCGCCGGCCTGTCGTACGAGGAGATCGCCCGGCAGAAGGGCATCAGTTCCGCGGCGGTACGCGGTCTCGTCGCCCGCGGCCTGGCGCGGCTGGTCGGACTCGTCGGGCCAAGCTGAGCCGCGACGGCGACCGGGGACCGCAGGCGGCAGGGCGTCGCGGTCGGGCGAGCGGATCCCGAAGCGGATTCTGCAGTCGCGGCGAACGCTCGGACGGGCCGCATCGCTACCCGAGGGGATGGTGCCGGTCACCTGCTCCGGACCGGGCGACGCCGAAGTGCGGCTTCGCCACCCGCAGGCACAACTCGCCATGCACACGACCCCGTTGTCCTGCGTCCTTCTCGCCGCCGCCGTGACCTCGTTCCTGCCCGCCCAGACGACCGAGCTGGTCAGCCGTTCGCCCGGCGGTACGGCCGCGAACAACGGCTGCAACGAACCGGTCGTCTCCGGCGACGGCCGGTTCGTGGCGTTCGTCAGTTCGGCCACCAACCTGGTGAGTGGCGACACGAACAACCGATTGGACGTCTTCGTGCGCGACCTGCATGCCGCGACGACGACACGCGTCAGCATCGGGCCGGGTGGCGTCGAGGCCAACCACGACTGCATCCAGCCGGTCATTTCCGCCGACGGTCGGTTCGTCGCGTTCGCCAGTGCGGCGACCAATCTGGTGGCCGGCGGTACGAACAACTTCCGGAAGGTGTATCTGCACGACCGTCTCACCGGCACGACCAGCCTGGCGTGCCTGACGTCC
>JAEUHS010000016.1 GCA_016794035.1 Planctomycetota bacterium
CCTCGCCGATCTCGGCCAGGACGCGGCCGACGCCGCCCTGCAGGCGCGCATCGCCGCAGTCGACGCGATGGTGCTGGCGGCCGACGAGGCGATCCAGATCCACGGCGGCTTCGGCTACACCGTCGAGTACCAGGTCGAGCGCCACTACCGCGACGGCAAGATGCTCGAGGTCATGGACGGCGGTTCGGACCGGCTGCGCGACGAGCTCGCACGGCGTCAGTTCGCCGGCTAGCTGGCCCGGGCGGTTCACGAGCAGCCGGCGGCAAGACCCGTCTGCCGCTCCCGTGGCGCGGCCGAACCTGTGCTCAGCGGGGCCGACACCCCGCTGCCGGGAGAACCTGCCACGCACCCTGTCGCCGGGGGGGACAGCGGGCGTTCCCTCGACCCCATGAACGGTCCGTGCTAGCGCGCTCGGTGCGCGCTGGCCCACTCGCGGGCGCGGCGCTCCGCCTGGCGCCGGATGCGGCGCCACGCCGGCCGGCGCAGCAGCCGCCGGTGCGCGCGCAGGTAGGCGCCGACGAAGCTGCGGACGGCGCCGCTGCCGCCGGGACGGCCGGCGCCGGTGAACGCGGCGAGCAGACGGCCGAGGTCGGCGCCGAGCCCGCGCGTGTCGTCGCCGCGGCAGCGCCGCACGCCGTCGAGGTCCACCATGCAGATGTCGCCGGTGTGCGGATCGTGGATCAGGTTGTCGAACTTGAGGTCGCGGTTGCGCAGGCCGTGCGCGTGCAGGCGACCGACGTTCGTGCCCAGCGAGCGTGCGAGTGCCCGCGCGTCGACGGGACCGGCCGCCAGCTCACTGGCGAGCGTCGGCCCCGCGAGGCGCCGCGTGAACACCAGCCCGCGACCGGGGTCCAGGCACAGCGCCACGGGCGGCGCGGTCGCCACGCGCGCGAACAGCAGCCAATAGGCAGCGCGCCACAGCGTGCGCGCCGCGCCGCGGTCGCGCTGCTTGACGGCGAGGTCGTCGCCGAGCCAGACCGCGCCGCGCCGGCCGCTGCGCAGCGGTGGCGGGGGCGAGTGCCGCCATGCCGTGCAGGCCTCGCGCCATGCTGCCGCGCCGTCGGCCAGGTGCCAGTACCAGCGCGGCTGGCCGCGGCGCCGGCTCGCGACCTCGGTGTGCCGACAGCTGCGGCCGCTGCGACGGCCGAAGGCGAGCAGCCCGCGCGCCCGCCAGCGATGCGTCGCCAGCGTCAGCTCGCGCGCGAACGCGGCCGGCAGCGCGCAACCCGCGGCGCGGTAGCCGGCCAGCAGTTCGCGGGCGGCGGGATCGAGCGCGCCGCCGTCCAGTTCGTGGCAGAACAACGCCATCGCCGCCGCGCGCCGCGGCAGCGGCAGCGTGCCCGTCTGGCGCAGGGAGGTCAGGTCCAGCAGCCACGGCGCGCCATCCGCTGCGACCAGCAGATTGCCGGGGTGCAGGTCGCTGAGCTCGAGCCCGAGGTCGTGCACGGTGCGCAGCAGCGCGCCGACCCGGCGCTGCACCGCGGCCGGCGTCGCGAACGTGAACGGTACGGCGCCGCCGACCGTGCGGGTGACGACGAAGCTGCGCAGCTGGCCGCGATCGACCGCGGCGCCGCTGGCCAGCGCCTCGACCACCGGCAGGCCCATCGCGCCGGCCTTGACGAGGTTGTCGGCTTCCCGTTCGCCGCGTCCGCGGCGCACGGCATCCCGCGCGCGGTCGGCCAGCGTGTCGGCGCGGAACGCCTTGACGTGCACCGGCACGCCGGCCAGATGGCCGCGCAACACGCTGCGCACCGTGCGCTCCTTGCAGAGCTCCAGGCCATGGGCGGTCCAGTCGCTGACGTCGCGCCCGAGCAGGTCGCGCAACGGCTCCGCGATCGTCGCGACCACGTTGGCGTGCGCGCGGCCGTTCGTCAGCGCGACGGATTGCATGGGCGGAACATTGCCCGGCGGACTGCCTTGCGGAACCATGGAGCGACGCGATGTGGAAGCTGCAGCGATACTACCTGAAGGAACTGACCGTCAACGCGGCGATCACGTTCCTGGTGATGTTCGCGGTCGTGTTGCTGTCGTCGATCGCGCGCGGCATCTCGCGTTCGCAGGGCGGCGGACCGATCGACGCGGCCAAGATCACGCTGCTGTTCGCGCTCGACTCGTTTCCGCACCTGCTGACGATCGCGTTCCTGCTGGCGACCGTGCTGACGTTCGTGCGGGCGGCCCAGGACCGTGAACTGATCGCGATCCGCGCCGCCGGCATCGCGCCGCGCGTACCGATGGCGGCCGCGGTGCTGCTCGGCATCCTGCTGTCGGTGTTCGGCTCGATGACGTTGCACTACGTGATCCCCGACGTGCACTTCCACAAGTTCCGCGTCGTCGCCGAGGTGCTGCGCAACGCGTTCCTCAACCTGAACCTCGGCACCGACCGCATCAAGATCCTCGAGACCGGCTACGTGATGACGTTCCGGGAGCGCTCCGGCAGCGACTATCTCGACTGCACGATCTACTGCCCGCCGGACCGCGTGCTCGGCGACATGCGATCGCCGATCCTGCGCGTCGACCGGGTGTCGATGCCGCCGCACGACGAGTTCAGCGAGAGCATCCGCATCCTGCCGCAGGGCGTGCACGACCCGATCGGTGGCGCCTACGCGCGCGAGATCCCGATCGAGATCCCGCTGCACGACATCACCGACCGCGAACGCCGGCGTGATCGCGACGACGACCTGCGCAGCGACCAGCTGCTCGCCGAGGTCCTGCGCGGCGTGCACCAGCGGCCGCAGGAGGCCATCTACACCCTGTTCCGGCGCTGCTGCTTCTCGCTGATGCCGGCCCTGCTGGCGCCGATCGGCTTCTGCATCGCCGAGTTCGCCCGCGATCGTGGGCGGATAATGGCCATGGTGCTGGCGCTGCTGCCGCTGGGCCTGTTCTACATGGGTGAGATCTTCGGCGCGCGGCTGCTGCGCACGTCGGGCAGCCCGTGGTCGGCCTGGATGCCGGCCGCGCTGCTGCTGCTGTTCGGCGTGCCGTTCTGCTGGAGGCAGCTGCGGCGATGAGCATGCTCGATCGCTACGTCGGTCGGATCGTGCTCGGGGCATTCGGCGCCTGCCTGTTGTTCTTCCTGTGCCTGACGATCCTGATCGACCTGCTGAACAACCTGCCGCGCTACGTCGACCGCGCCGCGGAGGAGAATCTCGGCAGCCTGCAGCTCGTCGGCCAGCTGGGACTCTACTACCTGAACATGCTGCCGGTGTTGTTCACGACCGTGACGCCGTTCGTGACCGTGATCGCGTGCATGTTCTCGGTGGCGCGGCTGCAGAACGCCAACGAGGTCGTGGCGATGCTGTTCACGGGCCGCAGCCTGCACCGCGTGCTCGGGCCTATGCTGTTCTGCGGGCTGGTCGCGGCCGTGTCGATGGCCGCCTGCTGGCAGTGGGTGATTCCCCAGGTCGGCGCGTCGGTGGCGGCCGGCGAGGCGTTCTGGCGCGGCAACACCGTGCAGACCAACCTGGTCTACGAACTGCGCGGCGACGTCGACCAGTTCCTCTACGTCAAGGAGTACGACCCGTTGGCGAAGACGATGCGCGGCGTGCGCATGCTGACCGAGACCACGCTGGCGATCGAGACCACGCTGACGAGTGCCGCGGCCGCGGTGTGGGACCCGCAGCAGAAGGACTGGCGGCTCGATGCCGGCCTGCTGACCAGCCGCGATCGCGACACCCCGCAGACATGGCTGCAGCGTGCCGACGTGACGCCGGAGATCCTGTTGCAGCGCAGCCGTGACACGATCGACCCCGAGACGCTGTCGTACACCGACCTCGTCGAGCTGATCACCTCGCGGCCGACGCGCGCCGACGTGCGGTTGGCGCTGCACCGGCACTTCACCTATCCGCTGGCGAACCTGCTGCTGCTGCTGCTCGCGCTGCCGTTCGCGGTCCGCTACGAGCGCGGCGGCCGCGTCGAGCGTGTGCTGATCGCGATCGCGCTGTGCGCGGGCTACACCGTGCTGGACATCACCTGCGGCAGCCTCGGCCAGCGCGGGCTGAACCCGGTCGTCGCCGCGTGGACGCCGACGATCCTGTTCGGCTCGCTGGGCGTGGTGCTGTTCGGGAGCATCCGCACGTGAGTGCGCCCCGACGCGAACGCAGGGTGCCAGGCTGGCTCGTGCTGGCGGTACTGGTCGTGATCGTCGGCGGACTCGGCTGGGTGATCTGGAACGGGCCGAAGCGCTGAGTTGCCGGCGGTCACCTGCCCTTGCCGTTCGTGTCCTGGTCCTTGGGCTCGGGCACGACGACCTCGATCGACTTGCGGCCGTAGGCTGCGACCAGGCGCAGCTCGCCCTTGACGAGCTTCACGTCGCGCACCGTCAGCACCGGGGCTGCCGTCGCGCCGTCCCCCTCGATGGGCGTCACCGTGCCCTCGCTCAGCAGCGCCGCAGCGGGCGGCACGACCTCGCCGAAGCCGAAGCTGTCGGTCGGCGCCTTCATCCACGGCACCAGCCGCGCGGTCGTGCCGGCCAGCACCAGGTTCCACGTGCCCTTGTCGCCGTCCCTGCCCTTGCTCAGGGTCGCGACCGGCACCGCGCCCTTGTCGATCTGCTCGGCGGGAACGTGGAATGCGAGCAGCCGGCCGCCCGCGATCTTGTGTTCCTTGTGGCCGAGCGCGAGCACCGGGCCGCGCCACTGGGTCGGCCCGAACTGCACGACCACGAGCGCCGGCTGGTTGCCGGTCGCGGCGGCGCCGTCCTTGCTCCACTCGACGACCAGCTTCTTGCTCTCCTTGCCGGCGACCTGGATCGCGCCTGCGATCTCGGCATCCTTCGTCGCGGCCAGTGCCAGGCCGCTGCCGTCGGCCACCATCGCGCCGGCAGTTTCGCCGGTGCGATGGAAGGTGACGCGGTACTCACCGGGCGCAATCCACTGTTCGCCGGCCAGCAATGGCATGCCGACCTGCCAGGTGCTGGCCTCGTTGTTGCCGAGTCGCCAGGTTGCGCCGATCTCGAGTTCGGCGAGGCTGTGCTTGCCGACCGGCACGGCGCCGTAGCGGATCGCCGTGCTGCGCTTCTGCCATTCGAACGTCGCATCAGGACGTTGCGCCGGCAACAGGGGTGGAATGGTGGCCAGGGAGAGAAGCAGGAGCGCGCGCATGGGCGGGTGGGGTGGGGGCAGGCGGCTGCAGTAGGCGGCCGCGGGCGCAGGAGTAACCGGGTCGGTCGTTCCAGGGTGGCGGTCTAGACCAGGTCCGAGTCGCCGAGCGTGTGGTACCAGTGCTCCTTGTAGAACAGGGCCTCGTGCTGGTCGAACGGGATCACGACCTGGAAGTAGGTCGAGCCGTAGACCAGGAAGCCCAGGCGCTGGAAGCCCAGGAAGCGCGGATCGCGGTGTTGAAACAACGTCGCGAGGCTCGGCGCGCGCAGTGCCGCGGCGCGTTGCTCGGCGGTCGCGACCAGCGCGACGGTGGCGTCGAGGTCGTCGGCCGGCAGCAGCCAGTCGACGAGGAAGCAGCCGTTCGGCGCCAGGAAGTCGCGCTGCGTCAGCACGGCGATGCCGCGCAGCCGACCGGTGCGACGCTCGCGGCACTCGAACAGCTCGTACGCCGCATCCTGGGCATCCGCGAAGCGCCAGTTCAGGTAGCGGGCGTCGCGCACGATCGCGAGCTGGAACGTCGGCGCCAGCGCGGCCCACAGCGCATCGGTGTCGGCGTCGTAGCGCGCGACACGACGTACCTCGAGCTCGGCCGACGTCGCGCGCGGCGGCAGCCCGCCCGGTGGCAGTTCGCGGAACAGGAAGTCCCAGTCGCGCACCATCTCGTCGCGCAGGTACTTCTGGCCGATGCGCCAGGTCGCGATCGGCCAGCCGTAGTGGAACGCGTTCTGGTCGGCACCGCGGCCGCCCCAGAGTTCGTAGTGGGCGAGCGCCAGGTTGACGAACAGGCCCGGCCGCGGGCCGTAGCGGCGGTGGTCGGGCATCACCCAGAGGTCGACGCACTGGCCGCAGATGCGGGTCTCACCCTCCATCACGACGCGCGCCGGGATCGTCACGTAGGCGCCGACGAGGCCTTCCTGCTCGTGGTCGGCGACCATCGTGTGCACGAGTCCGGTCGGGTTGTCGCGGAACTTCCACAGCCAGTGCGCCATCGTGCGCGGCGGGAAGATCCGGTTGTGTCCGGCCAGCAGGCCCGTCTCGTCACCGGGGCGGTAGGGGCGGATCGTGATGGCGTCGCTCATCGCCCAGATCTCATCGGCCGGCCTTGGCCCGCGGCTGCACCGCAGCGAGGCGGTGTTGCCAGGTGCGCAGCAGCTCGGCTGCCTCGCGCGGCGAGATGCCGTCGACGTCCAGCTGGCGCAGCTCTTCGAGCACCGGATCCGGCGGCGCCGCGAACAGCTCCCGCTGCTGCGGGCCGGGGCGGGCGCGGTCGCGGGCGGCGACCAGCGCGTCGCGCACCGCATCGCCCTCTTCGTCCAGTCTGCCGAGCACCGTGCGCGCGCGTTCGAGCACCGGCTTCGGGATGCCGGCGAGCCGCGCCACGTGCAAGCCGTAGCTGCGGTCGGTGCCGCCCTCTTCGATGCGATGCAGGAACACGATCTCGTCGCCCCATTCGCGCACCGCGACGCGGCAGTTGACGATGCCCTTGTCGGGGCCGGCGAGGTCCATCAGCTGGTGGTAGTGGGTCGCGAACAGCGCGCGGCAGCCGATGCGTTCGTGCAGATCCTCGGCGATCGCCCACGCCAGCGACAGGCCGTCGTAGGTGCTGGTGCCGCGACCGACCTCGTCGAGGATCACGAGGCTGCTGGCGGTGGCGTTGTTGAGGATGTTCGCCGTCTCGGTCATCTCGATCATGAACGTCGAGGCGCCGCGGCTGATGTCGTCGGCGCCGCCGACGCGCGTGAACACCCGGTCGACCAGGCCGATGTGCGCCGACTTCGCCGGCACGAAGCCGCCGATCTGCGCCATCAGCACGATCAGCGCGTTCTGGCGGATCCAGGTCGACTTGCCGGCCATGTTCGGGCCCGTCAGCAGCACCAGGCGCCGCGATGGCGGCTGCAGGTCGGTGTCGTTGGCGACGAACGAACCGGCGGCATGCGTGGCCTCGATCACCGGATGGCGGCCGTCCTCGATGCGCAGGATCGCCGAATCGTCGATCGCGGGCCGGCAGTAGTTGCGCTGCCGCGCGACGGTCGCCAGCGCGGCCAGCGCGTCGAGGTCGCCGACCGCGGCGGCGGTCGCCTGCAGCCGCGGCAGCTCGGCGGCGACGCGCTCGCGCAGCGCCGTGAACAGCTCGTACTCGAGCGCCTTGGCGTTCTCCTCGGCCTTCAGCACCCGCGTCTCGAACGTGCGCAGTTCGTCGGTGACGTAGCGCTCGGCGTTCTTGGTCGTCTGCTTGCGCCGGAACTCCGCGGGCAGCGGCACCTCGCGGTGCGTGTGCGTCACCTCGATGTAGTAGCCGAACACCTTGTTGAAGCCGACCTTCAGGCTCGGGATGCCGGTGCGTTCGGCGAGATCGCCCTGGTAGCGCGCGAGCCAGTCGGTGCTGTCGCGCGCCAGCGTGCGCAGTTCGTCGAGTTCGGCGTGGTGGCCGGCACGGATCAACCCGCCATCGCGCACGGCCAGCGGCGGTTCGTCGACCAGCGTGGCGGCGATCGCAGTGGTCAGCTCGGGCAGTGCATCGAGCGCGGCGGCGAGTCGTCGCAGCAGCGGCGCCTCGCAGCGTTGCAGCCGTTCGCGCAACGCGGGCAGCTGCTCGAGGCTCTGACGCAGGCCGAGCAGGTCGCGGGCGTTGGCGCGGCCGAACGCGGCGCGCGACGTCAGCCGTTCGAGGTCGAGCACGTGCGAGAGGCGCTCGCCGACCAGCGCCAGCAGCGCCGGTTCGTCGTGCAGTTCGGCGGTACCTGCCTGGCGCGCCAGGATCGCGGCGACGTTCACCAGCGGCGCCAGCAGCCAGCCGCGCAATCGGCGCGCGCCCATCGGTGTGTTCGAGCGGTCGAGGATGCCGAGCAGCGGCGTGCCCTCGTCGTCGCGCATCGTCGCCACGAGTTCGAGGCTCTGGCGCGTCGCTCGGTCGAGGCGCATGTGGCCCTGCTCGTGCCACACCTCGAGCCGCTGCAGGTGCGGCAGGGCACAGCGCTGCGTCTCCTGCAGGTAGGCCACCAGCGCGCCGGCGGCACCGGTGGCCAGCGGCATGTCCTGCACGCCGAAGCCCGCCAGCGTCTGCACGCGGAAGAACTGCTGCAGCGCCCGCAGCCCGTTGTCGGCGCCGAAGTCGTACGGCGCGCGATAGGTCACCGGCACGCCGGTGGGCAGCCATGGCCGATCGCTGCCGCGCTGCTCCTCGGCCAGCAGCATCTCGGCGGGCTCGATGCGCGCCAGCTCGTCGCCGAGGCGCTCGGGCGCGCACTCGTGCACGAAGAAGCTGCCGGTCGACAGTTCGACCCAGGCCAGGCCGGCGCGATCGCGGCCGGTGGTCACGGCGACCAGGTGGTTGCTGCGGCGGTCGTCGAGCAGGTGGTCCTCGGTGACCGTGCCCGGCGTCAGCACGCGCACGACGTCACGTTCGACCAGACCCCTGGCCTCCTTCGGGTCCTGCGTCTGCTCGCAGATCGCGACGCGATGGCCCATCTGCACCAGTCGCCGCAGGTAGCCGTCGGCCGCGCGCGCGGGCACACCTGCCATCGGGATCGCGCTCTCGCCCTTGCTGCGGCTGGTCAGCGTGATGCCGAGCGCCTTCGCCGCGACCTTCGCGTCGTCGAAGAACAGCTCGTAGAAGTCGCCCATGCGGAAGAACAGCAGGGCGTCCGGGTGGCGCTGCTTGTGCGCCACGTACTGCGCCATCGCCGGCGACAGTTCGCTGGTGTCGCTCACCGGCCGGCTCCGCGCGGGGCCAACTCGCGCAGGCGCAGCGCCTCCTCGACGAGCACGTGGGCTGCGGCGTCCGCCTCGGCGTGCGTCGTCGTACCGCAGAACGACAGCCGCACCACTTCGCGCGCGGCGCGCCGGTCGAGGCCGATCGCCGCCAGCACCGGATTGCCGGGGTGGGCATCGGCAGCCGCGTGGTCCGCGGCCGTGTGGCAGGCCGAACCGGTCGAGAACGCGACGCCGCGCGCATCGCAGCGTTCGAGCAGCGTCTGGCCGACGACGCCTGGCAGGCGCAGCGACAGGATGTGCGGCAGGTGGCGTTCGGGATGGCCGAGACGCATCGCGTCCGGCATCGCGGTCAGGACCTGCTCGAGCACGAGGTCGCACAGCTGCCGCATGTGCGCCGCGTGGGCGGACTGGTGCGTCAGCGCGGCCTCGGCCGCGACGGCCATGCCGACGGCGCCGGCCACGTTCTCGGTGCCGCCGCGCAGCCCGGACTCCTGGCCGCCGGCCAGCAGCAGCGGCTTCAGCTCGGCGGTGCTCGACAGCGCCAGGAAGCCGGCGCCGCGCGGACCGTGGAACTTGTGGCCCGACACCGCGACCGAGTCGACGCCGACGTCGTCGAGTTCGAACGGCAGCTTGCCGTAGGTCTGCACGAGGTCGACGTGCACGTGCGCGGCGGGGGCGGTGCGGCGCACCAGTTCGACCAGGTCGCCGAGTCGGCACAGCGTGCCGAGTTCGTTGTGGCCGTACATCAGCGCCACGACGCGCACGTCCGTGCCCAGCGCATCGAACAGCGTCTCGGGCAGCAGGTCGCCGTGCTCGGTCACCGGCAGCGCCGTCACGTGGTGTCGCCAGCGCGACAACAGGCCGGCACATTGCAGCAGGGCGGGATGGTCGCCCTGCGACATCAGCACGCGCCCCGGCGCCCGGGCGGCGGCGCTGCCGACGATGCCGAGCTGGTCGGCCTCGCTGCCGCCGGAGGTGAACACGATCCGAGCGGCCCCGAGGGTGCCGCGCAGGAACTCGCGGGCGTCGTCGAGGGCCTTCTTGGCCGGCGGGCCGAACGAGTGGGCGCTGCTCGGGTTGCCGAAGCAGGCGAGCTGGGTGTCGGCCATGGCCTCGACCACCGCCGGCAGCGGCCGGGTCGTCGCCGCGTTGTCCAGGTAGATGCGCCGGTCTCCGGTCATCGTCGGATCATCCTGAATCGGGACCGCCGTCGCCAGCGGTCCCGGGAACCCAGCGGCAGCCAACCCAAGTCTGACCCGGTCCGGACCGATAGGAGTCGCATGTGGCTATGGGTCGGCATCGGCTGGGGGGCGCTGGCGTTGGGGTTGGCGTGGATCCACCACCGCCTCGGCCGCGCGCAGGGCGGCTATCCGCCCGAGGTCGCGGCGTTCCTGCTGCGGCTCGAGACCGAGCTGGCGGCCGCGCATCCGGACGTGCAGTTCCTCGGCATGCTGCCGGATCGCTTCGCCTGCCTGCTGCGGGTCGACGGACAGGAGACGCCGGTCGGCCTGCACGAAGCCTGGCGCCACTCGCAGGCGTTCCCCGACGCGTTCTCGCGCATGGTCGCTCGGCTGCTCGCCGATGTCGGCGAGAGCGGACTCGATCGGGTGGGTGACGTCGACTTCGCCGACGCGGCGCCGCTGCTGATGCCGCAGGTGCGCAGCCGGGCGTGGGTCGACGCACAGGGAGCCTTCGGCGATGCGGCGCTGGTCCAACGGCCGCTCAACCACGATCTGGTCACGGTCTACGTGATCGACGATCCGCACTGCATGGTGTTCGTCTGCCGGGAGCACCTGCGTCGCTGGCGCAAGAGCGAGGCCGACCTGCACAACCTCGCCGTGGCGAACCTGGGCCGGCTCGGCGGCGATGTGATCGACGGACAGGCGGCGAGCCGGGAACCGATGGTGCTGCAGTCGGGCGACGGCTTCGACGCGGCGCGCGTGCTGCTGCTCGAACAGGCCGAGGGGCTGCTCGTCGCGATTCCCGATCGCGACACCCTGTGGGTCGGTCCGGCCCAGGGGCAGAACCTCGAGCAGTTGATGGCGACGACCGAGGCGATCGCCCGGCAGTCCTCGCACCCGGTGTCGGCGAGCCTCTACCGGGTCACGGACGGTCAGCTCGCACCGCTGTCAGAGTCGGTGTGAGCACGACCGCACCGGCGCGCGGCACTTCGAAGCGCTGGCGCCTGGTCGCATCGATCGGGTCGACCAGTTCGTAGGCGCCGGCGCCCAGCAGCACCGTGGTCGGTGCGCCTGGCAGGATCTCGATCCCGGTCGCGGCATGGAACATCGGCAGCCACTGGGCATCGTCGCAACGCGACAGCCGCAGCGGCCCCGCCCGGCCGGCGGCGTCCGGCAGCACGATCTGCACGCTGTCGACGACGACGGGCAGGTCCACCAGTGTCGGGGTTCCCGCGGCCGCAGGTCCGATCTCGACCGAGGTGCGGGCGAGATAGCTGTGGCGCGCCCACTCGGGCGCCGCCGCCAGCGCCACCTGCAGATCGCCGCGCACCCTCGTCGTCGACTGCAGCGTCAGGCTGCCGTCGGCTCCCGGCTCGCCGCCGTCGAGCGGCAGCCAGGTGAACTCGGCGCCCGTGCGGGCATCGTAGATCGCGACGCCGGCCCCGCGCAGCGCCGCCGGGACCGCTGGGATGCGGATCGCGACCGTCGCGACGGAGGTGGCCCGCGAACCGGCGGCGGGCAGCGCGTTGCGCGCGAACTCCGGCGCGGCCGGCAGGCGCTGCGGCGGCGGCGGCTGCACGATCGGCGCGATCGGGCCGAGCGACCCGTCCGGACCGGCATCGCGCCGCAACGCCAGCAGACCGGCCCAGCCAGCGACGCCGACGCACGCGGCGAGCACCAGGGCGATCAGCAGGGAGGCGAGGAAGCGGATCAGATGACTCCAGGCGACGGGCGGCGTATCTTAGCGCGGTTGCGCCTGCCTTGGCGCAGGAACGTTCGCGGGCGTCGCGCCGGTTGCGTCCTTGCGTACCGGTCCCGCCAGGACCGTGATCGGCGTGGTCCCGCCGGCGCCGACGACGATCGGCTGGCTGGTGCGCTCGCGGCCGCGCACGTTGACCACCAGCAGGTAGCTGCCCGGCTGGATCGCGTCGAAACGGAACTCGCCGTTCTGCAGCCGTGCGTCGAACGATGGGTGCTCGCGCTGCCAGGCGGCAAGGTCCTCGGGCAGGGCGTCGAGGCCGGGCAGCAGCGATACACGGCCGACCAGTTCCTTGACGTCGCCACCGTCGTCGCGGCCGACACTGCCGGCGATGCCGACGGTCTGCAGCGTCAGCTGGCGCTCGGTCGTCGCGTTGGCGATCACCTGCACGCTCTCCTCGTGCAGCAGGCCGCCGCGACGCCCGCTCTGGATCCGGAGCCGGTAGGTGCCCGCGGGTACGTCCTCGATGCGGAAGCGGCCCGATGCGGCGACAGTCGCCTGCTGGGTGCGGTTGCCCCACATGCCACGGCCACCGGGGCCACCGGGGCCGCCACCGCGCGGGCCGTTGGCGTCGCCGTTGCCGGTGTCGGCGGTCGCGCCGCTGTCCTCGCGCGTCAATTCGACCTGCAGGCCGGCGCCCGGCGCGCCGTTGTGCAGTACCGAGCCGGCGACCACGCCGACCTCGGCGCGTTGCACGGCGACGTCCCATCGCGTCTCCTCGCCGCTGCGCACCGCGACGTCGGCCGTCAGCGTGCCGGCGAACAGTTGCGGCCCCAGGGTGCGCATCAGTTCCTGCGGCGAGCCGATCCAGCTGCGCACCACGTAGTCGCCGGCCTCCAGGCCATCGATGCGGTAGGAGCCGTCGGCCTGGATGGTACCGGTGCGGAACGGGCCGCCGCCGCCCTGGCCGCGACCGCGGAACATGCCGGGCCCGCCGTCGCCCATGTTCGTCGGCACGGCGGCGATGCGCGCTTCGGCGTGTTCGCCTTCGGCGAGTCCGCGCACGTGGCCGACGATCGCGCCGAGCGTGCCGAGCCGCAGCATCACGCCGGAACGATCGTTCGCCAGCTCGAACGGCTCGATGCTGGCGTCGGCGTAGCCGTCGGCATCGGCCTGCAGGCGGTAGCTGCCGCGCGGCACGTGTTTGAGCACGAACTCGCCGTCGACGTTGGTGGTCACCTCGATGTTCAGCTGTGCCCCGGCGAACTGCCGCGCGAAGGTGCGGCCGATCGCCTGGAGGTCGGGCGTGCCGCCGTCGGCGGTCGCGTTGCGGCCGGGGCGGACCGGGGCCGGCGTGCGCAGCGAGACGTGCGCGTTGGCGATCGGGATGTCGCGCTCGTCGCGCACGATGCCGGCGACGTAGATGCCGCGATCGAGCACGATGCGCAGCTCCGGCGCGGCGTTGCCGAGGCGGAGTTCCACCTCCTCGGAGCGGTAGCGCGCGTGCTCGGCCGACTGCACGTGTAGTTCGTAGACGCCTTCCTGCAGGCCCGGCACCTCGAAGCGGCCCGCGGGGTGTGCTTCGGCCGGGCCGAGGTCGCGCGCACCGCCGCCGCCCTGCCGGCCGCCGCCGCCACCCTGGCGACCGCCCCCGTCCTGGCGACCGCGCCGTGGGTCGTCGGCGCCGCCGCGGAACTGCTCGATCTGCGCCCGGATCGCCTCACGATCCGTGTCGCTGAGGTCGCCGCTCCGCATGCGCGCGAACAGTTCGGCGGGGTCCGTCGCTGCCATGCCCGGCACGGGCAGGCCGCGCAGGCGCACGGCGCGCACGGCGAACGCAGACACCGGGGCACCGTCTGCGTCGAGCACGGTCCCGGTGATCCGCAGGCCGTCCAGCAGCGTCACCAACAGCGGCTGGCCAAGCCTGGGGTCGACCTGCTCGACCTGGTACGGCAGGTAGCCGTCGGCGCGCACGTCGAGCCGCAGCGGCACGCCGGGCAGGTGCTCGAGGAAGAACCGGCCCTGCTCGTCGGTCGTCGCCCGGTGGTCGCGGCCGCCGGGACCCCGGCCGCCGTCGCGCGCGCCGCGCAGCGTCACGATCGCCTTGGCCACCGGCCGGTTGTCCATGCGGGTCACGATGCCGGTCACCTCGAAGCCCGGCCCGAGGCGGATGTCGTCGAGTTCGAGGGTCTGCTCGTTCTCGACCGCGAACACCGACGAGCGACCCTCGGTGTGCATCTTCGCCTCGGCGGCGACCGACCAGTCGCCGGCACTGACGTTCGGGCGGCGGAAGAAGCCGTTGTTGTCGGTCGTCGTGTCGGCCAGCAACTGCTCGCGGTCGCGCAGGAACCGCATGCGGTTGCCGTTCTCCGGCTGGAGCTTGACGGTTGCGCCGGGGATGCCGTTGCCCTCGAGGTCCGTGACGCGTCCGACCAGTTCGCCGCCGCGCTCGATCACCAGGTCGCCGAGGTCCACTTCCCCCTCGACGTCGCCGACGTCCTTCTCGAACAGGCCCGGTGCGTGGCCGGCGTGCAGCACCTGCAAGGAGACCCGCAGCGAGCGGAACGCCTGCCCCTGGAACGCGAAGCGGCCCTGCGGATCGGTCTGCACCGGATCGGGCACGCGCCGCTGCCGGCCGACCTGGCCACCCCGCGGGCCGCCGCGGCCGAAGTCGAGCCAGACGCTGGCATCGGCCTGGCCGGCGCCGAAGCGATCGACGACCCGGCCGCGCAGCACCACGGCGACGCGCGATTCGTCGCCGCGCACGATGTCACCGGCGGCGGCTTCCAGTTCGATGCGTTCGACGCCGGCGTCGCCGCCGGGGATCGACTCGGGGGCGGGCCGTTCCACCTCGACCTCGTCGCGTTCGGACCAACGCATCGGCGGCGTCTGCTCGTCGGCGAAGAACTGCGGCACCATGAGTCCACCGGTGGCGAGCAGGATCAGGGCTCCGACCAGCAGAACGAGGCTATGTTTCGGCATGAGCAGGCGTGGGTGGGCGTGGCGCCGCGAAGGGCGCTATTACGGCACGCCCTGGCCGTTGCCGACAGCAAGTGGCTGTAACGACTTCGCACTCGGCCGCGGCCGGGAGGCGGCGACCGTCGTGCACCGCCGCTGCGAACGACCTCTCGGCCTATGGGCCGAACACCAGCACCTGCGCGGAACTCGACCCGAGGATACCGCTGCTCGACAGCAGCGCCACCTGGGCCGTCGCGGGCACGGGCACCACGAAGCCGGGGTTCCAGAACGTCACCGACAGCGTGCCGTCGGCGGCGAACGGCGCCGGCTGCAGCAGCGGCGTGTTCGCGAGCACGAGGCGCCAGTGCAGCGGCTGCTCGAACCCGGCCACCGCGAAGGTACCGTTGCCCGGTGTCGCATCGAGCGCGATGGCCAGCAGGCCCAGCCCGTTGGCCGGGCCGTCGACGACCTGCAGCGTGACGTTGCCGCTCGGGATCGGCGCCGGCCCGACCGGCGTCAGCTGCGCGCGCCGCGGCGTCACGAAGCGCAGGGTGCTGGTCGCGACGAAATCGGTCTCGAACACCACGAGCGTGCCGCCGACCGGCTGGAACGGCTCGAACACGGGCGCGCTGCCACTGGCGAGGAACTGTACCGCCGCGGCGCCCGCTGCGGCGCCGTACGAGAGCAGCGGCGCCGACCGCCACGGCGCGGGTCCGTCGACGTCGTTCAGTTCGCCGAGCGTGTTCTGGAACCAGTCGGTGAACAGCAGGTCGCCGTCGTCGTCGAGACAGATGTCGGCTGCGGCGTCGAGTCCCGCGAACACGAGGTCCGCGTCCGCGAGGCCCAGCACGGTGCCCTGTTGCCGCGCCGCGTCGACGACCGGGCGGCGGAAGCGCAGCACCGAGGTCTGCCCCGGCGGAGTCGGAAACGCCAGGCTGGCGGTCGCGTAGTAGACGTCGCCGTTGTCCGCGACCGCGACCGGTCCCGACGCGCCCGGCAGCGATGCCAGCTGCTGCACGGCGCCGGTCTGCAGGTCCAGCACCACGAGGTCGTTGTCGGGTGTGCCGAAGCCGCCGGTCTTGGCCGACACCAGCACATGCTGCGGCCCAAGCCGGGCGGCGTCGTAGTTGTAGACGATGTTCGCCAACGGCTGCGCCGGCGGCGGTCCCTGCAGCGGCACGAGCCACAGCCGGTTGGTGGTGTTCTCCGCGAACAACAGGTTGCCGGCGCCGACGTCCAGCGTGAACGAGCCGAACACGACCGTCGGCAGGTGCAGCAGGGACAGCGGTGGCTGGCCGGGTGTCGCGTGCCAGAGGTCGGTGCCGTCGAAGTAGACGAGGTCGCCGGCGGGCAGCGCCAGCGGGCTCGCCGCGGCGGCCGGCAGCGGCGTCTGTCGACTGTCGAGGCCCTCGGGAACCCGTTGGGCAGCGAGCGCGGGCCAGGTCAGGGCAGCGAGAAGCAGGTGGTTCAGCTCGTTCATGGGGATCAGGGCAACAGGTCGAGGCGGATCACGGCGGCGCTGCCGACGTCGCCGGCGCCGAGGGCGTCCATCGCGACGACCTGCAGGTCGACGCGGCCCGGCGCGGAACCGGGATTCCACAGGGCGAAGTTCGCCGCACCGGCGGCGTCGAGCGCCGTGTCGGCGACCAGGAACGTGGTCGCCAGCGGCAGCGCCAGCCACAGCGGCGTGCCGTTCACGGTCGCGACGAGGGTCTCCGGGCCGCTGCCGGGCAGGCTCGCGAACGCGAACCCGAGGCCCAGCGGAGGCGCGCCGGTGACGTCGACGGAGAACGGGCCGACGGGGACGCGGGTGCCGGTCGGCACGGTTGCGTGCGGGCGTGCCGACCGCAGTTGCCGCCACTCGTAGCGGGTGGCGAAGTCGCTGGTGCCGACGCCGAGCGCCGGGGCCGCGTCGGCGGGTTGGAAGCCGCGGAACGGCGCGCTGCCGTGCGGCTGGTAGTGCAGCGTCAGGGCGAATCGTCCCGGGCCGACGTCGAGGGTGGTGCCGACCGGCGACAGCCCGCCCGGCGCCGTGTGCACGACGACGCTGCTCGTCGGATCGGTGGCATGCAACCGCCCCTGGTCGTCGACGGCCAGATCGAACAGGCCGGTGTAGCCGGTGCCGATCGCGGTGACGTCGGCCATGGACAGGGTCGCGCCGGCGAGCGCCGCCGACACGCGGTTGGCGGGAATCTGCAGCAGGCGGATGGCGCCCGGGGGCGGCGGCACCGTCGGTCCCAGTTCGCCGACGACGAGATCGCCGTTCGCTCGTACGGCCAGCGGTGCCGACGGGCCGACGAGCGCCAGCACTTCCCGCGGGAGTCGACCCGGGCCGACCAGCCAGACTCCGCTGTGGGCGCCGGCCTGTGGCCACATGGGGTTGGCCGTCACCAGCAGGTCGGCGCCGAGCGCCGCCGCGTCGAAGGCGTTCGGTACGCCGGCGAACGTGCCGACGTGGCCGGCGACCGGATCGACCAGCAGCACCTTGCCGCTGCGCAAGGCGCCGACCGCACACCGCCCGCCCGCGACGGGCACCAGGAAGGCGATGTCGTCGTTGCTGCCGAGGTCGAGCAACGGCCGCATCGTGGCCACCCGTTGCGCACCGGTCCGGAACAGCTGCTGCCGCACGGCCACGAGGTGCTCCTTCGCGTTCAGCACCAGGGCGCTGCGCACGAGCAGCGGTTGCGCCGTCTCGACGAACGATGTCGCGCAGCTCCAGCCGGGCGGCACGGTCGCCGCCTGCGCCGCCAGCGTCGCGCCGAAGCCGACGGCGGCCAGCGCGCGGCCGAGGCGCGCGAGCCGACGCGGTGCCACGGCGGGGGCGCCGGCACGCAGGTTCGGCGACCTGATGGCTGTCATGATCCACCTCGGCGTCTTGCGCGCCGCGAATGGGAACCGGAAGCGACGGCCATGTGGCCGTTCCTCGCGGATGTTCTGGCTCCCGGATCGGCCTACTGACCCGCCTTCCCAGGTCGCCGACACGGCGATCCCAGTGGCACTTGGGCGTTCGTTCCCGGTGACAGCTGCGGGACAGCGCCGGAATCACACCGGCTTCCCCGCGAGGAACCGCAGGGTATCCGGACCGGCTCCATGCACAAGGGAAAGTGCGCCGCCGGCCGGCGCGGGACTTGCCTGATGGCCGCCGCGGCACGAGAAACCACGGTTGCCGCCGACCCTCGTCCCTGCGGTCGTGTCCAACCAGCCCATGTTGTCCCTCCTGGCCGAAGTGCGGCGTCGCGCCGGCGACGCCGGCCTGAACCTGCTCGGCCTGGTGGATGCGGAACGATTCGACGCCGCCCAGACCCGGGAGCGCCGCGTGCGGTCGATCGCGCCCGACTGCGGCACGGTGCTCGTCGTCGGCAGCGGCGGCCGCGAGCTGTGGCAGCGGTTCGAACGGCGCAGCGGGGCATCGTGCCGCAGCGCGGCGAGGGTCGACCGCTACGCATCGGCAGCGGCGCGGCAGATCGAGACGCTGTTGCGTTCGTCGGCGATCCGCTGCCGCACGATCGCCGGCCCGTGTGACTCGCGGCTGCCGTTCACGCAGCTCGGCGAGGCGGCGGGCCTCGGCACGGTGTCGCCGGTGACGGGGCTCCTCCTGCACCCGCAGTTCGGACCCTGGGTGCGGATCCGCGCGGTCGTGCTGGCCGACGGCAGGCCGTTCGGGCCGATCGCCGATGCGTCGATCAGCGAGCGATTCCAGCCGTGCTGCGGCTGCAGCCGCCCGTGCGTCACGGCGTGTCCGGTCGGCGTGCACGACGGCCTCGGCGGCCAGGACTTCGGTCGCTGCGCGAGCCACCGGCACGCGGGCAACTGCGAAACGCACTGCAGCAGTCGCAGCGCCTGCCCCGTGGGCAGCAGCCACCGCGACGCCGACGGCGAACATGCGCACCGCCATGCGCATTCGTTGAGCGCCCTGCGTCGGCACTTCGGACTCGGCGTCTGGCGTTGGCTGCCGAATTCCTGGCGCCGGCCATGATCGCATGAGGTCGCCGGCGCGCATCGTCAGCCTCGTGCCGAGTACGACCGAGAGCCTCTGTGCACTTGGTGCGGGCGCCGCGCTGGTCGGGTGCACGCGCTACTGCGAGGAACCGGCCGGCGAACTCGCGGCCGTGCGCCGTGTGGGCGGGACCAAGAACCCCCAGCGCGAGGCGATCCTGGCCCTGCACCCCGACCTCGTGCTGGCCAACGCCGAGGAGAACCGGGCCGAGGATCTCGAGTGGCTGCAGGCCCGGGTGCGCGTCGTCGTCCACACACCTCGTACCGTCGGCGAGGCCGCTGCGTGCCTGCGCGACCTCGCGGCCGAGTTGGCCGTGCCAGAGGCCGTGCAGCCGTTCCTGCTCCGCATCGAATCGCAGCTCGCCGCCGCGCAGGTCGCGTTGCTCGAAGCGCCGGCGATCGACGTCTTCTACCCCGTGTGGTGCAGGCCGTGGATCAGCATCAACGGCGACACGTTCGTCCACGACGTGCTGCGTGTGGTCGGTCTGCGCAACATCGCCGCCGACCTGCCGCGCCGCTATCCGGAAGTCGAACTGGAATGGGTGCGTTCGCGGCGTCCCGGTGCGGTGCTGTTGCCGAGCGAGCCATGGGCGTTCACCGCGAGCGATCGCGATGTCTGCCGCGGCGAGCGCACGTTCGGTCCGGCTGCCGTCGAGTTGTGCGACGGCCGCGACTTCTGCTGGCACGGGGTGCGGCTGGCCGACGGACTCGGGCGAGCGCTGCGCCTCGCCGCGCGATTGCGTCGCGCGGCCGGCCGGCGCCATCGATCGTGACGGTGCGCGGGCGCGGCCGCGAGCGAGCGCCCGTCAGCGTGCGGCTTCGACCCGCCGCTTCGTCAGGTCGATCACCGGAGCGGTGTCGCTGATCGCGCGGATGCGGGCGAGCAACGCGTGCGCCGCGGCCTCGTCGGCGACGCGTGCGCTGCGGGCCAGCAGCGAACCGTCGACCTCCTTGGCGACGACCCAGTGCGAGCCATCGGCTTCGGTCTGTGGGCTGCTGCGCTCCGGGTCGCGCAGGGCGCTGCGCACGTGCAGGACGCCGGTCTGGGCGCCGATCTTGCCGTTGCATCCGACGCTGCGCAGCAGGACGTCGCCGTCCGGGCCCCGCAGCTGGAAGTGGAACTTGCCGGCGTCGTCGAGAACCAGTTCGAATCGTGTTGCCATTGTCTTGCTCCTCCACTGAGCCAGACGTTCGCGCCGGACCGGATGTTCCAATGGGACACCTATTTCCCGCCGGCGGGGCGGGCACAACGCCCGATCCTGGTCGGGGCGGGCGCCGGTCGCCGGCTGCTCGAAGCGCGTCGGGCCGCGGGTGCTCAGTTCGAGGTCGAGGTCGATGACCGGGTGGCAGCCCGCCGTTCGCGGCGGCGGCGCCGACGCGCGTCCATCTCCCGCTGGTGCTCCTGCGTCTCGCGCGAGGAACGGCGGGTACCCCACCAGAACAGCAGCATCAGCCCGGTCAGCACGCCGGCGAGCGCGAGTCCGACCTGCCGCATCGCCGGATCGGTCGCGAGTTCGTAGCGGTCGAGGTCGGCGGCGACGAACAGCGGCACGAAGTGGCGCTTGCCGGTCTTCGCCTCGTAGGCGAAGCGGCGGTAGTAGAGGCCGCGCACCTCGAGCTGGGCCTGCATCGGCAGATCGCCGACGCGCTTGGGCACCCAGATCGGCACCAGGGCGCCGCCCCATTCCCGCACCTGCACCAGGGCCACGGTCCAGAACTTGATCCCCGCCGGGTTGGCGGGCGCCGCGACCGTGGTGCGGCGGATCAGCGTGCCGATGATGCGCAGCGGCGTGCCGCGCAGCAGTTCGCCGGCCTTGAAGGTCTCGAACAGGTCGGCGGCGTTGAGGATGCCGATGCGGCGCCACTCGGCGAAGGTGCGGTCGCCGGCGGTGTCGCGAGCGAACGCAGCGAGGTGCCAGAGCGGTTCGCCCTGATCCTCCTCGATGGTGCGCCACATCGGGTCCTGGGGCCAGAAGCTGGTGTCCTCGACCTTCGCCATCACCGCCGGATCGAGCTGCCGCACCGGCCCCCAGTCCTCGTAGTCGCGCTGGATCGCGCGGCCGACCAGCATCGGCACCGCACGCAGGTCGAGCGGGTAGGTGGTGTCGCGCAGCTTCAGCAGGTAGCCCTCGATGCGCACCCAGGAGCCCTTCTGGATCGTGGGCTCCGGCGGCATGGAGAACGCGGCGATCGCGTGCTCGCCGTCGGTGAGCCGGATCGTCGCCTCGTAGATCGAGTAGCCGTCGATCGGGTGCCCGGGCCGCGGTCCGGAGAGGTCGACGAGTTCGCCTTCGTACCAGATCCAGCGCCCGCGCCACTTGGCCAGGTCGGCGCGCACGGTGGCCAACGGGACCGGTTCCGCCGGCATGCCGAGGGCCGCCGCGACCGTCGGACCGACGTCGATCGCGAGCCGCAGCAGGTGCCGCAGCGGTTCCGTCTCGAGCTGCAGCCGTTGGTCGCGCGAGGTGTCGGCCACCTGCGCGAGCAGGCCGCGGTCCAGGTCCGGCGCGACGACGGTGGCTTCGACCTGGGGCGCGTCGGGTGTCGGCGCGGCGGGGGTGCTCCAGGTACCGACCAGATAGGCGATTGCCGCCAGCATGACGCCGCAGACCAGCAGTCGGACCAGCGGCGGGATCGGCGGGAGCAGGCGCGGCGGGGTCGGAGCTTGCATCGGCAGACCGAGGATAACGGAACGGGGCCCGGTCCGGTTTGGCTCGATCTCCTTTGCCTGGCCCGGGCCGTCCGATCGGAACGGCGCCGCGCGATCAGCTCTCGGGGCGATCGAACAGGCCGCCGAGGTGGAAGTTGGCGATGTCCGAACGGTCGACGATGGTCGCCGCGTTGACGCCGAGGGTGATCGCGATCACCTCGGCGATCTCGTCGCTGGTCGCCCCCTCCTTCTTCGCCTTCTTCAGATGACCCTCGAGGCAGCCCTTGCAGCCCGACGTCAGCGCCGCGGCGATGGCGATGTACTCCTTCGTCTTCAGGTCGAGTTTCGACTTGCCGTAGGTCGCCTTGTAGAAGCCCATGTAGAGCTGCTTCAGGGCGGGCGTCAGCAACGCGTAGCTCCGCATGTCGGAACTGGGCTGGCGGCCGTCGGCGAGGGTGTCGTCGGCAGCTGATTTGGACTTGGTGTCTTCGCTCATGTGATGTGCAGGGGAGGGCGCGGGCTCGGCGAGCGGCCGCCGTCGGCGGCTGCGCGTATACGATCCGGCTCGCGGGTCGGATGCGGATTATTGCAGGCCGAGTTGCAGGCGCACCAGGGCATCTCGATCGGCCGAGAGTTCGAGGCTCTGGAACGCCTCCTCGAACGGATACCACTGCATCTCGCCGATCATCGGTCCGGGTCGCAGGGCGCCGACCGGTTCGCTCGGCGTGCCGGCCTGCCATGCATAGGGCCATTCGACGACACCGACCTCGCCGAACAGCTCCTTCTGCGGCTGCAGCAACTCGATCAGGTGTACGGGACGGCGCAGACCGGTTTCGGCGTGGACTTCGCGGCGGATCGCGTCTTCGAGCTTCTCGCCCGGCGTGACCGGGCCGACGACCGGGCCGAGCGGCCACTCCTGGCGCGGTTTGTGTCGCAGCAGCAGATACTCGACCCGTCGATCGAGGACCTGGAACACGAAGACACGGACGCGGTGTTCGAGACGGAACATGCGTGGACAAATCCCCCGGCTACGGCGCGATGGCGGCGTCTCGAGGACACGCCCCTCTAGTCGCCTCCATCGGCACGGCTGCGGTCGCGACCGCCGCCGAGTCGAGAATTTTCGTCGTCACGGCGCCGGCGCCGTCAATGCGGTCGTGGCCCCTCGCCGTCGGCGGCCTTGCCCTTGTCGTCCTTGCCATGGCTGCCGTCGTCGAGACCGCGCAGCGCGCTGCCGCGGGCCGCACCGGCCGCGAACGCCTCGCCGACCGCCGCGAACGAGAACGGCAGCGTCTGGCCCTCGAAATTGGAACCCCACGAGTGGCCGCCGCCCTCGATCAGGCGCCAGGTGTGCACGACGCCCTTCCGGTCGAGGGCCTCGTGCAGCAGCTGGTTGCCGACCGCGAAGCCGTAGCGGTCGTCGGAACCGGCATCGAAGTAGATGCGCAGGCCGTGCAGCGACTTGGGCTCGAGGGCCGTGGCGATGCAGAGCGGGTTCGCCTTCTGCCACGGCTCCTTCTGGATCGGATCGCCGAACACTTCGTCGAGGCCGAGCCGCTTCGCGTAGCCCTTGAGCCGTTCCGGGATCTGCTCCGGGTCCTCGGCGAACACGGCGCTGCTGTGCGCGCCGACGACGCCGAACAGGTCCGGCTGGGTGAAGGCGATGCGCAGCGCGGCCATGCCGCCCATGCTGACGCCCATGATCGCGCGCTGGTCGCGGTCCTTGCTGACGCGGTAGGTCGCCTCGAGGTGGGCGAGCAGATCCTTGGTGATCAGGTCCTCCCAGTGCTCGTCCTTGCGGTTGAAGTACATCGACGTGCGGCCGCCGTTCGGCGTCACGAACACGCACGGCGGCAGCTTGCCGTCGGTCACGGCCTGATCGAGCACGGGCGCGCCGCCGCGCTGATGGAAGCGCAGCTCGTCCTCGTGCATGCCGTGCAGCCAGATCACCAGCGGCCACTTCGTGTCCTTGTTCGCGGCGTCGTCGTAGCCTCTCGGCAGGTAGATGCCGTACGGCACGTCGCGATGTACGGCGTCGCTGTGGAACGTCGCTTCGCGGAAGTCGAAGTTGTGCAGTTCGACCGCCTGGCTGCGTCGACCGCTGCGCCCCCGATCGCCGCGATTGCCCTCCTGTGCAGGTAGCGGCGGCAGGACGATCAGGGCGGTGAGGGCGGCGAGGAACCAGCTGCGCATGCGATGTCTCCGGGCGGGGGCGCCGCTAGTGTTGCAGCAAGCGCGCCGCCCGGACAGGGGGCGCATCGAATCCTCTTGGACGCCGCCGCCGAACGCCTCGCCCCGCTGCTGTCGCAGCTCGTCAACTACGAGCGCCTGCGCCCCGATCGTCGCCTGTGGGACCTGGCGACGATGCGGCAGCTGCTGGCGCGTCCCGGCGCGCCGCCGCCGCCGCGGCCGGCGGTGCAGGTGGGGGGCAGCAAGGGCAAGGGCACGACCTGCGCGTTCCTCGGTGCGATCGCGACCGCGGCGGGCCGGCGGGTCGGCGTCTACACGTCGCCGCACCTGGAGACGCTGCTCGAACGCATCGTCGTCGACGGCCGCAACATCGACGTCGACGCCCTCGCAGGGTTGCTCCGGCACGTGCTCGGCGCGCCTGGCCTGGCACGCGCGCCGACGTTCTTCGAGGCCACCACGGTGGCGGCCGCGGACTGGTTCGCGGCGCAGCGCGTCGACCTGGCCGTCTACGAGGTGGGGCTGGGCGGGCGCTTCGATGCGACGACGGCGCTGCCGGTCGACGCCAGCATCGTCACGACGATCGAACTGGAACACACCGACGTGCTCGGCGACACGGTCGAGGCGATCGCCGGCGAGAAGGCCCACGTCGTGCGCGGGGGCGGCACGGGCTTCACCGCGGCGACCGGCGGGGCGCTGGCGGTGCTGCGCCGCCATGCCGAGCAGGTGCGGGCTCGGCTGCTGGTGCTGGGCGAGGACTTCGGCATGCGGGCGGTGCAGTGGGGTGCGGCGGGGTGCCGCGGCCGACTGTGGCTGCCGGCCGGGATCGAGCGGCCGTTCTTCCTGCCGGACGCGAGCGCGTTCGAACTGCCGGCGCTGGCCCTGGCCGCGGCGGCCTGCGCCCAGCTGCTGCCCGACACGCCGCTGCCGCTCGACCCGGCGCCGCGCCCGCGGCTGTCGTGCCGGTTCGAAGTGCGCACCGACGTCGACGGCGAGGTGCTGGTGCTGGACGGCGCCCATACCGAGCAGTCGCTGCGGGCCGTCGCCACCGAACTGGCCCGCCGCCATCCGGGTCGGCGCGCGGCCGTGCTGTTCGCCAGCGCCGTCGGCAAGCGGTGGCGCGAGGGGTTGAGTGCGCTGCTGCCGGTTGCCGATAGCTTCGTTGTCACGGAACTCACGGGCACGCCCGGCGAGCCGGCCGTGACGCTGGCGGCCCACCTGGCGGCCAGCGGCGCCACGTGCGAGGTGGCGGCGGACATCGCGTCCGGACTGGCGGCGTTGCGCCGGCGTCCGGGCCCACGACTGGTCGCCGGCTCGTTCTACCTCGCCGGACAGGTGAGACAGCTCCTGCGCAGCGAACAGCGATGAACGAACGACCCGACCCCCGCGGTGCTGCGGCATCCCCCGTGTTCGTCGAGGACCTGTTCCTCACCGACGTGTTCCTGATCAAGGGCCGGCTGCCGAACAAGCAGAAGCGACTGTCGAACCTGCTCGAGGACTACGGCCGCACCTTCCTGCCGGTGCACGACGCGACGCTGGTGTCGCTGCGCAACAACGAGGTGATCCGCACGCCGTCGGTGATGGTCAACGTCGGCGAGGTGATCCTCGCGCACGAACTGGTCGAGGTCGCCGGCGACGAGGCGATGCGCCGCCTCGCCGGCCACGGCGCCAAGACCAGCCGCATCCGCGCGTTCTACAACGGCGTCGTGCAGTTCGAGATCGCCGGCCAGATCGAGACCGGCGCCTACGAGTCACAGTCCGTGGTCAGCCGCAAGTACTTCATCATGCAGAAGCCGAGCGTGCGCGGTCTCGACCTCGAACAGCCCGAACTGAGCCTGCTGAAGGGGCTCGATTACGCGATCGTGCGCAAGGACCGTATGGCCTACGTCTACGACTTCGGCTAGGCGACGCCGAGTTGCTGCGCGAAGAAGCGCAGCGCCTGCGCCTCGGCCCAGCGCCGCGGCCGCCACGGCGTGCCGCCGTCGACGAACGCGACGTGGCCGCCGCCGCGCGGGAACTGCGCCAGCAGGAACGGCGATGCCGACACCGCTGCACGTGGCAGGATCTCCGGGCGGCACAGTGGGTCGTCGACCGCGGCGATCAGCAGCGTCGGCCGGCGGATCGCCGGCAGGAACGGCCCGCAGCTCTGCGTCGCGTAGTAGTGCGCGCCGTCGCGGAAGCCGTGCAGCGGTGCGGTGACGAGGTCGTCGAAGGCGCGGAACGTGCGGCACCTGCGCACGGCCGCGAGGTCGAAGCTGCCGGGATGTTGCGCGTGCTTCGCGACCGCCTTCGGGATCAGCGTGCGCAGGAAGTGGCGCGCGATCCTGCCGCCGTAGCGCTCGTCACATTGCCGCGCGCAGACGCCGAGATCGAACGGCGGCGAGATCGCCGCCGCCGCGACCAGCGCCGGTGGTGCCAGCGCACCGACCTCGCCGAGCCACTTCAGCAGCACGTTGCCGCCCAGCGAGAAGCCGAGCGCGAAGATCGGCGCCCGCGGGAAGCGCTGCCGCAGCGTCTGCACCACCAGGGCGAGGTCGGTGGTCTCGCCGCTGTGGTAGGTGCGTCGCGCGCGGTTCATGACGCCGCCGCACGAGCGGAACTCGAGCACGCAGAACCGCCAGCCGCGCGCGTGTGCCAGCGCGGCCGTCGTGCGCACGTACGGCGACTCCCGGCTGCCCTCGAGGCCGTGCAGCAGCAGCACCAGCGGCGCCGTGGCGTCGTCGACGTCGGCGAAGTGCACGCGCACGTCGTCGTCGTCGGGGGTCGGCCAGGTCTCGGTGCGCAGCGCTGGCATCGGGTCCGCGCACCGCATCGCCACCACCGTCTGCACGATGCCGCTCGGCGCCCACCAGGCCGACACGAACGGCGTCGGCGCCAGTTCGGCCAGCGCGGCTGCCTTCGCCTGGGGCCCGGTGGGCGCGTTCACGGGCGATGGTTGTAGCGTGCGCCGGCTTGACGCCGCGCGATTCGCCGCGAGGATCGTCATCCCGTGGCCACGACCTCGTCGGATCCCTCGCTCGCCGCACCGCGAGCCGCCACCGCGCCGCGCGCGCCGCTGACGATCCCGCTCGCCGAGGGGCCGGTCGCGGCCTGGATCGATCGCGCCGCCGCGCTCGCGGTCGCCGGTGTCGTCGGCACCGCGGTGGTCGTGATGGCCTGCGTGCACCCCGACGCGCGCGGCATCGGCACGCACGAGCAGTTCGGCCTCGAGCCGTGCGGCTGGCCGGTTGCCTACGGCATCCCGTGCCCGACCTGCGGCTGCACGACCGCCGCCTGCCACCTCGTGCACGGGCACCTGTTCACGGCGTTCCAGGTGCAGCCGTTCGGCGCGCTGTCGATGCTGGTGTCGATGCTGCTCGGGCTGCACGCGCTGCTGTGCCTGTGGCGCGGTTGGTCGTTCGCCGATCTGCTGGTGCGCCTGCCGGTGTGGCGTCTGTTCGGCGCCGGCTTCCTGCTGCTGCTGCTGTCGTGGGGCTACCTGTGCCTCTACTTCCAGCCGTGACGCGGCGCCCGGCGCACCGGTGTCCTGGTCAGCGCCGGCCGGGCCGCCGCCGGCCCTTGCCGCGCTGCTCCGGCTTGCCGCCGCGCACCTCGAGCCGTTCGGCGTCGAGCGCGGCCTCCAGCATCGTGCGGTAGGAACGGTACCGCGACGGCGCCAGCCGACCCGCGTCGAGCGCGGCGCGCACCGCACACTTCTGCTCCTCGGCGTGCAGGCAGCTGCGGTAGTCGCACTGCGGCAGCAGCGCGGCGAGCTCCGGGAACAGGAACTGCAGCTCCTGCGAGCCGGTGCAGAACAGGTGGAAGTTGCGCACGCCGGGCGTGTCGAGCACGTGGCCGCCGCCGGGCAGCGGCAGCAGTTCGGTGTGCGTCGTGGTGTGGCGGCCCTGGCGGATGTGGTTGAGGTCGCCGACGCGCAGCTGCACGTCCGGCACGACCGCGTTCAGCAGTGACGACTTGCCGGCGCCCGACAGGCCGACGACCACGGTGCGGTTCTGGTGCAGCAGTGCGCCGATCTCCTGCAGCGCCGCGGCCGTCTCGCTGCCGGCCTGCACGCTGGTGGCCAGCACGTGCACGCCGGCGTGCGCGTAGACGGCGCGCCAGGACGCCGCGGCGGCCGGATCGAGGTCCGACTTGGTCAGCACCAGCGTCGCCGGGATGCGCTCGCGGGCGGCGGCGGCGAGGATGCCGTCGACCAGCTCGGGCTGGAACGGCGGCGACGACACGCTGGCGACCGCGAGCACCTGGGTCAGGTTCGCGGCCAGCACCTGCGCGCGTTCCTCGCCCTCGGTGCTGGCGCGGCGGTGCAGCTGCGAGCTGCGCGGCAGCACCGCGTCGATCGCCTTGCCGGTGGCGTCGAGCACGACGCGGTCGCCGACCGCGAGCGGCCGCTTCTCGCCCGACACGCCGTCGAACAGCTTGCCCGCCAGCGGCAGCAGCCGGCGCTCGCCGTCGACCTCGACGTGGCACAGCTTGGCGTCGATGCGTAGAACGAGGCCCTGCGGCGATGACGGTTGCATCCGGAACGACTTCGGTTGGGAGACTGGCGCCGAGCCCGACCGGAGCCCTGCACCTCGGCAACGCGCGCACGTTCCTGCTGGCCTGGCTGTCGATCCGGTCGCGCGGGGGCACTCTACTGCTGCGCGTCGAGGACATCGATGGTCCACGCGTGAAGCCGGCGACGGTGGCCCAGGCGCTCGAGGACCTGCGCTGGCTCGGGCTCGACTGGGACGGCGAACCGGTGCGGCAGAGCGAACGGCTGGCGCGCTACGAACGTGCCGCCGCGGCGCTGCTCGCCGCGGGTCGTGCCTACCCATGCGTGTGTTCGCGCAGCGAGGTCGAGGCGGCGGCGTCGGCGCCACACGCCGGCGAGGAGGGGCCGGCGTACCCGGGCACCTGCCGCGGGCGGTTCGCCGATCTCGCGGCCGCGAAGGCGGCGACCGGTCGCGATGCGGCGCTGCGCTTCCGCGTCGACGAGCAGCAGGTGCCGTTCGACGACGGTTTCTGCGGTCCGCAGCGCGGCGCGATCGAGGGCGACTTCGTGATCCAGAAGCGCGACGGTGGTCCGGCCTACCAGCTCGCGGTCGTCGTCGACGACGCGGCGCAGGGCGTCACCGAGGTCGTGCGCGCCGGTGATCTGCTGCCGAGCACGCCGCGGCAGCTGCTGCTCTACCGCGCGCTCGGGCTGCGGCCGCCGCGCTTCCTGCACGTGCCGCTGGTGATCGGCAGCGACGGCCGTCGGTTGGCGAAGCGCCACGGCGACACGTCGCTGCGTCACCTGCGCGGGCTCGGGGTGCCTGCCGACGTGGTCGCCGGCCAGCTCGCGTTCCTCAGTGGCCTCGGGCCCGCGGGAGGGCGCTGTCACCCCCGCGATCTGCTGGCCGGGTTCGACTGGAACCGCGTGCCGCGCGGTCCCGTGCGCGGCGACGAGACCGGCTGGCACCGCGGCTGAGGCGGGCGTCAGCGCGGCGACGGGCGCACGCCGTACGGCGCCAGCTCGCGCGCGAGCGCGTCGGTCCAGCGTTCGAACTGGACGGCGCCGGCGGCGTCGAGGTGTGCGTCGAGCGCGCGGCACGCCGCATCCCAGCAGGCGATCGCATACGACTGCGCCGGCACCTGGGCGCCGTCGAGCGCGGCCACATCGCAGAACGACAGCAGATTCCGGCGCCACCGGTCCTGCCAGGCAGCGAGATCGAAGCTGCCGGCTGCCGCCGGTTCCAGGGCCGTCGTGCGCAGCAGGTCGGCAGCCGGTCGCAGCGTCGTCGGCAGTTCGGCGGCGCGCCCGACCAGCGCCGCCGCGAAGCCGCCGCGCGCGGCGGCGGCGGCGTTCGGGTTCCACCAGGACTGGACGAGCAACGGCAGGCCGATCGCGAGCAGCATGGCGCCGGTCGCGACGGTCCAGCGCCGACGCCGGCGGCGGACCGCGGCAGCGCGTTCCTGCAGCACTCGCTCGCCGGCCTGCTGGCACTGCGCCGCGAGCTTGCGCCAGTGCTCCAGCAATCGCAGCAGGCGTCCGGGGGCTTCGGTCTCGTGGCCGGACGCGGCCACCGCCGCCGCGACCTCGTCGATCGTCGCGCGGATGATCCGTGCCCGGGCTGGCAGCTCCGAGGTGCCGTCGAGCTGCTGCTCGGCCATCGCGGCGTGTTCGAGCGTGATCTGCGTCTCGACGTCGCGCAGGTCCTTGGTGTAGAGCATCGCGCGGTCGGCGGCGACGTTCATCGTCAGCAGGTGCAGGCAGTCGCGCCGCTCGGTCAGCGCCTGCAGCCGATCGGCGAACGACGACGACGGGTCGTCCTGCAGCGAGCCGTAGCGCGTCGTCAGCTCGACGTTGCGGCGCACGGCGGCGTCGACCTCGAGCCGGCGGCGCCTGGCGTCCGCGAGGCGGGCCTGCAGGCGCGCGGCTTCGGCACGGTCGTGTTCGTCGAGCGGGTTGAGTTCGGCGACCGCACGTTCCATGTCGAACAGCCCGGTCGTCCAGTGGCCGCGCGCCAGCGCGCTCTCGGCGCCCTCCGCGAGCCGGTCGCGCGTCGCCCGCGCCTGGTCGAGGCGCAGCCGCAGCGATTCGATCGCGTCCTGCAGCTGACTGCGCGGCTGCTCGGGCCGGTCGACGAACGCCTCGAGGATGCGGAACGTGTCCAGCCGCGCGAGCGCGGCCTGCAGCGGGCGCACCGGCACCGGCACGGAGCGCAGCAGCGCCTCCGCCTCGTCGCGCGCCTGCCAGGCCCGATCGGTCAGGTCGAACAGCGCCTGGCTCAGCGCCTCGTACGCCGGCGTCACCGGCGGCAGGTGGGGGAACTCCTCGCTGAGGTTGACCAGCGTGATCTGCAGGCTGCGCAGGCCGACGACGCCGGTCGAGGACTCGTGGCGCGAACGGCCCTGCACGGCGTCGACGGCGGCGGCCACGAAGCTGGTCAGCGGCGCCAGCGCCACCGCATCCCAGAGGGTCGCCACGCGCTCGACGTTCGGTTGCGCCCGGGCGACGCGTTCGAGGTAGAAGCCGAGCCGATGCAGCTGGTCGCGCTGCCGCGTCGCCGTCGGCGACACGCCGCCGTGGCGCGCCGCCATCGCCTCGATCGCCTGTTCGGTGCCAGCGAGGTCGAGCCGGCTCTCGGCGCCGAGGATGGCCTGCGTCTGCTGCGCCAGTTCCTCGCGCGCCGCGCCGAGCTGGCGTTCGAGCTGCTGCAGGTAGCCGATCGGATCGCGGTGCAGGCGCGTCGCGGCGGCGGGGGGCACGCTCGGGATCGCGCAGCCGCCGGGCAGCTGCAGGCAGTCGTGTGCGAGCCGTCGGGCGTCGTCGAGCCATTCGGCCGCGGCGGCGAACTCCTCCGACCGCCGCAGGGTGTCGATGTGGGCCGCGGCGTCGGCGAGCAGACGCCCCGCGGTCTGGCAGAGCGTGCGGCGCCACTGCAGCGTCTCGCGGTGGCGCGGGAAGCGCTGCAGCACGCGCGCGGCGGTCGCCAGTTCGCGGCGCAGGGCCGCCGGCTCGGTCGGCAGCGCGCGCGGGATCGTCAGCAGCTGCGGCAGCCGACGCAGCCGGCCCCGGCTGTGTCGCACCCATGCCGCCAGCGCCGGGCGCATCGCCGCGAACGTCGGCGGTTGCAGGACGCCGCGCGCGGCCGCGTCGAGCACCGCCTCTTCGGCGTCGCCGTCGAGGCGCGTCGCCAGTTCGTGCAGCGCCGCCGCGGCCGCGCCCGCGGTCGGTCGCCGCTGCGGGTCCGGATCGAGCAGGCGTTCGAGCAGCGCGACCACGGCCGCGGGTTGCGGCAGGGCCGTGCTGCCGCCGCCGCTCAGCAGCCAGCGCCACGTCGCGCCGAGACCGAACACGTCGCCCGCCGCGCTCGGCGGTTCGTCGGCATGGAACTCGCTCGGCATGGCGCGCGGCGGCGAGCCGTCGGCGCCGTTGGTCGGCGAAGGAATCGGGGCCGCATGCTCGAAGTCGAGCAGCAGCGTGGTCGCCTGCGTCGCCAGCAGGTTCTTCGGCCGGACATCGCCGTGGCAGATGCCCGCCGGCGCCGTGGCGGTGCGGATCGCATGCAGCCGCGCGAGGGTCTCGGCCACCGGCGCCAGCAGGCGGCACGCCAGCGCGGCCGGCAGCGCACCCTGCTCGCCGACCAGGCGGTCGAGGTCGGTGCCCTCGACGAACGTCGTCGTCAGGCACGGCCGCTGCGTGGTCGGGTCGAGCGCGCAGTCGAGGTAGGCCACGACGCCGGGACCGGCGCCGCACCGTCCCATCGCCAGCTCCCGTTCGGCGTCGGCGAGCGAGCCCGACACGACCAACTTGCGGACCACGCGTTCGCCGCGGACCGGGTCCGTCGTGACGAACACGGTCCGGTGCGGCGAAGCGTGCAGCAGCCGGTCGGCGGCCGCAGAAGCGGCGGAGCGGGTCATGGAGGCAAGGGCGCCGGCGCGCACCGCGGGTGCGGTGACGAGCCGTCGACAGCAGGGGTGGATCCGCGTCGGCAAGCCGAGGTGGTGGCGGACCACGCCAAGTGTAGCAGCGCGTCGGGCCCCGGGCAGGCCGTTCGTCGACGGGAATCCGACACCCCACTGCCCAGGCTGGCCGGCATCGGCGACAATCCGACGATGCCCGTCTGCCTCGAGGTGACCGATCGCGCCGGCACGCGCGAACAGGAAGTCGACCTGGACTCGTTCTGGATCGGCGGGCTGCGCTCCGATTGCCCGGTCGCGCTCGACCTGCCGGGCGTGTTCGGCCGCGTGCTCGAAGTCGCGCGCGACGACCGCGGCCGCCTGCGCGTGCGCGCCGAGCCGGGCCTGCCCTTCCCGATCCGCTGTGCGACCGGCACCATCGGGTCCCGGTTCGAGAACTTCCTCGACGGCGACACCCTGAACGTCGGTCCGGCGCTGGTCCGGCTGCGGCACCGCGCCGATGCGCTCGGCTCGGACCTGCAGGAGATCGATCCCGCGGTGCTGAGCCCGTCGCCCGGCTCGCCGGTCGGCGCCTGGTACCGGACCTTCATGGAGATGGCCGACCATCTCGAGGGGCTGAAGAGTCCCGAGCAGATGGTGCCGGCGGCGATGGCGGCGATCCTGCGCGCGACCGGCGCCGACCGCGTGCACGTGCTGCTCGACGACGACGACGAGGACCGCGCGTTCTTCATGAGCCGGCCCGAGGACCGGCGGCCGTTCCGGGTCAGCCGCTCGCTGGTCGAACAGGTGCGCGAGAACGCGCGCGTCGTGCACGTGCCGGTGGCGGCGTCGGACCCGATCGCGCGCACCTTCCACAGCGTGCGCAGCGAGGGCATCTCGGCCGCGGTGGCGCTGCCGATCCAGGCGCTCGGCAAGAACCTCGGCGTGATGTACGCCGACTGCACGCGCGACGGCGCCCAGCTGACGGCCGAGGACCTGCAGCGCGTCGCCTTCTGCAGCCGCATCCTGGCGACGGCGCTGGGCAACCGCGTGCTGGTGCGCAGCCTGCTCGACCGCGACGCCGCCGGCAACGGCGCGCGCCACTGGGCCCTGGAGACCGAGAGCCCGGCGTGCGCCGAGTTCGTGCAGCGGGTCGGGCTCTATGCGCCGGCGGACTACACCGTGCTGCTGCGCGGCGAGACCGGCACCGGCAAGGAGGTCGTCGCGCGCGCGCTGCACGACCTGTCGCGGCGCAGCAAGGGGCCGTTCGTGCCGGTCAACTGCGCGGCGATCCCCGAGCAGCTGATGGAGAGCATGCTGTTCGGCCACGAGAAGGGCGCGTTCACCGGCGCGATGCAGGCGCGGCGCGGTCACTTCGAGGAGGCGCACGGCGGCACGATCTTCCTCGACGAGATCGGCGACATGGCGCTCGGGCTGCAGGCGAAGATCCTGCGCGTGCTGCAGGATCGCACCGTGACGCCGATCGGCGGCCGGCGGCAGGTGCGCGTCGACGTGCGCATCCTCGCGGCGACGCACCAGGACCTCGAGCGCATGGTGCAGGAGGGCCGCTTCCGCGACGACCTCTACTACCGGCTGCGCGAGCTGGAGATCGTGCTGCCGCCGCTGCGCGAACGGCGCGAGGACGTGCGCCGGCTGGCGCAGCGCTTCCTGGCCGAGGCGGCCGAGGAGCTCGGCTACGACGAGGTGCCGGTGCTCGCGGCCGATGCCGAGGCGGCGCTCACGGCCGCGCCGTGGCGCGGCAACATCCGGGAGCTGCGCCACGTGGTGAAGGGCGCGGCGCTGCGTTCCGGCGCCGGCGTCATCCTGCCCGTGCACCTCGAACTCGACCGGGCGCTGCCGCGGACCGCGCCCGCGGCGGCCGCCGGCGCGGCGGTCGACGTCGAACCCGGCACCTGGAAGGAACGCCTCGAGCACCAGGAGAAGGAGGCGCTGCAGCGCACGCTGGCCGCCGCGAACGGCAACCTGACGCGCGCCGCCGAGCTGTTCGGCGTGCCGCGCACGACCTACCGCGAGCGCCTGGTGCGCCACGGTCTGCTCGACGCGTGACCGGCGCGACTACTCGTTCTTCGGCAGCGACGAGATGAAGCGGTCGGCCTCGTCGATCGACTTCTGCATCTCCGCGACGAGGCCGGCGACATCGGTCTGGATGCGCACGGCTTCGTCCTGCAGCGAGCTGATCGCCGCCGCGTTCAGGTTGTGCTTCAGGAACAGCACCTGGTCGTTGAACGCCGTCAGCACCGGCTGCATGCGCTGCTCGGCGGCCTGCATGGTGCCGATCAGGGTCGCATAGCGCCGCTCGGTGTCGCCCTTCATCTGCTCGCTCTGCGCCCGCAGCTTCGGATTCTGGATCTGGCCGATCTCCTCGCCCCACTCGGTGAACATGTCGCGGCTGACCTTCTCGATCGAGGCGATGCGCGACGTCACGTCGGCGGCGCGCGCGACACTGGTGTCGTAGAGACCCTTGAACTGCTTGTACTTCTTCTCGAGTTCGCCGCCCTGGAAGCCGGTCAGGCCCTGGAACGCCTCGAACGTGGTCTGGATCTGCTGCTTGGCTTCCGACTGCGATTCGCGGGCCTCCTGGACGCGCTCGACCAGGAGGTCGCGCTTCTGGTAGCCGAACTTCTCCATCGTCGCGTAGTAGATGCCGCTGCACGCGGTGAGGGTCGACAGCAGGAGCACGGTGGGGATCTGGCGCATCGTCATCGGGGAGGTGTGGTGTGGCACCGTTGTCCACGCGGCACCCCGACCGCTCAAGAGGTTGTTCGAGCGAGACGCCCGGACCAGCGGTTTGCCCCGTTCGTACGATACTCGCGGCAAGCCCGTTGCTAGGTTTGGCCGCCCTTGCAGTCTCGCCCCTCGGACCCTGTCGCGACGCTGACGGTCGTCGGCGACGTGCATCGCTGGTGGCGGCCCGCCGATGCCGCCTTTCTCGAGCGTACGCGCCCCGACCTGTCGCTGTTCGTCGGTGACCTCGGCGACGAGGACGTGCCGATCGTGCGTGCGATCGCGTCGCTGCCGGTGCCGAAGGCCGTGATCCTCGGCAACCACGACGCCTGGCAGAGCTTCGGCCGCCGCGTCGCGACCGACAGGCTGCGCGAGTCGCTGGAGGTGCTCGGCGAGGACCACGTCGCCTACGCGGTGCGCGAGGTGCCGCGCGCCGGCCTGTCGCTGATCGGTGCGCGGCCGTTCTCGTGGGGCGGCCAGAGCCTGCGCAGCCCGGAGCTCTACGACGAGATCTACGGCATCCACACCGCCCGCCAGTCGGCCGCGGCGATCGTCGACGCGGCGCGCAACGCGCAGCACCGCGACCTGGTGATCCTCGCGCACAACGGCCCGCTCGGGCTCGGCGACCAGAGCCACGACATCTGGGGCAAGGACTTCGGCAAACCGGGCGGCGACTGGGGCGACCGCGACCTCGCCTTGGCGATCCAGCGCATCGAGGGCTTCGGCCTGCGCGTGCGCGCGGTCATCGCCGGCCACATGCACCATCGCCTGGTGCACCCGCGCGGCGGCGAACGCACGCGCTTCGTGCGCCGCGGCGGCACCATGTTCCTCAACGCGGCGTTCGTGCCGCGCGTGCAGAAGGCCGAGAACGGCGACGAGCTGTCCTACTTCCTGCGCACGCGGTGGCAGGCGGGAGAGTGCGTCGCGGTCGAAGAGGTCTGGGTCGACGTGCACGGCGACGAGCGCGAGGCGAGCACGCCGACGTTCGTCGAACTGGAGGGCGGCGCCCCGGCCGTCGACGAACTGCACGAAGGCGACGAGCCGGCGCAATAGGGGTGGGTGACGGCCGACCGGGCCGCCGGTCTGCCCGGGCCTGCGCGACCCGGCCGCGCGGGAACGTCACGTCCCGTCGCCGCGCCGCCGCGGTCGGCTGCACCCTCAGTGCGCGGCTGCGGCGACCTGCTCGACGGCGCGCCAGACGCGCAGCAGGTTGCCCGACCAGATCTTGCCGATCTGTTCTTTGGTGTAGCCGCGGCGCACCAGCTCGCGGGTGACGTTGCGGCTCTCGCTGGCGTCGTTCCAGCCGACGATGCCGCCGCCGCCGTCGAAGTCCGAACCGATGCCGCAGTGGTCGATGCCGGCGACCTGCACGATGTGGTCGATGTGGTCGACGAAGTCCTGCACGTTGGCCTTCGGGTACTTGGCGTCGATCGGCGCGATGCCGTCGCGGTACCTGGCCCAGCGGCGCTCGCGTTCCTCGGCCGACACGTCGTCGGTGCCGTATCGCCCGACGCCGCACTCCTGCATCAGCGCCTCCTCGGCAGCGGCGCGCTCGGGGCTGCTCTTCAGGAAGCTGCCGAGCGCGACGCACTGCACGACGCCGCCCTTCGCGGCCAGCGCGCGTAGCTGCTCGTCGTCGAGGTTGCGGGTGTGGTCGTTGACGGCGCGGGCGCCGGAGTGCGACGCGATCACCGGCGCCTTGCTCAGCGCGACCGCCTGCATCATCGTCGACTTCGCCGCGTGCGAGACGTCGACCATGATGCCGAGCCGGTTCATCGCCGCGATCGCCTGCCTGCCGAGTTCGCTGAGGCCGCCGTGCAGCGGTTCGGCCGGCGTGTGCGAGTCGCCGAGCTGCGTGTGGCCGTTGTGCGCGATGCTCATGTAGCGGGCGCCGCGGGCGTAGAACTCGTCGATCAGCGCCAGGTCTTCGCCCATCGGGTAGCCGTTCTCGATGCCGATGCAGGCGATCAGCTTGCCCTGCTGGTGCAGCCGCTCGACGTCGTCGGGGGACGTCGCGAGGCCGATCGTGTCGGGAAACAGGCGCACCATGCGGTGGATCGCGTCGAACTTGGCGTTGGCCTCGGCCAATGCGCGCTTGTAGCCGCCGGCGTTCAGCTGCCGCTGGTCGGTGTAGACGATGAAGAACGCGCAGTCGTAGCCGCCCTCGCGCATCTTGACGAAGTCGACCTGCGCGTCGCCGCGGATCGACGGGTCGTACAGCCGGCGGAACCTCTCGCGGGTCGCCGGGTCGTCGGGCAGCGACTCGGGCGCCAGCTTCGCGTCGATGTCCTTGTGCGTGTCGAGCGTCAGCACGCGCGCGTGGATCGCGTCGGCGCGGGCGTCGAGGGCGGCGTCGTCCTGCGCCGTCAGCGCGGCGACGACGAGGAACGGCAGGACGAGCAGGGCGTGGCGCATCGCCGCACAACTAGCACGGCGCCGCCGCGCGGGCCAGTCCGTCAGTCGAACACTGCCGCGATCTGCTGTACGTCGACGTTCTCCTTGCCCTGGCGCAGCATCACGTAGCAGACCGAGGACAGGGTGGCGTTCATCGGCTGCAGCAGCAGCGGGATCGCGATCTCCATCCACAGCGGCAGACTCTCGGCCTCGTACTCGATGCCCGCCACCGAAGCGGTCGACGTCGTCGCGAACACGAAGGTGCAGAGCAGGACCACGCCGATGCTCACGAGGCCCATCAGCAGCGCGGCGCCGAAGATGGCCCAGCGGGACCCGCGCGTCAGGTCGGAGCTGCGTCGCATCGCATCGCCGACGCTCTTGTGCTCCATCACCGCGACCGGGATCGCGACGTAGAGCAGCACGGTGGCGATGATGCCTGGCACGACGAGCATCAGCGTGCCGATGCCGATGATCAGGCCGGCGACCAGGCTCGTGACGAACACGCGTCCCAACGACTGCATGCCGGCGGTGACCAGCGCGCCGATGCCGGCCGACTTGCCGTGCATCTGCTGCACGACGCCGTAGGTCAGTGCGCCGGTCAGCACCATGCTGAGCACGGTCTGCAGGATCGAGCTGATCGCTTCACCGCCGGGCGTCGGGACATCCTGGCGCAGCAGGATGCGCAGCACGATCCACGGTGCCAGCACCAGCGCGCTCAGTGCCGCGAACGGCAGCAGGTTGCGCAGGTAGATGCCGAGGGACTTGCTGACGAAGGCGCCGAACGGCAGCGAATACGTGGACGGTGTGGCCAAGGGATACCTCTTCCGGAGTGGCTCGTTCTTGTAGCCGGCCACGGCTCGTGGGCAACCTTCGACCCCGCCCCGTTGCAACAGGTACCGTGACCCGGCTAGCGTGGCGGCCGCGCATGCCATTCCTGCGGGGACTCGCGGTTGCAGCCCTCCTGCTGTCCGGGATCGCGGCGCAGGACGTGCCGAAGGACGCGGTCGCGCGCGTGCTCGAGCGCGGCAAGTGCCAGACGGTGTTGCCCGGCGAGCACGGCGCGCCCGGCGGGAGTGGCGCACCGCCACCGCGCGCCGAACCGACGCGTCGCGGCGAACGCTCCGGCGCGCCGGGTGGCTTCTGGAGTTCGGGCGGGCTGGGCCTCGGCCCCGACTTCGCCGTCACCCTGCTGTGGCTGGGGGTGCCGCTCGCGGCGGTGCTGCTGATCGCCGCGATCGCGCGCAGCTGGCGCGGCCGCCGCGAGCCGGCGACGGTCGCGGCCAGGGTGCGCGCCGCGCCCGTGCCCGATCCCGGGCCGGCACCGGAGCCGCTGCCGGACCACGAACGGCTCGCCGCGGCCGGAGAGTTCGGCGCCGCGGTGCACGCGCTGCTGCAGCGCGCGTTCGCGGCCTGGATGGCGCAGCGCGGCGGCCTGCCGCCGCACGCGACCGGCCGCGCGGCGCTGGGGCTGGTGCGCAAGCAGGCCGCGACCACCGAGCCGTTGGCGCAGCTGGTCGCCGCCGTCGAGCGGGTGCACTTCGGCGGCCGGCCGGCCGACCGTGCGCAGTACGAGACCTCGCGCCTGCACCTGCAGCAGTGGGAGGTCGCGTGTCGGCCGGCGAAGTGAGCCTGTTCTCGCGCCGCGCCACGCTCGCCGTCGGCGGCGCGGCGGTGCTGTCGCTGCTGGCGGCGTTCTACCTGCTGCTGTTCCCCGGCGAGGGGCAGGGCGTGCGCGGCGTCGGCCCGCACGGCTACAGCCGGTCGGCGATCGGCCACTTCGGCGTGATCCGCCTGCTGCGCGAGCTCGGCGAGCCGGTGCTGCAGCTGCGCATGGCGCGCGACCTCGGCGAGTGTGGCCTGCTGGTGCTGGCCGAACCGAACGAACTCGACCGCCGCGACGATGCGCGCGTGGTGACGTGGCTGCGGCAGGTGACGGCGCTGCTGCTGGTGCTGCCCAAGCGCGAGGGGCGCGCCGACTTCGATCGCCCGGACTGGCTCGGCGAGGTCGAACTGCTGCCGCAGCGCGACGTCGAGCAGGTGCTCGAACACCTCGGCCGCTGGCTCGACGACACGCCGCCTCAGCTGGTGCGCGTCGACGCCGCGCACCACTGGTACTCGGTATGGCACGGTCCGGAGCCGACCCTGGTGGGGCCGGTGCAACTGCTCGATGCCAACGATGCGCGCATCCGGCCGTTGTGGTCCTGTGACGAGGGCGTGTTGCTGGGCCTGATCGGCCAGATGCTGGTGCTCAGCGACCCCGACCTGATCGCCAACCACGGCCTGCCGCGCGGGGACAACGCCGCGGCGGTGGTGCAGATGCTGCGCGAGGTGCGTGGCGCGGGCGCGATCGTGTTCGACGAGACGCTGCATGGCCACGAGATCGAACCGAGCATCTGGCACGCGGCCGGTCAGTACCCGTTGGTGCTGGTGCCGGTGCACCTGCTGCTGACGATGGCGCTGGTGCTGTGGCTCGCCTACGGCCGCTTCGGCGCCGCGCTGCCGATGCCGGCCGCGATCGCCGCCGGCAAGCAGTTCCTGATCGACAACACCGCGGCGCTGCTGCGCCGCGGCGGCCACCACGGCCCGTCGCTGCGTCGCTACGCCCGGCAACGCGTGCGCGCGATCGCCGAGGCCCTGCACGCCCCGTCCGGCCTCGCCGACGGGCCGTGCCGCGACTGGCTGCTGACGCGGGTGCACGATCCCGCGCGCCGCCGGCGACTCGCCGAGCTGCTCGACCTCGCCGCCACGTCCCTGCCCGCGCGCGACGCGCTGGCGACCGCGCGCGGCATCCGCACCCTGACCGAGGAGATCCTGCATGCTGGTCACTGAGATCGCCGGCACCGCCGGCCGTCTGCGCGAGCAGATCGGTCGCGTGGTGCTCGGCCACGCCGACAACGTCGATCGCCTGTTCGCGGCCTGGCTCGCGGGCGGCCACGTGCTGCTCGAGGGCGTGCCCGGCACCGCGAAGACGCTGCTGGCGCGCGCGCTGGCGCGGTCGCTCGAGCTGCAGTTCCAGCGCATCCAGTTCACGCCGGACCTGATGCCGGCCGACGTGCTCGGCACCAGCCTGTTCGACTTCCAGAACGGGCGCTTCTCGCTCAGCAAGGGACCGATCTTCACCGAGCTGCTGCTGGCCGACGAGATCAACCGCACGCCGCCGAAGACGCAGGCGGCGCTGCTCGAGGCGATGCAGGAACGGTCGGTGACGCTCGACGGCACCACGCACGGTCTGGGCGCCGCGTTCTTCGTCGTCGCGACGATGAATCCGATCGAGCAGGAGGGCACCTACCCGCTGCCCGAGGCGCAGCTCGATCGCTTCCTGCTGAAGCTGCGCATCGGCTATCCGGACCGCGACGACGAACGGCGCATGGCGGCGGTGCACGGGCGCGCGGTGCCGGACCTGGCGTCGTTCGGGCTCGAGCCGCTGGTCGGCGACGAGTTCCTGCGCGAGGCGCGCGAGTGCGTGCAGACCGTGCGCGTCGAGCACGGCGTGCTCGACTACCTGGTCGACATCGTGCGCGCGACGCGCGAACACCCGGCGCTGCGCTGCGGCGCGTCGCCGCGCGCGGTCAACATGCTGGTCGCCGCGGCGCGGTCGCTGGCGGCGGTGCAGGGCATGGACTTCGTGCTGCCCGATCACGTGCAGCAGCTCGCGCTGCCGCTGCTGGCGCATCGCGTCGTGCTGACGCCGGCGGCCGAGATCGAGGGCCAGGACGCCGGCGCCGTGGTCGACGCGGTCGTCAAGGGGATCAAGGCGCCGCGATGATCCGGCCGACCGGACGCGCGTTGGGCGTGCTGGCGGCCGGCCTGCCGCTGGCGGCGCTGCCGACGCTCGCCGGCGCGCCGGGTGCCGCCGTCTACTGGCTGTCGTTCCTGATCGCGACGGGCGCCGCGCTCGCGCTCGAACTGCTGCGGCTGCCGCCGGCGCGTTCGATCGCGGTCGAGGTGGTGGCGCCGCCGGTGGTGCTGTTCGGAGCGCCGGCGTCGGTCGGGGTCACGGCGACCTCGACGCGCACCACCGACGTCGAGCTGCAGGTCGCCGCCGGCGGCGACGTCGAGCCGCCGCCGCGCGCGTGGCTCGCGGTGCGGCCCGGCGGCGTGACCACGGCCGCGCTGCCGCTGGTGCCGCGGCGGCGCGGCACGATCACGCTGGTCGCCAGCCACGTGCGCTGGCGCGGTCCGCTCGGGCTGCTGTGGTGCGAGGTCGAACGGCCGCTCGGCGTGCGCGTGCCGGTGGTCACCGACGTCGAGTCGGTGCGCCAGCGCGCGCTGCGCATGGCCACCAACCGTGAGTTCCAGATCGGGCTCAAGGTCGAGCGCTACGTCGGCGACGGCAGCGAATTCGATTCGCTGCGCGAGTTCGTCACCGGCATGGACCGCCGCGCCGTCGACTGGAAGGCCTCGGCACGCCACCGCCAGGTGCTGTGCCGCGAGTTCCGCGCCGAGCGCGACCACCCGGTGATGCTGTGCATCGACACCGGCCGCCTGATGGGCGAGCCGCTGGCCGGCATGCCGCGGCTCGACCATGCGATCCGGCTGGCGCTGCAGCTCGGCTACGTCTGCCTGCGCACCGGCGACCGCGTCGGCCTCTACGCGTTCGCCGACAAACCGCAGCAGGTGGTGCTGCCGCGCGCCGGCGTGCACGCGCTGCAGGCGATCCAGGGCCGCATGGCCGGACTCGACTACTCGACCGCGGAGACGAACTTCACGCTGGCGATGACCGAGCTGCTGCAGCAGCTGCGGCGTCGCACGCTGGTGGTGCTGTTCACGGACTTCGTCGACAGCGTCACGGCCGAACTGATGCTGCGCAACGTGCGCTGGCTGCTGCGCCGGCACCTCTTGCTGTTCGTCGCGATGCAGGACCCGCTGCTCGGCGAGCTGTCGCGGCGCGAGCCGGCCAGCATCGAGGACCTGCACCGCGCGGTGACCGCCGAGGAGATCCGGCGCGAGCGTCTGCTGGTGCTCGAACGCATCCGCCGCAGCGGCGCCCAGGTGCTGGACGCGACCGTCGCCGAGCTCGGGCCGGGGTTGATCGACCGCTACCTGCAGGTCAAGCGCCGGGAGCTGCTGTGAGCGCCGCCGCGAACACGCCGTGGTCGGTGCAGTTCCGCCGCGAACGGCAGGCGGCGTGGATCGAGCTCGAGGACCTCGTCTCACGAGCCGAACGCAGCGGCCTGCAGAGCCTCGGCGCCGAGAAGATGGCGCGCCTGCCGGTGCTCTACCGCGCCGCGCTGTCGTCGCTGGGCGTCGCGCGCGCGTCGGTGCTCGATCAGGGACTGCTGCAGCACCTCGAGTCGCTGGTGGCGCGCGCCTACCTGGTGGTCTACTCGCCGAAGCGCCGGTTCGGCGAGGTGCTGGTGCCGTTCCTGGTGCACGGGTTCCCCGGCGCGGTGCGTTCGATCCGCTGGCACGTGCTGGCGTCGGGGCTGCTGCTGCTGCTCGGCTCGGCGATCGCGTTCGCGATGGTACGCGCGGATCCGGAGCAGTACTACCTGTTCGTCGACTCCGGCATGGCGGCCGGTCGCGACCCGACGGCGTCGACGGAGGCGCTGCGCGCGACGCTGTTCAGCGGCCGTGACGACGACGGGCTGCTCACGTTCGCGACGTTCCTGTTCACGCACAATTCCTCGGTCGGCATCCTGACCTACGGCCTCGGCTTCGTGCTCGGCCTGCCGGTCGCGCTGCTGCTGCTCTACAACGGCATGATGCTCGGCGCGATGACCGCGCTGTTCCACGACCGCGGCCTCGCCGTCGAATGGTGGTCGTGGATCCTGCCGCACGGCGTCACCGAACTGCTGGCGATCGTGCTGTGCGGCGCCGCCGGACTCGCGGTGGGCCAGCAGGTGGTGTTCCCCGGCGTGCACGCGCGGCAGCACGGCCTGATGCTGGTCGGCCGGCGCATGGGCGCCGTCGTCGCCGGCAGCGTCGCGATGCTGCTGCTCGCCGGCCTGATCGAAGGCGTGTTCCGGCAGATCGTGCACAGCGTGCCGGTGCGCTACACGCTGGCCGCGGTGTTCGCGCTGCTGTGGACGGCCTACCTGGCCCTGTCGGGGCGGAGCCGCGCGTGAGCACGGCCGCATGGACCGAGACCGTGACGACGCCGGAGGGCTTCGAGCTGCGCTTCGGTCGCGCCGCGGCCAGCGAGCGCCTGGTGGCGCTGGCGATCGACCTCGGCCTCGTGCTGCTCGCCGCGTTCGTGGCGGGCCTCGTGCTGTACTTCACGCTCGGCGTCGGCGCCGCGCTGCTGCTGTTGTTCCTGCTGCGGCAGGGCTACTTCGTCTGGTTCGAGACCCGCTGGAACGGCCGCACGCCCGGCAAGCGCCTGTTCCACCTGCGCGTCGTGCGCGCCGACGGCGGGCCGCTGACCGTCGAGACGCTGCTGGCCCGCAACCTGACGCGCGAGGTCGAGCTGTTCCTGCCGCTGACCCTGCTCGCGAACCCCGACGTGTTGTTCGCGGACCACACCGGCTGGGTGCGGCTCGCGGCGTCGCTGTGGATCCTGCTGTTGCTGTTCTTCCCGCTGACGAATCCGCATCGGCTGCGCATCGGCGACCTGCTGGCCGGCACCCGCGTGGTGGTGTCGCCGAGCGTGGCGCTGGTGCGCGACCTGGCCGATGCCCGAGCGGCGGCGGGCGTGCGCGAGCCGGAGCCGCTGTTCCGCTTCTCGCCGGAGATGCTGGCGATCTACGGCGAGCGCGAACTGACCGTGCTCGAGGAGGTGCTGCGCAAGGCGAAGCGCTCCGCCGATCCGGTGGTGGTCGAGGTGGCGCGCAGCATCTGCCGGCGCATCGGCTGGACCGACGAGGCCGCGATCGGCACCGACCACGCGAGGTTCCTGCGCGCGTTCTACGCCGCCCAGCGGCAGCACCTCGAGCAGCAGCTGCTGCTCGGCCGGCGGCGGCTGCGCAAGGGTCCGAAGGGGCGCCGCCCGGGCTGACGCAGCCGCAGCGTTGCACCGGCCCGGCGCACCGGCATCATCGGGCGGCTCCATGGTCGAGACCGCGGATCTGGTCGTCGTCGGCGGTGGCATCGTCGGCTGCTCGGTGGTGCACCAGCTGGCGCGACTGCTGCCGAACACGACGCGCATCGTGCTGGTCGATCGTGGCCCGATCGCCGGCGCGACGTCGGGTTCGTCGATGGGGCACCTGATGGTGACGCCGGACGACGCCGCGGCCTACGCGCTGACGATCGCCAGCGTGCGGCTGTGGCGCGACCTGCAGCAGCGCCGCGGCGGCTTCCACTACCAGGCCACTGGTGCGCTCTACCTGGCCGACACCGACGCGGACGTCGCGATGCTGCCGGTGCTGCGCGATCAGTTCGTCGCCCGCGGCGACTCCGCCGAGCTGCTCGATGCGCGACAGCTGCGCGACCTCGAACCCGGCCTCGCGCCCGACCTGCAGGCGGCGACGTTCTATCCCGGGGACGCCGTCGTACTGCCGATGCTGGCCTGCGGCGTGATGCTGCGCGAGGCGCAGGCCGCGTGTCCCGGGCTGGTCGTGCGGCCCGACTGCGCGGTGCTCGGCTTCGACCGCGACGGCGACCGCCTCGCCGCGGTGCGCACCGCGCAGGGCACGATCGCGACCCGCACGGTCGTCAACGCGACCGGCGTCTGGGCGCCCGACCTCGCCGAACTGCTGGGCCAGCCCAGGCTGCCGATCTTCCCGCGCGCCGGCAACCTGGCGATCACCGGCCACCACGGCACGCCGGTGCGCACGCAGCTGCTGGAGGTGAGCTACTTGCGCTTCGCGCACGGCGCGGCGGCCGTCGACCCGACGCGCACCGACGACCGCGGCGGCCACGCCGTCAACGTGCAGCCGCAGAGCAACGGCAGCTGCCTGATCGGCAGCACGCGCCAGTTCCGCGGCATGGACCGCACGCTGAACCGCGAACTGCTGCACCGCTCGCTGCTGCGCGCGCAGCGCTACGCGCCGGGCCTCGCCGCGGCGCCGATCGTGCGCACCTGGGTCGGCCTGCGGCCCTACGCGATCGACAAGCAGCCGCTGATCGGGCCGTGGCCGCCGGTGCCGGGCCTGTGGATCGCGGCTGGACACGAAGGCCTCGGCATCACGCTCGGACCGATCACCGGCCGCCTGCTGGCGCAGCAGATCGCCGGCGTGCCGTGCGACGTCGACCCGACTCCGTACCTGCCGGCGAGGTTCTGCGCATGACCGCCGACGCGCGCGGCGCGGTGACGTTCCGGTTCGGTGGCCGCGAGGTCCGCGGACGCGAGGGCGACACGATCGCGATGGCGCTGTGGGCCGCCGGCGAGCCGGTGCTGCGGCGCAGCTCCAGCCTCGGAGCGCCGCGCGGCTTGTTCTGCAACATGGGCGTCTGCTACGAGTGCCTCGTCGCCGTCGACGGCCGCACCGTGCGCGCGTGCACGACGGTCGTGCGCGAGGGCATGCAGGTCGAACCGGGAGGCCGGCCGTGACCGACGCGCGGGTGCTCGACGCCGACGTCGGCGTCGTCGGCGCGGGACCGGCGGGCATGGTGGCGTCCGCGCGACTCGCGGCGGCGGGGCTGTCGGTCGTGGTGCTCGACGAGGGCCAGCGCGCCGGCGGCCAGATCTTCCGGCAGCTGCCCGGCGGCGCCCCGCACCCGGCGCGCGGCGCCGAGCCGCCGAGCCACGCGCGCGGCGACACGCTGCTCGCCGCGTTCGCCGACCGCGACGTGACGCTGCGCCGCGGCGCGACCGTCTGGGACGCGCGACCGGGGCGGCTCTGGTTCGAACAGGACGGCGCCTCCTGGCTGCTGCGCTGCCGGCGCATCGTGCTGGCGCCGGGCGCCTACGACCGCTGCGTGCCGTTCCCGGGCTGGACGCTGCCCGGCGTCGTCACCGCCGGCGCGCTGCAGGTGATGGTGCGCGGTTTCGGCGTCGTCCCGGGCCAGCGGGCGCTGGTCGCCGGTTCGGGCCCGCTGTTGCTGCCGACCGTGACCGCGTTGACCGGTGCCGGCGTCGAGGTCGTCGCCGCGCTCGAAGCGAGTTCGCGCTGGCGCGCGCTGCGCGCGCTCGGCGGCGTGCTCGGCAACGGCGGCCGGCGGCGCGAGGCCGCCTGGTACGCGCGCCGGCTGCTCGGCGCCGGCGTGCGGCTGCGCTGGGGCTGGACCGTGTTCGCCTGCGAAGGCGACGGCCGCGTGCAGCGCGCCGTGATCGGCAAGGTCGATCGTGACGGCCGGCCGCGGCGCGACACCGCGCGCACGATCGAGGTCGACGTCGTCGGCGCCGGCTTCGGTCTGGTGCCGTCGATCGAACTCGGTCTGCGGCTAGGCTGCGCGGCGCGGTTCGTCGCCGCGCGCGGCGGCCATTGTCTGGTCGTCGACGGCGCGCAGCGCACCAGCGTCCCCGAGGTGCTCGCCGCCGGTGAGATCTGCGGCGTCGGCGGTGCCGAGGTGGCGATGGCGGAGGGGGACGTGGTCGCCGGCACGATCCTGCACGAACTGCGCGGCATCGCGCCACCGGCGGCGGCCGGCCGCCGCGCGGCGGCCGAACGCCGCGCCGCCGATCGGCTGCTGGCGGCGTTCGCCCCGCTGCCGGGCCTGCACGAACTGGCGACGCCGGCCACGATCGTCTGCCGCTGCGAGGACGTGACGCTGCAGCAGGCGCGCGACGCGGCGGCGCTGCACGGCACGTCGGCGCGCGCGATCAAGCTCGGCTGTCGCGCCGGCATGGGGCCGTGCCAGGCCCGCATCTGCGGCCCGTCGCTGCAGGCGCTGGCGGCGGGGCGGCCGGACCAGCCGATGGACCTGCCGGTCGTGCAGCTGCCGGTCAGACCCGTGACCACCGCGACGATCCTGGCCGCGCCGGCCGGCTGAGGTCCGCGGCCGTTATCATCCGCGGCGATGCTGCTCGCCCTGCTCACGGCCCTGTTCCCCGTCGTCGCGCCGCAGGAGCCGCTGCGCATCGGCCTCTTGGTGCCCGACGTCGCCACCGCCGAGGACCTGCCGTTCGTGCGCGGCGCGCGCCGCGCCGAAGCCCTGTACAACAGGCAGGGCGGCGTCGACGGCGCGCCGATCGAACTGGTGTTGGCGGCGGCGGCGGCGCCGGCCGAGGTCGCGGCGGCGATCGCCGCACTGCAGGCGGCGAACGTCTGCGCGGTGGTGGCGCCGCCCGAGCCGAGCCTCGCGCCGATCGTGCAGCGGGTCGCGCAGGGCAAGCTGCCGTGCGTCGCGCTCGTGGCCTCGCCGGCCGCGATCGCCAGGGCGCTCGACGACGTCTGCAACCAGACGTTCTGCATGCAGACCATCGGCCTCGTGCGCGACGGCAGCCGCGACGCCCGCGCGCTGGCGAAGCTGCTCGGCAAGGACGGCCTCTCCGCCCCTGCCGAACTGGTCTGGGACGTCGACGTCGGCGTCAGCAGCAAGACGTTCGGCAAGCAGCTGGAGAAGCAGCGGCCGCACCTGCTGCTGGTCGACGCCGAGCCCGAGGCGGCGGCGAGGTTCCTGACCGACGTGCTCGCCGGCGATGCGATCCCGGTCGTGCTGTCGCCGCGCGCCACCGGCCCGGCGACGCGCGCGCTGCCGCGCACCCTGTTCGCGATCCTCGGCCTGTCGGCGGCCTCGGTCGCGGTGACGCCGTTCCGCGCCGACTACGAGTTCGAGTACGGCGACATGGGCTACGGCGCGGCCGAGGGCTACGAGGGCGTGCTCGCGGTCGCCCGTGCCGTCGACGCCGCCGACGCGCGCGATGCGGCGGCGGTGAAGAAGGCGCTCGCGACGGTCGTCGTCGACGGGGCGCGCGGCAGCACGGCGTTCGACAGGGCGCTGGACGGACTGGCGATGCCGTGCGCGGTGTGGCTGCTGCGGCAGGGTGCGATCGAGCACTACGCGCCGCCGGTGGTGCCGCGCAAGCCGGCGGTCGCGGCGACGGGCACGTCGGCGGCGACCGCGGCCGGGCCGCAGGTGGGCGACGGCCCGCAGCCGCAGATCGGCGTGCCGTTCGGCACGTGGCGCACGCGCCAGTTCGTGTTCGAGGACGGCGCGCAGTGGGTGCTGTGCCAGTGGGCCGACGATCCGGGCTTCGACACCAGCGGCGAGGATCTGGCCCTGCTCGGCCTGTCGACCAGGGGCGCCGATGCGATCGCCGACCATCTGGTGCGCGAGGAGATCCTGGCGCGCGTGCTGGCGATCGTGTCGACCAAGTTCGGCCGCAACGAGGACGGCTCCGGCGTGCCCGGCAAGAGCCTGCGCATCTCGTTCGCCGCGCACGTCGACAAGAAGGAGCGCGAGAAGAAGAAGCAGCGGCTGTGGCCGGCGCGGTTCGGCGGCGACCACACCGGCGCCGGCGGCGAGGCGTTCGGCACCTACTGCCGCGTCTACACCGCGTTCATCCGCCGCACGATCTTCCAGGCCCACGCGCTGGTGCCGCCGCTCGAGTCGGCCGATCGCACCTACCTCGACGGCAGCTACGCGTTCGGCAGCGATCTGGCGCGCGACAAGCGCAGCGAACTGATCCGCGCGCTGATCAACGGCTACGCCGGCTCGATGGCGCTGACGCTGGCGCACGAGGTCGGTCATCTCGCCGGTCTCGACCACGTCACCGACGACCCGGTCGAGATCATGAACGTCGACGAGGGCGCGGGCATCGACTACCGCGACGCGCACTTCGGGCCCAACACCTGGGCGATCATGGAGCGCCGCTACGGGCTGACCGAGGCGCCGGGGCGCAAGGTGCCGCGCCCGATCGGTCGGTGAACCGGATCAGGACACCAGCACGACCGGCAGGTGCGGCCGCAGGTCGAGGCGGCGGCCCTGCGCGTCGGCGAGGGTCAGTTCGAGCAGGTGTTCGCCGCCGTCACGGATCTGCAGCCCCGGCACCGACAGCTCGCGCAGCAGCGACATCGGCGCCAGGTCCGGCACCGTGACCGCGACCGCGGCGAGACCCCGGTCGGCCAGCGCGTGTGGCACGCCGAACGGCTGGAACGGCCGGTCGACCGCGAACAGCAGCGGTTCGCCGATCACGCCGCTGTTGCTCGCCATCGCGATCGACGTGCCGGCCGGCAGGTAGGCGGGCCGGTAGGGCCAGGCGACGAACGGGGTCGGCTCGCCCGCGGCACCGGGTCGCAGGCAGACGCCGAACGGCGACGCGCGCGTGTGCCGCCAGCGCGCGCGCTCCTGCAGGCCGAGCGGCTTCACCATCACCTCGCGGGCGCCGGCCTCGTCGGCGAGCCACAGCAGTTCGAGGTAGGCGTCGCGGAAGCCGAAGCAGACGTTGGCCGTGCCCTGGCCGCGGTGTTCGCGCTGCACGCCGACCCGCAGGCCGGCGGCGGCCAGGTGCCGCTGCTCCGGAGCGTCCCGGTCACAGAAGACGAACACGTGGTCGACGACGGGCATGAAATGGCAGCATGCGGCCGCAACGCCGGCAAAGGAAGTGTGCGCGGCCGGCCGCCGGCTACAGTGCCGGCCGCATGAGCACTCAGACCGGAACCGCCAACATGGCCGTCTTCTGCGACTTCGAGAACGTCGCGCTCGGCGTCGCCGACGCCAAGTACGCCAAGTTCGACATCGAGAAGGTGCTGGACCGGCTGCTGCTGAAGGGCAGCATCGTGCTGAAGAAGGCCTACTGCGACTGGGACCGCTACAAGGCCTGGAAGGGCGCCATGCACGAGGCGGCGTTCGAGCTGATCGAGATCCCGCACCGGCGCATGTCCGGCAAGAACTCGGCCGACATCCGGCTCGTCGTCGACGCGCTCGACTTCTGCCACACCAAGGATCACGTCGACACGTTCGTGATCATCAGCGGCGACTCGGACTTCTCGCCGCTGGTCAGCAAGCTGCGTGAGAACAACAAGAAGGTGGTCGGCGTCGGCGTCAAGAACTCGAGCAGCGACCTGCTGATCGCCAATTGCGACGAGTTCATCTACTACGACGACCTCGTGCGCGAGAAGCCGGCGCGCAAGGCGCCGACGCAGCGGGCACCAGCTCGCAGTCCCGGCGAGAAGGGCACCGCCAAACGGGCCGGCGACGACCGCACCAACGAGGCGCTCGACCTGATCCTGGAGACGATCGAGGCGCTGATGAACGAGCGCGGCACCGACGAGCGCATCTGGGGCTCGATGATCAAGCAGGCGCTCAAGCGCCGGAAGCCCGGCTTCAGCGAGGGGTACTACGGCTTCCGCTCCTTCAACGAACTGCTCGAAGAGGCGGAGGAGCGCGGCTACCTGTTGCTGGAGCCGTCGGAGAACTCGGGCGCCTACGTGGTGCGCTTGCCGTCGCCCGGCAAGTGAGTCATCGGCCCGTGTCGGTGGCGGCCGGCGCCGTGCCGACCTCGACGTCGAACACGCTCTCGCCGTCACCGGCCGGCCACGCGACCAGTCGATGGCCGTCGAGCGCGAGCTGCCAGACGCCGCCCTCGGCGGCGCGCGCGAACAGCCGCCACGACGCGAGCTGACGGTTCTGGCCTTCCTCGACGATCGTCTCGGCGGCCGGCGCCGCCGGCGGCCGCGGCGGCGGCGCTGCGACCGGGCGCTGCAGCCGCTCGCGCAGGTCGATGCGCGCCGACTGCGGCACGCGCAGGGCCCGCACCGCGCGGCGGTGGGGGCCGTCGCGATGCAGCGCGCCGATGTCGAGCAGCAGCGCCTCGGCCGTGCCGATGCCGGTCAGTACGCCGGTCGCCAGGTCGAGCTCGACGCAGCCGTCTTCGCTGACGCCGATGCCGAGCCGCTGCCCGGTCGCTTCCAGCGCGGCGACCAGGCGGCCGGTGCGATGGCGTTCGAAGAAGTGCGAGTCGGTCATCACCCACGGCTCGAACAGCATGCCGGGGCCGACGCGCGGGCCGCCGTCGCCGAGCGCGTCGCCGCTGCTGCCGCCGAGCAGCATGCGTTCGCCCATCATCGCGCAGCCGGCGCTCGAGCCGGCGATCACGCCGCCGCGTTGCAGCAGCCGCCGCATCGCCAGCCACTCCGGCGTGTCTCTGCCGCCGGGCCGGTACCGATCGGTGATGCGCTGCTGATCGCCGCCGGTGAAGAACAGGCCGGTCGCCCGGTCGATCGCGGCGACGGTCGCCTCGGTCGTGGTCTCGCGCCGCACGACTTCGCACGGCAGGCCGGGCCACCAGGTCTGCAGCGCCGCGACCTTGCCGGTCGCCATGTCGTCCTGGTCGCCGCTGGCAGCGGTGACGACGACGATGCGCGGCGGTCGGTCGCGGCCCGCCAGCGCCAGGAAGCGGTCGAACACCGGCTGCTGGTCGTCGTCGAGTCCGCCGCCGATCAACAGCAGCGCACCCTCGGCCGCGCGCGGGAAGCGCGGCCGCGCGGTCCGGCAGCTCGCGGCCAGCACGGCGGCCAGCAGCAGCACGACCAGGCGCACGCGGCTCATCGCTCGAAGATCGCGACCTCGAAGCGGCCGCGGCTGTCGGCCAGCGCGCGATACATGCCGTCGGAGTTGTAGACGGCGAACGCGTTGCCGCCGGCGTCGACCGCGACCACGCCGCCGTCGTCCCGGGCCAGCGTGTGCATCACCACCGCGGTCGCGGCGGTGGCGAGGCTCTCCCCGGCGAACTCCATGCGCGCCGCGATCGTACGCGCGACGGTGTGGCGGAGGAACTGCTCGCCGGTGCCGGTGCCGCTGACCGCGGCGTAGCCGTTGGCGTAGGTGCCTGCGCCGACGATCGGCGAGTCGCCGACGCGGCCGAACTGCTTGCCGGTCAGACCGCCGGTGCTGGTCGCCGCCGCGAGCCGACCCTGCCGATCGAGCGCGACGCAGCCGACGGTGCCGGAGTCGGCGCCGGGGACCTTGCGTTCGCGTTCTTGCAGCACCTCGTCGAGCATGCGCCGCCGCGCCGGGGTCGTGAACCACTCGTTGGGCACGCGTTCGACCCCCATCGCGGTCGCGAACTGCTCGGCGCCGTCGCCCATCAGCAGCACGTGCCGCGTGCGCTGCATCACGAGGCGCGCCAACGACACCGGGTTCTTGACGGTCTTCACGCCGGCGACGGCGCCGCACGCCATCGTGCTGCCGTCCATGATCGCGGCGTCGAGTTCGTGGCCGCCGTTCTCGTTGCACGCCGCGCCCTTGCCGGCGTTGAACAGCGGGTCCGCCTCGAACTGGCGCACGACCGCCTCGCAGACGTCGAGCGCGGCGTCGCCGCGCGCCAGGCGGTCGCGGCCGACGGTCAGCGCGCGCTCCATCGCGTCGCGATAGGCCTGCAGGTCGGCGGCCGGCGCGTCGCGCTCGAGCGTGCCAGCACCGCCGTGGATCGCGATCGCCCACGCGCCCGGCGGCGCCAGCGGCGGTGGGTGGGAGCCGCCGGTGGACACACAGCCGCCGGCGAACGGCAGCCAGAGGACGACGAGGCAGATCGGCGCGCGCATGGCGCATGGTGTAGCGGCGCGGCGGGTGCGATGCGATCCCGAGGTCACGTCGGGCGCGGGTCGACCTGCAGCAGGTCGTTGACGGCCGCCAGCAGGGCGCCGATCGCGAACGGCTTCTCCAGCAGGCGCAGCGGGCCGTCGGCGCCGGTGCCGAGGTCGCCGGCCTCGCCGAAGAAGCCCGACACGAACAGCACCGGCAGCCCCGGCCGCTCCGCGGTCAACGCCGCCGCCAGTTCGCGGCCGCCCAGGCCCGGCATCACGACGTCGGTGATCAGCAGGTCGATCGTGCCGCGATGCCGGCGCGCGACGGCGAGCGCGCTCTGGCCATCGCTGGCGAGCAGCACGGTGTGGCCGGCGCGCTGCAGCGCGCGCTGCACGAGGCCGCGCACCGGCGCCTCGTCCTCGACCAGCAGGATCGTCGCGGCCGCCGTCGGCGTCGGTGCCGCCGGCGCGACGGGCTCCGCCCCGGCGGCGCCCGTCGTCGACGGCAGCCGGATCCAGGCGGTCGTGCCCACGCCCGGTTCGCTCTCGAGCCACGCGTCGCCGCCGCTCTGCCGGGCGATGCCGTACACGGTCGACAGGCCGAGCCCGGTGCCCTTGCCCGGTCCCTTGGTGGTGAAGAACGGGTCGAACGCGTGCGAGCGCACGGTCTCGTCCATGCCGGTGCCGGTGTCCCGCACCCACAGCAGCGCGTGCGGCGCCGAGTTCTCGGTGCCGGGGACGTTGGCGACGCCGATCGTCAGCGTGCCGCCGGCCGGCATCGCGTCGCGCGCATTGACGACCAGGTTCAGCAGCACCTGTTCCATCTGGCTGCGATCGACGCGCACCGGCACCGGCCCGCCGGGCCGTTCCTGGCGCAGCTCGATGCTGGCGCCGATCAGGCGCTGCAGCAGCTCGGCCAGTTCGTCGACGATGGCGGCGAGGTCCATGACGTGGGGCGCCAGCAGCTGCTGGCGGCTGAAGGCCAGCAGCTGGCGCGTCAGCCCAGCGGCCCGCGACGCTGCATCGAGGATGCCGCGGGTGTCGGCGCGTCGCGCGTCGTCGGACGGCAGCGACTCGTCCAGCGCTTCCGCGTAGCCGACCACCGCGGTCAGCAGGTTGTTGAAGTCGTGCGCGACGCCGCCGGCGAGCTTGCCGACGGCCTCCATCTTCTGCGCCTGCCGCAGCTGCTCCTCGAGCGACTTGCGCGCGGTGATGTCGGCGACCACGCCGACGTAGGCACCGCCGCCGTCGAGGCCGCGCACCAGCGTGCTCGACACCAGCGCCCAGAACCGCGACCCGTCCCGGCGGTGCAGCTGCATCTCGTCGGCCTCGTGCTGTCCCCGGTCGGTGCACAGCGAGGCGAGGTCGGCCAGATGTGCGGCCGGCAGGTCTGCGTCCGTCGCGACGAGGCGCAGCATCTCCTCCGGCGAGTCGTAGCCGAACAGCTCGGCGAAGCGTTGATTGGCATAGGTCAGGCCGTGACCGTGCACGCAGCGGAACAGGCCCTCGGCGACGTGGCGCTGGATCGACACCAGCAGCGACTCCCGTTGTTCGCGTTCGATGACGACGCCCGTGAGCACCGCGGCCCGTTCGACCAGTTCGATCTGCGCGGCGGTCGGCTGCCGGGGTTCGCGGTGGTAGATCGCGAAGGTGCCGACGGGTCGGCCGGCCGGCGAACGGATCGGCACCGACCAGCACGCGCGCAGACCATGGCTGGCGGCCGCTTCCCGCGCGATGTCCCAGGCCGGGTCGCGGGCGATGTCCGCGGTGATCACCGTGCGATTGTCGTGGGCCGCCGTGCCGCAGGTCCCGACCGCGGGACCGATCTCGATGCCCTCGATCGCCGCGCTGTAGCCCGACGGCAGCGAGGGAGCGCAGGCGAGGTGCAGCCGGCGGCCCTGCAGCAGCAGGATCGAGCCCATGCCGCGGCCCATCTGGCCCTCGATGCCCCGCACGATCTCGGTGAACACGTCCTGCACCGGCCGCGCCGTGGCGACGAGTTCGAGGATGCGGGCCTGCCAGGCCAGCAGCCGCTCGATCGCGGCGCGCTCGCTGACGTCGCGCACGATGCCCAGCACCTCGTCGTCGGCGAGACGGATGAAACGCGCCTCGCGCACCCGGTGGTGATGCGGCGGACTCAGCGGATACTCGATCGCACCGGAGCGACCATGGGTGCAGGCGTCGTCGATGGCGCGCAGCATGCGGTCGGCGACGTCGGCCGGCACCAGCGCCTCGAGCGGCTGGTCGATCAGGCGCTCGCGCGGCGTCGGCAGCGGCACGCCTTCGGGCACCAGCGCGTCGAGCACGGTGCCGTCGCGGCGCATGCGGTAGACGACGTCCGGCAGCACGTTCAACAACGCCGCGCGCAGTCCCTCGCTGCGGAACCAGCCCTGTGCGTTCGCCTGCCGCTCGGCGAACAGGCTGCCGAACACCAGCGGCACCGCCAGCAGCATCAGTTCGAAGATCTGGATCGCGGTGTGGCGCTCGCGCAGCGACGCCAGCTGGAACGGGCCGATGGCGTGGCTCGACGCGACGGTGACCGTGACGGCCGCGAGGAACGACGCGGTCGTGGTGCCGCGCAGGCCGAAGCGCCACGCGACCGCCAGCAGCAGCGGCACCAGCCCATAGAGCATCACGATCGAGGTCGCGTTGGCGGACAGCTGCGTCAGCACGCCCCACGCCATGCCCGATATCACCGCCATCAGCAGCGCACCCTCGAGCAGCGGTCGCGGCCGCAGGCGCGGGCGCCCGCCGGCGGACCAGGTCAGCACCAGTGGCACGACCGCCAGCACCCCGAGCGCGTTCATGCGCCACCAGCCGTAGTAGCCCGACGCGCGCGGGCCGACGCCCACCACCGTGCAGAAGATCGTCGACGTCACGACGCTGGCGAGCGGCGCGACCGCCGCCGTGAGCAGCAGCGCCAGCACGTCGCGCAGCCGGGCGAACGCCGCCTGGCAGCCACACGCGCGCAGCACCAGCACGCCGACCACCGCCTCGGCGGCGCTGCCGAGCCCGGCGGTCACCGCCGCCGCGGGCAGATAGTCGTTCCACAGCCGCTGCGCGACGACCGCGGCGAAGACGACGGCCGCCGCCGGCAGGCCCAACAGCCAGGTGCCCGCGACCGCGACGCCGCTCGGCAGCCAGACGATGGCGTGGGTGACGGCCGGTCCGTCGAGGGCGTGCAGCAGTCCTGCCGCGACGAACGCGAGCAGGAACGCCACGTAGCGCAGGGTTCGTGTCGCCGCGGGCATCGCCGCCCGAGGGTAGCGAGCGCCGCCGGGCGACGCATGGGGGGGGGCGCCCCCGGGTCAGAGTCCGAGCGTGGTCACGACCGCGTTCGAGACGGTGGCGCCGGCCGGGTTGACGCCCGGATCGAGACACAGCGCCTGCGCGTAGATGCGATCGCCGACGGTGCCGATGGTCGGGTTGTAGGTGAACGACGCCATGCCACCGGCGCTGGTGACGTTGACGAACGCGTCGGGGAAGGCGTAGCCGGCGCAGCCCGGCAGGCCGACGAAGTCGAGCGCGAGGCCCGGCAACGCGGACAGGCCCAGCACGAATGCCACGGCCTGCGGCGCGGTGTTCAGGTCGGTGAGCACCAGCCGGTAGTCGCCGCCGATGCGACCGGCGTCGGGCATGCTCAGCGCCGGCACGCCGTTCGAACCGGGGCAGCCGACACCGTAGGCACGCCAGCGGGCGCCGAACTCCCAGGTCTGGTTGGAGAGCGTGTTCGGACTCTGCGTGAAGCCGCCGAACTTCACCACCTGTCGCCGCGTCGGCAGGAATGCGAGCGAATGGTCGCGCGCCGGCTGCGTCGCCGTCGGCTGCTGCGTCCACGCGGTGCCGTCGAACTCCCACGTGTCGGCGAAGATCGTGGTCGCATCCTGACCGCCGGTCAGCACGCAGACGCCGCGCAGGTCGTCGTAGACCATCTTCGCGGCGTTGCGCGGCGACGGCCTGGCGCCGGCGATCGGCACCGGGGTCCAGTTGACGCCGTCGTAGGTCCAGGTCGCGTCGAACAGCGTGCTGCTGAACGCGCCGCCGAACAGCACCGTCTTGCCGAGCGCCGCGTGGTAGCACATCGCCGGCCGGTCCAGCGCGCCGGGGTTCGCCGCGGTCGTGATCTGCACCCAGTTGACGCCGTCGTACTCCCAGGTCTTGTTCGACGGGATGCCGACGCCGGCGCCGACGCCGCCGTAGACGACGACGCGCGCGCGGCCGATGTCGTAGCAGATGCCGTTGCGGAACAGACCGCCGGGGTTCGTGGCGGGCGTTCGCAGGCTCCAGTCGACGCCGTCGAACTCCCAGGTCTCGCTGCTGGCGCCGCCGGCGGAGCCGCCGTAGAGCACGACCACGCCGCGCAGCAGGTCGTAGGTCATCTCGACCTCGATGCGGCCGCTCGGCGACGTCGCCGGGGCGAGCTGCGTCCAGTCGACGCCGTCGTAGACCCAGGTCTCGTTGCTCGGCGCCGGGTTGCCGGTGCCGCCGAACAGCAGCGCGCCGCCGACGCCGGGCGCGAACGTCATCGCCGCGCCGCGCCGCGCCGTCGGCGAGGTCGCGGGGGACTGTTGTTCCCATTGCGTGCGCGCCAGCAGCGGGGCCGCCGGGGCGGCGACCGAGACGGAGAGCAGGAACAGGGTGGTTGCGGTTCGAGGCATCGGCGTCGGGTCGGCTGTGGGCACGATGCCACAGGCGACATTGGCGCGCGATCGGCCGGCGGAATCCGCGGAAACGGGCCGGCCCGTCGCCGTTGCGTTTCGTGGTTGCACTCCGTCCGTGAGGACCCGGATCCCGAGGCATGGAACGTCGTTGCGACCCAGCCTCTCGCCGCTGAGCTGCGGCGCGCAGCGCCGTCAGCTCCAGCATGGGCGGGCGTAGCCGCCACCCCGCACGTTCCCTAGTAGCCGAGCACGATCGTCGCCGCGTTCGACACGGTCAGCCCGGCGCTGTTGACGGTCGGATCGACGCCGATGCCCTGCAGGTAGTAGGCGTCGCCGAGCTGGCTCGGGATCTGCGGCAGATCGTAGGTCCAGGACGCGGTGCCATTGACGACCGGCAGCGTCACCAGCGCGTCGGCGCTGGTGTAGGCGCGACAGCCCGGCATGCCGAGGCTGGTCAGCAGCATCGGCAGGCTGCCGAGCGGCCATTGCGTGCGGCTGAGCCCGACCGCCATCGCGGCGAGCGTGCTGCCGGGCGGCAGGTTGACGATGTCGACGCGCAGCTGGGTGCCGAGCACGGGCAGCGCGCCGAGCACCAGCTGCGGCGTGCCGGCGGTGCCGGCGCAGCCCATGCCGAACGCCTGGAACTGGGCGCCGAACTGCTGGGTGTCGTCGCGCAGGCTGTTGTTGGCCGTCACACCGCCGAACGCGGTGATGCGGTCGTGCACGAAGTCGTGCGCCATCGCGAAGTCCGAGCGCGGCGGATACATGCCGCCGTAGAGCGGATCGAGCTGGCGCCAGGTCGTGCCGTCGAACTCCCAGCTGTCGTTCTGGATCACCTGCGTCACCGGATCGCGGCCGCCGGTCAGCATCACGACGTTGCGGCTGAGGATCGCCTCCATGCGCGCACCCACCCGGGCCGACGGCTTGGGCCCGGTGATCGCCACCAGTTGCCAGTCGAGGCCGTCGTAGGTCCAGGTCTCGTCGTGGGCGTTGCCGCTGTTGTCGGCGCCACCGAACATCACGGTCTTGCCGATCGCGGGCAGGTAGGCCATCGCCGCGTCGGTCAGGCCCGGCGGCGAGTTGATCGTGGTCACCACATGCCAGTCGCCGCCGTAGTACTCCCACGTCTCCGCGAGCGCGGACGTCGGCTGGTAGAGGTTGAAGCGTCCGCCATAGAGCACGGTGACCTGGCGGCCGAGGTCGTAGGCCATCATGTGCCGCGCGCGGCCGAGCGGTGTGCTGGTCGGCGCCTGCTGTTGCCACGCGGTCCCGTTCCAGGCCCAGGTGTCGTCGGCGGCGAACGGCGACGGGCTGCCGCTGGCGTCGATGCCGCCGTAGAGCAGGATCTCGCCGGTGATGGAGTTGGCCGCCATCGCCGACCGCTGCCGCGGCGACGGCGAGACCGTCGGCTGCAGCTGCGTCCAGGTGCCGTTGGCGAAGCTCCACAGCTCGTTGCCGGCGTTGCCGCCGAACATCAGCATTCGGTCCTGCAGCACGTCGAAGGCCATCATCGCGCCCTGCCGGGCGGACGGGGTCGTCGGGGTCGTCACCGGGCCCCACTGCGCGGCGACGGCGGTGGTGGTCGCGAGAGCGGCCAGAGCCGCACGGAGGACGGAGTTCGAGTTCATGGGTCTTCGAGTCTGCGGGGTGATACGAAACGGAGAGTGAGCCACCGGGCGCTCACTCTCCGCGTGGCCGCGCAGCGCGGCCGGGGGGTTCCGAGCGACCGACCGGCCTCAGAGGCCGATGGTGCCGGAGATCGCCTGCGTGATCGTGAAGTCGAACGCGTTGACGCCCGGGTCGTAGCACAGCGCCTGGCCCCAGAACTGGCTGCCGATGGTGCCGCCGACGGATGGCCAGGTCCAGCTGGCGTCGCCGAGGCTGCCGGTGATGCCGACCGAGGCGTCTGGCGTGATGTAGGCGTAGCAGCCCGGCATGCCGGGGAACGGATCGAGCAGGAAGCCGCCCGGGATCTGCGTGAAGCCGAACACCAGCACGCCCGCGTTGAACGTCGTGTTCAGGTTCGACGCGGTGACGACCCAGGGCTGGCCGAGGCGCGGCGACTGGTTGACCGACAGGTGCGGCAGGCCGTTGCTGCCGGGGCAGGCCGAGCCGAAGGTGCCGGTCTCCCATTCCCAGGTGTCGTTGTAGTAGGTGAAGGTCGCGAAACTGACGCCGCCAAACACCACCATGCGGTTGCTGGCGGGCATGAAGCCCATCATGCCATTGAGGCGCGTCCCGGTGATCGAAGTGGCGACCTGGGTCCAAGTCGTGCCATCGAACTCCCAGGTGTCGCTGAAGTAGGTCTGGCCGGTCATGTCGGTTGGGTCCGCACCACCGGTCAGCACGCAGACGCCACGGATGCTGTCATAGGCCATCATGGCCCCGGTGCGTGCTGCGGGCTTGGCACCGGCGATGGTCAGAGCGGACCAGGCGTGCGTCGCGCCATCGTAGGTCCAGGTGGTGTTGTTCCACGATCCCTGCACGTCGATGCCCCCGAACAGCACGGTCTTGCCGATGCCGGCATGGAAGCACATCGAAGGGCGTTCGAGCGGGCCCGGGTTCGTGGCCGGCGTGATGGCGGTCTCGGTCCAGCCGGTGCCATTCCACTCGAAGGTCTTGTCCGAGTCGATCGGGAAGAAGCTGTCCGGCAGGCCGCCGTAGACGATCGTCAGGTTGTGGACCGAGTCGTGACTCATGCCGTGCAGGCCAAGGCCGCCCGGGGTCGTGCCGACGATGACCGGCTGAGTCCAGGTGGTGCCATCGAACACCCACGTCTCGTCCTTCGACGGGCCGCCGAAGAAGCTCGAACTCAGGCCACCGTACATCACGAACACGCCGCCGTTGATGTCGTACTCCATCTCGGCGCCGGCACGGCCGCCGGGGCCGCTGGCCGCGGTGGTCCAGGTCGTGCCATCGTAGGTCCACGCCTGGCTGCTGGGCGCGAAGCCACCGGTGTCGCCGCCGAACATCAGCAGGTTGCCGGTCGGGCCGGTGGCGAATGCTGCTGCGGCGGTGGTCGGAGGCGAAGCCCCCGGGGTTGCCTGCTGCCACTGGGCCGACAGGGAAGAAACGGAGATGGAGAGGGCGATGGCCCCGAGGAGCGTAGTTTTCATGGCAGGAATGTCCTGCCGGTTAGGAGCCGTGCACCGGCCGATCGGCCGGAAGAATCCGGCACGACGCCCCAGAAAACTCAGTTCTTGAACCGCATCGCGCGGGACCCGATGCGCCAGACCAGGCCCAGCTGGTTGGACACGAACAGCTCGGGGCTGCCGTCGCCGTCGCTGTCGGGCACCGGCAGCAGGCAGCTGCCGAACCCCTGCACGGACGGGTGCGGCAGCAGCGACGAGGCGTCCAGTCCCTGCGCGGTCCAGAACTCGATCGCGCCCGTCGATGCCGTGCCGCCCAGCGGCGCGCCGATCGCCACCAGGGGCGGCCCCGTCGCACGCCGATAGGCGGCCACCGCGAAGCCGAACTCGATGCCGGGCTTGTGGCCGCGGATCTCGCCCAGCCTGGCGCCGGTGCGGCCGGAGAACAGCTGCACCTGGTCGACGTTGCTCGTCGTGCCATCGCCGACCGCCGAGATCACCACGTCGCCGCGGCCGTCGCCGTCGACGTCGCCGATGCCGGCCACCGCCATGCCGAAGCCACGGTCGGGTGACGGGTCGCTCCAGGACTGCAGCACGGCGCCGGTGCCGGTGGAGTAGAGCCGCACCAGACCCGGCGCGCCGCCGACACGCCCCCCGTAGTTGCCGCCGACCAGCAGGTCGTCGCGTCCGTCGCCGTCGGCGTCGCCGGCGTTGGCGATGCAGGCGCCGAACCAGACACCGGGCACGTCGTTGCGCAGCGTGGACAGCACCCGGCGCGTGCGGCCGGAGAAGATGTCGACGCGGCCCTGCGGCGCGGTGTTGCGCACCAGCGCCGCGGTGGCGACCGCGAAGTCGGCGGCGCCATCCCCGTCGACGTCGCCGAGGCCGGCCACGGCGACGCCGAAACCCGGTTCGCCCTCGAGCTGGGCGAGGCGCTGCCGCGTGCGGCCCGACCACACCTCGGCGAGGCCGAACTCCGCGTCCCGCGTGCCGGCCGGTGCGCCGATCAGCCAGTCGCAGGCCCCGTCGCCGTCGACGTCGCCGATCCCGGCGAGGCTGTGGCCGAAGATCTGTCCGTCACCGTCGCCTTCGATCGAGTCGACGAGTTCCGCGGTGACGCCGTCGACCAGGAACACACGGCCCGGCGCCTCGTACGGGTCGCGGGTCGCGGCGCTGATCAGCACGTCGTCGATGCCGTCGCCGGTGCGGTCGTCGACGCGGCTCAACGCGTGACCGAACATCAGCGCGGGCGCCAGGTCGGCGGGCGGCATGGCGAGTCGCAGCGGGACTCCGGTCCAGGCGCCGCCGGGCAGCTGCAGCGAGACGTTCTCGACCATCAGCGTCAGCGTCGGTGCCAGGTAGGGCAGCAGCCAGGCGGCGCCCGCCGCGAGCAGGCGCAGCCGCAGGTCCTCGGCGCGGTGGAGCGGCAGGTGCGCGACCAGCAGCGGCACCGCGAGCAGCGCATTGCCGGCCGCCGTGTCGAGCAGGCGCTGTGCCCTGCCGGCGGCGCGCATCTGCAGTCGCACGTCGCGCACGAGGCGCAGCAGGAACACGAAGTTCGTCGCGATCGTGGGTGCGAAGCTGCGGATCGGCATCTCGCCGCCGAGGAACGCCCTGCCGGTCGCGTCGGCCCCGGTGCGTGCCAGGCCCTCCCGGTAGAGTTCGCTCAGCCCGCCGATGCGCAGGATCTCGAGCAGGTCGGCGACCGTACCGCGGGAACCTTGGCGACCCAGATCCTGGTCCAACACCGCCAGGACCTCGTGCGCGTAGCTGCCGAGGTCCCGCTGCTGCAGCGCGACACGCGCCCGATCGAGGCGGAACCGGGACACCTCGGGCCACCCGTGCACGAGGCTGTCGAGCACGCGAGCCGCGACCGCGAGGTCGCCGCGACGCTGCGCCAGCTGGGCGATCCGGTGCAGCGGGGTCGGGTCCGACGGGTCCCGCCGCGCCAGTTCGCGGTAGCGGTCGGCGAGGTCGCCGTCGACCTCGGTCGCGGCGCGCAGGTCGAGTTCCACCCGCTGCCGCAGCAGGGCGACGCTGTCGTCGTCGCCGACGCCGGCGAGCCAGCGGCGGGTCGCCTGCAGGTCGCCGATCGCCAGCGCGGCATCCGCCAGCGCGAGGCGGAGGATCGCGGCGTCCGGGAACGACCGCTGGGCGCGCTGCAGGTGCGCATAGGCGAGGTCCGGCAGCCCGTCGGCCAGCAGGCGCATGCCGAGCGTGGCGCTGATCAGCGGTTCGTCGCGTTCGAGCGGCGAGATCCGTTCCCAGGCGCGCTCGCACAACCGGAAGTCCCCGAGCAGGAAACCCAGCAGGCCGGCGGTGGCGCGGTCTTCGTCGTCCGCCAGCGCCTCTTCGCGCAGCATCGGATCCGGATCCCGGCTGCCGAGGGCGAGGCTGCGTGCCGCTTCGACCGTGAAGTCGCCCAGGCCCGCACAGAGCCGGCGGAACTCGTCGCTGGCGAGGGCGGTGTGCAGCTTCTCCGGCGCACCGACGGACAAGCGCCGCAGCCACAGCGACAGCTGCGCCACGTCGCGTTCGAGCCGGGCGGCACGGTTGTCCGGATCGAGCGCGACGGCCTGGTCGTACTCGCCGATGGCGGTGAGCAGCGGCGCCGTCGTCGGCCCGCCCGCCGGGGCGGCCGGGTCGGTGGTGCTGCCCTCGTCGATGCCGCGCTGGGTCAGGCGCCGGCTCTCGATCGAGAAGATCTGCTGCCGCGCCGCCTGCACGTGGGCGCGCGCCGTGTCCTTCGAGCGGCCGGACGCCTGCACCCGGTCGAGGATGGGCACCATCGCGGCGGCGACCAGCGCGGCGCCCAGGGAGCCTGCGAGCAGGTGGTTGCGGTGGCGGCGCAGGAACTTGCCGGCGCGGCGCAGGGCGCCGACCGGGCGGGCCTGGATCGGCTGCAGGTCGAGCAGGCGCTGCAGGTCGTCGGCGAGCTCGCCCGCGCTCGTGTAGCGCCGGTCGGGGTCGACCTCCATCGCGTGCTGCACGATCGTCTCGAGGTCGCGCGGGCAGCCCGGCGCGGCCCGCCGCAGCGGCACCAGCCGGCCCTCCTCGATGCGCCGCAGCTGGTCCGTGGTCGAGCGACCGGCGAACGGCGTCGACAGGGTCAGGCACTCGTACAGCGTGACGCCGAGGCCGTAGACGTCGCACGCCGGGCCGATCGTCGCGTCGCCGCGCAGTTGCTCCGGCGACGAGTAGACCGGTGTGCCGGCGAAGCTGCCGGTGCGCGAGATCTCGCGCGACGTCAGCCGCACGAGGCCGAAGTCGACCAGCACCGGCTGGCCGCTGCGCCGCAGCAGGATGTTGGCGGGCTTCACGTCGCGGTGGATCAGGCCGGCGGCGTGCACCGCGCCGAGCGCGCCGGCGATCTTCGACGCCAACCGGACGAAGAACTGCGTCAGGTTGCGGGCGCCGAGTTCGGCCAGGGGCAGTCCGAGCCGCTCGGCCACCTGCGCGAGCGTCGGGATCGTGCCCTTGGCGTCGCGATGCGCGCGCAGGTGGTCGAGCAACTGCTGCAGGCTCGGTCCGTCGACGAACTCCATCTCGAACGCGAGCACCTCGCCCTCGTCGACGATGCGGTGGATCGCGACGATGTGGTCGTGTTCGACCTTGGCCAGCGCGCGGGCCTCGGCGAGGAAACGCGGCCGGCTGCGCGGCGACAGGCCGATCGAGTGCGGCAGCACCTTCAGCGCCACCTCGCGATCGAGCGACGTCTGCCGCGCGAGGTAGACCGTGCCCATGCCGCCGCGGCCGATCTCGCGCACGATCTCGTAGCCCTGCAGCGACGGCTTCGGCGTGTGCTTGCGGCCGGCGACCCCGAACGCCAGTCCGAGCGCTTCGTCGAGGCGGTGCGCGACCGTCGGATGGCGCGCCGCGGACCCCGGCAGGTCGGGCTCTTCGCCGTCGAGCATCTGCGTCAGCAGGTCGTCGAGCAGATCGGCGAACTCCGGGTCCTCCTCGGCGGGCGCGGACGTCACGCTGGATCTCGCGGTTCGTGGGCGTCGGCGCCGAGGCGCCGCTGCAGCTCGCGGCGGTAGTCGCGCATGCCGCGCACCAGCCGGTCCTTGAACGTCGACAGCGGCAGTCCGAGGCGTTCGGCCGAGTCCTTCAGCGGCACCTCCTCGAACACGCGCAGGCGCACGACGTCGCGCAGCGGCTCGTCGAGCGCGGCGAGCGCGTGCTCGAGCACCCGGGCGCGTTCGAGATGGGACGCGGTGCGGCTCGGCGTCGTCGACTGCGGCGGCAGGTAGCCGTCGACCGTGTCGGCGCCCCCGAGGTCCGAGAAGCGCGCCAGCGGCCGGCTGCCGCCGCGCTTGGTGCGCAGCACGCCGCGCACCGCGGCCCGCACCCGGTTGTGGGCGATGCCGAGCAGCCATGCACGGTACTTGCTCAGGCTGCTCCACTCGTGCTGCTGGCGATCGCGCCACGCCATCCACAGCGTCTCCTGCCAGATGTCCTCGACCGAGATCTCGAGCCGCACCTCGGCGCCGATCCAGCTGCCGATCACGACGAAGATCGTCGCCGCGTCGAGGCTGTCGACGAGGCGACACCAGGTCGTCGGGTCGAGGTGGGGTGCCGGGGACTCGGGAGCGGGCCGCATGCGTGCAGCAGCAAGACTACTGCGGAACCCCGCCGCCGGGTCGTCCGGGCCGGAACCCGGCCGCACCGGTCCGGCACCGACGGCCGGGAAACGCCGGCGCGAACGGCGTCCCGGACGCCGGCCGAAACCGCGACCACCGACGCGGCGAGGTCCATCGGCGCACGGCGGATGGTATACGTGACGACTCCATGATCCTGCGCGCCGTCTCCGTCGTGGTGTTCTCCGTCCTGCTGTCAGGTTGTGCGGCCGGCCCCGCGCCGGCCGGCCCCGCCGCGGCCGATGTGCCGGCGCCGGCTGCCGATGCGGCGAAGGTCGCCGACCCGGTCGCCAAGGCCGCCGAGGCCAGGCAGCAGAAGCAGGACGAGCGCAAGAAGCAGGCGAAGGAGCTGCGTGCCAAGCAGCGCGAGCTCGCGCACGCCACGGTCGAACAACAGGTCGAGGCGATCGAGCGCCGCAGCCGCATGCAGGCGGTCGACGCGGCGCTGGAGCGCTCCGCGGCCGATCTCGAGGCGGCGCGCCGCGAGCTGGAGGTGTTCCTGAAGGACGTCAAGCCGCGCGAACTGGACGATCGGCGTCTGTCGCTCGACGGCGCCACCTACCGCGCCGAGCACAGCAAGGACGAACTCGGCGAGCTGACGGCGATGTACGAGGCCGACGAGTTCGCGCGCACGACCAAGGAGCTGGTGCTCAAGCGCGGTCGTCGCGACATGGAGATGGCCGATCGCCGGCTCGCGCTCGAGACGCGCGAGTTCGCCCACTTCGAGCAGTTCGAGCTGCCGAAGCGCGAGCGCGAGCTGCGCCAGAAGCTGGCCGACGCCGAGCTGGCGCGCAAGAAGGCCGAGGCCGAGGCCGAGAAGGCGCGGCTCGAGCTGGAGCTGGCGTCGCAGAAGAGGACCGAGCGGCAGAGCGACCTCGCCGAGGAGATCCGCGAGCTGCAGGAGGCGCTGGCCAAGGACGCGCCGTGATGCGTCGCGCACTGATGGCCGCGCTGCTCGCCGCCGCGGCCGCGGCGCAGGAGGCGGCCCCGGCGCAGCCGGGCAGTCGCGAGGCGGCGCAGGCCGGCGTCGACCGGGCGATCGCGTTCCTGGTCGGCGCGCAGAACCCCGACGGCAGCTGGGGCTCGCAGTCGTGCGAGACGACGATGGAGATGTCGTTCTCGATCGAGACCCACTATGCCTGGAGCGTCGCCGCGCACGGGCTCGCGACGATGGCGCTGCTCGGCGCCCGGGAGACGCCCGCACGCCGGGCGGCGCTCGACCAGGCGGTGCGCTGGCTGTGCAACTGCCGCATGACGATGCGCGGCTCGAACTGGGACAACGACGCCGTCTGGGGCTGGCTCTACGGCAGCGTGGCGATGGTCGACATCGCGCGCGATCCGCGCTTCGCGACCGACAGCTGGCGCGCGCCGGTGGCCCAGCGCGGGCGCGAGTTCGTCGGCTGGCTGGCGAAGAACCAGGAGCCGCTCGGCGGCTTCGGCTACTACGACGATCCGCCCTACACGCGGCGGCCGAAGTGGGGCACGAGCTTCTCGACCGCGTCGGTGCTGCCGGCGCTCGGGCTCGCGCAGCAGCTCGGCTGGCTCGAGGACGGCGCGACGCGCGATCGTGCCGCCGGCTACGTGCGCCGCTGCCGCCTGCCCAACGGCGCCTACGAGTACGACCTGACGCCGGTGCCGCGCATGAACGGCGGCGAGCACATCAACGACGTCAAGGGCAGCCTCGGCCGCATCCAGGCCTGCAACTGGGCGCTGCGCCGCAGCGGCGATCCGGGCATCACCGACGCGGTGATCGAGCAGGGCCTCGAGCAGTTCTTCGCCAACCACCGCTTCCTGCGCATCGCCCGCATGCGGCCGATCCCGCACGAGGCCTACTACTACAACGCCGGCTACTTCTACTTCTTCGGCCACTACTACTGCGGCCTGGTCATCGAGCTGCTGCCGGCCGAGCGCCGCGAACGGTACCGCGAGCAGCTGCGGCCCAAGATCCTCGAGACCCAGCGGCCCGACGGCTCGTTCTGCGATTTCCTGGGGTCCAGCTACATGGTCACCGCATCGACCGCATTCGCGGCGCTGGGGCTGCAGGCGGGGCTGTAGGGTGCCGGCGGTGGCACCGGCAGCGGCCGGCGCCGAACGCGGGCGCCGGCGCAGCGACATTGACCGTTCCCGGCCGTGACCCTATCGTCGTCCGGCTTTTCCCCCGCGCCCGGACCCCTTCCTTCGTGCCCAAGACCGTCACCCTCGGCAATGGCCTCGCGATCGGCGGCGACGGTTTCGTCGTCATGGCGGGCCCGTGCGCGGTCGAGTCGCGCGAGCAGCTGCTGGCTGCCGCCCACGCAGTCGCCGCCGCCGGTGCGCTGGTGCTGCGCGGCGGCGCGTTCAAGCCGCGCACGTCGCCCGACTCGTTCCAGGGGCTCGGCGGACCGGGCCTCGAGCTGCTGGCCGAGGCCGCGCGTCTGACCGGCCTGCCGGTCGTGACCGAGGTCATCGATCCGCGCGACGTGCCGCTGGTGGCGGCGCACGCGTCGATGCTGCAGGTCGGCAGCCGCAACATGCAGAACTTCCCGCTGTTGCGCGAGGTCGGGCGACAGCGCCTGCCGGTGCTGCTCAAGCGCGGTGCCGCGGCGACGCTGGCCGAGCTGCTGCACGCGGCCGAGTACGTGCGCCGCGAGGGCAACGGCGAGGTGATCCTGTGCGAGCGCGGCGTGCGCGGGTTCGACCCGACGACGCGCTACGTGCTCGACCTCGCCGCCGTGCCGGCGCTGCGCCAGCGCACCGATCTGCCGATCGTCGTCGACCCGAGCCACGGCACCGGCGACGCCGACCTGGTGCCGGCGATGGCGCGGGCCGCGCTCGCCGCCGGCGCCGACGGCCTGCTGATCGAGGTGCACGCCGCGCCCGAGCAGGCGCTGTGCGACGGCCGCCAGGCGCTGCGGCCCGCGGCGTTCGCGACGCTGATGGCCGACCTGCGCCGGCTCGCGGCGGCGCTGGGCCGGCACTGGCTCCGCGCCGAGTCGCGCGCCGGTTCGATTCCGACGCCACGCCATGGCGTGGCCGCCAATGGTTGTCTCGACGACGAGGTCATTGCCCCGTGACGCACCGTTCGCGCAAGCCGTACATCGCCGGCAACTGGAAGATGAACCTCGATCGTGCCAAGTCGCTCGACCTGATCAAGACGGTCAAGGGGCGGCTCGGCGACGGCAACGACCGCGAGGTCGGGTTCTTCGTGCCGGCGATCTACCTCGCCGACGTGACCGCGGTGGCGCAGGGTTCGCCGCTCGGCGTCGGCGGGCAGAACATCTGGTACGAGGCCAACGGCGCGTTCACCGGCGAACTGGCGCCGCGCATGCTGCGCGAGGTCGGCGCCGACCGCGTGCTGGTCGGTCACAGCGAGCGCCGGCACGTCTTCCACGAGCCCGACGAGTGGATGGGTCGCAAGGTGCGGGCGGCGCTCGACACCGACCTGCTGCCGATCTACTGCGTCGGCGAGACGCTCGACGAGCGCAAGGGCAACCGCACCGACCGGGTGCTGAAGCGGCAGCTCGAGAGCGGCTTCGACAAGGTGCTGCCGATCGACGCGCACCGGGTCACGGTCGCCTACGAGCCGGTCTGGGCGATCGGCACCGGCGAGACCGCGACCAGCGAACAGGTCGCCCTGGCGCACCGCATGATCCGCAAGTGGCTCGCGCAGCGCGTCGGCGAAGAAGCGGCGAACCTGATCCGCATCCTCTACGGCGGCAGCGTCAAGCCCGACAACGCCAAGGAGCTGATGGGCATCGACAGCGTCGACGGCCTGCTCGTCGGCGGCGCCAGCTTGCAGGCCGAGACGTTCCTTCCGATCATCGAATACGACCGCTGAGCCGACCGTCATGACCATTCTGTACTACCTGGGCTGGGTGCTGTTCTTCGTCTCGTCGGTGCTGCTGACGATCCTGATCCTGCTGCAGGAGTCCAAGGGCGGCGGCCTGGCCGAGGCCTTCGGCGGCGTCGGCGCCGAGACGTTCGGCGTCAAGTCGGGTGGCATCAACCGCGTGACCTTCCTGCTCGCGGCGATCTTCATGGGCTCGGCGATGCTGGTCGCCGGCACCTGGAACGTCTGACCGACGGCCAGCCGATCGGCGGTGGCGACACCGCGAACGAGACCTCCCCGCAGCGCGCCGCGATGGACAGTGCCACGCTCAGCATGACCGGCGCCGGATTCGCCACGGGCGACACCGAGGTGGGCGCGCTGCGCATCGAGGTGCGCACCGTCAACGGGCGCGGGCTCAGCGTGAAGCTGCGGCTGCCGCCGGCGTGCTCGGGCTTCGAGGCCGCAATCGAGGAGCTGGTGCGCGAACGGGTGCGGCGCGGCACGGTCGCGGTCGTCGTCGAACGACAGGGCGGCGCAGCGCCGACGCTGGAGCCGGCCACCCTGCGCGACGCCGCGGCCCGCCTGCGGCAGCTGGCGACCGACGTCGGGCTGCCGCCGCCGACCGTCGCCGACGTGCTGCAGTACGCGGGTGCGTTCGCGCGCAGCGAGGCCGTGACCTCGCGGCCGTTGCCGGCGCAGCTGCGCGACCTGCTGGCCGCGGCCCTCGTCGACCTGCACCGCGCGCGCGCCGCCGACGGCGCCGGCACGGTGCAGGCGATGGCCGAGCAGCTGGCGGCGTTCACGGCGCACCTGCGCACCGCCGCCGCACGGGCGCCGCAGCTGGTCGACGCGTGGCGCGACCGGCTGCTGCAGCGCGTGCAGGAGTTCGTGCAGGCGCACGCGCCCGGACCGGTGCCGGCGGTCGATCTCGTGCGCGAGGTGGCGCTGCAGGCCGATCGCGTCGACACGGCCGAGGAGCTGCAGCGGCTCGAGAGCCACATCGCCGAGATCGGCAACGTGTTCGCGCGCGGCGGCGAGGTCGGGCGGCGGCTCGAGTTCCTGCTGCAGGAGCTGCTGCGCGAGACCAACACGCTGGGCTCGAAGTCGCCGGACAGCGCGATGGCACACACCGTGGTGGCGATGAAGTCCTGTATCGATCGCCTGCGCGAACAGGCGGCCAACCTCGAATGACGATGGGCCTCGCATGACCGGCGTACGCGGCAAGCTCGTGGTGATCTCCGGGCCGTCGGGCGCCGGCAAGACCTCGGTCTGCCGGGCGCTGAAGCAGCACCCGGAGGTCGAGTTCTCGGTGTCGGCGACGACCCGCGAACGGCGCCGCGGCGAGGTCGACGGCATCGACTACCACTTCCTGTCGCGCGACGACTTCCAGCGCCGGCTCGGAGAGAACCAGTTCCTCGAGTGGGCCTCGTACAACGGCAACCTGTACGGCACGCCGCGCTGGCCGATGGACGCCGCGCTGGGGCGTGGCCGCGTGTTCCTGGTCGAGATCGAGGTCAAGGGCACGCGGCAGCTGCGCGAACGCGGCGTCGAAGGGCTCTACGTGTTCATCGCGCCGCCCAGCATCGCCGAGCTGCGGCGTCGGCTCGAGGTGCGCGGCAGCAACGAGGCGGCCGAGATCGACGCGCGCGTCGCGATCGCGGTCGACGAGATCGCGGCGGCGAAGGAGTCGGTCGGCGGTCGGCCGCTCTACGACGTCACCCTGGTCAACGAGGACCTGCCGGCGACGATCCGGGCCGTGGAGGCGCTGCTGTGGCCGTGAGCCCGCGGGTGCTGCTCGGCGTCGGCGGCGGCATCGCCGCCTACAAGCTCGCGTTCCTCGCCAGCCGGCTGGTGCAGCGCGGCGCTTCGGTGCGGGTCGCGATGACGCCGCGCGCCACCGAGTACGTCGGCCCGCTGACGTTCGCGGGCCTGACCGGTCGGCAGGTGATCCGGTCGTCGACGCAGATCGACGCGGACGGCGCGGTGCCGCACATCGAGGCCGCGCGCTGGGCGCAGGTCTACCTGATCGCGCCGGCGACGGCAGACCTGCTGGCGCGGCTCGCGCTCGGGGCCGCCGACGACGCGGTGTCGCTGCTCGCGCTCACGTGCCGTTGCCCGATCGTCGTCTGCCCGGCGATGAACGACGCGATGTGGAACGCCGGCCCGGTGCAGGCGAACTGCGCCGCGCTACAGGCGCGCGGCGTGCAGTTCCTCGGGCCGGTCGAAGGCCACCTCGCCGAGGGCTACGACGCCATCGGTCGCATGGTGGAGCCCGACACGATGCTCGAGCACGTGCTGCGCCTGGCTGCGGCGCCGTGAGCGACCCGCTGCGCGCGTTCGAGCTCGCCGGGCCCGCGGCCGCCGCGGCGCTCGACTGGCTGCACGTGCACTGCGATCTCGCGGGCGCGCTCGAACGCGACGACGGCGCCGTGCAGGTCTGGCTGCACGGCGCCCTGCCGGCGCTGCCCGCGATCGCCGTGACGGTGCGGGAGCTGCCCGTGCACGCCGCCGACTTCGAGGTCACCGGGCTCGAGCACGATCGGCCGATCCTGGTCGCCGCCGACCTGCTGGTGCGGCCGCCGTGGGTCGAACGGCCGGCCGGCTTCCGCGGCGTCGAGCTGGTGGTGCCGCGCGGCAACGCGTTCGGCAGCGGCGAACACGCCAGCACGCAGGCGGCCTTGCGCTGCCTGCACCGCGCCTGGGACGCGCCGGCGAGCTTCGCCGACGTCGGCACCGGCTCGGGCATCCTGGCGCTCTACGCGGCGGCACGCGGCTGCTCGCAGCTGCAGGCGTGCGACATCGAGGCCGCGGCCGTGGTCGCCGCGCAGGCCCTGCTGCCGCAGGCGACGGTGCGGCGCGGCGGCGCCGAGGTGCTGTCGCCCGCCGACTGCGTGGTCGCCAACCTGACGGCGGCCGAACTGCACGCGGCGCTGCCGGCGGTGCTCGCGTGCTGGCGCGGCCGCAGCCCGCTGGTGCTCGGCGGCATGCGCGCGCACGAGGTGGCCGGCGTGCTCGAGCGCCTCGGCACGCCGCCGGTCGATCGCGAGACGATCGGCGCGTTCACGGCGATCGTGATGGCGCCGCGGACGTCTCGGTGAGGTAGACGTCGAAGCGCACGCGCGTGCCTTCGACCCGGAACGAGACGTCGTCGGCCAGTGGCGGCAGGTGCGGGTGGCGCTTGACGACCACCCGCTGGCGTGCGACCAGGCGCGCCGCGCGCAGCAGGGCCGCGGCGTCGTCGGCGGGGCCGGCCAGCGCCCGGCACGCCTGCATGTCCTTCTTGACCTGCGCGCTGCCGGTCGCGTCGAACATCGGATCGAGGTAGACCACGTCGGGTGCCGCCGCGGGCGCCAGCGCCGTCAGCCACGCGGCGGCCTCCGCCCGTTCGACGTGCAACCGTTCGGCCAGCGGCGACCGCTGCAGGGCCGCCGCCGCCAGCATCGCCAGCGCCGGCACCCGCTCGAGGGCGACGACCCGGCAGCCGAGGTGGGCCAGCACCATCGCGTCGCGGCACAGGCCCGCGGTCGCATCGACGACCGACGGCGGCACCTGCCGTTTCGGCAAGCCGACCGCTCGCGACAGGGGCTCGTCGCGCCGCGACGTGCGCAGCCGGCGGGCGAACGCGCCGGCGTCCGGATCGAGCGCGATCCGCAGAGCGCCCATGGCAAGGGGGGAGCCGAGCACCAGCCCGTCGTCGGATCGGAACAGCTGCCAAGAGGTTGTGTCGCGCGCGGCCGCGACGGGCACGCCGAATCGGGCCGCGAGTTCGAGATCCTCGCCACGGGCGGGCGGCGCAAGGGTTACTTCGGACCGTTGCCAGGTAGGTGGCATTCGTCCTAGGTCTTGTCCTCGGCGTCGTGCATGGCCCTCAGCATGCGCAGAGCCGGGCCGCCATGCCAACGGCTTGTTCGCCGGGCCCGGTCCGGATCCAGGACGCGCCGATCCTCCTCGAAAATCCTCTTCTCCTGGCAAGTGCTAGACTTTCGCAGATCGTGAATTGCATCGCGGTCTGCGGCACACCGGGTCCTGCCGGCCCGGGTCTTCCACTTCCTCTCCCAGCCCTCCCCCCTGCAAAACCATGCGGCGACTGCATCTGAAGTTGTTCTACCTCCGCACGCGTCTGAAGCGTGAAGCCCAGGGAGTCACGGCCAAGCTCCTCGGCGTCCGGCCCGCGACGATGTCCCACCTGGAACAAGGCCGTTCGTTGCCGACGCTGCCGATGCTCGTCGCCCTGTGCAAGCACTACGACGTCACACCGAGCTACCTGCTCGACGACGAACGGCCGATCGAGCCGCTGGCCCGCGACCGTTGGAGCGAACGCGACAACGTGATCAGCCGCGGCAACTGGCTCGAGGTGCCGGAGGGGGCGATGGTGACCACGCACGATGGCGCCCGCCTCGTCGCCGTGCAGCCGGGCGCGCGGTTCTACGACGCGACGGCACAGGCCCAGCGCATGACGTGTCCGAACGCCACCGCCGCCAAGCAGCTCGACCAGACGCTGCTGGCCGCGACGACCCAGAAGGACCGCGAACTCGAGGACACGCTGACGCGCGAACTGCTCGGCCAGCGCAAGCCGCGCAACAAGCCCGCCAAGAGCGTGCTCAAGAGCGCGATGGCCCAGATGGGTTGAGACCAGATGGGTTGAGACCCGATGGGTTGAGACCGGCGGCGCGGTGTGGCGCCGGCCCCGGATCGCCCCGCAATCCGCTGAGCAGCCCGCGCAGGTAGGGGCCGAGGAAGCGCACCGAGCCCGAGCCGACGAGCCCCGCGAGGGGCTTGAGCAGGCAGGCGATCGCGAGGAACCCCAGCCGGTGCGCGGCTCCGAGCCGACGCCGCGCGAACAGGACCTTGGCGCGCGTCAGCCAGAACAGGCGTTCGGCGGTGAGTTCGCCGAGCACGCGTGGCCCCGGCTGGCTGCCGCCGCCGACGTGCCGGACGCGTGCGCGCTGGGTGATCCACAGGCCGTGCCCGCGCGCGCGCACCTCGCAGCAGAGGTCGGCGTCCTCGCAGTAGAGGAAGTAGGACTCGTCGAAGCGCAGCCCGTCGCGCAGCAGGTCGGCGCGCAGCAGCATGCAGGCGCCGGTGACGAAGGTGGTCGGGAACTCCGGCGCCGGGGGCGCTGGGCAGTGGAAGCCGCTCAGCGTCCAGCGCGGCAGCTGGCCGTTGGCGAACCAGGTGCGACCGGCGTGGTCCTCGATGTGGCAGCCGACGATGCCGGCGTCGGGGTGTCGCCGGCTGGTCGCCAGCAGCTCGGCGAGCGAACCCCTGGCCAGTTCGGCATCGGGGTTCAGCAGCAGCACGTGCGCGAGCTCGGGCCAGCGCTGCAGGGCGAACTCGATGCCGCGGTTGCAACCGGCGCCGAAGCCGCCGTTGACGCCGGCGTGCAGCAGGTGCACGCCGCGGCGATCGGCGAGGTGGCGTTCCAGCTGCGCGCCCGAACCGTCCGGCGAGCCGTTGTCGACGACGACGATCGCGGGCGGCGGCTCCTGTGCCGCCAGCGAGTCGATGCAGTCGAGCGTCGCCTCGGCGTCGCGGTAGTGCACGACCACCGCGGCGCATTCGGTCCGCGCGGGGCTGGCGACGGCGGTCGGGCTCATACCGGCTGGGGCGGTCGGTGCCGGCCCGGTCCGGGCGCCGGCCGGGCCGTCGGTGGTGGGGTGGTGGCGCCGAAATGCGTCGGCAGCGGCCGCAACGGCAGGCGTGGCGCGCGCCACAGGCCCTTGGCGTAGCCGGCGACGATGCCGGCAGCCTGCTTGGCCGCGCAGCGCAGGAACGCGACCGGGCCGAGTCGGCCGGTGACGAGCCAGGCGGCGAAGCGGGCGAACTTCGGCAGCTGCAGCGGCCCGGCCGCGAGCGTGGCGCGCAGCGGTCCGGCGTGGCGGAAGGCGAAGTAGATCGTGTCGCGCGCGACCGTGAACCAGGCGCGGTCCTGCAGCGTGCGGCGGAACGGACCCGGCGACGACTCGTGGTGCACGGCGACGGTCTCGCGGTAGGCGAAGCTCTGCGCGCGCCGGCCGCCGTGCGCGAACAGGCGGCAGCAGACGTCCATGTCGTCCGGCTGGTAGACCAGGTTCTCGTCGAAGCCGCCGACCGCGAACAGGCTGCGGCGGCGGATCGCCAGGTTGCAGCCGGAGAAGGTCGGCGACATGCCCGTTGGTGTCGCCGCCCCGTCCGGCACGGCGACGATGCGCCCGAGCGGCGAGGCCGCGAGGCGGCCGAACTGCCGGGTCCCGTCGCCGCGCCAGACCGGGCCGCTCGCGGCCAGCACCGCGGCGTCGTCGAACGCGTCGCTCAAGCCGCGCAGCCAGCCCGCGCACGGCCAGGCGTCGTCGTCGAGGTAGGCGACGATCTCGCCGCGCGCGGCGCGGGCGCCCAGGTTGCGCTGATGGCCGATGCCGCGCGCCTCGGCGCGATGCAGCGCGACCCAGGGGAACTCGGCGCGCACCATCGCCATCGCCGCGTCGTCGTCGGGCGCGTGCACCGTCAGCACCTCGCACGACGGCGCGTCCGGCGCCGCGAGGTGCCGCCGCAGCTCGTCGAGGCAGCGATGCAGGTCGTCGCGCCGCGCCGCGGTGACGACGACGACCGAGATGCGCGGCGCTGCCATGCGCGGTCCCGCGGCGGTCACACCGCCGCCCGGCGGGCGACGAACATGGAGTCGACGTAGCGGCGGTCGACCCACTTCGGGTCGACGAGGATCCGCTCGTCGACGACGCGTCGCGGTCCCTGATGCACCGGGTGCACCACGTCGTGCATGACCAGGTAGCCGCCCGGTCGCACGTGCGGCGCCCAGTCGGCGACGTCGCGGGCGACGGCGTCGTAGCCGTGGTCGCCGTCGAGGAACAGCAGGTCGATCGCACCGCTCCAGGTGGCGGCGCGTTCGTGGCTGAAGCCCTGTCGGATCTCGACGATGTCGCGCACGCCGGCGTGGCTCAGGTTCTGCTCGAACACCGCGCGCAGCTGGTTGTCGAGGCCGCTGCTGCGGTCGGCGTATTGGTTCGCGCTGGCGGCGTCGCCGCTGGCATCGAACGGGTCGATGCAGCACAGGCGCGGGGCGTTCTTGCGCCGCAGTCCGCGCGCGATGCAGACGCTGCTCTTGCCCTGCCAGCAGCCGATCTCGACCGCGACCGGGTGCTCGTGCGGCAGCGCCAGCGCGAGCTCGTACAGCGTGATCGCCTCGTCGACGGTCAGCCAGCCGTCGATCGAGGTGTAGGGCAGGATCGACGAGTAACGCAGCCCGCGCAGCAGCAGCTGGGCGCGGGTGCCGAGACGCCATGGCCTCTTGGTCTGCATCGCCGTTCCTATCGGCGTTTCGGCGCCGCCGCGTTAGTTCGCGCCGAACTCAGGCGCGGAAACCGCTGGCCTGCGCCAGGCCGTCGCCCAACCGGGCCAGGCGACCGCGCAGTTCGACCAGCCAGAGGCTGCCCGCGAACGCGAGGCCGCCGGCGAGCAGTTGCAGCGGCAACACGAGCGTGCCGTCGCAGCACAGGGCCGGCAGCGCCGCCGCGGCGCCGGTGGCGAACGCCACCCGCACGGCACCGCCGAGCGGCACGTCGTGGCCCGGGCGCAGGTCGCGCACGGCATGCGAGCCGCCGAGGAAGTAGTACGCGTTGGCCAGGACCGCGAAGCCGGCCGCCATCATGGCCTCGGTCGGGTCGCCGAGGTTCGCGCCGGAGCGCGCGACCAGCAGCCCGCCGCCGACCAGCAGGCCGACGTGCAGCAGGCCGGGCCCGGCGAGGCCGCGCGCGTAGGCGCCGAAACGGCCCGCGGCGAGCAGCGCGTGGCTCTGCTGCCAGCCGCTGTGCTGCAGACAACCGGACAGCAGCGCCAGCACCAGCGCCGGAGCGGCCGCGGCGAACGCGGCGCCGGGCAGGCTGCACAGCCGTTCGGCGACCGCGGCGCCGCCGGCCAGCATCGGCAGGGTCACCAGCAGGGTCGTGCGCGAGGCGGTGCCGAGCGTGCGCCCGGCGTCGCCGCCGGCGCCGGCATGCAGCAGGTGCGGCAGCAGCAGGCGGGCCAGCTGCGTCGACGGCAGCAGTGCGGCGCCGGCGAAGCGCGTCGCCACCGCGTAGTAGCCGGCGGCGCCGTCGCCGAAGCACAGCGCCACGAACCAGATGTCCCCGGCGGTCAGGATCCCGTGCAGCCCTTCGGCCAGGGCGACCGCGACGCTGGTGCGCAGGCCGGGCAGCTCGGCCGGGATCGCCGCACCCGCCGTCGCGGTCGGCAGCCGCCGGATCGCCGGCAGCGCGAGCATCGCATAGGCGCAGCGCGCGCCGAGCGCGATCGCCGCGAGTTCGACCAGATCGTGGCCACCGGCGGCGAGCCAGCCGAGCACCAGCAGCAGCTGCAGCAGCGCCGTGCCCGACTCGAGGATCACTTCGGCGCGGGTGCGACCGGCGGCGTCGAGCAGGTTCTTCAGGTCGAAGGCGCCCGGCACGACCTGCAGCAGGCACAGCGTCCAGAACCAGGGCGAATCGGTGACCGCGAACGCGACGGCGATGCCGCCGGCCGCCAGCCCGGCCCCGATCGCGAGTCGGGTGCGGATCGCGGCCAGCAGCAGATCGCTCGCCGCCGTCGGATCGTGGGTGACGGCGCGGGTCAGCAGGTTGCGCACGCCGGCGCCGGCCAGCACGCCGAGCAGCGCCGCGACCGCGGTGCCCTGCGCATAGATGCCGAGCCGCTCGGCGCCGAGCGCGCGGCCGATGCACAGGAACGAGATCAGCTGCAGCAGGCGTTGCCCGAAGACGCCGACCAGGAGCGTCGCGAAGGTGCTGCGCACGGCGTGCTTCACGGCGATGACATCGGCCGTTGCCGGTCCCGGCCCGTAGTCCGCGCCCGCCGGCGCTGCGGCCGCGCGGTCAGTCGCCGCGGCCGTCGGCGGCCAGCGGCCAGGCCGGCCCCGGCCGGTAGCGCATGCGCAGACCCATCGCATGGCGGCTCGACAGGCGCGTACCGACGGCCTGTACCAGCCCCGCGAGGCCGTTGTGGTCCGGCCAGGTGCTCGAGCACCAGATGTGGCCGTAGCCGAACAGCCACGACAGGAAGCGCTGCCGCAGGGTCGCAGGGTCTTTCGCCAGCGCCCGCGCCAGGGCCGGTGCGAGTTCGGCGGTGATCGCCTGCGTGGTGACGCCGTGCAGGCCGTAGAGCGCGCGCCCGACGTGCACGACCGGCGTCCCGGCCAGCAGGGCGACGGCGGCCAGCGGGTGGTTGACGGTCAGCGTGGCGACCCCGGTGCAGGCCGCGTCGGCGGCCGCGTCGGGGCGCACGAAGTGCAGCCGCACCGGCGACGCGAGGCCGATCAGTTCGCGGTGGTCGATGCCGCGCGGCGGCACCACGATCACCAGCACCAGCTGGCGGTCGACGTCGGCGGCCGCGGCCGCGGCCGCGACGATCAGTTCGCGATGCGTGGGGGGCGCGTCGGCATCGAGGCGCACGCGCTCGTCGTCGGTGTCCTGGAGCAGCAGCGTGACGAACGGCGTGCCCGGCAGCTCGAACGCCATCGGCTCCGCGCCCGCCGCCGGCGCCAGCGCCCGGCGCCAGCCGAACAACGCGTGACCGGGACCGCCGCAGCCGTGCCAGCGGCTGGCCGCCAGCAGGTCGGCGATGCGCGCGGTCAACGGCGGTCGCCGCACCTCGCGCCGCGTCAGCGCGCTCGGACCCGTTCGTGCCAGCGTGTTGGTCAGGCAGGCGGCGAGCAGCGACGGCTCGTTCTGCACCACCCGGTAGTCGCCGGCGCGGCGGCGGGTCGCCGCCGCGTCGCCGTCGAGGCCGGCCTCGTCGACCTGCAGGGTGTGGGGCAGCAGCCCGTCGCCGGTCCACAGCACCCGCGTGCCGGTCTCGCGGGCGACGTAGTGCAGCAGCGCGTGGGCGCCGCTGCGGCGCTGGTGCAGCAGCAGCAGGTCGGGCCGTTCCGCCTCGAACCAGCGCAGCAGGCCGGGCAGCAGGCTGGCGAGGCGCTGCCGGTGGTGCAGCAGTCGCCGCCGCTGCTGCCGGTGCGACCGGGCCGGCAGCTGCCGCTGGCTCGCGCGCAGCGCCAGTTCGTCGATCGGGGCGCGCATCGGGTCGGGCGGGCCGAGGCGGACCAGCGTGCTGTCGATCGACTGGTGCCGCCAGAACGTGTGCTCGACCGGATCGACGCAGACCGCGGTCACCGCGTGGCCATCCTGGCGCAGTTCGCGCGTCAGGCGCTCGTGCCAGTGGAACCGGTCGATGCCGGGTGCGGCGAACGCGATCGATGCCATCCGATGGTGTCGATCGGATCGCGCGGCCCGCCGCCTTGACGCCGCGGAACCTGCGTCGACGAGGCGGCGTCGCGTTACGGTTCGGCGCGAGTGAATCGCGCGAGCTGCACCTGCCGTGGCGCCTGGCAACTGCTACACTTCCGCGCGCCTGTCCGACCCTTGGTGTCGATCCCGCGACACCGACCCTGCCTCACCCAGGTCTCGAGGATTCCTTGATGCTGCGTCCCCTTCTCGTCTCGCTCGCGGCGGTTGCCGCGCTGGCTGCCGCGCCGCGTGCACAGATCGTGCCCACTGGCTTCGTGGTCGACACGCTGGTGAGTGCCGGCCTCGGTGCCCCCGACGATTTCTGCTTCCTGCCCGACGGTCGCGTGCTGATCGCCGACCGCGCTGGCGCCGTGAGTGTGTTCGCCGAGGGCAGCCCGCTGGGCAGCGTCGGCACCATGGCGTCGCTCGTCGAGACCGGCTCGGAGCGCGGGCTGCTGAGCATCGAGGCGGACCCGGACTTCTCGACCAACGGCTACTTCTACGTGTGGTACGCGAGTTCCGCGGACGCCTTCCTCCACCTCGATCGCTTCACCTGCACCGGGAGTCTGTCGAACCCCGCGAGCACCAACCTGACGTTCTCGCTGGCGAGCCGGCGGGCGATCCTCGCGTCGGTGCCGGACAGCAACTTCAACCACAACGGCGGCTCGGCGCGCTTCGGACCCGATGGCATGCTCTACCTGAGCATCGGCGACGACGCGACCACGTGCACCGCCCAGAGCACCACGTCCTCGGTCGGCTGCCTGCTGCGCATGAACGTCAGTGTCGCGGTGCTCGGCGCGGGCGGCAACACGACGCCGCCGAGCTTCTCGGCGCTCGATCCTGGTGACAATCCGCTCAGCGCCAACTCCGACATCAGTCAGCTGGTCATCGCGCACGGCCTGCGCAATCCGTACCGGATGGAGATCGACCAGCTCACCGGCAGCTGCTACGTCGGCGACGTCGGCCAGAACGCGGTCGAGGAGTACTCGGAGTACGAATACCCGTCGGTGGGCGCGCTGCCGCTGCGCAACTTCGGCTGGCCGTGGCGCGAGGGCAACAACAGCTACACGACCTGCTCGGGCACGATCCCGCCCGGCCTGATCGCTCCGATCGCGACGGTCAATCAGTCGGGCAGCGCCTGGCGGTCCGTCATGGGTGGCCCGCGCTATCGGAACCAGGGTGGCACGTACGACTTCGGGGCCAGCTACGAAGGCACCGCCTTCTACCTCGACTACTTCGCCGGCCAGATCCGGCGCTTGGCGAAGACGACGAGTTGGGGCCCCGCGCCGAGCGTGCCCGGGCAGCCCGATGCCACCAACTGGGGCACCGGCTTCATCGGGACCACGGCCCTGCGTCAGGGCCCGGACGGCGCGCTGTGGCTGACACAGCACCCGAGCACCTACGCCACCAGCGGCGGGTTCCTGAAGCGCGTCCGCACGCTCGGCCCGACCAACAGCGTGCAGGCGATCAGCGGTGGGGGGCAGATCGGCCCGGCCGGTCAGACCTTCGCGATGCCGGTGGTCGCGCGCGTGTTCGACACGTCGAACGCGCCGTTGCCCGGCGGCACCGTCAACTTCGCGATCACCGGCCCCGGCGTGCTGTCGACGACGAACCCCGTGATCGCCGACGCCAACGGCTACGCGCAGACGATCGTGACGGCGAGCAGCACCGCCGGCGGCACGGTGACGGTGACGGCGAGCACGCCCGGTTCGCAGACGAACGGCGTGTTCACGCTCAATGTGCGCAAGCTCACCGTGACCCAGGCCAGCAACGTCCTGGTCGTCTCGGTGACCAACGCGACCAACGCGGTGCCTGCCCAGGTGCCGATGATCATCACGATGGCGTTCCCGCGTACGCCGATCCTGCCGACCTTCTTCGGCACCGTGTTCGCCAACCCGTACTACCCGTCGACGCTGGTGCTCGAGGACGCGTTCGGCCACTTCCCGACCGTGCCCTGGGCCAACACCGGCGGCATCGGTACGCCGGGTCTGTCGAAGGTCTACCTGAACGTGCCGGTCGCCCAGTTCGCCGGGCAGCGCATGACCTTCCAGGCGGCCGGCGTCGACCCGATCACCGGCTGGTTCCTGACCAACATCGAGATCAAGCAGTTCTAGCCGAGGTCGCGCCTGCGGCGCGAACTCGGCAAGGACGCTCCCAGTGCTTCACGCCGAGCTTGCGCCTGGCGGCGCAACCTCGTCATGGACGCTCCCAGTGCTTCTTCGAAGCACTGGGTCGGTTCTGCGAAGCACTGGGTCGGTTCGGACCGGTGTCGCGCCGGGGATGGGGCCGGGAGGGGGTGTGTTTCGCTGGTGGGAAGCACGGCCTGCAAGGGGCGCCAATCTGCCCTTGACCGGTGGCGGCGGGGTCCGCACAATCCTCGCCCCCTTTCCCCGGAGCCCGCCCACTTCCCATGTCGCGTCCGCTGGCAGTGATCTGCCTGGCTGCTGGCCTCGGCAAGCGCACCAAGGTCAGCATGCCCAAGGTGTTGCTGCCGCTGTGCGGGCGTACGCTGGCGGCATCGGCGCTGGCGGCGGTGGTGCCGCTGCAGCCCGAGCGCACGATCGTCGTGCTGCACCATCAGAAGGACGTGGTGCAGGCATCGCTGCAGACCGCGGTCGGCAGCACGCTGCGCGAGTTGCGCTTCGTCGACCAGGGTGCGCCGAAGGGCACCGGTCACGCGGTGCAGGTGGCGATGGCGGCGCTCGGTACGTTCGTCGGCGACGTGCTGGTGATCTACGGCGACTGCCCGCTGATCACGACCGACACGCTGCGCGAACTGCGCGCCCTGCGTACCGGCGGCGTGCCGTGTGCGGTGCTGACGGCCTACCCGGAGGACACCACCGGGCTCGGTCGCATCCTGCGCGACGACGACGGCCGCTTCGTCGGCATCCGCGAGGAGCGCGACTGCTCCGACGACGAGCGCGCGATCGACGAGATCAACGCGGGGTTCTACTGCTTCGACAGCGAGTCGCTGCGGGCCGCGCTGCGCGGCCTGCAACCGAACAACAACCAGGGCGAGTACTACCTGACCGACGCCGTGGCGCACTTCGCGCGGCAGGGCAGCGAGGTGCCGACGCTCGAGGCCGCGGACCCGACCGAGATCCAGGGTGTCAACTCACTGGTCGACCTCGCGAACGCGCGCGTCGTGATGCAGGAGCGCATCCTGCTGCAGCACCTGCAGAACGGAGTCCTGATCGCCGATCCGGGTTCGACCTGGATCGACCAGGGCGTGCAGATCGGCGCCGACTCGCGCATCCTGCCGTGCACCGTGATCGGCACCGGCTGCGTGATCGGCAGGAACTGCGAGGTCGGCCCGTTCGCGCACCTGCGCGGCGGCACCGTGCTCGAGGACGGCGCCGAGATCGGCAACTTCGTCGAGGCGAAGAAGACCGTGATGGGTGCGGGGGCCAAGGCCAAGCACCTGACCTACCTCGGCGATGCCACGATCGGCAGCAGGTCGAACATCGGCGCCGGCACGATCACCGCCAACTACGACGGCGCGCACAAACACCCGACGACGATCGGCGACGGCTGCTTCGTCGGCAGCGGCACCGTCCTGGTCGCGCCGACGACGATGGCGAACGGTTCGATGACCGGTGCCGGCGCGATCGTCAAGCGCGGCAGCGCGCTCGGCGAGAACGAGGTCTGGGTCGGCGTGCCGGCACGGCGGCTCAAGCTGCGCGAGCCGGCGCCGAAGCGGGGCGGCCACGCATGAGCGTGCGCGGCGAACGACTGCGGGTGTTCACGGGTTCGGCCCACCGCGAACTCGCGCAGGGCATCTGCTCCCACATGGGCGTGCCGCTCGGCGCGGCGTCGCTGGCGCGCTTCCCCGACGGCGAGATCAACCTCAAGGTCGAGTGCGACGTGCGCGGCGCCGACGTCTTCGTGGTCCAGCCGACCTGTCCGCCGGTGCACGACCACCTGTTCGAGCTGCTGTCGTACGCCGACTGCCTGCGGCGCGCCTCCGCGGATCGCATCACGGCGGTGATCCCGTACTTCGGCTACGCCCGCAAGGACAGGAAGGACGAGGGCCGGGTGCCGATCAACGCCAAGCTGGTCGCCAACCTGCTGGTGACCGCCGGCTACGACCGCGTCGTCGCGATCGACCTGCACGCGGCGCAGATCCAGGGCTTCTTCGACATCCCGGTCGACCACCTCTATGCGCGTCCGGTGCTGATCGAACGCGTGCGGCAGCTCGAGACCCAGCGGCTCATGATCGTGTCGCCCGACATCGGCGGCACCAAGCTCGCGCGGGCCTACGCCAAGGAACTCAGCTGCGATCTGGCGATCATCGACAAGCGCCGCATCAGCGGTGAGGAGACGGTCATCGAGCACGTGATCGGCGACGTCAGCGGCCGCGACGTCGTGCTCGTCGACGACATGGTCAGCACCGGCGGCTCGATCGTCGACGCGGTTCGCATCGTCAAGCAGAAGGGCGCCCGCAAGGCGTTCATCGTCGCGACCCACGCCGTGCTCGCCGGCAAGGCGGTCGAGCGACTCAACTCCGCCGACGTCGAGAAGATCTTCTTCACCGACTCGGTGCCGGTGCCGGCCGCCAAGTTGCCCAAGGTCGAGGTCTGCTCGATCGCGCAGCTGCTCGCGCGCGCGATCGACCGCATCCACCGCAGCGAGAGCATCAGCATCCTGTTCGAGAGCGAGCGATGACCGCCGCGCGTCGGACCCGGGACGAGATCGAATACATCTGAACGAGGTAGAACCATGGAAGTCGTGAAAATGAAGGCGGAGCGCCGCACCGCGCTCGGTCGCAATCAGGTCAAGCAGCTGCGCAGCCAGGGCTGGCTGCCGGCCGTCGTCTACGGCGACGGCAAGGAGCCGGTCTCGATCTCCATCTCCGAATGGGAACTCGAGCAGCACGTGAAGGCGCACCACAAGGTGTTCCAGATCGACATCGCCGGCGCCTCGCAGTCGGCGCTGCTGCAGGAGATCGCCTGGCAGGCGACGACCGACCGGCCGCTGCACGTCGACTTCAAGCGCATCGACCTGACCAAGCCGATCGAGACCGAGGTCGAGGTCACCCTGATCGGGTATCCGGCCGGCCTCAGCAAGGGCGGCGTGCTGGTCAAGGACCACATCGTGCTGACCGTGCGCTGCCTGCCGACCGCGATCCCGGAGTCGATCGAGCACGACATCAGCGCGCTCGAACTCGACCAGGGGCTGCAGGCCGGGCAGGTCGTGCTGCCGGCGGGCGTCACCCTGGTGACCCCGCCGCAGACGTCGGTCTGCCACGTCGCCCTGGCGGTGGTGGTGGAGGCCCCTGCGGCTCCCGCCGAAACGGCGGTCGCCGAGGCGGCCCCGGCAGCCCCGGCAGCCCCGGCGGCTCCCGCCGGCAAGGCTGCGCCGGGCAAGAACCCGCCGGCGAAGGGCTAGCGCACCGGGGGCCAGCGAACAGGCGCGATCGGGGCCTTGCCTGTCGAGGCGCCGCCGCGTAGCGTTCTCGCCCCCCAGAAGCCGCCATGGGCTGGCACCGCATCGTTCTCGGCATCGGCAACCCCGGCGCCGAATACGAACCGACCCGACACAACGTCGGGTTCATGGTGCTCGACCTGCTGGCCCAGCGACTGGGACTCGCCTTCGAACGGCTCGAACGGCGCGCGGACGACGGTTCGCGTGCCTTCTCGGGCAAGGTGAAGGCGAGGGTCTGCGAGGGTCGCCGGAAGGGACGTTCGTTCCTGCTGGTGAAGCCGCAGACCTACGTGAATCTGTCGGGCGAAGTCGCGGCACCGCTGCTTCGCCACGCCGGCCGCGGGCCGGACTCGCTCTTTGTGATCGTCGATGACCTGAACCTACCGCTGGGCCGGATGCGTATCCGGCCGTCGGGCAGCGCGGGGGGCCACAACGGCCTCAAGTCGATCCAGCAACTGCTGGGCTCGGACGCGTTTCCCCGTCTCCGTCTCGGTATCGGGCAACCTTCGCGCGACGTGCCGGATGCGGCGTCGCCGCGCGGCGGTTCCGAAGGACTGCGTTCGGCTGGCCTGCGTGCTGCAGACTGGCCGGATTTCGTCCTGGCTCCTTTCCTCCCGGAGGAACGTGAGGTTCTCGGTCGCGTGCTCGCACGTGCCGTCGACTGCGCCCAGGCGTGGATCGAGGGCGCGGACGTGCAAACCCTGATGGGAACCTACAACAGCCCCGAACAGCCGAACGGATCCAGCGATCCTCGTCCGTCTGGCGGGTCCTGATTCCACTGACTCTGACACGGGCGTCCGCCCGGGAGATTGAAGACTTGCAACGCACCCGCACCTACGAATGCATGTGCCTCCTCGACAACCGGGAGGTGCGCAAGGGCTGGCAGCCGCTGAAGGAAGCGATGCTCGGCCTGTTCCAGAAGCACGGCGCCAAGATCCTCAGCGGCAAGCGCTGGGACGAGCGGCGACTGGCCTACTCGATCAAGGGTCAGCCGCGCGGCACCTACCTGCTGATCTACTTCACCGCCGACACGCAGGGGCTGACGGCGCTGCGCCGCGACCTGCAGTTCAACGAGTCGCTGCTGCGCTACCTGCTCGTCGATTGCGACGAGGTGCCGCAGACGGCCTACGAGCCCGAGGGCGACTTCGACGTCAACGCGATCCCGGCCGACGACGCACCGAGCCCGGCGCCCGAAGCCGCACCGGAAGTCGAGGTCTCCTCGACGCGGGGCGCGGGCAAGGAAGCGGCGGACGCCGACGACACGACCGAGACGACCGAGAGCACGACGGAGGCTGGATCATGACATCGACGACTTCGAGCACCGGTGGGGCCAGAGACAGCGGCCCGCGTGATGGGGGCCCGCGCGACGGCGGCCGCCGCAGCAAGTTCGGGCGCTTCGGCGCGCGGCGCCGCGAGGTGCTGCCCGAGGAGCCGCTGGACTACAAGAACATCGCCTACCTGGCCAAGTTCGTCTCGGCCAACGGGCGGATCCAGTCGCGCAAGCGCACGGGCTTCTCGGGCCAGAACCAGCGCAAGCTCGCCAACGCGATCAAGCGCGCGCGCCTGGTCGCGCTGATGCCGTTCGTGGGGAGGATGTGACGCCATGGAACTCCTGTTGAAGCAGAATGTCGAACACCTCGGTCGCATCGGCGAACTGGTGAAGGTCAAGACCGGCTACGCGCGCAACTATCTGTTGCCGCGCGGGCTCGCCGTGATGATCACCAAGTCGAACGTCGCCGAGATCGAGCGCGCCCGGGCGCAGGCGCTGGTCGAGGAGCAGGCCCGCATCCAGGGGCTGAAGGACATGGCGACCAGGCTCACCGAGGCGTCCGTGACGATCGAGGGCCGCGCCAACGCCGAAGGCCATCTGTTCGGGTCGGTCACGGCGATGAACATCGCCGCCGCGCTGCGCGACAAGGGCCTGGCGATCGACGACAAGCAGGTCCGCCTCGAGCAGCCGCTCAAGGAGATCGGCGTGTTCGACGTTCCCGTGCACCTGCACGCCGAGGTCGTGGCCTCCGTGAAGGTCTGGGTCGTCCAGCAGAAGCCCCAGTGACCCACCACCGCCGGACCGGTCCGCCGGTCCGGCACGAGGCGACCTCCGCGTGAACGAAGCGATCCGCGTGGCCCTGATCAGCCTCGGCTGCGCCCGCAACCTCGTCGACTCCGAGGTGCTGCTCGGCCACGTCGTCGAGGAGGGGCTGCAGGTGGTGGCCGACGCCGAGGACGCCGACGTCGTCGTCGTCAACACCTGTGGCTTCATCGAGAGCGCCAAGCAGGAGTCGATCGACACGATCCTGTCGGTCGCACGCCTGAAGGAAGAGGGCAATCTGAAGGGCGTGATCGCCGTCGGTTGCCTCGCGCAGCGGTATGGCGCCGATCTGAAGGGCTCGATCCCCGAACTCGACGCCGTGTTCGGCCTGTCCGACTACTCGGGCGTGCCGGCCGTCGTGCGTCGCATCGTCAACGGCAGCGACCGCCGCTGGGTGGCGACCGTCGACGGCGGCAAGCCGAAGGGCCCGCGCAGCGACACGAGGCGCGTGCTGCTGACGCCGAAGAGCTTCGCCTACCTGCGCATCAGCGAGGGCTGCGACCACAAGTGCACGTTCTGCGCGATCCCGCAGATGCGCGGCCGCAACCGCAGCAAGCCGATCGACGTGCTGGTCGAGGAGGCGCAGAGCCTCGCGGCCGCCGGCGTCAAGGAGTTGGTGGTCGTCGCCGAGGACAGCACGGCGTACGGGCTGGACACGACGAGGAAGCGCCAGATCCACACGCTGCTCGAGCAGCTCGCCGAGGTCGACGGCATCGAATGGATCCGGCTGATGTACGCCTACCCGCACACCGTCGCCCCCGAGCTGACGACGTTCCTGCGCGAGCACGCCAAGGCGGTGAAGTACCTCGACATCCCGATCCAGCACATCAGTTCGCCGATGCTGCGGGCGATGAAGCGCGGCGTCGACAGCGCGCAGGTGCGCGGCATCCTGGACCGTCTGCGCGACGAGGTGCCCGGCATCGCGGTGCGCAGCACGCTGATCACCGGCTTCCCCGGCGAGACCGAGCAGGACTTCGCCGAACTGCGTGCGCTGGTCGACGACTACCGGTTCGAGCGGCTCGGCGTGTTCGCCTACTCGCGCGAGGAGACGACGCCGGCGCACGACATGCCGGACCAGGTGCCGCAGGAGGTCGCCGAGGCCCGCTGCGCCGAACTGATGCAACGGCAGCGCTCGGTGATGCGCGCCTTCCAGCAGACGTTCGTCGGCCGCGAGGTGCCGGTGCTCGTCGACGGCTACGACGCCGAGGCGAAGCGTCTGGTCGGCCGCACGCACGCCGACGCGCCCGAGGTCGACTGCCGCGTGCTGCTGCCGAAGGGCGTCGCCGAACCCGGTGCGTTCGTGCAGGTCGCCATCACGGGCGCCGACGACTACGAACTGACCGGCAAGCCCGTCGCCGGAGGCGCGCGACGGTGAACCTGCCGAACCTGATCACGATCAGCCGGCTGGTGTTCACTGCGGGGGTGTTCGTGTGCCTGGAGTTCGCCGCGGTCGCGTTCCGCGCCCGGCCCGGCGGCAGCGAGTTGCCGGCCGAGACGGGTCTCTTGCATCCCGACCGCACCCTGGTCTGGGTCGCGTTCGGCCTGTTCCTGGTCGCCGCGTTCACCGACTTCCTCGACGGCTACCTGGCGCGCAAGTGGAACCTCGTGACCGCGTTCGGCCGGGTCGCCGATCCGTTCGCGGACAAGGTGCTGATCGCCGGCTCGCTGATCACGCTGCTGAAGTTCCCGGCCGCGACCACGATCCTGACGACCTGGTACGTCGTGGTCGTCGTCGCGCGCGAGTTCCTGGTGACGGCGATCCGCGGCGTCGTCGAGGCCAGCGGTCGTCCGTTCCCCGCCGATCGGCTCGGCAAGTGGAAGATGGTGACCCAGTGCTTCACGGTCGCCTGCCTGATCACCATGGTCGCCGGCGCCGGGTTCTGGGTCGAGATGGGGCGGATCGGCTTCTGGCTCAGCCTCGTGCTGACCGTCGTGTCCGGCACCAACTACGTCTGGAAGGCGCGCGACGTGCTGTTCGGTGGGCCGCGATGAGCCTCGCCGACCGCTGCCGATGGCTGCTGATCACCAGCTTCGGCCTCGGCTGCTCGCCGTGGGCGCCGGGCACGGTCGGCACGCTCGGTGGCGTGCTGCTGGCGATCACGCTGCAGTGGGCGCTGCCCGAGCACACGCTCCAGGCGTGGGGCATCGCGGCGCTGGCGCTGTTCGCCTGGGGCTGCACGCAGTCGCAGTTCGTCGCCCGCACCTGGCCGAAGGAGGACCCGGGCGCGTTCGTGCTCGACGAGGTGGTCGGCTATCTGGTCACGGTGCTGGTCTATGCGCTGATCGTCGATGCGCCGGTCGGCGCGACCGCGCACATGGTCGCGTTCTTCGCCTTCCGCGGCTTCGACGTGCTGAAGATCCAGCCGGCGCGCAAGCTCGAGGACCTGCCCGGCGCGCTCGGCATCATGGCCGACGACCAGATGGCCGGCGTCTACGCCGGTGTCAGCGTCTGGCTGGCGATGCGCGTTCTCGGCTGGTGACGGCTGCGATGGTGACTGGACCCGGGCGCTGGCGCATGATGCCGGCCTCGCGGTAGACCCCGGCCGCAGACGAACCCATGGCGCGAAAAGGCTCGAGAGCGGCGAACGGCAAGCTGGCCCGCAACCTCGCGATCGGCACGACCCTCGCCGGATGGATCGGCGGCCTGCTGGTCGCCGTGGCGCTGGTGCAGAACCTCGGCGGCGGCATCAGCGACGACACGATCATCGCCCGCGGCTGGAAGGTCGGCATCGGCATGTCGTTCCTGGTCGCGGCGATCTGCGGCGGTGCCGGCTGGGTGCTCGGCGGCAAGATCGCGACCAGGATCAACGACATCGGCCTCGCGGTCGGCAAGCTCGGTCGCGGCGGCTCCGAGGTGCGCGTGCGCGTCAGCGGCGACGACGAGGTCGGCGCGCTCGGCCGTTCGGTGCAGTACCTCGCCACCGACCTCGCCGAGCTGCTGAAGAACCAGGAGCAGGCCGGCGGCGGGGCGATGGTCTCGATGGACCCGCTGGTCAAGCAGCTGCGCGACAGGACCGTGCCGCAGCGCCTGCCGGGCGTGAACGGCTACGAGATCGACGGCGCGCTGAGCGCCGGCTCGCGCGGCGGCCTCGACTACTTCGACGGCGTCGCCAGCGAGGGCGAGGAGCCGGCGCTGGTGCTCTATCTCGTCAGCGCCGAGGGTCACGGTGCGCTGGCGGTGTTCGCCTGCCGGCTCGCGCGCGACGAACTGAACCGCGCGCTGGTCGCCGGCGCCACGCCGCGCAAGGCGCTGGCGCACACCAACAAGGTCTGCAAGGCGCAGCTGCCGGCCGGCTGCTGCGCCAAGGCGACGCTGCTGCAGGTCACGGCCGCGGGCGCCAAGCTCTACCAGGCCGGCGCGCGCTCGCCGTTGCTGATCTGTCAGCGCGGCGAGGTGCTCGAGCTCAACGCCGAGGGCATCGCGATCGGCCTCGACGACGGGCCGGTGTTCGAGAAGTCGCTGCGGCCGCAGGAGATCGCGATGAGTCCGGGCACGCGCCTGGTGCTGGGCAACGACGCGTTGCACCGCGCCGAGGGCCTGCTGGACCTGCTGCGTCAGCACTCGCCGCGCCACACGAACATGTTCATGAACGTCGTGCTCGGCGGCATCGAGCAGGACGCCGGCGACGACGGCCTGCGCGAGGACGTCGTGCTGCTGACCGTGAAGAAGGCGGGCCAGGAATGAGCCCCGCACGGCGCGTGGGGCCCGAGGGTTCGTTCCAGCGGCTGATCGAGGACATCTACCTCGAGCGCGATGCCGCGCGCGGGGCCCAGGGCACGCTGCTGTGGTTCGTCGAGGAGGTCGGCGAGCTGGTGCGTGCGATCCGTCGCCAGGAGCGGCACAACCTCGAAGAGGAGTTCGGCGACGTCTACGCGTGGCTGGCGACGCTGGCCTCGCTGCACGGCCTCGACCTCGACGCGATCGGCCGCAAGAAGTACGGCGGTGGCTGCCCGCGTTGCCGCGCCGTGCCATGCAACTGCCCGCATCCAGCCGCGTAGCTCAGCCGGTGGCAGGGGTGCCGCGCTCGCGCAGCGCCGTCAGCTGATCGCCCCACCACAGGCCGAGGCTGCGCGCGAAGGCCGCGCCGACGAGCCCGTGCCGCGCCGGATGGTCGTCGCGCAGCGACTCCCAGCCGCGGTGACGCACGGTCACCAGCGTGCCGCCAGCGGCGTCGGCGAACGTGACTTCGACCTCGGTGCGCTCGAGCGGCGCGAAGGTCGCGTTGCGCCACGAGAACACCAGGCGCTCGGGCGGCTGCCAGACCAGCACCTCGCCGAGGTCGAATTCGCGCACGGTGCCGTCTTCGCGCCAGCGTTCGAACACGCGGCCGCCGGCGCGCGGTTCGATCGTGATGCTGCCGTCGCGCGAACCGGCGTGGCGGAACTTCGGCCCGCGTCGCCACCACAGGTCGACCTCGCGCGTGAACAGATCGAACGTCGCCGCGCGTTCGGCGGCGACGCGCACGGCGACGGTCGCCGTCGCGGCCGGTGGCGGGGTGTCCCTCACCTCGGCTTCCCGGCGCGCCTGCCC
>JAEUHS010000018.1 GCA_016794035.1 Planctomycetota bacterium
TGGTCGCGGATCGTGCGCAGCACGCGCAGCTTCGACTGGCCGAAGCGCCGCACGCCGAGCACGCACGGGTGCTCGACGACGCGGCCGGAGCGGCGCAAGACCCGCACCAGCAGCTCGGCGGTGCCGAGGAAGCCGGGATACTGCTGCGGCAGATCGACGACGGCTTCGCGGCGGTAGAGGCGGAAGCAGGCGGTCCAGGTGTGCACGTCCTGCCGCAGCAGCCGCCGGTACAGCCACGACAGCGTGCGCGACAGCGACAGGCGCCAGGCGGGCACACCGTGCACGCCGCCGGCCGGATGGTAGGGCGACGCGGTCACGACGTCGGCGTGCGCCAGCAGCGGCAGCATGCGCACGATCTCGCGCGGGTCGTACGACAGGTCGGCGTCGATCGACGCCACGAACGGCGCGTCGGTCGCCAGCATGCCGGTGCGGATCGCGGCGGCGATGCCGCGATTGTGTTCGTGCCGCACGAGGCGCGCATGCGGGCGCGTCGCCACCGCTGCCGCGAGCAGCGCGGCGGTCGCGTCGCGGCTGCCGTCGTCGACGAACACGAACTCACACCGAGCGACCGCGCGCAACTCGCCCTCGAGCGCATCGAGCGCCGCCAGCAGCGACGGCACGCCGTCGGCCTCGTCCTTCAGCGGCACGACGATCGCGAGCCGCGGCACCTCGTCGACCGGCCGTTCGCCTGCGGGCTTCACGGCGGCGTTGTAGCCGACTGCCGGGCCGCGGCTACAGCAGCTTCTGCATCAGCATCGGCACCTCGTGCACCAGCTCGTTGACGACCGAGCCGATCACCGGCGTGCCGAGCGACCGCAGGTAGTGCAGGTTGCGCTGCACGACGTCGGCGCGGTGCCGGTTCATCTCGACGACCAGCACGATCGCGTCGAGCGCGCGCACGACGAGGCTCGCCTCGGGCGCACGGTTCAGCGCCGGCACGTCGACCAGGCACAGGTCGCGTTCGACCAGCAGCTGGCTCAACACGGCGCGGAACTTGTCGTCGGTGAAGCCCCAGTAGGGATCGGCGGACTGGCCGGCCGGCACCAGGTCGACGCCGGCCGCGACCTGCGGCCGCAGCACGTCGCGCAGCACGGCCTTGCCGCTCAGCAGCTCGGCGAGGCCCGGCGTCGGCGTCGCCTGGAACACCCCCGCCAGCGCCTGGTTGCGCAGCGCCGCCTCGACCAGGGCGATGCGTTCGCCCTTGCTGCCGAGGAACAGGGCCAGGTTGGCCGCCAGCGTGTTGGAGCCCTCGTCGTCGCCGATCGCGCAGAAGCCGATCGTGCGGTGCGTGTCGCGCGCGCCGCGCTGCAACAGGTTGGACCACAGGTAGCCGAGCTCGGTGGCGATGACCTCGGAGCGGCGGCTCCTCGGCGGGTGCTTCTGCAGGGTCTCGCGGGTCGCCATGGTCACCACCCCTGCTCGCGCATGGACACGTGGCGGCGCAGGTTGCCACCGTCGAGCCGCGGCATGATGCCGATCACGGCCAGACCTTCGATGCGTTCCAGGTCGTCGCGCGTGCGCACGATGCTGTCGGGCAGCGATCGCATGACGACGATGCCCAGACCGAGGAACAGACCCGCGAAGAAGCCGCCGATCAGCAGGCGGCCGCGGTTCGGGCCTTCCTTCTCGAGCGGCAGCGACGCGGTCTGGATCTCCTTCAGCGAACTGAAGTTGCCGGCGCCGAGCGCGCGCTTCTGCTGGGCGATGTTCCAGTTGGCCTGCGCCAGCGTGGCCTGCTCTTCGGCGGTGACCTTCGCGTCGCGCAGCTTGGCGTACTCGGGCTCGAGGGACAGCAACGTGCGCAGCCGTGCGCGCTTCTCGCCGGCGATCTCGTCGGCGTTGCTCTTCTTGACCCGCAGTTCCCAGACCTCGTTGGCGAGCAGCGTGCGCCGCTCCATCATCTGGGCGTAGAGCGGATTCGGCACCGAGATCTCCTCTTCGGGCGCGTTGCTGGCCTCCTGCTGCAGGCGCAGGATCGTCGCCTTGATCGACTCGATCTTCTGCTGCACCTCGACGATGCGCGGGTTCGTCGGGTCGCGGTACTGGCCCATCAGGCCGGTCAGGCGCACCTGCTCGGCGCCGTACTCGTTGTTCAACGACTCCAGCGCGCCACCGCTGACGTCCATGCGGCGCTTCTCGACGATGAACTTCGGCACGTCCTTGTCGACGTCGAGGCGCTTGACGATGCCCGCCAGCACCTGCTCCGCGCTGTCGAGTTCCTGCCGCAGCGCGTCCTGGCGATGCGAGGCCTCTTCCTCTTCCTTCTCGAGCCGCTTCTTCTCGTCCTCGAACTGCGTCACGCCGGCCTTGTTGTCCAGGAAGTCGCGCAGGGCCAGCCGCGCCGCCTCGCGCGCGACCTTGCTGTCGGTCGCCGCCTTCTCGGCGTCCTCGTAGGCGCGCTTGTCGTCGTACTGCTCGATGTGCCAGGTGATGGCCTCCTTCATGAAGGTGTCGAGCACCTCCTGCGCCAGGTGGGCGTTGTTGGCGACATAGGTCGCGATCAGCACGTCGATGCCGCGCGGCCGTTCGACCAGCAGGTTCTTGCGCAGCACCTTCAGCGCGTCCTCCTCGGTCGCCTGCTCGTCGGTCGCGTTCCAGTCGCGCTGGATGCGGTAGAACGCCGCCTTCGCGCCGGACGAGGCCGTCGCCTCGTCGGGCTGGTAGGGCGCGAGGATGCGCGCGGGACCGAGTCGCTTGATGACGCGCTTCAGCAGGTCGTCGGTCGTCAGGATGTGCGACGCCGCGGTGCCGATCGTCTCCTGGCTGATGTCCGTCGACCGCGTCGGATCGACCAGCTTCGCCTCGGCACCCGAAGCCGTGAACAGGAACTTGCCGGTGCTGAGGTAGGTGTTCGGCGTGGTGATCGCCATGAACGAGCCGATCAGCAACCCGAACAGGGTGGTCGTGAACACCAGGTAGCGGGCGCGGAACGCGGCCGCCAGCACGCGGCGCAGCGGCAGGCCGCCCGGCTCCTCGCCCTGCGGCACCGGGTCGATGCTGGTCAATGCCTGGCGCGCGGTGCGCTGCAGCTCATCGGCTAGGTTCTTGGTCATCGTCACTGGTCGTCTGGACTGCCGCCGAACGCATCGTCGAGGGGCGCGGTCGCGTGGGGAAAGCGCGAGCTTACCCCGATGCCGCAGCCGTCGCTGCGACACGCCTCCACTTCGCGAATTTCGGTCGTCTCGGGGCCCCGCCTGAGGCGACATCGGCCGATCCCACAGTGGCGTTTCTCGACACTGGCCCGCTAGGCTTGCGAGGATGATGGCAGCAGCACGCGAACGCGCCGCGCCGCGCCCGCACACGGCCTGGTCGGCCGCGGCGCTGGCGCTGCTCCTCGCCGCGTGCAGCGCTGGGCCGACCGGCGGCGGCCGCCAGGACAGCCCGCCGTCGATCGGCCAGGTGCGCGACGGTCCCGGCCGCGACCTCGATCGCCAGGAGGTGCGCACGTCGCTGTTCGCCAACTGGGACGAGTTCCCCGATCCGGAGGGCCTCCCGGTGGTCTACGAATGGTGCATCGGCCGCGTGCCGGGCGGCGCCGACGTGATGCCGTGGACCGCCGTCGGCGGCGCGACGCGCGCGGTCACGCAGGGCCTCGAGCTGCCGATCGGCTTCGCGCTCTACGTCAGCGTGCGCGCCACCGACATCGCCGGCAACCGCAGCGCGATCTCGACCAGCAACGGCATCCTGCTCGGCCAGCCGCCGGACCGCACGCTGCAGCCGACGGCCGGCGCCGACCCGACGGAGGGCGACCAGCTCGCCGCGGTCGAACGCTTCGGCATCACCTGGACCTTCGAACACCCGGTGCGCTGCGGTCGCTTCGTCAACGGCGACTGGTGGGTGCTGGGCCCGGTGCACATCGTCGCGATCACGCCGGCGAGCGGCGTCGACGACGGGCGCACCCGCCACGGCTCGATGATCGACCCCGATCCGCGCGCATCGGCGCAGGGCTACGACAGCGCGATGTTCGGCGCCGACGGCAGCGGCCGCTTCGACGCCGCCACGAACGTGGCGCTCGGCGTGCGCCCCGATCGGCCGCTGCGGCTCGAGCCCGGCATGTCCCTGGTGTCCGCCATCAGCCACCCGCAGCCGGGCCAGCTACCGCAGCTGGAGACGTGCGCGATCCTGACCTGCGTCGGCCAGCCGCCGGCGGCGGACGCGTTCCGCCCCCCGTACTGTGGCAGCGGCAAGCACGTGCGCTGGCGCCGTTCGCAGCTCGATCTGTCGCGCCTCGCCAGCCTCGCGGCCCCGCCCGGCGGCCCGGCGCCGGCCGAACTCGCGCAGCGCTTCGAGCGCCCGTGGCTCGACCACATCGGCGGCTGGACCGGACGCTACCTGCACCCGCGCCTCAACATGCCCGACTACGGTCGCGACATGGCCGACCTCGTCGGGCTCGCGGGCCTGGTGCTGCAGCTCGACCACGATGCAGCCGAGAAGGAGCCGCTGGTGGTGGCGCTGGTGCAGCTGGGCATCGACCTGTTCGGCATCGTCGCCAACGGTGGCCGGTTCGCCGCCGACGGTGGCAGCGGCAGCGGCCGCAAATTCCCGATCCTGTTCGCCGGCGCACTGCTGCACGACGAGGACATGCTGCGGCTCGCGCGCGAGCGCCACGACGCCTTCGCCGAGGACGTGCAGACGTTCTACGTCGAGCAGACGTCGCCCGGCGTCTGGAATCGCGGCTACGGCGACTACGGGCCGGAGGACGAAGGACTGCCCGAGTGGGGCAACCGCCACGCCGACGACCCCAGCGTCGATCGCAAGTCGTGGACCAGCGATCCGTACCGGCGCTGCTGCACCGCGAACGTGTGGCACGGCTACGTGCTGGCCACGCGCATCATGGGCCTGCGTGACGAGTGGGCGCACCCGCCGCTGTTCGACTACGTCGACCGCTACATGCAGATCGAGACGCCGGGCACGTGGACACGTTCGTTCCGGCCGTTCGCCGAGCGCATGTGGGATCGCTATCGCGCCGACTTCTGATCGGCGCGCGATCAGTCGCCGAGCAGGTCCCGGAACAGCGCCAGCGCATCGCGCTCGGCGGGCACCACCGTGCCGTCGGCCTCGACCGCCAGCCGGGCCGCCTGCAGGAACAGTTCGCGGTGCGCACGCGGCACCAGCGTCGGGTCGACCTCCTCGGGCGGCGGCGGCACCTGCAGCCAGGCCGCGACCTGACGCGCCTCGGCGTCGCCGACGTGCAGCATGCCGACGATGCGCATCACCAGGTCGCGCTCCCGCTGGGTGACCTTGAGGTCGGTCCAGACGAACGAGCAGACGAACCGCAGCAGCTTCAGGCGGTCGGCGGGGGCGAGTTCCATGCCGACAAGTGGAGCACGGCCGACGGCGGCGTGCCATGGTCAGCACCCGCGGCCCGGCGATGCGCGGCGATCGGGTCACATACCAGGGCTGATGACTTGCGTGCAGCTCCGCGGAGCAGGCCCGGCGGCACCCCCGCGGAGGCACGCAAGTCATCGGCCTCGCGTCGCTACGGGCAGCCGGTGCCGGCGACGCGGAGGCGCAGGCCGTTGGACGGCGCCAGGAAGCCGAGCACCGGCCCGCTGCCGAGCACCTCGAAGCCCTGGCAGTACCAGTCGACCGGCGTCATGCCGGGCGGCAACGCCAGCGCCTGGGTCGCCTTGCCGCTCGCGTCGGCGCCGAGCGCCACCACGGCGGCGATCTGGTTGCCGTCGAGGTACTGCGTGCAGCCGCCGCCCAGCGCCAGGTTGTCGCCGGCGAAGCCGAACGCCACGACGATCACGCCGGACGGCGTCAGTTCGAACTCGACCGCGAAGCCGGGGTTCGGCGAGGTCGGCGTGCCGTTGCCGTAGGCGACCGGCGCCGGGCTGCCGCAGCCGGCGCCCAGGTACTCCGTGCCGAGCAGGCCGGGCACGCGCGACGGCACCGCGACCGTCAGGGCACCCGGGCCCGGGCGCGCCGCGTCGATCTCGACCGCGCCGGCGATCGGCGCCGCGTCGCTGTCGAACCAGAAGTTGTAGAGGGTGTTCCAGTCGAGCGGGTTGCCGGCGCCGGCCTGGAACTCCAGCGCGCTGGCGGTGCGCACCGCGGTCCAGTCGTTCAGCGCGTCGCCGTCGATGTCGTGGAAACCGACGTTCGCCACGCGCGCCGTCGGGCACAGCGGGATGCGCAGCGAGGCGCCACCGCGGTGGTTGTCGAAGTTGTGCACCGCATACTCGTAGTGCCACATGCCGCGCACCGGGCCGGTCACCTTGACCGCGACCTCGAAGCGCCCGTCGTCGGCGCCGTTGCCGCCGAGGTCGACGGTCGCGCCGCTCCAGCGCTGCAGCACCGAACCCTGCGCCGACGTGCCCTGCAGCTGGATCGACCAGGCGCTGCCGCTCCAGCTGAAGCTGACCGGCCGCGAGACGACGTTGTTGGCTCGGTTGGCGACCGGCTCGCCGAGGATCACGACGTGGTTCTGGCCGTAGAACGTGCCCGGCACGAGCAGGTCCCGCTCCGGCACCGCCATGCGGCCCTTGGTCACGTCGAAGCCACTGGTGCTCAGCGACTGCACGCCGTCGGCCGGCGCCGGGTAGCCGACCTGCGATGGATCACCGATGTCGAAGTAACTGCCGACCGGGTTCCAGCTGCCGAGCCACGGATTGATCTCGCTGGTCGGGCCGAGGTTGCTCTGGCTGGCGTTGAAGCCGGCGCTGTAGACGTCGTAGCAGCCGATGCGGAAGGTGTTCGATGGCCCGCTCTGGCACGGCCCGCACGGGTTCGTGCCCGAGAAGTTGAACGCGACCCGCGAGTGCTTGAGGTTGCTCTTGCCGCTGATCTGCACCATGCGGCCGTCGCTCTCGCGCGCCAGCAGGAAGGCGATCTTCGGGTAGGTCTCGATCATCACGCCGCCCGAGTTGCCGATCCACGGCACGGTGACGGTGCCGTTGTTGCACATCGAGTGGCCGATCACGACGCTGGCGACGCCGTTCGGATAGGCCGGGCCGATGCGGCCGTAGACGTTGGGGCCGCCGACTTCGTAGACGGCGACGTCGGTGCCGGAAATGGCGTTGCTCTGGGCCGCCAGCGGCAGCGTCAGCAACGGAACGATGGCGAGAGGGATGGTCCGCATGGCGTAGTCATCCGCGGCCCGGTCGACGTCGTCAATCCCCGCGACGCCCTTGCCAACGGCTGCAGCGGGCGCACAATCCCGCCCATGCTGACCCTCGCCCGCGTCGCGGTGTTGTTCCTGACCCTCTCCCTGTTGGGCGGCTGCGCGCAACAGAAGGACCACGCGTCACCTGCGCTGCTCAGCAGCGTCTGCGTGATGACCGGCGAGGCGCTCGACGCCGACTGCCCGACCAGCGACTACATGGGCGGCAAGGTCGGCTTCTGCTGCGAGAAGTGCCAGACCAAGTGGAACCGGCTCGACGACGCGGCCCGCAAGCAGGCGTTCGAGGCGCACAAGAAGTAGCCGCCATGACCGAACCCAAGATCGCGGCGCGTACGCCCTTCGTGCTCGACGTGCAGCCCGGCACCTATGCATGGTGTGCGTGCGGCCTGAGCCGGAAACAGCCCTACTGCGACGGCTCCCACACGGGCACCGGCCTCAAGCCGATGGTCGAAGTCGTCGCCGCGGCCCGCAAGGTCGCCTGGTGCGGCTGCAAGCACTCGGCGAAGAAGCCGTTCTGCGACGGCTCGCACTCGAAGCTGCCGCAGTGAGGATTTCCGGCACATAGTCGGCGGGTCCGTGCCATTGCCGGCATGGACCTCACCCACTCGTTGCGCGCGCCGCGCGCCGCCGCCTTGTTCCTCGGATCCGTGCTGGCGCCGTTGGCCGCCGCGCAGACCGGCTGCTCGGGCTTCGGATCGACGCCGGTCCCGGCGTCGATCACCGACAGCCCGCTGCCGCTCGACTGCCGCGGCGCGCCGGCCGCGCCGCAGTGGCGCCTGTTCACGCCGGGGCATCGCGAACCGGCACCGCACGCCGGCCACGACCCCGGCGACGCGCACGCGCTGCCGCGCCTGATCGTGCGCTATCGCTGCACGGGCCTGCTGCTGCTGCCGGTCGTGCCGGTCGGCATCCGCACGATGGGCTACGTCATCGATCAGCCCGAGCACGCCTGCGCCGCGATCAGCCCCTGAGCACGTGGCCCTCGCGGCGCGACAACCACAGGCTGCAGACGAGATCGCTGGTGACGTTGGGGATCGTGCGCGTCATGTCGACCAGTCGATCGACGCCGAGGATCAGCGCCAGCATCTCGGGCGGCACCCCGACCTGCGTCAGCACGACCGCGATCAGCGGCAACGAACCGCCCGGCACACCGGCGGCGCCGATCGCGGTCAGCACCGCGAGGCCGACGACCAGCAACTGCTGGCCGAGGCCCAGGTCGATGCCGGCGACCTGGGCGAGGAACAGCACCGACACGCCTTCGAACAGCGCGGTGCCGTTCATGTTCATGGTCGCGCCGAGCGGCATCACGAAGCCGGCGATCTCCTTCGGCACGCCGAACTCCTCGACCGCGGTGCGGATCGTCGTCGGCATCGTCGCGCTCGACGACGAGGTCGAGAACGCGGTCAGCATCAACGTGCGGCAGCCGCGATAGAAGCGTGTCGGCGACAGGCCGGCGAACACCCAGGCGAGCCCGGTGACCACCACGACCTGGTAGAGCACGAGCCCGCCCATCGCGGTGACGAAGTACCAGCCGACCAGTCGCATCACGTCGAGGCCGAGCTTCGCCGACGAATGGAAGATCAGACACGCGACGCCGAGCGGCGCCAGTTCCATCGCCCAGCCGAGCACCTTGACGCTGAGGTCGTAGATCGTCTCGAGCAGTTCCCTGAGGGCTCGCGAGCGGTCGGTCGGCAGGCGGGTCGAAGCCGCGCCGAGGATCAGCGCGAAGAAGATCAGGCCGAGCAGCCGCTTGTTGTCGGCCGCGGCGCCGACGACGTTGTCCGGCACGATCTCGACGACCATCTCCATCCAGCTCTTCGGCTGCTCCGCCAACGCCGCGATCTTCGCCTGCGCCTGCCCGAGATACTGCTGCTGGACGGTCGCGGCGACGGCGGGCGAGACGTGCTGTGCGGGCCGGATCACCGCGACCAGCAGCAGACCCATGCTCGCCGCGAGCGCGGTCGTGGCGAGAAACCACTGCAGGGTCTGCCGGCCGAGACTGCCGACCTTGCCGACGCTGCCGAGGCCGGCGACGCCGAGGTACAGCGAGCTGAACACGATCGGCACCACGACCATGAACAGCAGGCGCAGGAACAGATCGCCGATCGGCTTGACGATCTTGTCGGCCCACCACTCGATCTCGACGTAGGCGCCGCTCTTCGCGGCGCCGAAGGCCGGGGCATACAGCAGGTTCAGCGCGATGCCGACGACCGCGCCGACCACCAGACCGAGCAGGATCCGGGTCGCGAGCGAGGACCCACGCTTGGTCGAGGGAGCATCCATGGGCCGTGGTCTGGCGAGTCCTCGCTCCGCGCGAGGACCGCCGGGCGCGAGGGCCACAGAGACAAGCGACCCTGGCCCCACTTTGCAACCGCAGCGGCGGCCGGGGCCACGGCAGCGTCGGGTGGCCGCGTCCGCCGTGCGTCAGCGCATGCGCAGCAGCACGCGGCTCTGGCCGCCGCCGGCCGGCCGCACCTCGACGACCGCGCCGATGCGTTCGGCGAAGCCCTCGACGTGCGAGATCACACCGACCTGGCAGCCGGTCGCCTGCAAGGTGTCGAGCGCGCCGAGCGCGGTCTCCAGGTTGTGCGCGTCGAGCGTGCCGAAGCCCTCGTCGAGGAACAGGGTCTCGACGCGCGAGCGCGGCGCCGCCAGCGTCGCGAGCGCCAGCGCCAGCGCCAGCGACACCAGGAACGTCTCGCCGCCGGAGAGGCTCTGCAGGCCGCGGCGGCTGCCGCCGAGGTCGAGGTCGACGACGACGAAGTCCATCTCGCCGCCCGGATTGCGCTCGAGCCGGTACCGGCGCACCAGTTCGGCGAGCCGTCGGTTCGCCTCGATCAACAGCAGGTCCAGGGTCAGGCTCTGTGCGTACACCGCGAACGCGGCGCCGTCGCTGCTGCCGATCAGTTCGTCGAGCGCCTGCCACACCGCCAGCTCCTGCTCGGCGGCATCGAGACGCGGCGCGATCTCCGCGCGCTGACGTCGCGCGCGATCGTCGGCAGCCAGCTGGCCACCGACCTCGAGCTGCAGGCGGGTCGCCTCGTCGCGCCGGCGGCGCGCGAGTTCGAGCGCCTCGTGCGCCTCGGCCTCCCCGAGGGAAGGCCGGCCGTGCGCCTCGTGCTTCTTGCGCTGCTCGACGCGTTCCTGCAGCACGGCGCGCCGCCGGTCGACCTGCCGCGCCAGTTCGGCCAGCTGCTCGGCCTCGGCAGCGATCGCCTTGCCGCCGAGCCGGGCGGCCTCGGCGACCTCGTCGGTGGTGACCTCGGCGTCCGCTGCCGCCGTCGACAGCGCCGCCGCCGCCGTCTGCACCTCTGCCGCCGCACGCTCGGCGGCCGCCGCGCGCCGGACCTGTTCGCTGCGCGCGGCGTCGGCGGCGCCTTCGGCGGTCTGCAGCGCCCGATCGAGTTCGTGCGCCCGCTGCAGCAGCGGCAGCAGCTCGGGCCCGAGCCGCGCGACGAGCGCCGCCCAGTCGGCGACGCCCGCGAACGCGTCCGCGAGCGCCGGCTGCTGCGCGTCGAGCGCCTCGTGCAGACGCTGCAGCTCCGCCGCGGCCGCGCGCACCGCCGCGGCCGCGTCGGCGTGCTGGCGCGCGGCGGCCTGTTCGGCCGTGTGCGCCGCGCTCCACTGCGCGTGGGCCTGTGCCGCGGTGCGCACCGCCTCGTGGTAGGTCCGCGTCGCCTCGCGCGCGCGCTCGTCGAGCGCCTGCAGCTCACGTTCCTCCTCGTCAGCGTCGGCCAGGCGGCGAGCGAGCACCGCTCGGGCCGCCGGCGGATCGGCCGCGGTCAGTTCCGAGTCCTCGCGCACGGTGCGCTGCCACGCCGTCTGCGCGGCCGCCGACGCACGTGCCGCCGCGTCCGCCGCCGTCGTCGCCGCGGCCAGCTCCGTCTCCACCTGGCGCCGTTGCGCCTCGCGTTCGGCGGTGGCGCGCACCGCGGCGTCGAACCGCTGCTGCGCCTCGGCGACGGCCCGCTCGGCGGCGGCGACGTCGTGACCCGGTTGGCCCGCCAACGGGTGCTCGTGTGAGCCACACAAGGGGCACGCCTCGCCGTCGACCAGCTGCGCGCGCAGCGCCGCGAGGCCGGCCACCTCGCGCACCCGCTCGAGGGTCCGCCGCGTCGCCTGCAACGAGCGCTCGGCCGCGTCGCGCGTTCGCACCAGGTCGTCGAAGCCGCGCTGCAGCTGTTCGCGCGACGTCGCGGCGTCCGCGGCGCGCTGGGCGGCGGCGCGCGCCGTCTCGCCGAGCCCGTCGAGGCCCGTGCACTCGGCCAGGAGCTGCTGCACCTGCGCCCGCCGGGTCCGGCACGCGCTGCGCCGGCTCGCCCGCGCCGCGAGCCCCGGTTCGTTGCAGGCCGCCTCGGCCGCCAGCGCCCGCGCCGCCGCCGCCTGCCGCACCTCGGCCGCCGCCCGCACCCGTTCGGCGGCCGGCGGCAACGCCTCGGCCGCGACCTGCTGCTGCGCGGCCAGCCGCGGCTGCTGTTCGTGCAGCTTCGCCAGCCGCAGCTCGGCGTCGGTGCGCTGGCGCAGCAACGCCTCCCAGCGCGGCAGTTCGCGCACCAGCGGCGGCACCGCGCCGGCCGCGCCGAACACCGCTCGCAGCGCCGGCTGCAGGTCGCGCCGCGCCGCGGCCACCGCCGCGTCGGCCGCCGCGACGTCCTGCTGCGTGCGGCGCAGCAAGGTCTCGCACGCGGCCGCTTCGCGACGACGTCCGTCGACCTGCTGCCAGTGCGCGACCAGCGTCCACGCCGTCTGCAGACGCTGCAGTCGTGTGCGGCGCGGCGCCGCCGCATCGTGTGCGGTCACCGCCGCGCGCAACTCGAGGGTCGCCTCGGCCTCCTCCTGCTGTCGCCTGGCCGCGGCCGCGTACCAGTTGACGTACCGCTGCGCGAGGTCGACGCCGGCCACACAGGTCGCGTGCGCCGCGGCCAGGCGGGCGCGCTCGCCCTCGAGCGCGGCCCGTGCGCCGGCATCGAGCAGTTCCTGCGCGGCGAACTGCAGGCGCAGCGTCTCGACGCGCTTGTCCTGCGCGCGGCACCGTTCGTGCGCGGCCCGCGACAGCTTGCGGTAGACGTCGGCACCGGTCAGGTTCTCGAGCAGGCGTGCGCGTTCGTCCGCCGACGCGCTCAGGAACGCGGCGAACTCGCCCTGCGCCAGCAGCACCGAACGGCAGAACTGACCGAAGTCGAGCCCGAGCCGCCGTTCGATCGCCGCCAGCACCTCGGTCTTCCGGCCGCTGGTGACGACGCTGTCGCGGTCGAGGTCGCGCAGCGACATCTCCTGGTCCTGCACGCGCCCGTCGACGCGACGCCGCGCCCGGCGCACCGCCCAGCGCGCGCGGTAGCGACCGCCGTCGCGACCGGCGAAGTCGACCTCGGCCCAGCCCTCGGCCGCGTCGCGGCGCAGCAGCGTGCGCGGATCGTTGCTGCGCAGCCACTCGCCGCGCTCGGTCGCCTGGTCGCCGACCAGCACGCCGCCGCGGTTCGACAGCCGCGGCGTGCGATCGAACAACGCCAGGCACAGCGCGTCGAGCAGCGTGCTCTTGCCGGCGCCGACCGGGCCGGTGATCGCGAACAGACCGACGTTGCGCAGCGGTCCGTTCGCGAGGTCGACCTCGAACGTGCGCGCGAGGCTGGCGAGGTTCTGGCCGCGGATCGCGAGGATCCTCACGGCGGGCCTCCATGCTCGACGTCCTCGAGCAGCTGGCGGAACGCGGCCAGCAGCGGCGCCGGCGGTACGCCTTCGTGATCGCGCGCGTAGCGGCGCACGAAGACCTGCTCCGGCGACAGCGAGGCCAGCTCGGTGCCGCGCGGCAGTGCGCCGGTGTCGTCGTCGCTGCCGGTCAGCACGACTTCGACCCGCACGAGGCGCACGTTCTTGTCCGCGAGCCGCTGCGCGATGCGTTCGCCGATGCCCGGCGCCGGCTCGGGCAGGCGCACGACGACCTCGACCAGCGGTCGCAGCTCCTCGGCGCAGTCGGCGTCGCGCGGCGGCAGCTCGTCGATCGCCGCCAGCGCCGCGTCCGGCTCCAGCGCGCCGCGCTCCGGCACGCGCAGCAACGGCACCAGCCGCGGCACGCGCAGCGACCACACCTTCTCGAGCCGCTCGCCGTCGAGATCGGCGAACACGACATGGTGCGCATGCTCGCGTTCGGGCATCGACAGCGGGATCGGCGAACCGCTGTAGCGCACGTGCTCGCGGCCACCGAGCTGCTGCGGCCGGTGCAGATGGCCGAGCGCCACGTAGGCGCAGTCGGCGGGGAACAGATCGAGCGGCAGCGCGTGCTGGTTGCCGCCGAGCACCTTGCGCTCGCTGAGTTCGCTGAGCGCGCCGCCGACCAGGTAGCCGTGCGCCAGCGCCACCAGCGCCTGGCCCGGCCGCCGCTGCGCCCGCGCCGCCGCGAACAGCTCCGCGTGCAAGGCGCGCATGCCGTCCAGCAGCGGGTCGCTCGCCGCCGCTGCGACGGCCTCGGCGTTCGGCTCGCCCGGACGCGGCAGCACGTAGTCGCCGTTCGGGGCCGGCGCCGGCGCGTCCACGGCCGGTGGCGGCACCAGCGCCAGCACGTCGCTGCTGCGCAGGAACGGGATCGCCGCGCACACGGCCGCGACCGCACCCGAACGGTCCTTCAACGGGATCAGCAGGTCGTCGGTCAGCAGCCGGCCGTCGGCGCCGCGGGCGATCGAGCCGGCGATGCGCACGTCGAATGTCGCCAGCAGGTCGCGCGGCGCCTCGAGCCGCGCCGCCGAATCGTGGTTGCCGGCGATCACGACCACCTGCAGTGCCGGCCGCGCCCGCTTCAGTTCGCCGAGGAACTCGAACCAGAGTCGCCACGACGGCGCCGGCGGGTTCGCGCTGTCGAACACGTCGCCGGCCAGCAGCAGCACGTCGACCTCGCGCGCCACCACGGTCCGCACCAACCACTGCAGGAAGTGCGCATGCTCGGCCTGGCGCGAGTGCCCGCGCAGGGTGTGCCCGAGGTGCCAGTCGGCCGTGTGCAGGATGCGCATGGAGCGGATGTCGACGGTAGCACCCGCGGCGATCGATTCCGCGGATCGTACGCCCGCGGCTCCCGGGCCCGGCTGCGGCCGGCCTGCGCTCCTGGCCGGCATCGCGATCGCCCTTCGACGCGGCGGAACACGGCCGCGCAACCGAGCAGCGTTTCGGCTCCGGGCGCGGCACGCTGTGGCCCTGGTCGCGCCGGCGGTGCAGCTCCGGCTGCAGTTCGGCGACCAGTTCGGGGTGCTCGGCACGGCAGCCGCGGCGCAGCGGCAGTCGGCACGCCAAGGCAGGCGACGATCAGCGCCAGCCAGACCAGCGAACGGGGTGACGCCGGCGTCACCTGTCGCGCGGATTCGCGGCGCCGAAGTACTTGCGCACCAGCGCCTGGAAGCGTGGGTCGGCGCGCAGGCTGTTCATGTCGTGGTCCTCGTCGATCATCGCCCTGGACAACAGGCGACCCTTGGCTGCCATGGCCAGCGCCTTGTCGAGGTGCTCGAACGCCTCGTCGGTCTTGCCCGCGAGCGCGAGCGAGCAGGCGAGGTTGTAGGTCAGCGTCGTGATGCGTTCGACCGGGAGACCGGCCTGCACCGATGCCTCCAGCAGCGACTTGTAGTAGCCGGCGGTGGCCGCGAACTGACCCAGCTGGTAGTGCAGTTCGGCGAGCGTGTTCAGCGCCGACAGCCGCTGCGGCGACTGCTCGTCGGCGGCGTTCTTCTCGACCGAGGCCTTGATGCGGTCGAACGGTGCCGTGTCGCCGTACTGGTGCAGCGCGCAAGCGGCGGTGAGGAACAGCGACTCCTCGGCGGCGGCCTGGGCCTTGGCGAGCAGCGCGCGCAGGTCCTTGCGGATCGCATCCGTGCCCTGATCCGCCGGCAGCACGTCGCGCAGCGCGCGCAGGCAGGCAGAGCGATACTCCGACGACGTCGGCGCGTCCTTCGGCGGCTTCGCCGCCCAGTCCAGCAGCAACGGCGCCGCCTCGGGCATGTAGTCGCGCAGCTCCTCGAACTGGCCGGCGTAGATCGCATTCGTGGCCAGCTTGTCCTGCAGGTGCCCGGCGATGCAGCGTGCGAGCACCATCGCGCCGCGCTCTTCGAGCCGCGCCAGCGCCGCCGGTCCGTTGGCGCCGTCCGCCGCGAGCTTCGCCAAGGCAGCCGCAGATGCCTCCGGCGAACCGGCGACCACCTCCGTCATCAGCGCCGCGATCGGCTCGGCGAACACGACCGGCTTCGCGGCCGCGGCACCATCGGCGTCGGTGACCGTGCCGGTCGGGGCGACCGCGCGGATGCCGCGCAGCGTCGCCACGAACTGCGCGCGCCCGGCGGACTCGCCGCGGTGCACCAGGTTCGCCGCCGCGGCCAACACGAACTTCCGGTCACCGTCGGGCTCGACGAAGGCGCGCCGCAGCGCCTCGGTGCGGGCCGGAGTATTCACACCCGGCGACTGCTTCGGGCTGGGGATCGGCTCCTGGGTGCAGACCGTGCGGCAGAACGCGGCGAACAGGAGAATGCCGACGAGGCGGATGCGGGTCACGGGAGTGGTCGGTGGAGGTCCGCTGCCGACGATACCACGGCCGCAACCGGACCCCGCGCCCTTGGATCCGCTCCGGTGGCGCCGGTCCGGCGGCGCGACCCGTGGCGAAGCGGCCGTCACGGTGCGATCCGGCGGCATCGGAACGGCGCCGCATTTCGCGCCCGCGCGCAGAAAAGTCCGGACCCGACGGCACCTGGCCGGGAAGATCTCCGTCCAATCCCCGCCCGGGTAGGGCGCGCCCCAGCCGCCCTGCGACGACAACGCCCATGAGACACCCTGCGTCCGCGTTCTTTCTCCTTGCTGCCACCACCCTCGCCCTGCCGCTGACCACTGCGGCACAGAAGCCACAAGAGCCTGGTCAAGAGGCACTTGCGTCGTTCTACGGCGATCCGTCCTGGCGGGAACTGCTCAGCCAGGAAGGCGCCGGCTGGCACGTCGACTGGTGCCCTGCGACCGGCACGCCGAGGGCGATCTGGGGCAGCGGCATCGCGCTGGCCGACTGGCGCGAGAACTCGCTCGAGGAAGCCCGCCGCCAGGCGCTGCTGCTGCTGCAGGAACGCGGCGCGCTGCTGCGGCTCGGCATCTCCGACTTCCGCGAGGTGACCGGCGCCCGCATGGGCCGCAGCTGGGCCTTCGTCTTCGACCAGTATTTCCGCGGCCTGCCGGTGATCGGCGGCCGCGCCGACGTGCGCGTGCACATGACCGGCCGCGTGCCGATGTTCGGCAGCACGGCGTGGCAGATCCCGGCCGACTTCGACACCACGCCCGCCTTCGACGGCGACACCGCGCTGGCGATCGCCTGGCAGGCGATGGCGACGCAGCCGTCGACGACGCCGCAGCCGGCCGCCGTGGCGCCGCCGCGCCTCGTCGTGTGGGGCGACGTCGAAGCGACGACGCCGGCGCCGTTCTTCCTCGCCTGGGAGGTCGCCGTCAGCAACATCGACAAGAACGGCGACGGCCCCATCGGCCGCTACTACGTCGACGCCCGCAGCGGCGCCGTGCTGCACTTCCAGAACGACAAGCACCGGTGCGGCCCAGGCTGCAGGCACACCGCGATGCCGGTCCGCCCCACCGCCGACATGCTGCCGGTGCTGACGACCGTCACGGTGATGGCCTGGACGCGCACCGGCCTCGATGCGACCTCCGCGCTGGTGAACGCACCGATGCCGGGGCTGCAACTGTCCGTGCCCGGCATCGGCGCGGTGACGACCGACCAGAACGGTCAGTTCCAGATCAACATCAGCTCGCCGGTGTCGATCTCCGTCGGCAACCTCGACGGCCGCCACCACGGCGTGATCGCCGGCAGCAATGCGCCGAGCGGGTCGTTCACGGTCAACCCGGGCGTGAACACCACGATCCAGCTGCTCACCTCGGGCGCTTCGAGCCAGCAGGCAGCGCACACGACGACGTCGTGGTGGGTCGACAAGACCAACGAGTTCTGCCGCTCCGTGCTCGGCAACACCGCGCAGCTGAACACCGCCGACAACGTCGTGCCGACGGTCAACATCAACGACACCTGCAACGCGTTCTACAGCGGCAACACGATCAACTTCTACCTGGCCGGCGGCGGCTGCAACAACTCGGCGTTCTCGACCGTGATCGCGCACGAATGGGGCCACGGACTCGACGACCGCTACGGCGGCATCTCGCAGACCAACGGTCTCAGCGAGGGCTGGGGCGACATCGTCGCGCTCTACCTGGTCGACAACCCGATCCTCGGCAGCGGCTTCGACACCCCCGGCGTCGGCATCCGCAACGGCAACAACACGCGCCAGTATCCGACCGGCAGCGGCGTGCACGACCAGGGCGAGTCGTGGATGGGCTTCGCCTGGAAGTTCCGCGACCGCCTGGCGACGACGCTCGGCAATCGACCCGCCGCGATCACGATCTCCAACGACATCGTGCTCGGCTCGATCGTCGCCGACGCCACCAACCAGGCCGACGCCGTGATCGAGGTGTTCGTCGCCGACGACAACGACGGCAACCTCGCCAACGGCACGCCGCACTCGGCCGACCTGATCTGGGCCTGCAACCAGCACTCGCTGCCGTATCCCGGCCAGAGCAGCAACGTGCCGAACGACGACTGCGCGAACGCGATCGCGCTGGTCAACGGCGTCAACGGCCCGTTCTCCAACACCGGCGCGCTGACGTCGGCGCCGGCCTGGCCGTGCACGACGGCCACCACCGACGTGTGGTTCACGTTCGGTGCGGCCTCCAGCGGCACCCTGCTGGTCGAGACCTGCAACCAGGCGACGTGGGACACGGCGATCCAGATCTTCTCCGGGTCGTGCGCGTCGCTGACGAGCATCGGCTGCAACGACGACGCCTGCGGGCTGCGGTCGAGCCTGTCGGTCCCGGTCACGCCCGGCACCTACTACATCCGCGTCGGCGGCTACAACGGCGCGAACGGCACGTTCAACCTCAACGTCAACGGCCCCGGCGGCGTGCTGGCGACCACGGCGCCTTTCGGCGTCGGTTGCTACTCGCGTTCGAAGGCCTTCTACGAGTCGTTCACCGGGACCGGGTTCGATCTCGGCAGCTCGAGCATGCGGCTCGTCCGCACCGGCAACACCTACCTCGCCCAGCCCGGCGGTAGCTACGTCGCGCCGAGCGGCAGCGCCCTGCAGCTGTCGCTGACCGACGACAGCGCGGCCTCGGTCGCGCTGACCGGCACGCTGAGCTATCCGGGCGGGACGACGACGTCCCTCCAGGTCAACGCGAACGGCTTCGTGTCGGTCGCCGCCGGCAACCCCGAGGACTACACGCCGACCGCCGGTGAGTGGCTCGCCTCGACGCAGGCGCGCTGGGGCACCTGGCACGACTTCAACCCGACCGCCAGCGGCTCGGGCAAGGTGAAGTTCGAGCAGATCGGCAACATCGCCTACGTCACCTGGGACGCCGTCTACAGCTGGAACACGACCAACGCCAACACGTGGCAGCTGCAGTTCGACCTGACGAACGGCAACGTCACCTACGTGTGGCAGACGATGGTCGCGTCGGGCAGCGCCTGGATCGTCGGCTTCGCGAACGCCACGCCGAACGCGGATCTCGGCAGCCGCGACATCTCCGCGACCCTGCCCGGCACGTTCCTGGTCGGCCCGGACAACATGGTGCCGATGTCGCTGACGACGTCGCTGCCGCAGATCGGCACGACCCTGGTGCTGACCACGACCCAGTTCCCGGCCGGCGCCAGCGTCGGTGCGCAGATCCTGGGTCTGACGCGGGCCGATCCGGGCATCGACCTCAGCGGCGCCGACATGCCGGGCTGCCGGCTGTTCTGCAGCCTCGATCTGATCGACGCCATGTCGGTGGCCGGCAGCATCGGGACCTACAACTTCCCGATCCCGAACGACCTGTCGCTGATGAACGTGCAGCTGACGGCCCAGAGCGCGGCCCTGATCAGCGGCTACAACGTCGCCGGTATCGTCGCGTCGAACGGTGCCGCGATGACGCTGGGTCTCTGATCCGGCCCACACGGCAGCCCGACGGCGGGCTGCCGTGCGCCGCCGGCACGCGAGAGCCGGACGCGGCGAGACGGATCCGCGAGCGGCGATTTCGTTTCCGTCCCCGCCGCCGATGCCCCTGACCAGGGCATGAACCCGAAACTCCAAGCGGCCCTTCTCCTCCCCTTCGTCGCCGGCGCGCTGACTGCGCAGGACCTGCGACTCGAGACGCGCGTGACCCCCACGCGCATCCTCGCCCAGGTCGAGGGCGCCGCGGCAGGTGCCCTGGTCGTGCTGGTCCTCGGACTGCACGAGGCACCCAACAAGCTGCCCGGCGGCCAGCTGCTCGGCGTCGAGCCCGACGCGGTCACCGCCATCGCGGTCGCCGACCTGACCGGCACCGCCCGGATCGGCGCGCTCCTGCCGCGCGACGCTGGCGAGATCCGGTGCTTCGTGCAGGCCGTCGCCGTCGCACCGAAGCGGCCGCTCGACGCCCCCGGCGGCATCACCGTGTCGAAGGTCGCGTCCCTGCATTCGGAGAGCAGCTGATCTCGCCATCGGCTGCGGGCAGGGGAAGAGGTGTCTCCGCGTGCTGCTCGGCGCGCGGAGACGGGTGGGCTGCCGCGGAGACCGGCGGCCCGCCCTTTTCGTGTCGCTGCAGGCCCCGCAGGAATCCAGGCGAACGACTGCTCAACCGGCGGCCGCGCCCCTCGAACGCCACACCCGCACCACCACCACCGCGAGCGTCACCCCCACCAGCGGCAGCACGAACCACAGCATCACGCGCGCGTAGCCGTGCTTCGCCTCGTGCTTCGTCGCATCCAGCACCAGGTAGCTCGTGTAGGCGGCGTAGAAGAACAGGAACAACGCCCCCTCCCAGCGCGGGATCCGGCGGCCGCGCGCGTAGATCGGCAGACAGGCGACGGCAACCGCGAGCATCACCGGCAGGTCGAAGCCGCGCATCGCCGGCGCGACGGGCAGGCCTTCGGGCGACACGGCGCCGGCGAGACCGAGCACGCCCATCAGGTTGAACAGGTTGCTGCCGACGACGTTGCCGACCGCGATGTCGCGTTCGCCGCGGATCGCCGCCAGGATCGACGTCGCGACCTCGGGCAGCGAAGTGCCGGCCGCGACGATCGTCAGGCCGACGACGACCTCGCTGACACCGAGCCACTGCGCGAACTGCACGGCGCCGTCGACCAGCCACTGGGAGCCCAGCACCAGCAGAGCGAGGCCGGCGAGCACGTAACCGAGGCCGAGCCAGACCGGCGTCGGCTTCGCGTTCTCACGCGGCCCGAACTCGGCCTCGTACTCGGCGGCGACCTCGGCGCTCTCGCGACGACTCACGCGCACGACCCAGACCGTGTAGGCGACCAGGCCCGCGAACAACGCCAGGCCGTCGACGCGACCGATGCTGCCATCGGCTGCCAGCAGCATCACCAGGCCCGAGACCACGATCAGGATCGGCACGTCGCGACGCACCAGATCCTGTGCCACCAGCAGCGGCGTGATCAGCGCCGAGATGCCGACGATGAACAGCACGTTGAAGATGTTGCTGCCGACGACGTTGCCGACCGCCATGTCGGGCTGGCCGAGCCACGACGCCTTCACGCTGACCGCCATCTCCGGCGCACTGGTGCCGAACGCGACCACCGTGAGGCCGATCACCAGCGGTGACACCCCGGCGGCGGCGGCGAGCCGCGACGCGCCGCGCACCAGCCATTCGGCGCCGAGAACGAGCAGGCCGAGACCGGCGACGAACAACAGCACTGCGGTGAGCGACACGAGACCTCCAGGCGGCAGGACGTGGCCGCGGCGGCGCGGAACACTAGCCGGACCAGGGCGGCGCAGCCAATCGAGGCAGCTGCACGCAAGTCATCAGCTCTGGGCGTAGGCTTGGCGGCGTGCGTTCGCCCTGCTTCCTGACCGGTGCCAGCGGCTTCGTCGGCCGCCACCTCGCCCCGAAGCTGGCCGTGCGACATCGCTTGCGCGTACTGGTGCGGCCGGGGCAGCAACTGCCGCAGCTCGCCGGCATCGACCACGAGCGCGTCGAGGGCCGCCTCGACGACGCCGCGGCGCTCGCGCGCGGCGTGCAGGGCGCCGACGTCGTCGTGCACCTGGCCGCGCTGGTGTCGTTCCGGCGCGAGGACCGCGCGGCGATGTTCGCGATCAACGCCGACGCGACCGCGCAGCTCGCGGCCGCGGCGCGCACGGCCGGCGTGCGCCGGTTCCTGCACTGTTCGACGATCTCGGCGGTGGCCTACCGCGACCGGCCGGAGGTCGTCGACGAGACCGCCAGCTACAACTTCGGCCCGCTGCGCATCGGCTACTGCGACAGCAAGTTCGCGGCCGAGCAGCGCGTGCTGGCCGAGGTCGCGCGCGGGCTCGACGCGGTGCTCGTCGATCCGCCGTCGATGTACGGCGCCGGCGACCGGCGCAAGGGCGACGGCTCGCTGCTGACCGCGGTGCTGCACGGCGAACTGCGCTGGCTGCCACCGGGCGGCATCAACGTCGCCAACGTCGCCGACGTCTGTGACGGCATGCTCGCCGCGCTCGAGCATGGTCGCCGCGGCGAACGCTACCTGCTGGGCGGCGAGAACCTGACCGGCGGCGAGCTGCTGCAACGCGTCGCGCGCATCGTCGGCGCGCGCGCACCGACCCGCACGATGCCGGCGGGCGTGGTGCACATCGCGGCGGCCGCGCTGGCGGCCAAGGAGCGCCTGTTCGGAAGCCGGCCGCCGCTGACCAGCGAGATCCTGCGACTGGCGCCGCGCTTCCTCTGGTACTCAAGCGCGAAGGCCGAACGCGAACTCGGCTGGCGCGCGGGCTCCGTCGACGCCGGCATCCGGGCGGCGTTCGACGAGCTGCGCGCGACGAACTGAGCGCGCGCGCAGGTTCTCGGCGCGGTTTCCGCAGAACTCCTGCCACCGCTGGCGATCCCCCGCCACTAGGCAGGCAGAGAACGACGCGGCGCCGCGGGTCACGTCCGTCGTCGAGTGCCCGACCCGCAGACTCCGGGCGACCGCCCGGTCACGAAGGAGAGTGCGATGAGGAGCTTCCGCTTCCCGTTCGCCGCCGCGCTGCTCGCGGCATTGGCGACTTCCACGACGGCGCAGACGCCGTGCCCCATGCAGACGACACTGCACGTGCCCGAGAACGTCAGTCTCGGCCCGACCCAGGACTGCGGCCGCGTCGACTACGGCGTCATCGAGATCGGTCCGCGCCTCAAGGCCGGCACCTGCCCGACGTTCGTGATCTACACCCCGCCACACGACGTCGCGGTGGCGGCCACGACGCAGACCTACGTCGACGTGCTGCAGACGCTGCCGATCACGATGGTGACGTTCGAGTGCCGGACGCGGTGGCTGCTGTTCCTGCCGATCGGCAGCAACTGTGCGCCGAGCCAACCGAGCAACGTCGGCTTCGTGCAGTCCCTGATCGCGCGTCCGTGCCAGACGCCGCAGGACTGAGGTCCCGACGTCACCTGCCGCGGCAGCCCATTCGCCGCGGCGACTCCATCAGCCCGAGGTCCACACGATGACGATCCACCCGACTCCGCGGCGCCGCCGCTCCGGCCGACACCTGCTCGCCCTGTCCATCCTCCTGCTGGGCGCGATGTTGCTCGGCATCGCCGTGCGCTGGCCGCAGCCCGAGCCGGCTGCCGCTGCGGCCAGCCCGCCAGCCGACGCGGCGCCGGCGCCAGCCATGGACCCGGCGACCGCCGGTGCCCTGTCGGCGGCCTCGCTGCCGCCACCGGAACGCACGCCCGTTGCGACCGACGACGCCCTGCCCCTGCCGACGTTCGAGGAGCTGATCGAACGCCTGGTGACGATCGGACGGCGCACCGCGGAACGCGCGCAAGCCGACGACATCGACGCCGCCCAGGCTTCGGACGCGGAGGCGCGGGCGCTGCTGTCGGCGCTGCTGCTGCGCTTCCACGACGCCGGCGAGCGCTCCCTGGCCGGACTCGCCGGCCTGCCCGACGCCGGTTCCGGTGCCGCCGACGCACGCGATCCCGCGCGCCGGGTCGTGCTGCAGCTCGTGCTCGCGGCCGACCTCGCCCGCCGCCACGAGCAGGCCATCGCCGCCAAGGACCGCTCGCGCATCGACCCGCTGGTGGAGTCGTTGCTCGGCGTGATGCCGCAGTCGGCGGGCACGACCGAAGTCGGCGTGCACCTGCTCGGCGACGAGCCCTACCTGCAGGCGGCACACGAACGGGCGGTACTCGCCTTGGTGCAGCTCGCGGGGGCGGGCGACTTCCCGCGCGAGGTCGCCGCGCGCCTGTTGTCGACGCTGTGGGACAACCTGCAGCGCACGGGGGAGCGTTCGTCCGACGAACTGTCGCGACTGGCGCTGCTGCTGCTCGCGGACGACGACGCGACCGAGCGGCTGGTCGCCTGTCGGCAGCTGATCGCCGACCCGCGCTTCCGGGCGCTGGCGCTCGCCTGGCTGCGCGAGCACGGCGACCGCGCGGTCGCCACCGACCTCGCCGGCGTGGCCGCCCGCGAACTGGCGCCGGACGTGGCGTGGTCGGTGCTGCGCGAACTCGCGCCGATCCTCTCGCGTGCCACCGGCGCCTACCTGGTGCTCGGGTCGCGCGCGCCGGAGCTGGTGGCCGACGCCTACCGTGAGCTGCTGGCCGCCAACACCCAGCCCGACGTGCGCACGGACCTGGTCGCCGGCGTCGGCTTCACCGGTTCGGAACAGGCCGTGGCCATCGCGCAGCTGGCCCTGCACAACGACCCGTCGCCCGAGGTCCGCATCCAGGCCGGCTTCGTGCTGACCGCGACCGGCGATGCCGAGGCCGGGGAACGGGCGCTGCATCTGCTGCTCGACGATGCGGCGATCGCGGGCGATGCGACGCGACTCGGCGCCGTCGTGCTGGCACTGCGCAACCTCGAGGCCAGCGGCGCCATCAACGCGATCGATCGCCTCGGCCAACGGCTGCGCGGGCTGCCCCTGCGCGACGCCGACCGGCAGTCGCTGGAGCTGCTGCTCGCGCGCAGCTTGCCCGGCAACGCCTCGCCGACGCCAACGGGCGATCGGTCGCCGGATGCGCGCTGACCCGTCGCGCAGCGCGGAGCGAGCCGAGCCTGGGCCCGGCCGGACCGCGGCACCTACTTCTTCTTCTCGACGTGCTTCGTGTGCCGGCGCAGCCGCGGGCTGTACTTCGAGAGCTCGAGCTTCGTCGTGCCCGGCTTCTTCATGATCGTGTAGTTGCGATCACCGCTTTCCTCGCAAACGAGGAAGACGATCTCTTTCTTCTTCTTGGGCTTTGCCATGGCTGCTCTCGGAGGGCCGAGCAGAGTAGCGGCCGGTCGGGCCGACGCAAGACTTTCGCCCGTCGGTGCCCGGGCAACCGGGCACCGGCCATCAGTAGTCCAGGCGCAGCACGGGCATCTGGCCGAGGAACGGCAGCCACGGCGACGTGGTGGCGCCCGCCGGAAAGAACACGGTGCCGCACTGGCCGCCGATGCCGAAGCCGCCCATCACCAGGACCAGACCGTTGCTGACCGAATAGGGCAGCCCCGGCCGGCTCTCGTCGAGCCAGGCCGCCTGGACCCCGAGCCGCAGGCCGAGCGTGCCGGGACCGGCCAGGGGCACCGAGGTTCGGATCCGCCCCGCAGCATCGGTGCTGCCGCCCCAGGTCACGGTCAGCGGTGCCCACCAGTAGCAGGCGGCGAGCGCCGGATCGGCGACGCCGATGGAGGCGCCGAAGCCCAGGTGGGTCGGACCCGGCGGTTCGCTCTGGGGGTCGATGCCGATCCAGTGCACGACCAGGCCGCTGCTGCCCGCGACGGTCGGCGGCGCACCGCTGACGACGAACTTCAGACTGCCGCCGAAGTGCGGCCCGACGGTGTCGTCCCAGCGCAGTTCGGTCGGTTCGGTGCGCGTCGTGCAGCTGCCGTCGCCGACCGTGACCACGTAGCCGTTCTCGATGCCGGACTCGATCCAGACCGCATCGACCCAGTGGGTCGGCTCGATCTGCAGCGGCGCGTCGCCGGTCTCGAACTCGAGGAACAGGCTGCCGGTGACCACCGGCAATGGCTGCGAGAACGTGATGTGCAGCAGATCGGCACCGACCGCAGACGCCCCGTTGGCCGCCGTCGCACCGACGGCGACCGGCGCCGGTCCGAACAGCACGCTGAGGTTCGCCGGGTGATTCTGCGTCCGGGCGACGCTCAGCTGCGCCGCGATGGCCGGTTGGAAGCCGCCGCGCACCGTCAGCGTGCGTTGCAGCGTCGGGTAGACGGGTTCTCCGAGGAACGCCGGTCGCCGCAGGTGCAGGCCGGTGATCGTCTGGCCGGTCAGGGCCGCGGGCAACAGGCCGTTGTCGATGCGCACCTGCAGCACGCCGTGGCTCCAACGCAGCGGCAGCGACAGCGCGGCGTCGCCCGGCAGCGCCTCCAGCGCGGCCGGCACGACCACCGACGACTGGGCCGGGGCCACGGCGACGACGAGCGGGAGCAGCGAGACGGGAACGGTGCGCAGCATGGGGAGCCTCGGGGGTCGAACCACCCGTGCCATCGGCCGTCGCCACCGCGGGACCGAAGCCGACCGCACAATCGCGCAGCCGCGTGGTCCCGGATCCCACCCGCGTCACCTCCGCGCCGGGAATGAGAAGGGCCCGGTCTGCACCGGGCCCTTCCTGGGTCGTCCGCAACTCGACCCTCCACTTCCCTTCCCGCGGCAGCTATCGGTTCCATGCCACCGGCGACCTGAGCCCTGGGCGCGAATCCGCGCCGCACGGGGCTGT
>JAEUHS010000050.1 GCA_016794035.1 Planctomycetota bacterium
CAGGTTGCGGGGGTCGGCGAGGAAGTCGTAGGTGTCCAAGGCGGAAACTCGGGGGGGAGCACCGTTGCTGATCGGCCGTCGGCATCGGACTCTTGAGACCGGATGCCGAACCGCCCGTCCTTCACGACCCGAGCACTCGTCGCCGACGACACCGAGGCCGAGGCGATGGCGCGGCGGGCCGGCGCGCACGGCATCTACGTGACCAACGCGTTCGCGAACGGCGAGTGCGACGGGTTCGTCTGCAGCCACGACGGCCGCGACTCCGTGCTGTGCTGGTTCGGCGCGCGCGGCAACGTCGTGCTGATCGGCCCGGACGAGCTGGAACCTGCCGCCATCGCCGCGGTCATCGACCAGATCCTGCAGCGGCGCCGATCCTGGCGCATCGTCATGGGGCCGCGGCCGCTGGTCGAGGCGCTGCGCGCGCGCACCGCGGCGAAACCCCTGGTGCTGCGCGACCAGGTCTACTACCGCGGCTCGGCGGCGACCGCGGCCCAGGAACTGGTGCGCGGCGACGTGCGGGCGGCCGAGCGCGCCGATCGCGACCGCCTGGTGCAGGCGACCCTGCTGCTGAACGCCAGCGATCTGCACATCCCGCCGTCGCAGGTGGACCGCCGCTGGCTGCGCGACACGATCGACGAGCGCATCGCCGACGGCACCACGCGCGTGCTCGGGCCGGTGGGCTCCGTGCACTGCAAGCTCGACCTCGGCAGCCGGGGCCCCGGCGGTACCGTGATCGAGGGCGTGTTCACGTTCCCCGAGCAGCGTGGCCGCGGTCTCGCCGCGGCGCTGGTGGCCAGCCAGCTGGCCGCCGAGCCGGGCGCGAGTTGCCTGCACGTCGGCGTGCACAACGCGCCGGCGCGCGCCGCCTACGCGCGGGCGGGCATGGCCGAGGTCGGCCGCTGCCATCTGCTCCTGCTCGGCTGACCGCGGCGCTCGCGAGCCGCGGCACCGGCGGGGCCGGGGTCGGGGGTCGGGCGCTGCGCACGGACAACTTGCATGCCGCTGCAGCGTCCGGTTGCCATGCGAACGGCGTGCCCGCCGTGCTCGGCCAGGGCGCGTCCGCAGGTCCTCGGTTCCGGGTCGCGGCGGGGGAAGCCCGGCTCGGTCAGTCGGCGCGGAACGCGAACGCGAGTTCGGGGCCGAGCAGCGGGTGCTGCGGCGGCCGCCGCAGGTGCACGGCCAGCAGTTCGCGGCGCACCGCCTGCTGCAGCGCGTCCGCCTCGGCCGTGCGACCGACCGCGCGCAGGCTGCGCGCCAGCAGCGACTTGGTCAGCGGCGAGTCCGACAGACGCGCCGCGCGCGCGAGTTCGGTCTGCATGTCGAGCGTCTCGCCGCGCAGTTCGTGGGCGAACGCGGCCAGCAGCGCGCTCCACGAGCTGTCGCCGCCGTGCGACAACGTCGCCTCGACCGCGGTCGCGCGGCGCCCCGAGCGCGCGACCTCGACCATGCCGGACAGGAACGCACAGGCGTCGGCGATCGGTGTCGACGGCCGCTGGCCCTGCAGCGCGGCCAGGATCGGCGGCAGGTCGTCGCCGCCGCCCAGGCGCACCAGCACCGCACCCTGTTCGGCGAACTCGCCGACGCTGCGTTCGAGCACGCTGGGGTTCTGCAGCAACCAGTGCAGGTCGTCGAGCATGAACCGGCGCGCGTCGTCGAGCCGGCCGGCCAGCAGCGCCGCGGCGGCCTGCATGCGCCGCACCTCGTGCACCGGACCCCGGCCGCTGCGCGCCTCGTCGGCGAGTTCGGCGAGCAGGTCGGCGAGCCCCGGTTCGTCGCCGGCGGCGAAGCGCGCGATCGCGCGCGGCACCGCGACCCAGGCCATCGGCAGGCGCAGCGCGGCGGCGTCGAACTGCGCCGCGGCCGCCGCGCCGTCGCCGAGCGCGAGGCAGGCCCAGCCCAGGTGGTAGGCGACGATCGGCTGCTCGGGCATGGCCGCGCGCAGCCGTTCGAGCTGCGGGCGGGCGGCGGCGAAGTCGTCGGTGAAGTTCGCCGCGATCGCCAGCGTCAGCTGCGCCTGCAGGTCGAACGGACGTTCGCGCACGGCGACCCGGCCCAGCGCCAGCAGTTCGCGATCGCGCGCGGCCGCCTGCGCCGGCCGTGCCGATGCGCGCGCCAGCAGCAGCGTGCGCGCGAGGCGGTGTTCGGTCGTCGGTTGCAGCCGGTTGCGGTAGCCGAGCGCTTCGAGGCACAGCTGCTCGGCGGCGGCCGCGTCGCCGCGCAGCAGTGCCACTGCGGCGAGTCCGTCGAGCACGGCCGGCGACGCGCCGTCGCGGCGCCGCGCCTCGAGCAGCACCCGGTGCGCCGCGGCGACGCCGCCGTCACGCAGCAGCAGCGCGGCATCGGGCACGGCGCTGGCGACCTCGGGCACGGCCGAGACGCAGGCTGCGACCGGCGTCGGCGGCTCGGCGCGTTCGCCGAGGGCGGTGCGCGCGGTGAAGGCCAGGCGATCGATCGCGGCCGGCAGGTCGCCGTCGGCGAACGAGGCGCCGGCCAGCGCGCGCGGCGGGCCGACGCCGACCAGCGATGCCGCGAGGGTCTGCTGCGTCGCGTCGATGGCGAGCTGCAGCGCCGGCAGACCGGTCGTCGCATCGGTCTCGTCGCGCAGCTCGAACGCCGCCGTCTGGCGCAGCGCCTCGTGCCACCACACGCCGGCCGCGCGCCACTGCGGCGCGTCGGGCAGGCCGGCAGCCAGCCCGCTGGTGACCGCGGTGCCGACCGGCAGCGCGTAGACCACGGCCGGCGCCGGCACGAAGGTCGACGGCGGGCCCGGCTCGGGCGCGGTCGCACACGCGACGGTCAGGAGCAGCAGCAGGGTCGACGGGTGGCGCACGCTGCCAGCATGCCGGCGCGCGTCCGCGGCTCAACGAAGGGGGGGCAGAATGCCGATGGCGTCGGCAGATGCGCGTCGTGCTCGCCATGTGGATCACCGTCGCGGGCCTTGCGGCCCAGGCGCCCGGGTCCGTTCCGTCGCCCGCGCCCGTCGGCCCCGTTTCGGCCCCGGCCGGCCCGGCTTCCGCCCCGGTCGGCGGCGTGCAGTTCGACAGCGGCGGCTGGCCGATCGTCGCCGACGACCGGCCCGCGGCGCCGCCGGGTGCCGCCCGACCGGCCGCGCCCGCCGCTGCCGCCGCGGCGCCGGCGCTGGCGTCCGGCATGCAGCTGGGCTCGCCGCTGCTCGCCGTCTACCAGAGCACCCGCTCTCCGGCCGCCTTCAAGGCGCTGGGTGGCGTCGTGGTCTGGTGGCGGCTGACGATCTTCGGCGCCCAGGGCGAGG
>JAEUHS010000095.1 GCA_016794035.1 Planctomycetota bacterium
CTGGTGCGCGAACTCGCCGACGCCGACAGCGAGACCGCGGTCGCGCGGGTCGTCGTCGGCCACCTGCGCGACGTGGTCGGCGCCGACTTCGTGGTGCTGGTGCCGCCGGCGGACGGCGCGTGCGACGCCGGCTGCGTGCTGGCCAGCCATGGTGTGCCCGACTGGCTCGGCCCGGCCGAGTTCGGCGTGGCGAAGTGGTGTTTCGATCACGGCCGTGCTGCCGGCGCCGGCACCGACCATCTGCCCGGCTGTGCGGGTTCGTTCCTGCCGATGATCGGCCAGCACGGCCGCATCGGCGTGCTGGCGGTGCCGGCCGCGGCGGCATCGCACGTGCTCGCGCCCGGCAAGCGATCGCTGGTGACGACGTTCAGCGAGCAGGCGGCGCGCGCGATCGAGCGGCTGCGGCTGCGGCAGGCGCAGCTGCTCGATCAGCGCGCGGCGGCGACCGAACGGCTGCGCAGCACGCTGCTGGCCTCGGTGTCGCACGACCTGCGCACACCGTTGGCCACCATCGTCGGTGCGGCCAGCAGCCTGCTCGACGAGACCGGGCCTCGCGACGCGGCGGCGCGCGCGGAACTGGTCGACGGCATCCTGCACGAGGCGCGGCGGCTCGACGACCTGGTCGGCAACCTGGTGTTCGCCACGCGGCTCGAAGCCGGCGAGGTCACGCTGCGGCGCGAGTGGACCAGCGTCGAGGAGGTGATCGGCAGCGCGCTGCAGCGGGCGCAGCCGCAACTGCGGCAGCACCCGGTCGCCGTGCGGGTGGCGCCGCAGCTGCCGCTGCTGCAGGCGGACCCGGTGCTGCTCGAGCAGGCCGTGTTCCTGCTGCTCGACAATGCGGCGCGGCACACGCCGGTGGGCACGCCGCTGCGCATCGGCGCGTGGGCGACCGATGCCGCGATCGTGATCGAGGTGCACGACGACGGTCCCGGCGTCCCGGTCGCCGCGCGCGACGATCTGTTCGAGCGGTTCGTGCGCGGCCGCGGCAGTTCCGGCATGGGCCTCGGCCTCGCGATCTGCGCGGCGATCGCCAAGGTGCACGGGGGTTCGGTCGTGCTGGCACCGGCGACGGCCGCGGGCGCGACGTTCCACCTGAGCCTGCCGCTCGCCGCGAGCCAGCCGCCGGCGCCCGCCGAACTGCCGGCTGGTGGCGACGCGGCGAGGCACGACCCGGAGGCGCCGTGAACATCGGTGACGCAGCGGCGGCGGGCGGCGGCGCGATGCTCGCGCGCATCCTGGTCGTCGAGGACGAACTGCAGATCCGGCGCTTCCTGCGCACGGCGCTCGGTTCGCGCGGCTTCGAGGTCGAGGAGGCGGACACGCTGGCGGCGGCGCGCCTGCAGTGCACGGCGCGGCCGCCCGACGTGATCCTGCTCGACCTCGGCCTGCCGGACGGCGACGGCATCGAGCTGGTGCGCGAGGTGCGGGGCTGGTCGAACCTGCCGATCGTCGTGCTGTCGGCGCGGGGCCAGGAGACCGACAAGGTCGCTGCGCTCGATGCGGGCGCCGACGACTACCTGACCAAGCCGTTCGGCGTGCCGGAGCTGCTGGCCCGGCTGCGCGTGGCGCTGCGGCACGCGCGGCGCGGCGCCGACGCCGAGGCCACCTGGAGCTGGTCGGGTGACGGCCATGGCTTCCGGCTCGATGCGACGCGGCACCTGTGCTGGCGCTGCGAGGCCGGTACCGAGACCGAGGTCCGGCTGACGCCGACCGAGTTCCGCGTGCTGCTGTGCCTCGCGCGTCACCATGGCAAGGTGCTGACCCATACCCAGCTGCTGCGCGAGGTGTGGGGACCGCAGCACGACGGCGACGTCGCCTACCTGCGCGTCTACCTCGGCCAGCTGCGGCAGAAGCTCGAGCCGGAACCGGCGCGGCCGCGGTGGTTGCTGACCGAGCCGGGCGTCGGCTACCGCCTCGTCGGTGCCGACGGCGATTGAACGGTGGCCGCTACTTCACGACGCTCGCCGGCGCGGCGCACTGCCAACGGTCGCGTTCCTCGAGCACCGAACGCGCCGCGTCGCCGTCGAGCCAGGCACGCGCCGCCGGATCACCGCGCAGGTGCGCGTCCCAGAACGCGGTCGACAGCGCCAGGATGGCGCGGTGGTGGTTCGGGTTGCGCGCGTGCGCGTCGCCGGGCAGGGCGCGCTCCGTGAACGCCGAGTGCTCGGCGCCGTCGAGCACCAGTTCGTAGCGGTCGATCGTCGCCGGCAGCGCCGGGTAGACGGCCAGGCGCGAGGCGACGTCCTGGTCGCCGATCGGCGCCGTGTCCGCGGTGCCGGTCATCAGCAGCCAGGGCACCTTGACGCCGGCGAACGCGCGCTCGACGTTGCCGGCGCGCGGGCTGCTCGGGCTCATCGGCAGGGCGGCGTCGATGCGCGCGTCGAGGTGGCGCTGGCCCTGCAGCGGGATCGACTGCCCGGCGACCATCTGCGTCGTCAGCGCGCCGAACGAGTGCCCGGACATGCCGACGTGCTCGAGGTCGAGACGCGCGTGGCAGGCGTGCTGCGCGTCGTCGTTCCAGGCCGCGAGCCGGTCGAGCACCGCGTGCACGTCGTCGCAGCGCAGCACCAGGTTCGTGCCCGACGCCGCGCGCCGCATCGCGGCCATGCGTTCGCGCAGCGGCTCGTCGCGCCAGACCGAGTCGTCGCTGCCGGGGTGCTGCACGAACACCACCACGTAGCCGCGGGCCGCCCAGTGCTCGCCGAGGTAGTTGCAGGTGTCGCGCGTGCCGCCGAGGCCGTGGCTGAACACGATCACCGGTGCCGGTGCCTGGTCTGCAGGCAGGAAGATGCGCAGCGGCAGTTCGCGGTCGCGTTCCGCGTCGACGGCGGTGGCGGTCAGGCTCGCCGGCGGGTGCGTCTCGGGCACGACGAGCGGGTCGTAGGCAGAGGTCTGCTGCGCCGGCAGCAGCGTGGCGAGGAACGGCAGGATGGGCGGCAGTCGCATGCCGGGCATTGTCGTGCCGGGCGGGCGAGGGGACCGCGACCGGCGCTGCGGATCTCGCCACTCGATCGCGACCGGCCCGTTGCCGGGGCCGGTCGGGGTCCCGCGCGAGAACTTCGCCTCGTTCGCCGCCGCGATGGCGACGACGCCGGGCTTCGTCGCCGGCGCGAACTGCTCTACGACCTGCGCGACCACTTCGGCGTCGACGACGACTGCGCGATCACCGGGTAGGCTGCTGCCCGCCGACGACCGGCTCGGCCCGTGCATCCTGGCCATGGCGACTGGCGGTGTTTCCGGCTCTGCTTCTCGCCTGCCTTCCGATCCCCCCGTGAGCCGTCGGCCACTGTCCTCCGCCCAGCCTCCCACCGTCATCGCCCCGACTCCGTCCGGCGCACCGCCGCTGCGCCGACCGCCGGCGGTCGCCATCGTGCTGCCGATCGCGGCGGCCCTGCTGGCCTACGCGGGCTCGCTGGGCGGCGGGTTCGTGTTCGACGACTACAAGGTGTTCGTCGATCGCCCGCTGCTGGTGAAGGGCGACTGGTGGGAGGCGGCCTTCGGCACGTGGCACATGCCGCTCGCGAACCGGCCGCTGGTGTGCGCGACGTTCGCGCTCCAGCCGACGTTCGGCCTGCCCCTGGCGACGGCGTACCGGATCGGCAATCTCGCGCTGCACATCGTCTGCGCGTTGCTGGTGCTCGGCGTCGTG